>NZ_CVTP01000016.1:393797-763805 GCF_900005865.1 Pseudomonas sp. 58 R 12
AAGCCAGCTCCCACATTTTTGATCTGGTTTCTTCAGTTCAAGCCGTTGCGCGATGCAGACTGGCCAGAAAGCCCGCAGCGCCCACAAACAACCCGGCAAACGTACGGTTCATACGCTTCTGCTGCTTAGGCGTGCGCAACAAACGCAACACTTTCGACGCCAGCCCCGTATACCCCGCCATCACCACCATATCGACGCAAATCATCGTCGCACCCAGGATCAGGTACTGGATCAGCAACGGCGCTTGTGGGTTCACAAACTGCGGCAGCACCGCCAGCATGAACACCAGGGCCTTAGGGTTGCTGGCATTGACCAGAAAGCCTCGGAACATCATCGCCATCGGTTTGCCGATCGGGCGCACGGCCGCGTCGTCGGTCATGTCCATGGGCAACGCGCGCCATTGCTTGATGGCCAGGTACACCAGGTACGCCACGCCAAACCATTTGATCACATAGAAGGCCGTGGACGACGTCGCCAGAATGGCACCCAGGCCGCAAGCAACGACGGCAATCTGCATCGCCAGGCCCAGTTGCAGGCCAATGGCGTTCCAGTAACCGCGCAGGAAACCGTATTGCAGGCCGCTGGACATCGAGGCGATGGCGCCAGCGCCAGGGGAAAGGGAGATGATCCAACTGGCCAGGAAAAAGGCCAGCCACGTGTCGAGTGCCATTACACACCTCAGGGGGGAGTTAGCTGTTGTGCCTTAAGCTAACTCCGCCGACCAACGGATGGCTATAGATTTTTACAAGATGTGAACGCTAGCGGTCGCCCGGAAACACGTGGGTACCCGGCCAACGGCGCACCGAGCGCTGGAAGAACAGGCTGTTGGGCACTTGCACCATCGCGCTGTCGGTGCCGGCTTCCGCCACTTCAACCAGTGTGGTGTAGAGCAGATTGATCGCCACGACCCGGCCCTTCACGCCCGGTTTGTCGACGGTATCCACCAGCTCGACAATATCACCCAGGCGAAACGGCCCGACGGTGAAGATCAGAATGGCGCACAGCAGGTTGGACAGCACCGACCACATGGCAAAGAACGCCACGGCGGCGACCGCGACAAACCCGGAAAGCGCCGTCCACAATACGGTGGCAGAGACACCCAGGCGGCCCAGCACAAAGATCAGCGCACTGCCCATGATCAACCAGCGCAAACCACCGCGCAGCGGCATCAGCAGTTGCGGGGGGAACGGGTAGCGCTCACCCAGGCGAGTCAGGCCTTTGGCCACAAAACGCTGGGCCAGGTAGCCGGCCAGCAGGATCAGCAGGATTTGCACGCCGACCCATACGGGCTCGACCCATTGCGCCGGTAACGGCAGATGCAACGCTTCCATCAGGACAGCGCCTCCAGCTCCGCTTGCAGGGTTTCCAGCAGCTCGAGAGCTTCCATCCAGGTTTCCTCCAACTGCCCTTCGCGCACCTTGAGTTTGGCCTGTTCAGCCAGCAGGTCACGCAGCTCGTCCTTGCGGGCGGCCTCGTAAACGGCGCTGTCGCCCAGGCTGGTTTCGATCTTGGCCAGACGCTCGTGCACCTTGCCCAGCTCGGCTTCCAGCTTGTCGGCTTCACGCTTGTGCGGCGCCAACTGCTGACGCAGTGCAGCGGCGGCCTGACGCTGGGCTTTCTTGTCGGTCTTGTCCGGGTTGACGGGCGTATTGCTGACCGGCGCGTTGCGCAGGCGGTAATCCGTCAGCCAGCGCGCGTAATCATCCAGGTCGCCGTCAAACTCTTCGACTTTGCCATCGGCCACCAGCAGGAAGTTGTCGGTGGTGCTCTTGAGCAAGTGACGATCGTGAGACACCACCAGTACCGCACCGCTGAACTCCTGCAGGGCCATGGTCAGCGCCAGGCGCATTTCCAGGTCCAGGTGGTTGGTCGGTTCGTCGAGCAGCAGCAGGTTCGGACGATCCCAGGCGATCAACGCCAGGGCCAGTCGGGCTTTTTCGCCGCCGGAAAAATTCAGCACCGGCTCGTCGATGCGCGCACCCCGGAAGTCGAAACCACCCAGGAAGTCGCGCAGGGTCTGTTCGCGCTCGGTCGGCGCCAGACGCTGCAAGTGCAGCAACGGGCTGGCTTTGGAGTCCAGGGAATCCAGCTGATGCTGGGCGAAGTAGCCCACCACCGTGTTCTCGCCACGGGTCAAGCGACCGGCCAGGGGCTCAAGCTCACCCGAGAGGTTCTTGATCAGCGTCGACTTGCCCGCACCGTTAGGGCCGAGCAAACCGATGCGCGCACCTGGCGTGAGCTGCAGCTTCACTTTTTCCAGGATGGTTTTGTCGCCATAACCCAGGCGAGCATCTGAAAGATCCAGCAACGGGCTGGATATCTTCACCGACTCGCGGAACACAAAGTCGAACGGCGAATCGACATGGGCCGCCGACAGCTCTTCCATGCGCTCCAGGGCCTTGATCCGGCTCTGGGCCTGGCGGGCCTTGGTGGCCTGGGCCTTGAACCGGGCGATGTAGCTTTCCATGTGCGCACGCTGCGCCTGCTGCTTCTCGAACGCCTGTTGTTGCTGGGCTAGGCGTTCGGCGCGGGCGCGCTCGAATGCGGTATAGCCGCCACGGTACAGGGTGATTTTCTTCTGTTCGACGTGGGCGATGTTGTCGACCACGGCGTCGAGGAAATCGCGGTCGTGGGAAATCAGCAGCAACGTGCCCTGGTAATTCTTGAGGAAGTCTTCCAGCCACAAGATCGCATCAAGGTCCAAGTGGTTGGTCGGTTCATCGAGCAGCAACAGGTCCGAGGGGCACATCAGCGCCTGGGCCAGGTTCAGGCGCATGCGCCAGCCACCGGAGAAGTCAGCGACCGGGCGGTCCATCTGTTCGTTGGTGAAACCAAGGCCGGCGAGCATTTTGCGGGCGCGGGCGTCGGCGGTGTAGCCGTCGGCACTGTCGAGTTCCGAGTGCAGGCGCGCCTGGGCGGCGCCGTCCTGGGCTTTCTCGGCCTCGGCGAGGTCGTGTTGCACCTGGCGCAGGCGCAGGTCGCCATCGAGCACGTAGTCGATCGCGATGCGGTCCAGGGTGTCGATCTCCTGGCGCATGTGGGCGATGCGCCAGTCGGCCGGCAGCAAGCAGTCCCCGGAATCCGGGGTCAGCTCGCCCAGCAACAGGGCGAACAACGTGGATTTGCCGGCGCCATTGGCACCGATCAAGCCGGCTTTGTGACCGGCGTGCAGGGTCAGCTCGGCGTCTTCGAGAAGACGTTGCGGGCCACGCTGTAATGTTAGGCTTTGAAGTCGGATCATAATGGCGGCGGAGTCTACCAGCTTCGTTGCCCGCTGGCTTGGGTGTGAATATGTGCGCTGACCTATGGAGCTTTGCCCTCTCGACTTACGCCCGCCCGGGCGTCGAAGCTGCTTGCCTGCGTTTACAGGAGCAAGGGGCGGATGTGTGCCTATTGCTCTGTGGCGCGTGGCTGGAACAGCGCGCTGTGGCCGTGACGGCCGAACGCATCCAGGCGCTGAAACAGATCGCCGAACCTTGGCAGGCGCACGTGATTGAGCCGTTACGACGGGTGCGCATGCAATGGCGTGCGATGGCGCAGCAGGACGAGGATTTGGCGGGGTTACGTGAACGGGTCAAAGCCCTGGAGCTGGAGGCCGAACGACAATTGCTCGCGCGCCTGGAAACGCTGGCGCGAATGTGGCCGACGGATGAGGCGATGGGTCATCAACAGTGGCTGGAAGGACTGGCGGCCGAGGATGCCGCCAACCTTGACCACGACGCGCTGCAGCAGCTGCGCGTCGTGGTCACCAGCACTTAGGAAGCGCTGGTTGGGGTGGTGCTTGGCGCTACCGGGGCAGGCGTGTTGGTGGCCGGTGCAGTTGGAGCGCTCGACGCTGCCGGGGCAGCAGCAGATGTTGCTGGCTTGGCCGGTGCTGGTTTTGCGGCAGCTGGTTTGGCAACGGCTGGCTTGGCAGCAGGTTTGGCAGTTGGCTTAGCGGCTGGTTTTGCAGCAGCAGGTTTGGCGGCTGGCTTCGCGGCTGGTTTTGCAGCAGCGGTTTTAGCAGCTGGCTTCGCGGCCGGTTTTGCAGCAGCCGTTTTAGCAGCTGGCTTGGCGGCTGGTTTTGCAGCAGCGGTTTTGGCAACTGGCTTGGCGGCTGGTTTTGCAGCAGCGGTTTTGGCAACTGGCTTGGCGGCTGGTTTTGCAGCAGCGGTTTTAGCAGCTGGCTTCGCGGCCGGCTTTGCAGCAGCGGTTTTAGCAACTGGCTTCGCGGCTGGCTTTGCAGCAGCGGTTTTAGCAGCTGGCTTCGCGGCTGGCTTTGCAGCAGCAGTTTTAGCAGCTGGCTTCGCGGCTGGCTTTGCAGCAGCAGTTTTAGCAGCTGGCTTCGCGGCTGGCTTTGCAGCAGCGGTTTTAGCAGCTGGCTTCGCGGCTGGCTTTGCAGCAGCAGTTTTAGCAGCTGGCTTGGCGGCCGGTTTAGCAGCAGCGGTTTTGGCAGCTGGCTTCGCGGCTGCTTTAGCAGGTGCCTTGGCGGCAGCAGCTTTGCTTGCAGGCTTCTTCGCCGCGCTTACTGCAACAGCTTTTGCAGGCGTACGGGCGCCCAACGCCTTAGCTACAGCTTCCTTCACACGACCAACGCCCTGGGCCAGTTTCAGGCTTTCCTGGGCATCTTTTTTGAGTTGGGAAATGTAGGTGCGGGTTTCAGCTTGGCGATCCTTGAGGGCGTCGAGCAGGTCCTCAAGTTCTTTGACAGCGTCTTTGGCTTTGGCTTGAGCCTTGGCCTTGCCGGCAGTGGCGGCATCTTGCAGTTTGGTGCGGGATTTGTGCAGCTTTTCTTGCGCTTTACCGCGTTGTTTTTCCAGCTTGGCGAGCAGTTTTTCTGCATCGGCCAAGGCTTGGGAACAAGCGCTTTCCAGATGCTCGAGCAAACTGCCCGAGAGTTGTTGGAGTAAATGCAACGGGGTATTAACAGGCTTCTGTTTGGCCGACATGGTTTACCTCCTGGCTGACTTGGGTGCGGCTCATACTAGCCCTCTGCTCTTACCGCCGCTAGGGCATGTTGACAGTATCGTTTGACTTGCGTTGCACCGTACGAAAATTCTTATCGTTATAACGAAAGTACGCGGCACTTTTTACCCTCTCACACTGGCATAATCCGTCGCACTTTCGGCGGGAGACCACCCATGTCGCGTTACCTTTTTCTTGTGCTTGGCCTGGCGATTTCGGTGGCCAATGCGAGCGAGCAATCACCGTCCAAAACCACTGACAAAAATCAGCATGACCTCGCCTACAGCCTGGGCGCAAGCCTCGGTGAACGCCTGCGCCGGGAGGTCCCTGACCTGCAGATCCAGGCGTTGATCGACGGCCTAAAGCAAGCCTATCAAGGCAAGCCGCTGGCGCTGGACAACGCACGTATCGAACAGATTCTTGCCCAGCACGAAGCACAAAATGCAGCCGAAGCACAGGGACCTCAAAGCGAAAAAGCCCTGGCGGCCGAACAACAATTTTTGAGCAAAGAAAAAGCCGTAAAAGGCGTGCGCGAATTGGCGGATGGAATCCTGCTCACCGAACTCACTCCCGGCACGGGTGGAAAGCCCAAGGCCAGCGACCAGGTTGAAGTGAAATACGTGGGGCGATTACCCGATGGGACAGTGTTCGACCAGAGCACGCAACCTCAATGGTTTCGTCTGGACAGTGTGATCAGCGGCTGGAGCAGCGCGTTGCAACAAATGCCCGTGGGTGCGAAATGGCGATTGGTGATTCCATCGGCCCAGGCTTATGGCGCCGACGGTGCCGGCGAGTTGATCCCGCCTTATACACCGCTGGTATTCGAGATCGAGTTGCTCGGTACCCGTCCTTGACCCCATAAAAAACGGCGCGCCATGCGCACCGTCTTTCGTACCGCTGTCGAGGGTCAGGCCTGGGTAGCAGGCTCTTCTTTGTGAGCGTTGTGCAGCACTTCGATCAGGCAATCTTCCAACTCGAATCGCTCGTGCAGCAACGCGCCCAACTCTTTGAATTTTTCAGCAACACAGTTTCCGGCATCACACAGGTCGGTAAATGCCAGCAGCTTCTCGGTGATGACATCGATGCGCGGGTAAATGGTCTCAGCCAGGTCCAGGCCACGCTGATCATCGAAGGCTTCAGCCTCCTTGGTCAGTTGATCGAAGACACCAAAATGGCCAGCCGACAAGTAGTCCACCAATACCGCGCAGAAGTCCTGCAACGGCTCACGGTTCTCAGCCAGTGCCTCGGGCTTGGCGCCCAGCGCATCAAAGGACAGAACCAGTTCGTGACGCGCCTTCAGCCAATTGTCGATCAGCTTGTGCACCCCACCCCAGCGTTCCTGAGCATTCTGACAACTTTCCAGCATGATGATCTCTCTTCCCTATAGGGGCGCTGCCGCCTGGTGCCCGCGCAACACTTCAAGGATAAAGCGGCGCCGGACAAGGCCACATCTGACAAACGGTTTCAATAACACGTGCGGGCCAGATTATGCCCGCATGACTATGGCTTCAAGGTACGCAGGACAGAAAGTTCATACAAGTGTTTAATCCCGCTCTCCAAACTGCGACGGGCTTTCAGCGCCTCGCCGGGCGCGAACACTGGCTCAAAAACAGCCGTGAGAACTGCATGATGCCCAGGATCAACATCCCGATGAAGAACAGCAGGCTCCACTCGGGAAGGCTCAAATCAAACAGCGTCCAGTTGGTTTCCACGCAGTCGACAGTGCCTTTGAACGTCAACTGCAGGGCCTGCCAAAACGATAGGTTTTCGATCATGTAGTGCAGGCTGGGCCAGCAATCGGCAGCCTCATCCGGCGCGCCATTTTGCAGCAGCACCTGGCGCACGGCGGTAAGGGCGCCGAGCAAGGCACAGCCCATGCTTGCCAGCCCATACAGGCAGATAACGGAACGCTTGGGGTTATGGAGGGCGGCGACCAGGTTGATCAATGTGAAAGCGGCCAGGAACCCCCTTTGCATCTGGCATAGGAAACACGGACGCAACGAGACACCGAACTCGAGGTAAAAGGACGCACCCAACGTCAGCGTACCCGCCAGGAACGCGAGGAAAAACAAGGAGCGTGAAGGGGCCAAAGACATGCTTTATCCGCATCGCGAAAGATAGGTCGCTACGGTAGAGGAAAGCCCTGACCGCTTTCAATACATGCCAGAGCAGACGATTCCGCGAGAAGGTAAGGACTTTCCGTCAGAAGATGGAAGACCTTGGGCAATCGAGCGTCGGACTTTGCCGCCGAACGCTTGCCCGCCAGTCTTTTCGAGCTAACGAAAGGTTGGCTGTCAGATACGTCTGAGCCAACCCTTGCCAACTGTCCTACTTCAAACCCGAGCAGGGACAGGTAGCGGAGACGCCAGTAAACGGTTATCCAGCAGTCCAAGTCCCTCTTGAAACAGCTGGTTACTACGCTCGGTGTCACCCAGTTGGGCCAACAAGCGAGCGAGCTCGGCACAGGCCTCGGGATTACGCTGCACTTGAAGGCTGCTCTCCAGATAATCCCGCGCCTTGCCCCACAGGCTGTTTTGCAGGCACAGGCGGCCCAACGTCAGCAGCAGGCTGGCATCACCCGGGTGGTCCTTGAGCCAGCCCTCGGCAAACTTCAACTGCCGAGCTGGATCACTGCCACGCAGCAAGCCGTATAGTCGGATCAGGTGGCTGTCGTAGCCACGCTTGATGGCGCCACGCAGCGCTTCCTCGGCCTTGGCATCGGCGCCCAATTGGCGCAGTTGCTCGGCGTAAGCCAGAACCAGTTGCGGCTCTTGGCGCTGGGCTGAAGTGAGTTGCTGCCAGGCCCGCTCAAGGGACTGCAAACCGGCTTCGCCCTGCTCTTCTCGCTGGGCAGCCAGGCTCAGGTTCTCACCCCAGGCACGGCGTTCAAGCTCAGCCAGTTCGCTGGCAGGCAGGACTTTATCCTTGCGCAGCTCCGGCAACAGGCGGATCACCGACGACCAATCGCCCCGCTGCTGATGCAGGCGCTGCAATTGACGCAAGACCTGGCCGTTATGCGGGTGACGCTCGTGCATCGCCTGCAAGGTGGTGAGTGCACCGTCGGTATCGCCGCGGTCCAGTTGCAGTTGCGCATGGCTTAAGGCAACTGCCAGCTCGGCCTGGGGCTGACGCTCCAGCGCTCTCTCCAGCAAGCCGTCGGACTCTTCATAACGACCCTGCTCATTCGCAGCGCGCGCGGCGCCGAGGTAGTACAGCAATGGCTGGCGCTCGGCTTCGGCGGCGCGATGCAGGTGGCGCTCGGCACTGGCCCAGCGGCCCTCGGCGAGGTCCATCTGGCCTTGCTCGATGGCGATCTGCACGCGGCGGCTGCGGTTACGCCGCGACCACGGGTTGACCACGCCACCGGAGGTGGTGACCAGGCTCAAGAGCACACGGATCAGGTAGATCACCAAACCAATGGCAAACACCGCCACCACCGTCGCCCACAAGCTCGACTCGTAGTGCAGCACATGAGGGTAAGTAATCAACACATAGCCGGTGTGTTTCGAAATGCCCACAGCCAGCGCCAGCGCGATTGCAATCGCCAGCACCAGGATCACATAGAAACGTTTCATCGGCTCTACTCCTGCTTCGCCGACGTAGCCGCCGGTGTGGCCGCTGCCTTTGCTTCGTCAGCAGACAGATGACGACGCTCAAGATACGCCTGCACAGCAGCCAGGCTCGCGGCCAGGTCCGGCGTCACCACCGACACCGCCTTGGGCTCAAGTTCGGCGATACGCGCGAGCATCGCCTTGCTCTGCGGGTTGTCCTGGTTAAAGTTATCCTGCAACACGCTACGCGCCTCGCCGAGGGAGCGGCTGTACACAGCCGACTCCCCGTTGAGCGCCGCCCATTGCGCCTGCTCCAGGGCCAGGCTCAACGCCAGGCGCACCTGGTTCAGGCCTTGGCCGGCCAGCAGTGGGCGAATGTTGTCATCCGGATTGAAGTCGATGCGGAAATAACGGGAAATCTGCTCCCACCATTGGCGCCAACGGCTGTCCGTATCCGTGGTCGGACGCCCGTCGGAAGCAGGCTCGGTCAGTTGATATTCCGGCGCAATCGCAGCCAGCTGCACGACTTGGTCACGCAAGGCCGCCAATTGCAGGTACAGCCCAGTGCGATCCGGCTGCTCGGTGCTGCGCAGCGCTGCAAGGCTCTTGGCCAACTGCTCACGGGCGGCGTAGGAACCTGGATCGCTTTGCTCGCGAAGAATCTCGTCGGCGCCCTGCACCAGCGCCTGGGCGCTATTGATATCTTGCAAGGCAGACAGACGCAGGCTCGCCAGGCGAATCAAGTGTTCAGCCTCGGCCAAACGCCAGTCCTTGCGGCTGGATCCCAACACGGTCTCAAGGCGCTGGCTCAGGCGCTGCTGATCGCCCTGCAACTGGGCCACCAGGCGACGGCGCTCCTCCAGCTCATCCGTACCCGGCAACTGCGCCAGCCGCGCGGCCAGTTGTTGCTGGCTCTGCTTGAGGGACTGGGATTGGTCATCGAGGGTCTGCACTTGGCCCAGCTGTTGCTGGCTGCTGGCTTGCAGGGCGCGGACCTGCCAGATCCCCCAACCGCCGGCGGCAACACCGGCGGCGCCGAGCAGCAAGGCGACGACTGCCAGGCCATTGCCACGGCGCGGCGCGGTGACCGGTGACTCAACCGGCGCACCAAGTGCGGGTTGGGCTTCATCTTTAGGCAAGGCTGTTTCGCTCACGTATCCGTCCTTTGCGTTTCAGAGAGTGACTACGGCATGCCTCATAGGGCAACGCTGCGTAACGCCACTAACAAAGCCGCGGCACTCGCACCGCGGCAATCCACAACTTTTTCTGCGCCAGCGCCCCGCGCCATCTCGAAGACTCGCGGGCTCGGCACGAACAACGGCAGCTGTGCCACCTGTGGCCAATCGGCTCCGGCCAAGGCGTGCAGGTGCAAAAAACCCTGCCCACTGCTGACCACCAGGCCGTTCAAGCGTTCCAACTGGATGCGTTGCATCAGTACCCCGGCGTCGTAGGCCGGAAGGAAACGGCGATACAATTCCAGATAGTCGACACTAGCACCACTCGCGCGCAAACGCTCCGCCAGCAGCTCGCGACCGCCCTCGCCCCGCAGGATTAACACGCGTGCATCCGGGCGAGCGATAGCCTCGCGCAACGCAGGCAATTGAAGCAAGGCCTCGCTGTCATCGCCAGTAGGGGGATAGTGAACGTTGAGGCCGTGTTCGGCCAGTACCTGCGCAGTGGCTGCGCCGACGCTGAACCACGGCAGTCGCGGCCATGCTCGATCCAGCTGTCGCACGGCCAAGCGCGCGGCGGGCTTACTGACGACAATCACCGCACAATAGCGGCCCAGGTCGCGCAAGACTGCCAGCTGTTCAGGTGTAACGGGAAGCGGCTCGATGTCCAACAACGGTAGGCTGCTGCTGAAAATGCCGGCGCCGGCCAACGTCCCCGCCAGGGCCAACGACTCCTCGGCAGGCCGCGTCAGCAGCACACGCCATTCGGTCACTGCGGACCGGCCTCGCCGTAGATTTTTTGCAGGATGGCACCGGCGCCTTTGTCCAACAGCTCTTCGGCCACCTGGATGCCCAGTGCCGTCGCGTCACGCTGCGGGCCGCGCACCTCGGCCGTCAGCAAGGTGCCTCCTTCCGGGTCCCCTACCAGGCCGCGCAACCACAGGTTTTCACCTTCGAGCACGGCGTAGCAGGCGATTGGCACCTGGCAGCCACCGTTGAGGTGCTTGTTCAGGGCACGCTCGGCCGTGACGCGCACTTCGGTGTCGTGGTGATCCAGGGGTTTGAGCAGGGCGTGGATTTCACTGTCGGCGGTACGACACTCGATGCCAACGGCGCCTTGCCCACCTGCGGGCAGGCTGTCCTCGACGCTGATGGCCGAGGTGATACGGTCTTCGAAACCCAGGCGGATCAGGCCCGCCGCTGCGAGGATGATCGCGTCATATTCGCCGGCGTCCAGCTTCGCCAGGCGGGTGTTGACGTTGCCACGCAGAAAGCGGATCTGCAGGTCCGGGCGGCGGGTCAGCAGCTGTGCCTGGCGGCGCAGGCTCGAAGTGCCGACGATGCTGCCCAGGGGCAATGCTTCCAGGGACGCGTAAGTGTTGGAAACGAAAGCATCGCGCGGGTCTTCGCGTTCGCAGATGCAAAACAAACCCAGGCCTTCAGGGAAGTCCATGGGCACGTCTTTCATCGAATGCACGGCGATGTCGGCTTCGTTCTCCAGCAGCGCTGTTTCCAGTTCCTTGACGAACAAACCCTTGCCGCCGATCTTCGACAGAGGCGAGTCGAGCAGCTTATCGCCACGACTGACCATAGGCACCAGGGACACCTTGAGGCCAGGGTGGGCCAGCTCCAGGCGTGCTTTGACGTATTCGGCCTGCCACAAGGCCAGGGCGCTTTTACGGGTGGCGATGCGGATTTCGCGAGAGGACATGGATCAATCCGTACTGAAAAGATATGACGGATAATAACAGCTCAGGGAAATACGCTTTGATTTGAATCAGCAAGTGCGGGGCCTCCCTGGCCGCGACGCACCGGGATAAGGAATGCAGGCCTCGCCACAGACGCTGGGCTAAAGCTGCTGCATCATCTTGCGCACGCCGGCAACATGCCTTCGGCTGACGATCAACGCATCGCCGTTAAGGCCTTTCAGGAATAGCTGAAAATGACCCAGGGGCGTGCGTTGCAGGCGTTCAATTCGCTCGCGGGCCACCAGCGCGTTGCGGTGGATACGCACGAAGCGGTCGCCGAACTCATCCTCAAGCGCCTTGAGCGGCTCATCAAGCAACACTTCGCCGCCTTGGTGGCGCAAGGTCACATACTTGTGATCGGCAATAAAATAGACCACCTCGCCTAGAGGGATCAGTTCAATGCCTTTGCGTGTACGGGCACTGATATGGCTGCGTGGCCCATTACCACTTTGAGCGGCTGGCTGAGTGAGCGCGGCGAGCTGTATGCGGGTTGGGCGCTCGGCCTTTTTCAGGGCCTTGAGCAATGCTTCGCCCGCCACCGGTTTGATGAGAAAGCTGACTCCGCTGTCTTCCAGCGTCTGCGCAGAAAACTCTTCGCCCGTTGCACAGAACACTACGGCCGGTGGGGACTCTCGCTCGCTCAGTCGGGCGGCAACTTGCAGGCCGTCAAGGCCCGGCATACGGATATCGAGCAACACCACGTCAGGCTTGAGGCTGTCGATCAGCGTCAACGCCTCTTCGCCCGTGGTGGCGCTCGGCTCTAATACTGCATAACCCTCGAGTTCACTGACCAGACGGCTCAGTCGCTCGCGGGCTTGGGGTTCGTCATCAACGATCAGGACATTCATATTGCGCTGGATTCCTGCGTGAGTCTCGCACAAGGATAGCGTAGACAGGTGCGGTGACTTGCGTCACAGCGATCCACGCTAAGACTAGCGCGAGCGGCAAAAAGTGCCCTGAGAGTGGCACCCATATTTACCCGGACCTGTTCAATAGCGCCCAAGACCTGCTGCCTTCGGGCATCGTCGTAGGGTTTGCTGATACACAATCGAATACCCCCCCTTTCTAATGGATAGTCTGGGCTATGACCGCATCACCCGACTTTGGTGCATTCACACACTATCAGTCCAACTGTAGACGCTCGCTGAGACGACATTGCTGAATCGACAAATATCGTTTCAATAAGCCCCTGTACCCAGTCTCGTCCCGGACGCGGTCGGCGGCAAGGCACTTAGCCATCGTTTGCATAAATAAAAATGCCGACGACCCGCAGCCCCGCCTCCACGGGCAACCCTGTTATCATCGCCGGCACAACTCCATGCCTCTTTATTAAGCAGATCACGAGCGAATCCATGAGCACCGACAAGACCAACCAGTCCTGGGGCGGCCGCTTCAGTGAACCCGTCGACGCCTTCGTCGCCCGCTTCACCGCCTCCGTCACCTTCGACCAGCGCCTGTACCGCCACGACATCATGGGCTCCATCGCCCACGCGACGATGCTGGCCAAGGTCGGCGTGCTGACCGACGCCGAGCGCGACAGCATCATCGACGGCCTGACCACCATTCGTGGTGAGATCGAAGCTGGCACGTTCGACTGGCGCGTCGACTTGGAAGACGTGCACATGAATATCGAGGCGCGCCTCACCGACCGCATCGGTGTGACCGGTAAGAAGCTGCATACCGGGCGCAGCCGTAACGACCAGGTGGCCACCGATATTCGCCTGTGGCTGCGTGATGAAATCGACCTGATCCTGTCCGAAATCACCCGCCTGCAGAAAGGTTTGCTGGAACAGGCCGAGCGCGAATCAGACACCATCATGCCGGGCTTCACTCACCTGCAGACCGCCCAGCCTGTGACCTTTGGCCACCACCTGCTGGCCTGGTTCGAAATGCTCAGCCGCGACTACGAGCGCCTGGTGGATTGCCGCAAGCGCGCCAACCGCATGCCCTTGGGCAGCGCCGCGCTGGCTGGCACCACCTACCCGATCGACCGCGAATACACCGCGCAGCTGCTGGGCTTCGATGCCGTCGGTGGCAACTCGTTGGATGGTGTGTCAGACCGTGACTTCGCCATTGAATTCTGCGCCGCGGCCAGCATCGCGATGATGCACCTGTCGCGCTTCTCGGAAGAGCTGGTGCTGTGGACCAGCGCGCAGTTCCAGTTCATCGACCTGCCGGACCGCTTCTGCACCGGCAGCTCGATCATGCCGCAAAAGAAAAACCCCGACGTGCCAGAACTGGTACGTGGCAAAAGCGGCCGTGTATTCGGCGCGCTGATGGGCCTGCTGACCCTGATGAAAGGCCAACCCCTGGCCTACAACAAGGACAACCAGGAAGACAAAGAACCGCTGTTCGACGCCGCCGACACCCTGCGTGACTCGCTGCGCGCGTTTGCCGACATGATCCCGGCGATCAAGCCCAAGCACGCGATCATGCGTGAAGCGGCACTGCGCGGGTTCTCCACCGCGACCGACCTGGCGGACTACCTGGTGCGCCGTGGCCTGCCGTTCCGCGACTGCCACGAAATCGTCGGCCACGCCGTGAAATATGGCGTGGACACCGGCAAGGACCTGGCGGAAATGAGCCTGGAAGAACTGCGCACGTTCAGCGACCAGATCGAACAGGATGTGTTTGCCGTGCTGACCCTGGAAGGCTCGGTGAATGCCCGTAATCACATCGGCGGTACTGCGCCGGCGCAGGTGAAGGCAGCTGTCGTGCGCGGCCAGGCCCTCCTCGCCAGCCGATAAAAGCATCGCAGGCAAGCCAGCTCCCACAGGAAATCGCATTCCAAGGTGGGAGCCGGGCTTGCCCGCGATAGCGTCCTGCCAGACGCCAAAGGTCTATTTTTTGGCAGCGATCATCGCCATAAACGCCGGCATTGCGGCCTCCCTGTCCGCTGCCACTTTCTGAGCGTTGGGCATGGCATGCAACCTTTCCAGCAACGCCTTGGCCGCCGGCATCTCTGCCAGCAAATCCATTCCAAACAGCTTCTCGCCCACCGCACAGGCGAGGTTCACGCTGTACATGAAATACAAATCCGCAATCGTGAAACGCTCCCCTGCCACAAACGGCGCGAACTTGCCGTGCCTGCCCAGCGCACTCAAGCCCAACAGCAATTCGGCCTTGGACTTCTCCTTGATCGCCTCCGGCACCGGCATACCAAAAAACGCCTCGGCAAAACACGCCCGCGCGGGCAGTTCGATGTACAACTCGATTTCCCGGCATAGCGCCAGCACCTGTGCACGCTGGAACGGCTCGGCCGGCAGCAGTGCAGGCCCTTCCTGGGTGTGCTCGATGTATTCGAGAATCACACTGGTATCGTTGATAAAACCCTGTTTAACGCCCAGCACCGGCACTTTGCCACGTGGGCTGACTGCCAGGGCTTCGGGGGTTTGTCCGGCATAAAAAGGCACCTCTTCGAAAGCTAGCTCTTTCTCTAACAGCGCCAGCTTGACCATGTTGTAGTAGTTGCTGACCGAGAATCCGTAGAGTTTGAGCATTGCGGTTGCCTCCGAGCCGGGAATGGGGTTGGCTGCATGCGTTATAGCTCCCCGTGCCGGGCCTTGCCAGCAGCATCACCGGCTTGAATGGGGGTAGACTGGCGCCCTTTCCCAGAGGAGCCTGCCATGAGCGAGCCGACCGATATCGACAACGACGAAGAAGAATTCACTGAAACCACCCTGATCGAAGCAATCGAAAACCAGATCGAGAGCGAAAACCCACCCGCCGCCAAGGCAACTTTCAACAAGCTGACCCTGGTGGGTTATGAGCGTGAAGAAATCCTGCAACTGATGGCCCACGTGCTCGCTGTCGAGATAGATGCGCTACTGGAAGAGGACCGTGCTTTCAATACCGAATGGTATGAAACTGCACTGCGTGCACTGCCGGAATTGCCGCCCGAAAAGCAATAAATCCAACACGCAGCAACACACTGGACAGTTCGGCAAAGTGCGTTCACCTTATGGCCTGCTAGCCTCTAATAAATTCTTAGAAAGTCTGGAGTCCTTATGTCGTTTACCCCTGAGTTGGTTGCCGAACTGGAAATCCTTGTACTCTTCAGCCTGGATAGCACCCAGGAAGGTCTGAAAGTCCATCAGACCGCTGCCCCTACTGCCATCGCCGCTGCCAAGCGCCTGTTCGAGAAAGGACTGATCGATCAGAAAGACGGGGGCTACCTGACCCCACTTGGCCGGGATGCCGCAGAACAAGCCAAAACCCTGCTGACCATCCTGACCACCGTCACCGCCAAAGAAGCCGCCTGATACCTGATACGCCCATGGAGTCCGCCACTTGCGGATTCCGCGGGTGTTGCTGCGCAAGTGCGAAAATTCTGACGTCAAAAACCATTTCCCGCTAAACCTCCTACGCTACTGGCTGTAAACTCCTACATGGCCGCCCACGTCGGGCTCTGCGAGCCACCGACTTCGACATGACCCGCACCCATGAAATCCGCCCCGACCTGGACGAAGGCATCGACCGCAAGGTGCTGGCCCAACTGCGCGCGCGGTTCATGGCCCTCAACGAAGGCCGCATGGCGCGCGCCATCGAGGGACTGACCCCACGCCAGCAAAGCGTGTTGACCCTATTGCCGCTGTTTTTCCACGTCAACCATCCACTGCTGCCGGGCTATGTGTCGGGCAGTACGCCGGCCGGATTATCCAACTTTGAGCCCGACACCCAAGCCCTGACAGAAGCCCAGCGCCTCACCCGTTCGTTCTCCTACAAACCACGTCACGGCAACCCGCCACGTCCGATTCACGGACTGTTTTTGATGGGCAGCCTCGGCACCCTGGCCCAGGCCGACCAGAGCGATATGGACGTGTGGGTCTGCCACGCGGCGGACCTCAGCGAAAATGAACTGGCTGAACTGCGCAAGAAATGCCAACTGTTGGAAGCCTGGGCGCTGACCATGGGCGCAGAGGCCCACTTTTTCCTGATCGAGCCGACACGCTTTGTGCTCGGCGAGCGCGACACCCAGCTCAGCTCGGAAGACTGCGGCACCACCCAGCATTACCTGCTGCTGGACGAGTTCTACCGCACCGCCATCTGGCTGGCCGGGCGTACGCCAATCTGGTGGCTGGTGCCGGTGTATGAAGAACCCCGCTACGCCGAGTTCACCCACACGCTGATTTCCAAGCGCTTTATCCGCGCCGATGAAACCCTCGATCTTGGCCATCTGGCACGGATTCCCCCAGGTGAATTCATCGGTGCCGGGCTGTGGCAATTGTTCAAAGGCATCGAGTCACCCTACAAATCGGTGCTCAAACTGCTGCTGATCGAGGTCTACGCCAGCGAACACCCTAACGTGCAGTGCCTGAGCCTGCGCTTCAAGCGGGCGGTGTTCGCCAACCAGATGGACCTGGACGAGCTGGACCCGTACATCGTGGTGTACCGCCGCATCGAGGAATACCTCAAGGCCCGAAACGAGCCCGAGCGCCTGGAACTGGTGCGGC
Organism: Pseudomonas sp. 58 R 12; assembly: GCF_900005865.1. NCBI lineage: Bacteria > Pseudomonadati > Pseudomonadota > Gammaproteobacteria > Pseudomonadales > Pseudomonadaceae > Pseudomonas > Pseudomonas sp. 58 R 12. Next base: position 410,666 of record NZ_CVTP01000016.1, read on the forward strand.
GTGCGCTGTACCTGAAGGTCAACTGCAAGCTCACCGCCGGTCAACGTAGCACCAGTTGGCAGCGCTTGCTGCTCGAACGCCTGGCACATGAGTGGGACTGGGACCAACGCCAACTGGCGCTGCTGGACAGCCGCAGCCAGTGGAAAGTGCGCCAAGTCGCCTCCGAGCGTCGCGCCTTGGTCAACGAACTGAATTACAGCTACCGCTTCCTGACCCAGTTCGCCCGCACCGAGCAGACCGTCAGCCTGATCAACAAGCGTGACCTCAATGTGCTGGGCAGGCGCCTGTACGCCGCCTTTGAACGCAAGGCCGGCAAAGTCGAGTTCATAAACCCCGGCATCGCCCCGGACTTGGCCGAAGACACCTTGACCCTGGTGCAATCGCCCAACCGCAAGGAGCCCGGTCAGCACCACTGGGGTTTGTACAACGGCAACCTCACTGCACTGGAATGGGAACACTTCGCGCCGATCAAGCGCAGCCGTGACCTGTTGGAGATGCTCACCTGGTGCCACCGCAACGGCGTGATCGACAGCAGCACCCGCCTGGCCTTGCACCCCGGCACCAGCGACATGACTGAGTTCGAGTTGTTCAACCTGCTGGGCAGCTTGCAACAGACCGTCGCCCTGCCCCTGGCCAGCGTTGATGAAGAGCGCCTGCTGCGTTCGGCGGTGCCCGAGGAAGTGTTGCTGCTGATCAACGTTGGCGTTGATCCGCTCAAGCACCACCGCGACCTGAATATCCTGATGACCACCGAGCGCACCGACTCCCTGAGTTATGCCGGCGTGCGCGACAACCTGGTGCTGACCCTGGACCAGGTCACGCTCAATAGCTGGAACGAAGTGATGGTCAGCCGCTACGACGGCCCCCACGCCCTGCTCGACTGCCTGCGCGACTACCTCAACCAGTTGCCGCCGGACCACCTGCCACGGCTACGAGTGCGCTGCTTCTGTCACAACCGTGCGCAGTTCATTGCCCAACGCGTGGAAGAAATCTTCGACACTGCGCAGCACCTGCTGCTGGGTCAGTCCAATCATCGCTACCTGCTGCAAGTGCAGCAGCACTATCACGTGATGGAGTTGATGCCAGGCCAAGCCACCCACGTTTCCCTGGCGACCCAGGAGGCGCTGATCGCCTACCTCAGCGAAGAACTTGCCAGCTACAGCCCGCTGCACCTGGATGCCATGGCCTTGGAAGAGCACGACCTGGCGCTGCTGCTGCCGATGGGCATGCCCGATTGCGTGCAGGTGTTCTATCGGGTCAGCGAAGGCTCTGCCGAATTGTATGTGCTGGATGAGTTCAACGCACTCTGGCAACAACGTCTGCCGTTTCATGATGAGCAGAGCTTGCTGGCGCCGTTGCAGCGCTTTTTGCAGTCGATTATTTATAGACGGGATGCGTTGTCGCCATTGGACCAGCAAGAACCGCTGGGGGCCGTGCAAGTCATGTATTACCAGCTATTGCCCTCCGGCAGCGGTCGCGCACGGAGCATCGAGCCTCGACCAGCACCGGTGAATCTGGCAAACAAACCGTTTTATGACGTGCAGGCAATTATCGGCAAGGCCGCGCCGGGCCAGGTGGGCATTACACTGTATTGCAATCAGCGGGAGTTTTCCGAACTGGAGTTTGGCGACCAGCTGTTTGCAGTGGTCGCCCAGCAAATCGTCGGGCAACGCCAGGAAACAGAGCGTTACCGCTGTTACATCACCGATCTGGACCTGTCCGGCCTGCTCGGTGATGTACAAAGCCCGAGCAACCTTTACTTGCGTTACAAGGCCGAACTGGAGCTGTCGCTCAATGAGGCGCTGAGCCAGATTTAGAGCGACTCTGTTTTAAAGAGAGAAAGGGCCGCCGTCTTTGGGCTGACCTTCCACACTGAGCAATTCCAGCTTGAGGGTCTTGCCGCCGGGGGCCGGCCAGTCAATATGCTGGCCCACTTGCAGGCCGAGCAACGCACTGCCCATCGGCGCCAGGATCGAAATCTTGCCTTCGTCGGCGTTGGCGTCCTTGGGATAAACCAAGGTCAGGTGATAGTCCTTGCCGCTGCCTTGCTCGCGGCAATGCACGCTGGAGTTCATGGTCACGACACTTGCAGGCACTTCATCGTGGCCAACCACGTCTTCGGCGCGGTCGAGTTCGTGTTGCAACGCTTCGACACCGGGAAACTCGTCGCCCAAGCGGTCGATCAGTTGCTCCAGACGCTGCACGTCAAGACGGGTGAGGATGATGGACGGTGCGGTGGTCATGATTCAGGCAGACTCCTTTTTTCTGCACAAAAAAGCAAAACCCCGCCAGGAAAAGGCGGGGTTCTCACGGGCCTCGATGAGTTGAGGCGTACCCGGACACTACCACAGCGTCACAAATAAACAAGACGGCCTCAGGCGTGGGCCCGGCGCTGCTCAGCCTCGGCACAGATCACTCGGCGCCGCGCGTCGTCGGCAGAGCGCCATTCGCGGATATCTTCCACGTGTCGGAAGCAACCGATGCAGACTTTCTGCTCGTCCAGGCGACACAAACTGATACAAGGTGACGGCACCGCCGGGCTGACATTGCTGAACAGCGGTTTCGGCGGGCGTACGGGGGCTGGCTGGCTCACTATCAGATCTCGTCGAAATCCAGGTCGGCACCGGCTTGTTCCAAGACCAGGCGCGCGAGCATTTCGCTGAGCAGCTCATCGCTGCTATCGCACTGCCAGTTATTGTCTTCTTCGTTGAAGTCGAAGTGAAAGCCACCGGAACGCGCGGCCAGCCAAAGCTGGCGCAGCGGCTCCTGGCGACTGAAGATCAACTGGGAGCCATTCTCAAACTTGACGGTCAGCACGCCGGCCGAGTTTTCCAGGTCCACGTCCAGGCCGCTGTCGTCGAAAATATCTTCCAACTTCTCCTGGGTCGAATCCACTAGGTCGTGAAAACGGGCTTCGGTCAAACTCATTGTGGCAACCTCAAAAGTGTCTGGTTTTGCTCAAGCGCCGCACGATACGGGCGAGCCCCGCCGATTGCAAAGGATACCGATTTCAACACGATTGACGGCGTGAAATATCCTCAAACAGCGTAGTGCGCTTCCCGACTATCTCGGCAAACCCCCGCCAGACGGGTATTCCGGCGCATAGGCAAGCTGGCGGGTGGTCGGTATACTCGGGCGCAATTAATGCATATTCAAGGATTTCGCCATGAAGCGCCTGATCTCTTCCCTTGCTGCGCTCGTCGCGGTCGCTTGCCTCGTTAGTGCCTGTGGTCAAAAAGGCCCGCTGTACCTGCCCGATGACAGCAAAGACCCGAATGAACAGGCGCAATCGTCGCAGAAACCAGCCAAAGCGCATAAGCACGACACCTACTAAGGGAACCCCATGGACGCTTTTAACTACCGGGACGGCGAGCTGTTCGCGGAAGGCGTGGCGTTGTCCGCGATTGCCGAGCGCTTTGGTACCCCGACCTATGTGTACTCCCGTGCGCATATCGAAGCCCAGTACCGCTCTTTCACCGACCCACTGAACGGCGTGCCGCACCTGGTGTGCTACGCGGTCAAGGCCAACTCCAACCTGGGTGTACTGAATGTCCTGGCGCGCCTGGGCGCTGGTTTCGACATCGTGTCCCGTGGCGAGCTGGAACGCGTACTGGCTGCCGGTGGCAAGGCTGACAAGATCGTCTTCTCCGGCGTCGGCAAGAGCCGCGAAGACATGCGCCGCGCCCTCGAAGTCGGTGTGCATTGCTTCAACGTCGAATCCACCGACGAGCTGGAGCGCCTGCAAGTCGTGGCCGCCGAGATGGGCGTTCGCGCGCCGATCTCCCTGCGCGTCAACCCGGACGTTGACGCCGGCACCCACCCGTACATTTCCACCGGTCTCAAAGAGAACAAGTTCGGCATCGCCATTGCCGACGCCGAAGACGTATACATCCGCGCCGCGCAGTTGCCGAACCTGGAAGTATTGGGCGTCGACTGCCATATCGGCTCGCAACTGACCAGCCTGCCTCCATTCCTCGATGCGCTCGACCGCCTGCTGGCGCTGACCGACCGCCTCGGCGAGTGCGGCATCTACCTGCAACACATCGACCTGGGGGGTGGTGTGGGCGTGCAGTATCGCGACGAGGAGCCGCCGCTGATCGCCGATTACATCCAGGCTGTGCGCGAGCGCACTGAAGGCCGCGGCCTGACCCTGATGTTCGAGCCGGGCCGTTATATCGTCGCCAACGCAGGCGTGCTGCTGACCCAGGTCGAGTACCTCAAGCACACCGAGTACAAGGACTTCGCCATCGTCGATGCGGCGATGAACGACCTGATCCGCCCGGCGCTGTACCAGGCCTGGATGAATGTCACCGCCGTGACGCCTCGCGCAAGCGAAGCCCGCGCCTATGACATTGTCGGCCCGATCTGCGAAACCGGCGACTTCCTGGCCAAGGATCGTCAGCTTGCGCTGGAGGAAGGCGATCTGCTGGCCGTGCATTCGGCCGGTGCCTACGGGTTTGTCATGAGTTCCAACTACAACACCCGCGGGCGTGCCGCCGAGGTGCTGGTGGACGGTGAACAAGCGATTGAAGTGCGTCGCCGCGAGACGGTAGCCGAGTTGTATGCTGGCGAAAGCCTGCTGCCGGAGTAAGCCATGCTGCTGCGTTTTACCAAGATGCACGGGCTGGGCAATGATTTCATGGTCCTCGACCTGGTCAGCCAGCACGCGCACATCCTGCCCAAACACGCTAAACAGTGGGGCGACCGTCATACCGGTATTGGTTTCGACCAATTGCTGCTGGTGGAAGCACCGACCAACCCGGAAGTGGATTTCCGTTACCGGATTTTCAACTCCGACGGTTCCGAAGTGGAACAGTGCGGCAATGGTGCGCGCTGCTTCGCGCGCTTTGTGCTGGACAAGCGCCTGACCGCCAAGCGGCAGATCCGCGTTGAGACCAAGAGCGGCGTGATCGAGCTGGACATCCGCAGCGACGGCCAGATCAGCGTCAACATGGGCGCGCCACGCCTGGTGCCAGCGGACATTCCGTTCCAGGCCACCGAACAAGCCTCCAGCTATGCCGTTGAGGTCGACGGTAAGATCGTCGACCTGGCCGCCGTGTCGATGGGCAACCCCCATGCCGTCCTGCGGGTCAACGACATCAACAATGCGCCCGTGCATGAATTGGGGCCGAAGATCGAACACCACCCGCGCTTTCCGGCACGGGTCAATGTGGGCTTCCTGCAGGTGATCGACCGTTCCCGCGCGCAATTGCGTGTGTGGGAACGCGGCGCCGGCGAAACCCAGGCCTGCGGCACCGGTGCTTGCGCCGCTGCCGTGGCCGCGATCAGCCAGGGGTGGATGGATTCGCCGCTGTTGATCGACCTGCCCGGTGGACGGTTGTCCATCGAGTGGGCAGGCCCTGGCCACCCGGTGATGATGACCGGGCCGGCCTCGCGCGTATACGAAGGACAGGTCCGTCTATGAGTGAGCCAAGCCAATGACCGATAAGCCTCAAGTACCCGCACACGCTATCCCGAGCGACAGCCTGGAGGCCGCTGCCGTCGCGGCGTACCTTGAGGCGAATCCGGACTTCTTTGTCGAACACGAAGAACTGCTGCCGGCCCTGCGCATCCCCCACCAGCGCGGCGACACCGTGTCGCTGGTGGAGCGGCAGATGAAGATCCTGCGCGAGCGCAATATCGAAATGCGCCATAAGCTTTCGCACCTGATGGACGTCGCCCGCGACAACGACCGCCTGTTCGACAAGACTCGCCGTCTTATTCTTACGCTGATGGACGCCACCAGCCTGGAAGAAACGGTGATCGCCGTGGAAGACAGCCTTCGCCAGGACTTCCAGGTGCCCTTTGTCAGCCTGATCCTGTTCAGCGACAACCCGATGCCGGTAGGTCGTTGGGTCAGCGGCAGCGAAGCACAAACGGCGATTGGCGGCCTGCTCTCCGAAGGCAAGACGATCAGCGGCACCTTGCGCGAGCATGAGCTGGACTTCCTGTTTGGTGCCGAACAGCGCCAGCAGATCGGCTCCACTGCCGTGGTCGCCCTCAGCCATCAAGGCTTGCACGGCGTGCTGGCGATCGCCAGTCGCGACCCTCAGCACTACAAGAGCTCAGTAGGCACGCTGTTTTTGACCTACATCGCGGAAGTGCTGGGCCGCGTCTTGCCGCGCTTCACCACCGCCCTGCGCGCGGTGCGCTAGCGATGGAACGGCAACTGGACGCTTACTGCGCTCACCTGCGCAACGAGCGCCAGGTGTCGCCCCATACCTTGGAAGCCTACCGACGGGACTTGAACAAGGTCTTGGCGTACTGCGAAAAACAACAGATCAGCAGCTGGAAGGCCTTGGATATCCAGAGCCTGCGCAGCCTGGTCGCGCGCCTGCACCAGGCGGGCCAATCTTCGCGCAGCCTGTCGCGCCTGCTCTCGGCGGTCCGCGGGCTTTATCATTATCTGAACCGTGAAGGCCTGTGCGACCACGACCCGGCCAATGGCCTGTCGCCGCCAAAGGGCGAGCGGCGCCTGCCCAAGACCCTGGACACCGACCGCGCCCTGCAACTGCTCGAGGGTGCCGTCGAGGATGACTTCCTGGCCCATCGCGACCAGGCGATCCTTGAGCTGTTCTATTCATCAGGCTTGCGTCTCTCGGAGCTGACCGGCCTGAACCTGGATCAACTCGACCTCGCGGACGGCCTGGTGCAAGTGCTCGGCAAGGGCAGTAAGACCCGAGTGCTGCCCGTAGGCCGCAAAGCGCGGGAGGCCTTGCAGTTGTGGCTACCGCTACGTCTATTGACCAACCCGGCAGACGACGCGGTGTTTGTCAGCCAGCAAGGCCGCCGCCTGGGGCCACGGGCGATTCAAGTGCGGGTCAAGGCGGCGGGTGAGCGCGAATTGGGGCAAAACCTGCACCCACACATGCTGCGACACTCCTTTGCCAGCCATATGCTGGAATCGTCTCAAGACTTGCGCGCAGTTCAAGAGCTGCTCGGCCACTCTGACATCAAGACCACGCAGATCTACACCCATCTGGATTTCCAACACTTGGCAACCGTGTACGACAGCGCCCATCCAAGGGCCAAACGCATCAAGGGCGGCGACTCATGAGTATCAAGCTGATCACCTTCGACCTGGACGACACACTCTGGGACAACGTACCCGTCATCATCAGCGCCGAAGCGTCGATGCGTGAATGGCTGGTCACCCACGCGTCCAAGGTCGGCGACCTGCCTCTGGAGCATTTCGCCACTCTGCGCCAACAGGTGCTGGAGCGTCATCCTGAGCTGAAACACCGTATCAGCCTGCTGCGCCACCGGGTGTTGATGCATGCATTTGAAGAGGCCGGTTATCCACAGCCTCAGGCCAGGGAGATGGCGGACGTGTGTTTCGAAGCATTCATCCATGCGCGGCACCAGATCACCCCATTCCCCGAAGCCGAGCCGATGCTGCAAGCGCTACGCCAGCACTTTCTGCTGGGGGTGATCACCAACGGCAACGCCGATGTGCAGCGGGTGGGCCTGGCGGATTATTTCCACTTTGCGCTGCGTGCCGAAGACATAGGCATCGCCAAGCCGGATGCGCGATTGTTTCAGGAAGCGTTGCAGCGCGGTGGCGTGGACGCCAGCGCAGCGGTGCATATTGGCGATCATCCAGGGGATGACATTGCCGGGGCACAGCAGGCGGGGCTTCGGGCGGTGTGGTTCAATCCGGCGGGCAAGGCTTGGGAGGGGGAAAAACGCCCGGATGCGCAGATTCGAAGCCTGACGGAGTTGCCAGCATTGCTGGGTAGCTGGAACTAACACCGAACCCAATGTGGAGCTGGCTTGCCTGCTCCCACAGAGTATTACGGCAGACCGCGAATTTTGTTCCACCCATGAAAAACCCGCAGCGACGGCGGGCTTTTCACGCAAGCATGCAATTGACCTTAGATAGGCCGGCTGCCGTACTTGTTATCAGGCTTCTTCGGCGGGTCTGCCACCACGTTAGCCTCGACTTCGACCACTTTGCCGCCTTTAGCGAGGAATTCTTCCATCGCACGGGCCAGGGCGTCGCGCTCTTTGTTCTTGGCTTCAACGCTTGGCAATTCATCTACCGACACAGCTGCCTTGGCTTTGCCTTTGGCTGCTTTGACAGGTGCGTCATCACCAGCGTCATCACCTTCGTCAGCAACGTCTTCGACCGCCGCTTCAAGACCTTCCTCGGTCTCGTCGTCGTCACCTACTTCGAGTTCGTCGTTTTCCAGATCATCGTCGCTCATGTTCTACCTCATGACTTGCGAAAAGCAGATTAGTTATAGCCCAGCTTCACCCTCTGTCGACGGCTGCCGGAAAAAAATCAACATCCACCGGATAACCAGTGGCTTACGCCCCATCACCGTGCAAGGTGGCGAGGACTTTACGAGCACCGCCATGATCACGGTGCTCGCCCAGATAAACACCTTGCCAGGTCCCTATCGCCAAGCGGCCGGCCTGCACCGGCAAACTCAGCTGGCAGCCCAGGAGACTGGCCTTGAAATGCGCCGGCAGGTCATCCGGACCTTCGTCGTTGTGTTCGAACCCTGCACGCCCTTGCGGCACCAGCGAGTTGAAAAAACGTTCGAAGTCACGGCGAACCGCCGGGTCGGCATTCTCGTTGATGGTCAACGAGGCCGAGGTGTGCTGCAGCCACAAATGCAACAAGCCCACGCGACAGGCCTTCAATTCAGGCAAGCCGGCCAGCAACTCATCGGTCACCAGGTGAAAGCCCCGGGGCTTGGCCCGCAGGGTAATCAAGGTCTGTTGCCACATACAGTTCTCCGCCCATCGGCGCGCATTCTAGCGCGCTCTGGGAAAAAACAAAGTGCCGAATACGCCTACATGCCTGTAAGACATTGGCACGCTGAAAAGCGCCGTGTGCATCCCATCACAAACGCTGCTTAAAAACCGGTACAGCTTGGTATGACTGACAAACGCCAGGCAAAAAAATGCCCGGCAAGCCGGGCATCTTTTTTTCGCGTAATTACAAGTTGTAACCGCGCTCGTTGTGTTGCGCCAGGTCGAGGCCGACAGCCTCTTCCTCTTCGGTGACACGCAGGCCCATGACCATGTCCAGCACCTTGAGGATGATGTAGGTCACGATAGCCGTGTAGATCACGGTGAAACCTACGCCTTTGCACTGGATCCAGACCTGTGCAGCCACGTCAGTCACAGTGCCGAAGCCGCCCAGTGCCGGGGCTGCAAACACACCGGTGAGGATCGCACCGACGATACCGCCGATACCGTGCACGCCGAACGCGTCCAGGGAGTCGTCGTAGCCCAGCTTGCGCTTAAGGCTGGTGGCGCAGAAGAAGCAGATCACACCGGCGACCAGACCGATCACCAGGGCGCCCATCGGGCCGACGGTGCCGGCAGCCGGGGTCACTGCAACCAAGCCAGCCACTACGCCCGAGGCGATACCCAGTGCGCTTGGCTTACCGTGAGTGATCCACTCAGCGAACATCCAGCCCAGCGCCGCAGCAGCGGTAGCGATCTGGGTAACCAGCATCGCCATGCCGGCGGTGCCGTTGGCGGCAGCAGCGGAACCGGCGTTGAAGCCGAACCAGCCCACCCACAGCATGGCCGCGCCGATCAGGGTGTAACCCAGGTTGTGCGGTGCCATTGGGGTGGTCGGGAAGCCTTTGCGCTTGCCGAGCACGATGCACGCTACCAGGCCAGCCACACCGGCGTTGATGTGCACCACGGTGCCGCCAGCGAAGTCCAGCACGCCCCAGTCCCACAACAGGCCACCGTTACCGCTCCAGACCATGTGCGCGATTGGCGCATAGACCAGGGTGAACCAGATAGCCATGAAGATCAGCATCGCGGAGAACTTCATGCGCTCGGCGAAGGCACCGACGATCAGCGCCGGGGTGATGATGGCGAAGGTCATCTGGAAGGTGATGAACACCGCTTCAGGGAACAGTGCCGCAGGCCCGGTGATGCTGGCCGGGGTAACGCCCGCCAGGAACGCCTTGCCCATGCCGCCGAAGAAGGAGTTGAAGTTGACGACGCCCTGCTCCATCCCAGTCGTATCAAACGCGATGCTGTAGCCGTAGACGACCCACAGGATGCTGATCAGGCCGGTGATGGCAAAGCACTGCATCATCACGGAAAGAATGTTTTTGGAGCGCACCATGCCGCCGTAGAACAGCGCCAGGCCTGGAATGGTCATGAACAGCACCAGCGCGGTGGACGTGAGCATCCACGCGGTGTCGCCGGAATTGAGGACTGGAGCCGCCACTTCGTCTGCCGCCATGGCCAGGCTTGGCATTACGATGGACAACAGGGCTCCGAGCCCTGCGAATTTACGCAGAGTCATATTGTTTTCTCCTGGGGCGTTGGGGTTTGGCGGCTTAGATTGCGTCGGTATCGGTTTCGCCGGTACGGATGCGAATAGCCTGTTCCAGATTGACCACGAAGATCTTGCCGTCACCGATCTTGCCGGTGTTGGCGGCCTTGGTTATCGCCTCGATAACCCGGTCAAGATCCTTGTCGTCAATGGCGACATCAATCTTCACCTTTGGCAGGAAATCGACCACGTATTCCGCGCCGCGATACAGCTCGGTGTGACCCTTCTGCCGACCGAAGCCTTTGACCTCAGTAACGGTAATGCCCTGCACGCCGATCTCGGACAACGACTCGCGTACATCGTCCAACTTGAACGGCTTGATGATGGCAGTGACTAGCTTCATGAAAACTCTCTCCCGAATTGGTGGACTTGCCCCAGGAAAACAAACCCGTCTCAAGTCTAAGCGCAGTGCCTGGCTTTGTAACGCGTCGTCGCCTCGGCATTTGCCTCTGCGACGCCAGCAAACCACTGGTGACGAAACCTGTACCCCTGATCCGTCGGCGCACTGCATTCGTCACAGCGACTGCATCAGTGCATGGGTCATGATCGTCTAAGCAGAAACCTTGCCAGCTCCGTAAAAATCACTGAAATCAGTCCTTTGCCCACTTATGCCCACCTGCAGGACCTAATGGCGGCGGCAATGCGCACAAAAACAGTGCGCCAGCGCCCAACCCTCTGCGCGAAAAGCGTGCGTGCGCCGCCATGAAAAAGACTATAGACGCTGCGTGATACACTGCCGGCCAACAGTTTTCCGGAATATTTCCCATGCTCGCGCCCAAAGACCTCCTCGACGCCCTGAGCGGCCACGCCTCTCGCTTGTTCAACGGTGATACCCCGTTGCCTCGCAATGAGATCGAAAGCCAATTCAAGGCATTACTGCAAAGCGGCTTCAGCAAACTTGATCTGGTCAGCCGGGAAGAGTTCGATAGCCAGATGGTGGTGCTTGCCCGCACGCGTGCGCGATTGGAGACCCTGGAGGCTAAAGTCGCGGAGTTGGAAGCACGGTTGACGCCAGCGGGCGATTAACCGGCATCAAATCCTCCATGTGGGGCTTGCCCGCCCTTGACCGGCGCCTGCTGAAAATACAATTCAGCTTTTTGCTGGTGGTGCTGGGTGGACGCTGCAACCAGCTGGCTGTAGCGTGGTGGGCCTTGCAGGAAACCGGTTCCGCCCTCGCCTTCGCCAACATGATCGCCTGTTCAATCGCGGCGGAAGTGCTCGCCCGGCCACTGCTGGGATGGCTGGGTGACAAGTACAACAAGATTCTGATCCTCAAGCTGGCCTCCCTGACAAGCGTGCTGACCGCGTTGCTGATGGTTGTGCTATCCGCTACGCAGTTGTTCAACCCGTGGAGTGTCGGCGCCCTGATGCTGGTCGGCAGTGCCGTCGCCGGCGTGCGCGACCCGCTGCAATCGTCGATTATTCCGTTGTTCGCAGGCGCCGATCAGGTCTCACTCGCCGTTCGCACCAAAAGCATGCTGTCGTCCATTGCCAACTTGCTTGGCCCCGTCATTGCCAGCGCGCTGATTTTCGGTTTTGGAACCACGCTGACTTTTACCGTCGACTGTTTTGCGATGCTGGGAGCGGCACTGTTGGTTGCAACGGTCCCAAGCCAGCTCGGCGCCAGTGCTCCGGATGAACAAGCGCCAACCTCCAACGGCTTCAGAATGATTTATTCGGGATTCAAGGCGGTCTATGGCGTGAAAGTCGAGTTCTACCTCGCCCTCGTGGCGATGCTCGTCAATTTTGCCCTCTTTCCGTTCTTTACCATCCTGCTGCCGTTGTATGTGAAGACGGTTATCCAGTACCCGGTGACCTACCTCGGCCTGCTGGATGCGTGTTTCGGCCTGGGCATTTTGGCGGGCAGCTACAAGATCGTCGGCTGGCTGGGCGAGCGTGTGCCCCGTGACATCTGTGTCGCTGCGGGGTTTGCACTGTTGGGGGGCAATATGTGGGTGGCCGGTACGCTCTCGTCGACGTTCGTGGTACCGCTGGCGTTTTTCTGCGGCGGGGTCGGGCTGATGCTGATCAACATTCCGACCTCTGCCGTCAGGTTGCTGGCGACACCCAAGCAGCATCGCAATCGGATCTTTGCCACCGTGTCCTTCCTCTCCGCAGCCGCCAGCCCGCTGGGCAGTTTTGCCATGAACGGCCTGATCGCTCACCTCGGTGTCGCACTGACCATCACGTCACTGGGTGCGATGGTGCTGGGGTTATCGCTGCTGGTGTTCCTGATTCCCGATTTCCGCACCTTCATGCGCTCCCCCGACACACAACTCAGCGATGCTTATCTGGATAAATATCCCGACGCCTTTGCGCGTTGATACGTCCTGTAAAAGTCTGATCCCTTACCCCCGCCACCCCTCGTCTACCCTTGAAAAACCGCAGGAAGCGGCCTCCCATTCAAGGAACGAGCATGTCCCTCGCGATCGTCCACAGCCGCGCCCAGATCGGCGTCGAAGCCCCCGCCGTCACCGTTGAAGTGCATATGGCCAATGGTTTGCCGTCCCTGACGCTGGTGGGCCTGCCGGAAACGGCGGTCAAGGAAAGCAAGGACCGCGTGCGCAGCGCCATCCTCAACTCCGCCCTGCAATACCCGGCCCGGCGCATCACCCTCAACCTCGCGCCCGCCGACCTGCCCAAGGACGGCGGGCGCTTTGATCTGGCGATTGCCCTGGGCATCCTGGCGGCCAGTGTGCAGGTGCCGGCGTTGATGCTGGATGATGTGGAATGCCTGGGCGAGTTGGCGCTGTCCGGTGAAGTCCGGGCCGTGAAAGGCGTGTTGCCGGCGGCGCTCGCGGCGCGCAAGGCCGGGCGTACCGTGATAGTGCCCAGGGCGAATGCCGAAGAGGCGTGCCTGGCGTCGGGGTTGAAAGTGATCGCAGTGGATCACTTGCTTCAGGTGGTTGCGCACCTGAATGGGCACCAGCCGATTGAGCCGTACAAGTCCGACGGATTGCTGTATTTGAATAAGCCTTACCCGGACCTGAGTGAAGTACAGGGCCAGTTGGCGGCCAAGCGGGCGTTACTGATAGCGGCGGCGGGGGCGCATAACCTGCTGTTCAGCGGTCCGCCTGGTACCGGTAAAACGTTGCTCGCCAGTCGCCTTCCAGGGTTGCTGCCGCCCTTGAGTGAGCAGGAAGCCTTGGAGGTGGCAGCGATTCAATCCGTGGTCAGCCTGGCCCCGCTGAGTCATTGGCCGCATCGGCCATTTCGCCAGCCCCATCACTCGGCTTCAGGCCCGGCGTTGGTGGGCGGCGGGTCGAAGCCGCAACCGGGGGAGATCACCCTGGCTCACCACGGGGTGCTGTTCCTGGACGAGTTGCCGGAGTTTGATCGCAAGGTGCTGGAGGTGCTGCGAGAGCCATTGGAGTCTGGCCATATCGTGATTTCCCGCGCTCGCGACCGCGTGAGTTTCCCGGCGCGTTTTCAACTTGTGGCCGCCATGAACCCCTGCCCTTGCGGCTACTTGGGCGAACCCAGCGGGCGTTGTCGTTGTACGCCGGAGCAGATTCAACGCTACCGCAACAAACTCTCCGGGCCATTGCTGGACCGGATTGACTTGCACCTGACGGTGGCACGGGAAACGACTGCGCTGAACCCAATCCACCAAGCTGGCGACACAACGGCTCATGCATCGGCGCGGGTCGCCCAGGCCCGAGAGCATCAGCAAAAACGCCAGGGGTGTGCCAACGCGTTTCTTGATCTGCCTGGGCTACGCAAGCATTGCAAGCTGACCAAGGTCGATGAGGGCTGGCTGGAGACCGCCTGCGAACGACTGACACTCTCGCTGCGCGCGGCCCACCGGCTGTTGAAGGTTGCGCGCACGTTGGCCGACATCGAACAGACCGACGCCATTTCCCGCGATCATCTGAAAGAAGCCCTGCAATACCGGCCGGCAGCGATCACTTGAGCCTGGCACAGTGCCAAAATGTGGGCGCTGGCTTGCCTGCGTTAACGTCACCTCGGTACATCCGAAAACCAGAGGTGCCTGCATCGCGGGCAAGCCCGGCTCCCACACGAGCCAGGTCCCACAATTGATCTGCGGAGTTTCAGCGGAACCGATCCACCTCATGCCGCAAACCCGCCGCCAGCGTCTCCAGTTCCTTGGCGGTAATTGCCAGGTTCGACACCACTTCACGCTGCTCGCTGTTGGCCAGCGCAATGCTTTGCAAGTTGCTGCTAAGCAAGGTCGCCGTGCTGCTCTGTTCCTGGGTGGCCGTGGTGATCGCAGCGAACTGCTCACCGGCCGAGCGGCTTTGCTCATCGATACGCGCCAGGGCCGAAGCCACGTCGGCGTTACGCGACAGACCTTCCTGCATCAGCACGTTACCGTGCTCCATGGTGCTGATGGCATTGCCGGTTTCTTGCTGGATACTTTGGATCATCCCAGAGATTTCGTCCGTAGCCTCTCGGGTGCGCGACGCCAGGTTGCGTACTTCATCGGCGACCACGGCAAAACCACGCCCTTGCTCACCGGCCCGTGCGGCCTCGATAGCCGCGTTGAGTGCCAGCAGGTTGGTCTGATCAGCGATCGACGTAATCACCCCGACGATCCCCCCAATTTCCTGGGAGCGCTGGCCCAGGGTGTTGATCACCGTGGCCGTGCTGTTGAGGGCCGTGGCGATGTGCTCCAGGGACGACGACGCCTCTTGCATCGAGTTACGGCCGATGCGGGTTTGCTGAGCGTTTTCCTGGGCCAGGCGCTCGGTGGCACCCATGTTGTCAGCGATGTTCAGCGAGGTGGCGCTGAACTCTTCTACCGCGCCGGCCATGCTGGTGATCTCGCCGGACTGCTGCTCCATGCCTTCATAGGCACCACCGGACAAACCGGACAACGCCTGGGCGCGGCTGTTGACCTCTCCGGCGGCGTTACGGATGTGCGAGACCATGGTCGACAGCGCTTCACCCATCTGGTTGAAACTGCGCGCCAGCTGGCCGATTTCATCATGGCTGGACACATTCAGGCGTGCGCTCAAATCACCCGCGCCCAAGGCTTCGGCCTGGCGCACCAAGTCGCCCAGTGGCGCCAGTTTGCTGCGCAGCAGCCAGACGGTTGCACCCACTGCCAGCAGCATCGCCAGCACGCTGCCAATCACCAGCCGGATGCCGACATCCCACGTCACCGAGCGAATCTCCGCTTTGGGCATGCTCGCAATCACGGCCCACGGCCCGCCTTCGAAGGGTACCGACACGCTGTAGAAGTCTTCATTTTTGTCAGCCCAAAAACGGCCAACACTGGGCGCCTTAGCCAGGTCCAACATAACGGGCACCGCTTGATCCGGCGCCTGCACGCCAGCCGGCGGCACCAACCAGCGCTTCTGCTCATCCAGCAACGCCAGGGAACCGGTCTTACCGATACGGAAGCGTTTGAGGTTCTCGAACTGCGCGTTCTGGGCGTCAGTATAGTCAAAGCCGATGAACAGCACCGCGATGACTTTGCCGCTGGTGTCGCGCACCGGGCTGTATTGCGTCATGTAGGAACGATCGAACAACACCGCTCGGCCGATGTAGGTCTGGCCACTGGATACACGCGGATAGGCCGGCCCATTGCGGTCAAGCACAGTGCCAATAGCGCGATTGCCATCCTGCTTGGTCAGGGAAGTGCTGACACGGATGAAGTCGTCGCCGCTGCGCACAAATACCGTGGCCACGCCACCGGACATCTGCTTGAACTCGTCCACTTCCTGGAAGTTGTTGTTCAGGAGATCGCTGCCCAGGAAGAGGCTCGGGGTCTGTACGCCGGCGACCGCGACTGGTTGATCGGCCCGTACGCTCAAGCCGGCACTGAAGCGCTTCTCGAACAGCCCGGTCAGGCGCTCGGTGCTCTCACGCAGCGTGCTGTGGAACGTGTTGAGTTGGTCGGCGAGCAGCCGCGCTTCACTGGCCAGGTGTTCCTCGCGGGTATCGAGGTTGGCTGAGTCGAGGGAGCGCAGGGCAAAGACAGTGCTGCCACCAATGGCGACAGCCAGAATCAAGGCTAAAGCGATACCTAACTGTGAGGCTATCCGGGCGCGAGGTTGAGACATGAAGGCTCCTGGCCGAGGCCAGGATCATCCTGATCTCATAGCGCTGCTCGGCAAATTATCTGGTGGGGAACGTTGTGCACGAAGTTTCCAACACACCTACTTCGGCAGGTCGAGACAATACTTGAGCGATCTACAGGGGTATCGCGCAAACGATTGCACGAACGGTTTGCCATCCCTCAATCGAGGCATTCGACCCGGGGCAACTCCATCGCCTTGACTTCCGCCTGCAGAAACTCCGCCAAGCGCCGCAAACGCTCGCCACCGGGACGGGTTTTCGGCCACACCAGGTAGTAATTTTCGCCACTGGCCACGGCGGTTGGCCAGGGCAAACTCAACCGCCCCTGGGCCACGTCTTCGGCCACCATCAGCAAGTCGCCCATCGACACACCATAACCCCGTGCGGCGGCGATCATGCCCAGCTCGAGGGTATCGAATACCTGGCCGCCCTTGAGCGACACTTCGGATGACAACCTCATGCGCTCCAACCAGTAACGCCAGTCACGACGATCTGGCGTCGGATGCAGCAGCTCGGTGGCTGCCAGCCGTGCCACATCCCAAGGGCCGTCGTTCAGCAGGTTGGGGGCGCCGACCGGTATCAGCATTTCGGCAAACAGGTAACACGCCTCCCAATCTGCCGGGAAGTGGCCATTACTCAGCAATACCGCGCAATCGAACGGCTCCTGATTGAAATCCACTTCGTCGATGTTCATCCAGGCGCTGGTCAATTGCACTTCGTTGCCCGGCTGCAATGCGCGGAAGCGACTGAGCCGCGCCAACAGCCAACGCATGGTCAGGGTCGACGGTGCCTTCATGCGCAGGATGTCATCTTCGGCGTTCAGGGTATGGCAGGCCCGTTCCAGCGCGGCGAAACCTTCTCGGACACCGGGCAATAGCAGGCGCGCGGCTTCGGTGAGTTGCAAGGTGCGCCCACTGCGCTGGAACAGGCGGCAGGCGAAATGCTCTTCTAATGTGCGGATATGTCGGCTCACTGCACTTTGCGTAATCGAAAGCTCCTCTGCCGCGCGGGTAAAGGAGTTGTGCCGGGACGCGGCTTCAAATGCGCGCAACGCATAAAGCGGAGGAAGACGACGCGACATATGGAAACCTCCTACAGAACAATGCAGCACCCTACCATGAGTTTTAGTCATGCGAACGATCGCATTTATCCCTTTGTGCAACGGTCGGAGAGCGCCGAGAATCAACCCTTCCCCACCCCTCTGACTTTTCGAGCGTGATGATCATGCAGCATCCGGCACGTACCGAACTCTGGGCCATTCTGCGGCTGTCAGGGCCGTTGATTGCCTCACAGTTGGCGCACATGCTGATGGTGCTGACCGACACCCTGATGATGGCCCGCCTGAGCCCCGAAGCCCTGGCCGGTGGCGGCCTGGGTGCGGCGAGCTATTCGTTCGTGTCGATTTTCTGCATCGGCGTGATCGCCGCCGTGGGTACGCTGGTGGCTATTCGTCACGGCGCGGGCGATATCGAAGGCGCCACTCGGCTGACCCAGGCCGGGCTATGGCTGGCTTGGCTGATGGCTTTGGCGGCCGGCCTGTTGCTGTGGAACCTCAAACCGCTGTTGCTGTTGTTTGGCCAGACCGAAACCAATGTGCACTCCGCCGGGCAATTCCTGACGATTTTGCCGTTCGCCCTGCCCGGCTTCCTGAGCTTCATGGCCCTGCGCGGCTTCACCAGCGCGATAGGCAAGGCGACGCCGGTAATGGTGATCAGCCTCGGCGGTGCGGTGGCCAACTACCTGCTCAACCACGCGCTGATCGAAGGCATGTTTGGCCTGCCGAAGCTCGGCCTGATGGGCATCGGGCTGGTCACGGCCATCGTCGCCAACGGGATGGCACTGGCGTTGATGTGGTACATCTCCCACAACCGCAACTACGCGGCGTACCCGCTGAGCAACGGCCTGCTACGTCTCAACACCCGATACCTGCGCGAATTGTGGCGCCTGGGCCTGCCGATTGGGGGCACCTACGCGGTGGAAGTCGGGCTGTTTGCCTTTGCGGCGCTGTGCATGGGCACCATGGGCAGCACGCAATTGGCAGCGCATCAGATCGCGCTGCAGATCGTCTCGGTGGCGTTCATGGTGCCGGCGGGGATGTCCTACGCGATCACCATGCGCATCGGCCAGCACTACGGTGCCGGTCAGTTGTTGCAGGCGCGTATGGCCGGTCGCGTCGGGATCAGCTTTGGTGCTGCCGTGATGTTGGGATTTGCGCTGGTGTTCTGGCTATTCTCCGACCCGCTGATCGGGCTGTTCCTCGACCATAACGACCCGGCGTTTCACGACGTGATCGTGCTGGCCGTCAGCCTGTTGGCCGTCGCGGCCTGGTTCGAGTTGTTCGATGGCGTACAAACCATCGCCATGGGCTGTATCCGCGGGTTGAAAGATGCCAAGACCACCTTCCTGGTCGGCCTAGGCTGCTACTGGCTGATCGGTGCGCCTTCGGCCTGGCTGATGGCCTTCACCCTGGGCTGGGGGCCGACCGGCGTGTGGTGGGGTTTGGCGCTGGGCCTGGCGTGTGCGGCGGTCAGCCTGACATGGGCGTTTGAAGTGAAGATGAAGCGGATGATTCGGCGGGAGCCGGAGGTTCGCACTGGATTCCAGGCGATGCAGCCTGACTAGAAATCCCACATTTGGATTGGGTTTACCGCTCAACCCAGCAAAGCCTGCTGTCCCTTGCCAAACGTCAGGTAATCCACTAACTCCGGTAATGGCAGTGGCTTGCTGATCAGGTAACCCTGCGCCTGGTCACACCCAAACAGCCTCAACAACGCTAGCTGCTCAGGCGTTTCCACCCCCTCGGCAACCACTTCCAGGTTGAGGTTGTGGGCCAGGTTGATCATGGCGTGCACCAGTTTGCGGTTTTCTTCACGCTCTTCCATCCCACCGACAAAGCTCTTGTCGATCTTCAACAAGGCAATCGGCAGGCTGTTGAGGTGCACGAACGATGAGAAACCGGTGCCAAAATCGTCCAGGGAAAACCGCACGCCAAGGCGACCCAGCGCATCCATGGTCTGCTTGACCAAGTCACTGCGACGCATCACCGCCGTTTCGGTCAGCTCGAACTCCAACCATTGCGCTTCCACACCACGCTCGGAAATCAGCCGGCTGAGGGTCGAAAGCAACTGGCTGTCCTGAAACTGGCGAAACGACAGATTGACCGCCATGTGCAGCGGCGGCAGGCCGCGTTCACGCAGGTCCTGCATGTCGCGCAGGGCTCGGGAAATCACCCAGTAGCCCAGCGGCACGATCAAACCGCTTTGCTCGGCCAACGGTACGAATTCACTCGGCGGCAACAGGCCCCGCTCGCCATGACGCCAGCGCACCAGGGCTTCCAGGCCAACGATGTGCCCGTCGTCCAGGTCCAGGCGCGGCTGGTAATGCAGCTCCAGTTCATCACGACGCAAGGCGCGGCGCAGCTCGCTTTCCAGGTCGGCCAGGCTGCGCGCGTTGCGGTTGATGCGTTCGTTGAAGATATGAAAGGTGCAGCCCTGGGTGCTCTTGGCTTGCTGCATGGCGATATGGGCGTGCCACATCAGCGGGTCGGCACCGGCGCGAGCCCGAGCATGCGCCACACCCAGGCTGCAACCGATCAGCAGGCTTTCGCCATCCACCCAGTAGGGTTCGGCCATGACTTCAGTGATGCGCTCGGCCATCCACTCGGCACGCTGGGGTGCACGGCGGGTGTCGATCAGCAGGGCGAATTCGTCGCTGCCCAGGCGCGCCAATTGGTCTCCGACCTCAAGCTGGCTCTTGAGCCGTGAGACCACTTGCAGGATCAGCCGGTCGCCAGCCTGGTGCCCGAGGGCATCGTTGGCGTGCCGGAAGTTGTCGAGGTCCAGGTGACCGAGGGCCAGGCCGCGCCCCTCATTCTCGGCCAGCCGCGCGGCCAGCAGGGTCTGGAAGCCCTGGCGGTTGGCAATGCCGGTGAGCGGGTCCTGTTCGGCCAGGCGCTGCAAGGTATTTTCCAGCAGCCCGCGCTCGCGAACGTGGCGCAGGCAGCGGCGCAGTGTATCGGCGTCCAATACATCACTGACCAGCCAATCGCTGACGCCAAGGGGCGACACCAGGGGCTCTTGCTCCAGCAGTAACACGCACGGCAGGCTGCAGCGGCCAGGGCCGGGTTGCAGGCTGGGCGTGGTCAATAGCACGGCGCTGTGGTCGTCATCGAACAAACGACTCACGGACTCCCAGTTTGGCGCGCTGATCAGCACAGCCCCATCGCCCATCGGCGCCAGGCACTCGCGCAATAACGCTGCCCACGCGGGCTCATCGGCCAGCAGCAGCAAACGCAAGGGTTCGACAGGCGTAGACAAGCTAGCTCCCTAGACTCTGCAATATTTCGTTGGCGGCGGGCATTATGACGTGCGCCCTTAGAATCACCAATGATAGGGGTTATCAAACACTCAAAATGTAAACATTAGTCTCAAACAACCCCCACATCCTGCGGCAAAGTATCAAAACCGGCAAATTTAGATCGAGTGGTACGTCACACTGTCGTTCTGACAGGGCAGAATCCTGCCAGCCTGTTAAAATGCCCGCCCTTTTGAATAACGACTCCCTGAATTCCGTATGTCCCGACTCAATCCCCGGCAGCAAGAAGCCGTGAACTACGTCGGCGGCCCTCTATTGGTGCTCGCCGGTGCAGGCTCCGGCAAGACCAGCGTGATCACCCGCAAGATCGCGCACCTGATCCAGCAGTGCGGCATCCGCGCCCAGTACATCGTCGCCATGACCTTTACCAACAAGGCCGCGCGGGAAATGAAAGAACGTGTCGGCACCCTGCTCAAGGGTGGCGAAGGCCGCGGGCTCACCGTGTGTACGTTCCACAACCTGGGGCTGAACATTATCCGCAAGGAGCATGCACGTCTGGGCTACAAGCCAGGTTTCTCGATTTTCGACGAGACCGACGTGAAGTCGCTGATGACCGACATCATGCAAAAGGAATACGCAGGCGACGACGGCGTGGATGAGATCAAGAACATGATCGGCGCCTGGAAAAACGACCTGATCCTGCCCGCCCAGGCCCTGGAAAACGCACGCAACCCCAAGGAACAGACTGCCGCCATCGTCTACACCCACTACCAGCGCACGCTAAAGGCGTTCAACGCGGTGGACTTCGATGACCTGATCCTGCAGCCGGTCAAGCTGTTCGAGGAACACGCCGACGTCCTCGAAAAATGGCAGAACAAGGTGCGCTACCTGCTGGTGGACGAATACCAGGACACCAACGCCAGCCAGTATCTGCTGGTGAAGATGCTGATCGGCAAGCGCAACCAGTTCACCGTGGTCGGCGACGATGACCAGTCGATCTACGCCTGGCGTGGCGCCCGCCCGGAAAACCTGATGCTGCTCAAGGACGACTACCCGTCCCTGAAAGTGGTGATGCTGGAGCAAAATTACCGCTCCACCAGCCGCATCCTGCGCTGTGCCAACGTGCTGATCTCGAACAACCCCCACGAGTTTGAAAAACAACTGTGGAGCGAGATGGGCCACGGCGACGAGATCCGCGTGATCCGCTGCCGCAACGAAGACGCCGAAGCCGAGCGCGTGGCCGTCGAGTTACTGACCTTGCACCTGCGCACCGACCGCCCCTACAGCGACTTCGCGATCCTGTATCGCGGCAACTACCAGGCCAAGCTGATCGAGCTGAAGCTGCAGCACCACCAGATTCCGTATCGACTGTCGGGCGGCAATAGCTTTTTCGGACGTCAGGAAGTGAAAGACCTGATGGCCTACTTCCGTCTGATCGTGAACCCGGACGACGACAACGCGTTCCTGCGCGTGATCAACGTGCCGCGCCGGGAGATCGGCTCCACGACCCTGGAAAAACTCGGCAACTACGCCACGGAACGCAAGATCTCGATGTACGCCGCTACCGACGAAATCGGCTTGGGCGAACACTTGGACACGCGCTTCACCGACCGCCTGGCGCGCTTCAAGCGCTTCATGGACAAGGTGCGCGAGCAATGCGCCGGCGAAGACCCGATCAGCGCCCTGCGCAGCATGGTCATGGACATTGACTATGAAAACTGGCTGCGCACCAACAGTTCCAGCGACAAGGCCGCGGATTACCGCATGGGCAACGTCTGGTTCCTGATTGAAGCGTTGAAGAACACCCTGGAAAAAGACGAAGACGGCGAGATGACCGTCGAGGATGCCATCGGCAAGCTGGTGCTGCGCGACATGCTCGAGCGCCAGCAAGAAGAGGAAGACGGCGCCGAAGGTGTGCAGATGATGACCTTGCATGCGTCCAAGGGCCTGGAATTCCCCTATGTGTTCATCATGGGCATGGAAGAGGAAATCCTCCCGCACCGCTCCAGCATCGAAGCTGACACCATCGAAGAAGAGCGCCGCTTGGCCTACGTGGGCATTACCCGCGCGCGTCAGACCCTGGCCTTCACCTTTGCAGCCAAGCGCAAGCAGTACGGCGAAATCATCGATTGCGCGCCCAGCCGGTTCCTGGATGAACTGCCGCCGGACGACCTGGCCTGGGAAGGCAATGACGACACCCCGACCGAGGTGAAGGCCGTTCGCGGCAACACCGCCTTGGCGGATATACGCGCGATGTTAAAGCGCTAGAATCGACTACTTTTTAATCTACTTTCGGCGCGCACCGCGCCATTAGAGGAAGCTTTCCGTGGAAGCACTGCACAAGAAAATTCGCGAAGAAGGCATCGTGCTTTCCGATCAGGTACTCAAGGTCGACGCCTTCCTGAACCACCAGATCGACCCGGCACTGATGAAACTGATCGGCGATGAATTCGCCGCGCTGTTCAAGGATTCGGGCATCACCAAGATCGTCACCATCGAAGCCTCTGGCATCGCACCGGCGATCATGACCGGTCTGAACCTGGGCGTACCGGTGATCTTCGCGCGCAAGCAGCAATCGTTGACCCTGACGGAAAACCTGCTGTCGGCGACGGTGTACTCGTTCACCAAGAAAACCGAAAGCACCGTAGCCATCTCGCCACGTCACCTGACCAGCAGCGACCGCGTGCTGGTGATCGATGACTTTTTGGCCAATGGCAAAGCGTCCCAGGCGCTGATCTCGATCATCAAACAGGCGGGCGCGACCGTTGCCGGCTTGGGGATTGTGATCGAGAAGTCGTTCCAGGGTGGCCGCGCGGAGCTGGATGCGCAGGGTTATCGGGTGGAGTCGCTGGCGCGCGTGAAATCGCTGGCCGGTGGCGTGGTCACCTTCATCGAATAACTTGATAACACCGCAATTAAATGTGGGAGCTGGCTTGCCTGCGATGATGGCCTGTCAGTCGACATCTTTGTCGCCTGACACGCCGCCATCGCAGGCAAGCCAGCTCCCACATTTGGTCTGGATGTTCGTTAGTGCCCGGTGGCCTGGAGGCCGGCGAGTAATAACCGCTGATACAGATCCTCTTTCAGCCCCTCCGGCTTATCCAACCGCATCCGCTTCAAATGCTCCGGATAAGCCTCCGGTTCAGGCGCATCCAACGCCGCCTTGCCTAACTCCAGCATCTCCGTCAGCTTGAATTTGCTCTTGAGCCAGTTCAGCGCCCGCAACAAATCTCGTTCCTCATCGGTGAAATCACTGCCCAGTGGATATTCCGGAAACAACCGACGATGGCGCGCTTGAATCGCCTGTAGCCGCTCGGGCGTGTTATCGGCAAAGCGCGGATCCAGCTGGAAATCCTTGGGCAACTTGCCGGCTTTTTGCGCCTGTTCGATCAAATCGTCCTGGAAGCGTGAGTCAGTAATGTTAAGCAATGCCTCGATAACCTGGGCATCCGTCTGCCCACGTAAATCGGCGATCCCATACTCGGTGATGACAATATCCCGCAGATGCCGGGGAATCGTGCAATGCCCATAGTCCCAAACGATATTGGAACTGACCTCCCCCGCCGACTCGCGCCAGCTGCGCAGGATCAGGATCGAACGCGCGCCTTCCAGTGCATGGCCCTGGGCCACGAAGTTGTACTGCCCGCCCACACCGCTAAGCACGCGACCGTCTTCCAACTGGTCGGCTACACCCGCGCCAAGCAACGTGACGATAATCGCGCTGTTGATAAACCGCGCATCCCGGCGTTGCAGGCGCTTGAGTTCTTCCTGGCCGTACAGCTCGTTGATGTAGCTGATGCGAGTCATGTTGAATTCGAGGCGCTTGGCGTGGGTCATTTCCTGCAGGCGCTGGTAAAAACTTCTCGGGCCGAGGAAGAAACCACCGTGGATCGAGATGCCATCAGGCTGCGCCGCATCGTCGAGCGTGCCGGCGTTGGCCTGCTCCTGGGTCGTTACATCCGGGTAAACCTTACGGCGAATAATCCCCGCGTCCGCCAGTACCAGCAGGCCGTTGACGAACATCTCGCTGCAACCATACAGGCCACGGGCAAACGGATCGACACCACCTTCCCGGCTGATCAAAGGCGCCCATTGATACACATCGATGTCGGTCAGCAGCAGCCGGTAGGCCTCGTTGTCGGCTTGGCGCGCCAGCAACGCGGCGGTCAGCGCATCGCCCATCGAGCCGATACCAATCTGCAAGGTGCCGCCATCGCGCACCAGGGTGCTGGCATGCAGGCCGATAAAGTGATCCTGGAAACCCACCGGCATATTCGGCGTGGAGAACAGCGTGGTGCTGTCTTTTTCATCGATCAGGTAGTCGAAGGCGTTCATGCCCAACTCGGCGTCACCCGGCATGTAGGGCAAATCGCTATGGACTTGGCCAACGATCAGCACGGTTTCCCCCGCATCACGTCGCTTGGCGATCATCGGCAGCAGGTCGAGGGTGATGTCCGGGTTGCAGCTCAGGCTCAGGCGATCAGGGTGTTCGGCGCTGCTCGCAACCAATTGCGCCACCAAGTTCAGGCCGGCGGCGTTGATGTCGCGGGCAGCGTGGCTGTAGTTGCTGCTGACGTAGTCCTGCTGCGCCGACTCGCTGTGGAGCAAGCTGCCGGGCTGCATGAAGAACTGCTGCACGTGGATATTTTTTGGAAGACTGTCTTTATGCAGGTCAGCGAGGAAATCCAGCTCGGGGTAATCGCCAAACACTCGTTCGATAAAGGGTTCGAGAAAGCGTTTCTGCAGGCCATCGCCCATCGTCGGTCGGCCAAGACTTAGGGCGGTATAGATCGTCAGCGCCCGATCCGGCAATTTAGCGATGCGCCGGTACAGCGCGTTAGCAAACAGGTTGGGCTTGCCCAGGCCAAGCGGCATGCCCATGTGGATATGCGCCGGCAAGCGCGCCAGTACGTCATCAACTGCTTGCTCGATTGAACACAACTGCACCATCCGACCCTCCTGAACATTCCGTGATTAGGGGTTGGACAGAGAGTGGCGGGTCTTTGCTGCAAAGAACAGTGGTGAAACACAATTTGCGGGCACAAAAAAGCCGCTCGTAAGCGGCTGTTTTGGCGAAGATCGGCTGATTAGAGGCCGGACATCTTCTTGATGGCGCCTTTAAGGTCATCATCCGAGCAGTCAGCGCAAGTACCCTTAGGTGGCATGGCATTGATACCGGTGATCGCCTTGGCCAGAATGCCGTCGAGGCCGCCCTGGTGGTCGGCTCGCTCTTTCCAGGCGGCGGTATCACCGATTTTTGGCGCGCCCAGCAGGCCGGTGCTGTGACATGCGTTGCAGTGTTTGGCGATGATTTCGTCGGGGGTTTTCGCCCCACCGCCACCCGCTGCCACGGCGACTTCCATTCCCTTGCATTCCTGACCCTGAACACACACCTGGCCGACAGGCTCCAGGCGCTTGGCAATGTCATCATTGGTCGCAGCTTGAGCGCTGACAGCCCATAGGGCCAGTACGGTTGCTGGTGCAGCCAGCATTTTCATAATTAGGTTCACGCGTTCACCCTCAATGGTGGCTATTCACGCCTGCGGCCACGGTTTCGCAGGCGGCGAAAGTATAACGGTTAGCCCGCCTGGCCGAAACAACCCTATTAAACAAAGGGAGATTCAGCTTCACGGAATACTGCTACGGGAACCTCTGCAATGCTGGCAGGGCGCCTCTATTCTTAAAAGTTCGCGGGTGTGGCTGCGCTGATTAGTCGCGCCGGCACATCGAACGGGTTGCGAAAACGATGGGGCTTGGTGCTTTCAAAGTAGTAGCTATCGCCAGCTTCGAGCACAAAAGTTTCAAGACCGACCACCAACTCCAGGCGACCTTCCACCAGAATCCCGGTTTCTTCGCCTTCGTGGGTGAGCATTTCTTCGCCCGTGTCGGCGCCCGGCGGGTAGATTTCGTTGAGAAACGCAATCGCCCGACTGGGGTGAGCCCGGCCGACCAGTTTCATGGTGACGGCGCCGTCAGAGATGTCGATCAGCTCATTGGCTTTATAGACGATCTGCGTCGGTATTTCCTGGAGGATCTCCTCGGAAAAGAACTCGACCATGGACATGGGGATGCCGCCCAGCACCTTGCGCAAGGAGCTGATCGAGGGGCTGACGCTGTTTTTTTCGATCATCGAAATGGTGCTGTTGGTGACACCCGCGCGCTTGGCGAGCTCACGCTGGGAAAGACCCTTCAGTTTACGGATGGATTGCAGTCGTTCGCCGACGTCCAATGCAGGTGCCTCCTAGGATTCAGGCTTTGTTGTAATTGAGCGTTATCATGGCGACAGCGTTCAGTATTTACAACACTTGGGCCTAAATCCCGGACGGTTGTGTTCGTGCCTGACGATCAGGCCCCGGAATAGAGCCTTGGCACGCGGCGCAGATTGCAGAACAGCTGATAGGGAATGGTTTCGGCGGCAACCGCCACATCACTGGCCAGGATGTTTTTGCCCCACAACTCCACTGTAGAACCTAGCCCGGCCTGCGGTACGTCCGTCAGGTCGATACACAGCATGTCCATCGACACGCGGCCCAGCAATTGGCTGCGCTGCCCGGCCACCAGCACCGGGGTTCCCGTCGGCGCGTGACGCGGGTAGCCATCCGCATAACCCATGGCAACCACACCAATGCGCATCGGCTTGGGCGTGATGAACTTCGCGCCGTAGCCCACCGGCTCACCGGCCGGCAATTCCCGTACACAGATCACCTTGGATTCCAGCGTCATCACCGGCTGCAAACGCGCCGCCACCGCCTGGTCTTCACCAAACGGCGTGGCGCCGTAAAGCATGATGCCGGGGCGAACCCAGTCGCTGGACACAGTCGGCCAGCCCATGACCGACGGTGAGTTGCGTAGGCTGACCTCGGCCGACAAGCCCTGGCGCGCTGCTTCAAACACCTCAACTTGTTCATCACTGCGCACGCAGTCGAGTTCATCGGCGCGGGCAAAGTGACTCATCAGTACGATTTTGGCCACTTTGCCGCTGGCCAGCAGGCGCTGATAAGCCTCGTGATAATCCTTGGGGTGCAGGCCAACGCGGTGCATGCCGGAGTCGAGTTTGAGCCAGATGGTCAGCGGCTTGGTCAGCCTGGCCTGTTCAATGGCTTCCAGTTGCCATAGCGAATGCACCACGCACCAGAAATCATGCTCGATGATCAGCGGCAGCTCGTCGGCTTCGAAAAAGCCTTCCAGCAGCAGCACTGGCGCACGAATCCCGGCGGCGCGCAACTCCAACGCTTCCTCGATGCATGCCACGGCAAATCCATCAGCCTCGGCTTCCAACGCCTGTGCCACGCGCACGGCACCATGGCCGTAGGCATCGGCCTTGATCACGGCAAGGGCCTTGGCCCCCGTGACTTCACGGGCCAGTTGGTAATTGTGACGCAGGGCTTGGAGGTCGATCAGGGCACGGGCTGGACGCATGGCGGCAGGCTTCTAGGCGGCAGAGTGAAGAAAAACCGGTACCGACAGACAGCGTCGGCACCGGGAGAGGGATCTTGCTTAAGGCAGGGCCGCCACGACGGACAGCTCCACCAGGATTTCCGGTTCACACAGCTTGGCTTCAACCGTGGCACGGGCCGGGGCAACGCCCTTGGGCAGCCACTTGTCCCACACCGCGTTCATGCCGGCGAAATCGGCGTCGATGTCTTTCAAGTAAATCGTCACCGACAACAGCTTGGTCTTGTCGGTGCCGGCCAGGCCCAGCAAACGCTCGATATTGGCCAGGGTTTCACGGGTTTGCTGTTCAATCCCGGCGGTCATGTCGTCGCCGACTTGCCCGGCCAGATACACGGTACCGCCGTGGACAACGATCTGGCTCATGCGCTCATTGGTGAGCTGGCGCTGGATTGACATGTCGTGCGGACTCCTGGTGGTTGCCATAACGGGAAATATCGAGGCCTTCGGCGCTGATCTGTGGGGTTTTCTTGGCCATCAGGTCAGCCAGCAAGCGGCCGGAGCCACACGCCATGGTCCAACCGAGCGTGCCGTGACCGGTATTCAGGAACAGGTTCTTGAACGGGGTGGCACCGACAATCGGCGTGCCGTCGGGCGTGGTCGGGCGCAGGCCGGTCCAAAACGAAGCTTGGGTCAAATCGCCGCCCTGAGGATAAAGGTCGTTGACGATCATCTCCAGGGTTTCGCGCCGACGCGGGTTAAGCGACAGGTCAAAACCGGCTATTTCAGCCATGCCGCCGACGCGGATGCGGTTATCGAAACGGGTAATCGCGACCTTGTAGGTCTCGTCGAGAATGGTCGACGTCGGCGCCATCGCCGGGTTCGTGATCGGTACGGTCAGCGAGTAACCCTTGAGCGGGTAGACCGGCGCCTTGATCCCCAGCGGCTTGAGCAATTTCGGCGAGTAGCTGCCGAGGGCCAGCACGTAGCGGTCAGCAGTTTCCAGCTTGCCATCGATCCACACGCCGTTGATGCGGTCACCGGCGTAGTCGAGCCGCTGGATATCCTGCTCGAAGCGGAACTCCACACCCAGTTGCGTGCACATATCGGCCAGGCGCGTGGTGAACATTTGGCAGTCGCCGGTTTGGTCATTCGGCAGGCGCAAGGCACCGGCGAGGATATCCGTGACGCTGGCCAGGGCCGGTTCAACGCGGGCGATGCCGGCGCGGTCGAGCAGTTCGAACGGCACGCCGGACTCTTTCAACACGGCGATGTCTTTAGCGGCACCGTCGAGTTGTGCCTGGGTGCGGAACAGTTGGGTAGTACCGAGGCTGCGGCCTTCGTAGGCAATGCCGGTTTCAACGCGCAGTTCGTCGAGGCAGTCGCGGCTGTATTCGGACAGGCGGACCATGCGCTCCTTGTTCACCGCATAACGACTGGCCGTGCAGTTGCGCAGCATCTGCGCCATCCACAGGTATTGGTCGATATCGGCGGTGGCCTTGATCGCCAGCGGTGCGTGGCGTTGCAGCAGCCACTTGATGGCCTTGAGCGGCACGCCCGGCGCGGCCCACGGCGATGCATAGCCTGGGGACACCTGGCCGGCGTTGGCGAAACTGGTTTCCATGGCGGCGGCAGGTTGACGGTCAACGACTACGACGTCAAAGCCGGCCCGCGCCAAATAGTAGGCACTGGTCACACCAATCACGCCGCTACCCAAGACCAGAACGCGCATTTTTATATCCTCATCGCGGGCATGGCCGCTGACGTGTGTTATTCGAGCAATGATGAGCGCAGTGTAAAAAACAATTGCCAGTGCATTTCACTATATAACTGCCTATATTTGGCGACAATTCTCGGCAAAAACCCTTTTCACAGAGGCGTATCCCCTATGCGTACCAACACCCAGACCAAGCGGGAGCTGGACAAGATCGACCGCAACATCCTGCGCATCCTGCAAACCGACGGACGTATTTCGTTCACGGAATTGGGGGAGAAGGTCGGGCTGTCGACCACGCCCTGTACCGAGCGAGTGCGCCGTCTGGAGCGTGAAGGGATCATCATGGGCTACAACGCGCGGCTCAATCCCCAGCATTTGAAGGGCAGTTTGCTGGTATTTGTCGAGATCAGCCTCGATTACAAATCCGGCGACACCTTCGAGGAATTCCGCCGCGCCGTGCTGAAACTGCCGCACGTGCTGGAGTGCCATTTGGTATCTGGAGACTTTGACTATCTGGTGAAAGCGCGGATCTCCGAGATGGCGTCGTACCGCAAACTGCTCGGCGATATCCTGCTCAAGTTGCCCCATGTGCGGGAGTCCAAGAGCTATATCGTGATGGAAGAAGTGAAGGAGAGCCTGAACCTTCCGATCCCGGACTGACTGACACAACACCGTCAACTGTGTCAGCTTGCTTGCCCGCGATAGCGGTGTATCAATCGGCACATGCGGGCCTGGCACACCGCTATCGCAGGCAAGCCAGCTCCCACATTAACCGAGTCAGACCAGCACTTGCCGCGTGCTCGCCATGTATTCGTGGATCTGCTTTTCCACCCGCGGGTGAATCAGCTCCACCGGCCGCCGCCCGTTAGGGCACGGCAAAGTCTTGGTAGTGCCGAACAGCCGACAGATCAACGGCCGCTCGTCGTACACCGTGCACCCGTTGGGCCCCAGGTGCACGCAGTTCAGCTCATCCATGGCCGCGTCCTGCTCGGCAGCAGTCTTGCGCGGCAGGCGCGACATTTCCTCGGGCGAAGTGGTCACCGGCCCACAGCAATCGTGGCAACCGGGGACGCACTCGAACGAAGGTATCTGCCGACGCAGCGCGCTGATTTTCTGACTGTTGCAACTCATCGAAACATTTACCGAACGGCGACTAAGTATGGATTCTGCCGTAAAACGCCCTGCGCAGACAGCTTCGTCCGACCGCTGTATCCTGCGTCAAATTTTCCAAACAGGGATGCTCCCATGACCGCCAGCGCCCGGCACACCGCCTCTTACTACGCCGCCAGCAGCGTGCCGCAACCGGATTACCCCGTGTTGGCAGGCGAAGTCACTGCCGATGTGTGCGTGGTCGGCGGCGGTTTTTCCGGGCTGAACACGGCGCTGGAGCTGGCCGAGCGCGGGTTCAGCGTAGTGCTGTTGGAGGCGCGCAAGATCGCCTGGGGCGCCAGCGGACGTAACGGTGGCCAGTTGATTCGTGGCGTCGGCCATGGCCTGGACCAGTTCGCCAATGTGATCGGCACCGATGGTGTGCGCCAAATGAAGCTGATGGGCCTGAAAGCCGTGGAGATCGTGCGTGAGCGCGTCGAACGTTTTCAGATCCCCTGCGACCTGACCTGGGGTTACTGCGACCTCGCCAACAAACCCCGAGACCTCAAAGGCCTGGCGGACGACGCCGAAGAACTGCGCAGCCTCGGTTATCGCCATGAGGTGCGCCTGCTGCAAGCAGACCAGATGAGCAGCGTGATCGGCTCCGAGCGCTACGTGGGCGGCATGATCGACATGGGCTCGGGCCACTTGCATCCGCTCAACCTGGCCCTCGGCGAAGCCGCCGCCGCGCAGCAATTGGGCGTGAAGCTGTTCGAGCAGTCCCAGGTCACGCGCATCGACTACGGCCCCGAGGTCAACGTACACACCGCCCAGGGCAACGTGCGCGCCAAGACCTTGGTGCTGGCGTGCAACGCCTACCTCAATGGCCTCAACCCGCACCTGAGCGGCAAGGTGTTGCCCGCCGGCAGTTACATCATCGCCACCGAGCCGTTAAGCGAAGCTCAGGCCAGCAAACTGCTGCCTCGGAATATGGCGGTGTGTGACCAGCGGGTAACGGTGGATTACTTCCGACTGTCCGCCGACCGCCGCCTGTTGTTCGGCGGTGCCTGCCACTATTCCGGCCGTGATCCCCAGGACATCGGCGCCTATATGCGCCCGAAAATGTTGCAGGTATTCCCGCAGTTGGCCGATGTAAAAATCGACTATCAATGGGGCGGCATGATCGGCATCGGCGCCAACCGCCTGCCCCAGATTGGCCGGCTCGCGGAGCAGCCCAACGTGTATTACGCCCAGGCCTACGCCGGCCATGGGCTCAACGCCACGCACCTGGCGGGCAAGCTGCTCGCTGAAGCCATCAGCGGCCAGCAACAGGGCCGCTTCGACCTGTTCGCCCAGGTGCCGCACATGACGTTCCCTGGCGGCAAGCACCTGCGCTCGCCACTGTTGGCGCTGGGGATGCTCTGGCACCGCTTCAAAGAGCTGGTGTGAATCAGCTGCGCCAGAAAGGTTTCAACCCTTCCTGGCGCGCCTGTTCAGCGCTCAGCCCGACGTCGCGCAATTGCTCACGGGTCAAGTGCAGCAAAGCCTTGCGCGTTTGACGGCGGTGCCAGAACAGGTTCCAGCGGCTGACGTTGCGCGGCGCCGTCGCCCGCTCCTGCCCAGCCTCCAGTTCCTGGCTGTGTAACGCCAGCCGCACATCGCTCATACCGTTCATTTTGCTGCCCCTCATTTGCGTTGTCGCCTTGAGTGACAAGCATGAGTGCGCAGCACAAACCAATACAGATTCAACCTGCTTATATTAAATCCATACAGACACTGCCTATTGGCGCCTGAATCCTGTATTTTCGCCCAATCTGTACTGGTCCCCGGGGAGCGACCACCATGACCCTTTATGTGAACCTCGCCGAATTATTGGGCACGCGCATCGAACAAGGCTTCTATCGCCCCGGTGATCGCTTGCCGTCTGTGCGGGCCTTGAGTGTGGAACATGGGGTCAGCCTGAGCACCGTGCAGCAGGCCTATCGATTGTTGGAAGATAACGGCCTCGCTATGCCCAAGCCGAAATCCGGCTATTTCGTACCGGTCGGCCGCGAGCTGCCAGCCCTGCCCGAAATTGGTCGACCGGCCCAACGACCGGTAGAGATATCCCAGTGGGACCAAGTGCTGGAGCTGATTCGCGCGGTGCCGCGCAAAGATGTCATACAGATGGGGCGCGGCATGCCAGATGTGCTGTCCCCCACCCTGAAACCTTTGCTGCGCAGCCTCGCCCGCGTGAGCCGCCGCCAGGACCTGCCCGGCCTGTATTACGACAACATCCTCGGCTGTATGGAGCTGCGCGAGCAAATTGCGCGACTGTCATTGGATTCCGGCTGCCAGTTGACCGCCGAGGACATCGTGATCACCACCGGTTGCCATGAGGCGCTGTCCGCCAGCATCCATGCCATTTGCGAGCCTGGCGACATCGTCGCAGTGGATTCGCCGAGCTTTCACGGCGCCATGCAGACCCTCAAGGGCCTGGGCATGAAAGCCTTGGAAATCCCTACTGACCCGATCACCGGCATCAGCCTCGAAGCGCTGGAACTGGCGCTGGAACAGTGGCCGATCAAGGTCATCCAGCTGACCCCCAACTGCAACAACCCCCTGGGCTACATCATGCCGGAGGCGCGCAAGCGGGCACTACTCACCCTGGCCCAGCGCTTTGACGTGGCAATCATTGAGGACGATGTGTACGGCGAATTGGCCTATAGCTACCCGCGCCCGCGCACCATCAAGTCCTTCGACGAAGACGGCCGTGTACTGCTGTGCAGCTCGTTCTCGAAAACCCTGGCGCCCGGTTTGCGCATTGGTTGGGTGGCTCCCGGTCGATACTTGGAGCGCGTGCTGCACATGAAATACATCAGCACGGGTTCCACGGCGACACAACCGCAGATCGCCATTGCCGAATTCCTGAAAAACGGGCACTTCGAGCCGCATTTGCGGCGGATGCGCACCCAATACCAGCGTAATCGCGACTTGATACTCGATTGGGTCAGCCGCTATTTTCCGACAGGCACCCGCGCCAGCCGGCCCCAGGGCAGCTTCATGCTATGGGTCGAGCTGCCGGAGGGCTTTGATACCTTGAAGCTCAACCGCGTGCTGATGGAGCAAGGCGTCCAGATTGCCGTAGGCAGCATTTTTTCTGCATCGGGCAAGTACCGGAACTGCCTACGCATGAACTACGCTGCCAAGCCTACGCCGCAGATTGAAGAAGCTGTGCGCAAGGTGGGGGCTGCCGCGAGCAAAATGCTGGCCGAGGCAGCCGACTGACCTTTCGCAGAAAATCGCCGTCATATGCCGACAACCGCCCTGATCTGGAAGCAACTCCCTTGATGATGCAACGGCTATTACCGTTTTTCCTGTTGGGAGCCCTGGCTCTGGGCGGCTGCGCCACGGCGCCTGCACCGCGTATCCCGAGCGATGCCCTGCCCGCGGCGCAGTCGTCGTTCGGCCGCTCTATCCAGGCCCAGGCCGCGCCGTATCAAGGGCGCTCGGGTTTTCGCCTGCTGCCCAACAGCAGCGAGGCCTTCATGGCCCGCGCCGAACTGATCCGCAACGCCCAGACCAGCCTGGACCTGCAGTACTACATCGTGCACGACGGCATCAGCACGCGCATGCTGGTGGACGAACTGCTCAAGGCCGCCGACCGTGGCGTGCGCGTGCGCATCCTGCTGGACGACACCACCAGCGACGGCCTCGACCAGATCATCGCCACGCTCGCCGCCCACCCCAAAATCGAAATCCGCCTGTTCAACCCCCTGCACCTGGGGCGCAGCACCGGCGTGACGCGCGCCATGGGCCGCTTGTTCAACCTGTCACTGCAGCATCGGCGCATGCACAACAAGCTATGGCTGGCGGACAACAGCGTGGCCATCGTCGGCGGACGCAACCTGGGGGATGAGTATTTCGATGCAGAGCCCAACCTGAACTTCACCGATATCGACATGCTCAGCGTGGGCCCGGTAGCCGAGCAGCTTGGACACAGTTTCGACCAGTACTGGAACAGCGCCCTGAGCAAGCCCATCGACAACTTCGTTTCCAATACACCTTCCAAAGGCGACCTCGCCGACGCGCGCGCGTACCTGGAAGCATCGCTGGCCGAATCGCGCCAGCAGAACCATGCACTCTACAACCGCTTGCGCACCTACCAGACCCAACCGCGCATGGACATCTGGCGCCGCGAACTGATCTGGGCCTGGAACCAGGCGCTGTGGGACGCACCAAGCAAGGTGCTGTCCAAAGCCGACCCAGACCCTCGGTTGCTGCTCACCACTCAACTGGCACCGGAACTGGAAGGGGTCAGCCATGAGCTGATGATGATCTCGGCGTATTTCGTGCCGGGGCAACCGGGGCTGGTGTACCTGACCGGGCGCGCCGATGCGGGGGTGTCGGTCAGCCTGCTGACCAACTCCCTGGAAGCCACTGACGTGCCGGCTGTACACGGCGGTTATGCGCCCTATCGCAAGGCGCTGCTGGAACACGGCGTGAAGCTCTACGAACTGCGCCGTCAACCCGGTGACCACAGCGCAGGCAGCGGGCCGCATCTGTTCCGGCGCGGCACCTTCCGCGGCTCGGACTCCAGCCTGCACAGCAAGGCGATGATCTTTGACCGGCAGAAATCGTTTATCGGCTCGTTCAACTTCGACCCACGCTCAGTGCTGTGGAATACCGAAGTCGGCGTGCTGGTCGACAGCCCCGAGCTGGCGGAGCACGTGCGCAACCTAGCGCTGCAAGGCATGGCACCGGCCTTGAGCTATGAGGCGAAATTGCAGGATGGCCAAATAGTGTGGGTGACCGAGGATAACGGCCAACTGCACACCCTGACCCGCGAGCCGGGCAGTTGGTGGCGACGGTTCAATGCGTGGTTTGCAACGTCAGTTGGCTTGGAACGCATGCTCTAGAGCCAGAGGAGATCAACTGTGGGAGCTGGCTTGCCTGCGATGGCGGAGTGCCAGGCAACGGATAAACTGCTGACCCACCGCTATCGCAGGCAAGCCAGCCCCCACATATTGATCGCATTTCAGGGTCAGGCCGGTTGCGCCACGCCGAACGCGCCTTGGCGCAGCAACAGCACCACCAATCCCAACGCACCGGCTGCCATTAGCAGCGGCAGTGCATGCCCGCTGATCCACTGGCTGCCCGCCCCTGCCACCAAAGGGCCGATCAGGCAACCGATGCCCCACAGTTGCGCCACGTGGGCATTGGCGCGCACCAGGGCATCGTCGCGATAACGCTCGCCGATCAGGATCAGCGACAGGGTAAACAAGCCTCCAGCACTCGCGCCGAACAACACCCAGATCGGCCAGATCAACGACGTATGCATCAACAACGGAATCGCCAGGCTCGACGCAAGCAACAGCACCGCACAACTCAGGAACAGCGTGCGCCGAGGCAGGTAGTCGGCCAGTGCACCAATGGGCAACTGCAGCAACGCATCGCCGACCACCACCGTACTGACCATGGCCAAGGCGATTTCGGCGGTAAAGCCTTGTTGCAGGCAGTAAATCGGCAACAACGTCAGAATCATCGCCTCGAACGCAGCGAATAACGCCACCGCCCACGCAATCGCCGGCAGGCTCAGACAGAAACGCCACAAGTCAGCGAAGGTCACGCTGAAGGACTCGGCAGTCGGTGCGCCGGAGCGTCCCAGCAACAGCAACGGCGCCACCACCAACAGACCGACGCCGACCCAGAAACCGTAGTCATGGTCGGTGCCGATCAAGCCCAGCAACAATGGGCCAGACAGTTGGCTCAGGGCATACGTGCAGCCATACAGTGCCACCAGACGGCCGCGCCATTGCTCCACCACCAACTGGTTGATCCAGCTTTCGCCCAGGATAAATACGATGGTCAGGATCACCCCGATCATCAGGCGTAGCACCAGCCACACCGGGTAGCTGGGCAGGATCGCCAACAAGCCGATGGACACCGCGCCCGCCCACAAACACAGGCGCATGAGGTTGGCGGTTCCGAGCCAGGAGGCCATGCGACTGGACACCTTCGCGCCGAGCAGCACACCGAAGGCCGGCATCGCCGCCATCACGCCGATGGCAAAACTGCCATAACCCCAGCTTTCCAGGCGCAGGGACACCAGCGGCATACTGACGCCCAGCGCCAGGCCGACACTGAGCACCGAGGCCAAGACGGCGAAATAGGTCGCCCAACGCATGTCCACGCTCCTGTGGATAATTCTTAAGGTCATACAAAACAGTGTGGGAGCTGAGTTTGTGTAGGAGCTGGCTTGCCTGCGATCGCATCACCTCGGTATGACTGACATACCGAGGTGTCTGCATCGCAGGCAAGCCAGCTCCCACACAAGCCCGCTCCCACATTTGGACTGCGGTGTTGCTTAGAGCTTGATCCAGGTCGACTTCAGCTCGGTGTACTTGTCGAACGCATGCAGCGATTTGTCGCGACCATTGCCCGACTGCTTGAAGCCACCAAACGGCGCGGTCATGTCGCCGCCATCGTATTGGTTGACCCACACGCTACCGGCACGCAGGGCTTTGGCGGTCAGGTGCGCCTTGGAGATGTCTGCCGTCCACACCGCGGCAGCCAGGCCGTAGACGGTATCGTTGGCGATCTTGATCGCTTCTTCTGCGCTGTCGAAGGTGATCACCGACAGCACTGGGCCAAAGATCTCTTCCTGGGCGATCTTCATCGCGTTGGTCACGCCGTCGAAAATCGTCGGCTCGACGTACGTGCCGCCCGTCTCTTCCAGGGTGCGCTTGCCGCCAGCTACCAACTTGGCGCCATCGGCATGGCCGGCTTCGATGTACGAAAGCACGGTGTTCATTTGCTGGGTATCCACCAGCGCGCCCACGTTAGTGGCTGGGTCCAGCGGGTTGCCGGGCTTCCAGCCCTTGAGGGCTTCGATCACCAGCGGCAGGAAAGTGTCCTTGATCGAACGCTCCACCAGCAGACGCGAACCCGCGGTGCACACTTCGCCCTGGTTGAACGCAATGGCGCCAGCGGCAGATTCGGCGGCCGCTTGCAGGTCCGGCGCATCGGCGAACACGATGTTCGGGCTCTTGCCGCCCGCTTCCAGCCACACGCGCTTCATGTTCGATTCACCGGAGCGAATCAACAGTTGCTTGGCGATTTTGGTCGAGCCGGTGAACACCAGGGTGTCGACGTCCATGTGCAGCGCCAGCGCATTGCCCACGGTGTGGCCGTAACCCGGCAGCACGTTGAACACGCCTTTTGGAATACCGGCTTCAACGGCCAGGGCCGCGATACGGATGGCGGTCAGCGGGGACTTTTCGGACGGCTTGAGGATTACCGAGTTACCGGTGGACAGCGCCGGGCCGAGCTTCCAGCAGGCCATCATCAGCGGGAAGTTCCACGGCACGATAGCGCCCACCACGCCGACAGGCTCGCGGGTCACCAGACCCAGTTGGTCGTGCGGGGTGGCGGCAACTTCGTCGTAGATCTTGTCGATGGCCTCGCCGCTCCAGCTCAGGGCATTCGCCGCGCCGGGTACGTCGATGTTCAGGGAGTCGCTGATCGGCTTGCCCATGTCCAGGGTTTCAAGCAGCGCCAGCTCTTCGGCATTGGCCTTGAGCAACGCGGCGAAACGGATCATGGTGGCTTTGCGTTTGGCCGGTGCCAGGCGCGACCACACACCGGAATTGAACGTGGCGCGGGCGTTTTCCACGGCGCGCTGGGCATCGGCGACGTCGCAGCTGGCAACGGTGGTCAGCAGGCGGCCATCGACCGGGCTGATGCATTCGAAGGTGTCACCGGAAACGGCAGCGGTGTACTCGCCATTGATGTAGGCGCGGCCTTCGATCTTCAGATCCTTGGCGCGTTGTTCCCAGTCGGCACGGGTCAGGGTGGTCATGCGAGTGTCCTCCTCTTATTGAACACGAGGGCCAGGCGATGTCCCCCGGCAGCCTCAAAGAATGCTTGCCCCGCCAGCCATCTGTTCGGCTCAAGGCAGCTGCCACCCTAAACCAGCGGCTGGGGGTGTTTCAATATATTTGACATAACGCCAGTAAACGCCCTTGCGATGTTCATTTTAATAAACATAGACTTTGGGCTCTCCAACCGCAGGCCAGACGGGAACCGCACATGAGCATCCAGGACATCGTCGACTTCAGCCAAGCCAAGACCGCCGCCGAGCGCTACCGCCCTGCTGCCGAAAAAATCCTCAAGGGCGATCCCGAGCAAACGGTCTACAACCACTACAACAGCCCGTGCGGCCAAATGAGCGCCGGGGTCTGGGAAGGTGAGGTCGGGCACTGGAAGGTCAACTACAGCGAGCATGAGTACTGCGAGATTGTGCAGGGCGTGTCCGTCCTGCGTGATGCCGACGGCAACGCCAAGACCTTGCGCGCCGGTGACCGCTTCGTGATCCCGGCCGGTTTCAGCGGCACCTGGGAAGTGCTGGAGCCGTGCCGCAAGATCTACGTAGTGTTTGAACAGAAAGCCTGATCAGCAAATTGCAGGCAAAAAAAAGCCCGAATCGTGAGAGACGGGCTTTTTTTCACATTGAAGAAAACCAATTACTTGATTTTGCCTTCTTTGTAGATCACGTGCTTGCGAACGCGCGGGTCGAACATTTTCTTTTCGAGCTTGTCCGGGGTAGTACGCTTGTTCTTGTCGGTAGTGTAGAAGTGACCAGTACCGGCGCTAGAGATCATTCGAATCAATTCACGCATGATATAGCTCCTTAAATCTTGCCAGCGGCACGAATTTCGGCCAGCACGACAGTGATGCCACGCTTGTCGATGATACGCATGCCTTTAGCAGATACGCGCAGACGGACAAAACGTTTCTCTTCTTCAACCCAGAAGCGGTGATGCTGCAGGTTTGGCAGGAAACGACGACGGGTTTTGTTATTTGCGTGGGAAATGTTATTCCCAGTCACCGGACCCTTACCGGTAACTTGACATACTCTCGACATGCCTCAGCCCTCTAAAACCACATGCCCAACCCGGCATGGGTTGGCCGCTTAATCTCTCAGTCATTTGGCGCCAGGCGCCGCGTTTCTTTAGGGTCTTACCGGCTACACCTACAAGCGAAGGAACCGGGCCCCTAGAAAAGAGCGCTGCTTTATACCAGAAAGACCCTAGTGCAACAACAGCCCGTGTGTTTTTACCGGCGTAAATCTCGGCGGCAAACGCCTGAACCGTTGCTAATAGGGGCCGCAGTAACAATCGACCACTCGTCGCACAGAATGATTTACAGCGCCCGCGCGCGCAGTGAAG
The DNA here is from genome assembly GCF_900005865.1 of Pseudomonas sp. 58 R 12. Classification (NCBI taxonomy): domain Bacteria; kingdom Pseudomonadati; phylum Pseudomonadota; class Gammaproteobacteria; order Pseudomonadales; family Pseudomonadaceae; genus Pseudomonas; species Pseudomonas sp. 58 R 12. Next base: position 450,747 of record NZ_CVTP01000016.1, read on the forward strand.
CGCACGGCGGAACGCGCTGAGGCGCCATCAAAACAGCATTTCAGGCAAAAGCACAGGCAAAAATGGGCTAGTCATTTATCTGTCAGACCTCTACGGTAGGACTTTTCCAGACTGCACTCGCAGATGGGCCTTCGATCTGCAAAGGAAACCGAACATGCGCCTCGCTGCCCTACCGCTATTGCTTGCCCCTCTATTTATCGCTCCGGCGGCTGTTGCTGCCACCAATCTGAGCGTTTGCACCGAGGCCAGCCCCGAAGGGTTCGATGTGGTGCAATACAACTCATTGACCACCACCAATGCTTCAGCCGACGTGCTGATGAACCGCCTGGTGGACTACGACGCGGCCAGCGGCAAGCTGGTGCCAAGCCTGGCAGACAGCTGGGAAGTCTCGCCGGATGGCCTGACCTATACCTTCAAGCTGCACCCGGATGTGAAGTTTCATCGCACCGAATACTTCACCCCAAGCCGTACCCTGACCGCGGAAGACGTGCGCTTCAGCTTCGAACGCATGCTCGACCCGGCCAACCCGTGGCACAAGATCGCCCAGAGCGGTTTCCCCCATGCGCAGTCGCTGCAGTTGCCCGCACTGGTCAAGAAGATCGACGCTCTTGACCCGCTGACCGTGCGCTTTACCCTGGATCACGCCGACTCCACCTTCCTCGCCGCCCTGAGCATGGGCTTTGCCTCGATCTACCCGGCCGAATACGCCGACAAACTGCTCAAGGCCGGCACGCCGGAGAAGCTCAACAGCCAGCCCATCGGCACCGGGCCGTTCATCTTCAGCCGCTTCCAGAAAGATGCCGTGGTGCGCTACAAGGCCAACCCGGACTACTTCGCCGGCAAACCGGCTGTGGATAACTTGATCTTCGCGATCACGCCGGACGCCAACGTGCGCCTGCAGAAATTGCACCGCAATGAATGCCAGATTGCCCTTTCGCCCAAGCCGCTGGACGTGGGCGAGGCCGAAAAGGACCCGGCGCTCAAGGTGGAGAAAACCGCCGCCTTCATGACCGCCTTCGTGGCCATTAACAGCCAGCACCCGCCCCTGGACAAGCCCGAAGTACGCCAGGCGATCAACCTGGCCTTCGACAAGGGCAGTTACCTCAAGGCCGTGTTTGAAGGCACTGCCGAAGCCGCGAACGGACCTTTCCCGCCCAACACCTGGAGCTACGCCAAAGAGCTGCCCGGTTATCCACAGGACCTCGCCAAGGCCAAGGGGCTGCTGGACCGTGCCGGGCTCAAGGATGGTTTCAAGACCACTATCTGGACCCGCCCCACCGGCAGCCTGCTGAACCCCAACCCGAACCTCGGCGCACAACTGCTGCAGGCTGACCTGGCCAAGGTCGGCATCCAGGCCGAGATCCGCGTGATCGAATGGGGCGAGTTGATTCGCCGCGCCAAAGCCGGCGAGCACGACTTGCTGTTCATGGGCTGGGCCGGCGACAACGGCGACCCGGATAACTTCCTTACCCCGCAGTTCTCCTGTGCGGCAGTCAAATCCGGCACCAATTTCGCCCGCTACTGCGACCCCGCCCTGGACAAGCTGATCAGCGCCGGCAAGACCACCAGCGAGCAGGGAGTACGCAGCAAGCTGTATCAGCAGGCCCAGGCGCAGATCCAGCAGCAAGCGTTGTGGCTGCCGCTGGCGCACCCTACGGCATTTGCCCTGACCCGCAAGAATGTCGAGGGCTATCAGGTGAGCCCGTTCGGGCGCCAGGACTTCTCCAAGGTCAGCGTCAAGCCCTGACAACCAAGCCCGCCCCCATGGGCGGGCTTACATCCACCCGTATTCCGCCATCGACAACGGATCGCCATCGCCCACAATGATGTGATCCAGTACCCGCACGTCCACTACTTCCAAGGCCTTTTGCAGCAACTTGGTCAATTTTCGATCAGCCGCACTGGGCTCTGCGCTGCCGGAAGGATGGTTGTGGCACAGGATCAAGGCCGCCGCGTTATACGCCAGGGCGCGCTTGACCACTTGCCGGGGGTAAACCATCGCCGCGTCAATGGTGCCCTGGGATAACGCTTCGAAACCCAGCACCCTGTGTTTTGAGTCGAGAAACAGGCAACCGAAGATCTCGTGAGGCTCATGGCGCAGCAAAGCCTTCAGGTAATCACGCACGGCTACCGGGCTTTCCAGCACCGAATCCTTACGCAGGCGCTCGGCCATATGTCGCCGGGACATTTCCAGCACTGCCTGCAACTGGGCAAATTTCGCCGGCCCAAGGCCCAATTGCTGGTTGAACAGCACCTGGCTGGCCTCCAACAATGGGCGCAAGCCACCGAATTGCGCCAACAGATGGCGCGCCAAGTCCACAGCGCTCCTGCCAGCGACCCCGGTACGCAGGAAGATCGCCAGCAGCTCGGCATCCGACAGGCTCGCCGCGCCCCATTCCAAAAGCTTCTCTCGCGGCCGCTCTGCTGCTGGCCAATCGCGAATACTCATCCCGCCTCCCTTTCCCTATGCGTCCTATGCGCCACGTGCACCGCTGTTGCCTCGCGGACGCTGTGTTATCGTAGGCCCTCTTTTTTGCCGCGATTTCCCCTGGGGAGGTGGCATCGCAGGCGCCACTGAACTGGCATCACTGAACTGGAAAGGCAAACCAATGCAGCGTCTGTATCGGAAACGCATCGTTCTCGGCGTTGGCGGCGGCATTGCCGCCTATAAGAGCGCAGAGCTGGTCCGCAGGCTCCTGGACCAAGGCGCCGAAGTGCGCGTGGTCATGACTCGCGGCGGCAGTGAGTTCATCACGCCGTTGACCATGCAGGCCTTGTCCGGGCACCCGGTTCACCTGGATCTGCTGGACCCGGCGGCCGAAGCCGCCATGGGCCATATCGAGCTGGCCAAATGGGCCGACCTGGTGCTGATCGCCCCGGCCACCGCCGACCTGATCGCCCGCCTGGCCCAAGGCATCGCCGATGACCTGCTGACCACCCTGGTACTGGCCACCGACGCCACCGTCGCCATCGCCCCGGCCATGAACCAGGCCATGTGGCGCGACCCGGCCACCCAGGCCAACACCCAACTCCTGCAAAGCCGTGGCCTCAAGGTATTCGGCCCGGCCTCCGGCAGCCAGGCCTGCGGCGACGTCGGCATGGGTCGCATGCTTGAAGCCACCGACCTGGCCCAGTGCGCCGCCGAGTGCTTCCAGCACTTGGCACTCACTGGCAAGCATGTGCTGATCACGGCTGGCCCAACCCAGGAAAACATCGACCCGGTGCGCTACATCACCAACCATAGCTCAGGAAAAATGGGCTTTGCGCTGGCCGAAGCGGCGGTCGAGGCAGGCGCACGCGTTACCTTGATCACCGGCCCGGTGCATTTGCCGACCCCGGATCGGGTCACGCGAATCGACGTAGTCAGCGCCCGCGACATGCTCGCGGCCTGTGAGGCGGCCATTCCGTGCGACCTGTTTATCGCCTCGGCAGCGGTTGCGGACTACCGCCCGGAAGTCGTCGCCCCGCAAAAGCTCAAGAAAGACCCTACGAGCGGTGACGGCCTGCTCCTGCAAATGGTGCGCAACCCGGACATTCTGGCCACCATCGCCACGCGCCCGGACCGCCCGTTCAGTGTCGGCTTCGCCGCCGAGACCGAGCATTTGCTGGACTACGCAGCACGCAAATTGAAAGACAAAAACCTCGACCTGATCGTTGCCAATGATGTCGCCAACCCGAGCATCGGCTTCAACAGCGAGGAAAACGCCTGCAGCGTGATCGACCGCGAGCTGCACGCCACCCTTTTCGCCCAGACCAGCAAAGGCAAGATTGCCCGCCAACTGATCTCTTTTATCGCCCAACGGCTGAACCAGGTTTAATGTCCATGCACGCTTTGCAAGCCAAGATCCTCGACCCACGCATCGGCAACGAATTCCCGCTGCCAGCCTATGCCACCCCGGGCTCCGCCGGCCTCGACCTGCGCGCCATGCTCAAGCAAGACACAGTGCTTGAGCCGGGCCAGACCATTCTGATTCCCACGGGCCTGTCGATCTACGTCGGCGACCCTGGCCTCGCTGCGCTGATCTTGCCGCGCTCCGGCCTGGGTCATAAACACGGCATCGTGCTGGGCAACCTGGTGGGCCTGATCGACTCGGACTATCAGGGCGAGCTGATGGTGTCATGCTGGAACCGTGGCCAGACCGCGTTCAACATCGCCGTCGGCGAGCGCATTGCCCAGTTGGTACTGGTGCCGGTCGTACAGGCACATTTCGAACTGGTAGAGGAATTCGACGAAACCCAGCGCGGCGCGGGCGGGTTCGGGCATTCCGGCAGCCACTGACTAAGCTGAATCTGGCCGGGCGCCGTTGCCCGGCCCGACGCCACCGCTGGGCTTTCAGGACGAAGAATGCGCGGATTTTATCAGCGAGATTTCTCCATAAAAATCAACGCATTACGCAGACAACAAGTCGGGGCCAGCACTCCGATGGCATTTTTGCACCACGAACTCTCTGCCGAAAACACCGTCATACCCTTCAGTTTGAGCCTGCCGGTCAGTCACATTAAGGCCAGCCTTGCCCCCTTCAGATGGAGTTTCCCCCCGCGATGAGTACCGCAGCCCGCGTAGCCCCGACATTCCCCGACAGCATCTTTCGCGCCTATGACATTCGTGGCGTGGTGCCCAAGACCCTGACTGCCGAAACGGCCTACTGGATTGGTCGCGCCATCGGCTCCCAGAGCCTGGCCCAGGGCGAGCCCAACGTCTCAGTTGGCCGTGACGGTCGCCTGTCCGGCCCGGAGCTGGTGGAACAACTGATCCAGGGCCTGGCCGACAGCGGTTGCCACGTCAGCGACGTGGGCCTGGTGCCGACGCCTGCGCTGTACTACGCAGCCAACGTACTGGCCGGCAAGTCCGGGGTGATGCTCACCGGCAGCCATAACCCGTCGGACTACAACGGTTTCAAGATCGTCATCGCTGGCGACACCCTGGCCAACGAACAGATCCAGGCCCTGCACAACCGCCTGAAGACCAACGACCTGACCAGCGGCCAGGGCACCGTCACCAAAGTCGACATCCTGCAACGCTACTCTGATGAAATCACCCGCGACGTCAAACTCGCGCGCCGCCTGAAAGTGGTGGTGGACTGTGGCAACGGCGCGGCCGGCGTGATCGCGCCGCAGCTGCTCGAAGCCCTGAACTGCGAAGTGATCCCATTGTTCTGCGACGTTGACGGCAACTTTCCGAACCATCACCCGGACCCGGGCAAGCCTGAAAACCTGGTGGACCTGATCGCCAAGGTCAAGGAAACCGGGGCTGATGTGGGCTTGGCCTTCGACGGCGACGGCGATCGCGTAGGCGTGGTGACCGAAACCGGTGAAATCGTGTTCCCGGATCGCCTGCTGATGCTGTTCGCCCGCGACGTGGTCGCGCGCAACCCCAACGCCGAGATCATCTTCGACGTGAAGTGCACCCGCCGCCTCACGCCGCTGATCAAGGAATATGGCGGTCGCCCGCTAATGTGGAAGACCGGTCACTCGTTGATCAAAAAGAAAATGAAGGAAACCGGCGCGCTGTTGGCCGGCGAAATGAGCGGCCATGTGTTCTTCAAGGAACGCTGGTTTGGGTTTGACGATGGGATTTACAGTGCCGCACGCCTGCTGGAGATCCTCAGCAAGGAAAAATCCACGGCCGAAGAGCTGTTTCAGACCTTCCCGAATGATATTTCTACGCCAGAGATCAATATCCATGTGACCGAGGAGAGCAAATTCAGCATCATTGACGCACTGCACGATGCGCAATGGGGCGAAGGCGCCAACCTGACCACCATTGATGGTGTGCGAGTCGATTACGCCAAAGGCTGGGGCCTGGTTCGCGCGTCCAACACCACACCGGTGCTGGTCCTGCGTTTCGAGGCGGATACCGAGGCTGAGTTGCAGCGCATCAAGGACGTGTTCCACGCCCAGTTGAAACGTGTTGCCCCTGATCTCCAATTACCGTTCTGATTTTTAACCGGAGCCCTGAATGACCCTCGAACGCGAAGCCGCTGCCAACACTGCCAAGGTCCTTTCCGAAGCGTTGCCTTACATCCGACGCTACGTCGGCAAGACGCTGGTGATCAAGTACGGCGGCAATGCCATGGAAAGCGAAGAGCTGAAAACCGGCTTTGCCCGCGACATCGTGTTGATGAAAGCCGTGGGGATCAACCCGGTGGTAGTCCACGGTGGCGGCCCGCAAATCGGCGATCTGCTCAAGCGCTTGTCGATCGAGAGTCACTTCATCGATGGCATGCGCGTCACTGACGCGCAAACCATGGACGTGGTGGAGATGGTCCTCGGCGGCCAGGTCAACAAGGACATCGTCAACCTGATCAACCGCCACGGCGGCAGCGCCATCGGCCTGACCGGCAAGGACGCGGAGCTGATCCGCGCAAAAAAACTGACGGTGACCCGCCAGACGCCAGAGATGACCCAGCCGGAAATCATCGACATCGGCCAAGTGGGTGAAGTCATCGGCATCAACACCGACCTGCTGAACCTGCTGGTGAAAGGTGACTTCATCCCGGTGATCGCGCCGATCGGCGTGGGTGCAAACGGCGAGTCCTACAACATCAACGCCGACCTGGTGGCCGGCAAGGTGGCTGAAGCACTGAAGGCTGAAAAGCTGATGCTGCTGACCAACATCGCTGGCCTGATGGACAAGGAAGGCAAGGTGCTGACTGGCCTGACCACTCAACAAGTGGACGAGTTGATCGCCGACGGCACCATCTACGGCGGCATGCTGCCTAAAATCCGTTGCGCGCTGGAAGCGGTGCAAGGCGGTGTGGGCAGCTCGTTGATCCTGGATGGCCGGGTACCGAATGCGATCCTGCTGGAAATCTTCACCGACACGGGTGTGGGCACGCTGATCAGTAACCGCAAGCGTCCGTAGCTGCAAACAAAAAGGCCCCCGCTTAACTCAATTGAGCGGGGGCCTTCGTGTTTGTACGCAGTCCCACTGTGGGAGCTGGCTTGCATGCGATGGCGGCGACACATTCAACAATTCTATTGCCTGATACACCGCTATCGCGGGCAAGCCCGCTCCCACAGGAGATCTGTGTCAGACGCCGAATTGTTCGCGGTACGCACGCACGGCCGGCAAGTGCTGCTTGAGCTGCGGATCATCTTCCAGAAACTGCAGCACCTGGTTCAACGACACGATGCTCACCACCGGAATACCGAAGTCGCGCTCCACTTCCTGGATCGCCGACAATTCACCGTTGCCACGTTCCTGGCGGTTCAGCGCGATCAGCACGCCGGCGGCCTTGGCGCCGTCCTGGGACGCGATGATCTGCATCACTTCGCGGATAGCAGTACCGGCCGTGATCACGTCATCGATGATCAACACATCGCCAGTCAGCGGCGCGCCCACCAGGCTACCGCCTTCGCCATGGGCCTTGGCCTCTTTGCGGTTGAAGCACCACGGCAGGTCCTGCCCGTGATGTTCAGCCAGGGCCACGGCAGTTGCAGCCGCCAGGGGAATGCCTTTGTAGGCCGGGCCGAACAAAACGTCGAAGGAAATACCGCTTTCGACGATGGCTGCCGCGTAGAAACGACCCAGCTGAGCCAGGGCCGAACCCGAGTTGAACAAGCCCGCATTGAAAAAGTACGGGCTGGTGCGCCCGGACTTTAGAGTGAACTCACCGAAGCGCAAAACGCCGCGATCGATGGCAAAACGAATGAAATCGCGTTGATACGCCTGCATGAAAAAAGCCTCAGATACCACGGATTTAGCTAATTAGGTAGACGGCGTGTATCATACACGCACGCGATTTTTGGGGCCATTTATGCGGATCATCAGTGTGAACGTTAATGGTATTCAGGCTGCAGTCGAGCGTGGTTTGCTCAGTTGGCTGCAAGCCCAGAATGCCGACGTCATCTGCCTGCAGGATACCCGCGCCTCCGCCTTTGAACTGGACGACCCAGCCTTCCAACTGGATGGCTACTTCCTTTATGCCTGCGATGCCGAAGTGCCCACCCAAGGTGGCGTGGCTTTGTATTCGCGGTTGCAACCCAAGGCGGTCATCAGCGGCCTCGGCTTCGAGACAGCCGACCGCTACGGGCGCTACCTGCAAGCCGATTTCGATAAGGTCAGCATCGCGACCTTGCTGCTTCCTTCGGGGCAGAACGGCGATGAAGACTTGAACCAGAAGTTCAAGCTAATGGACGATTTCGCCCGTTATCTGGATAAACAGCGGCGCAAACGTCGCGAGTACATTTATTGTGGCTCGCTGTACGTGGCGCAACAGAAGCTGGATATCAAGAACTGGCGCGACAGCCAGCAATCCCCGGGTTTCCTGGCGCCAGAACGCGCCTGGATGGACGAGATTGTCGGCAACATGGGCTACGTGGATGCCCTGCGCGAAGTCAGCCGCGAAGGCGACCAGTACAGCTGGTGGCCGGACAACGAACAGGCTGAGATGCTCAACCTGGGCTGGCGTTTCGACTACCAGTTGCTGACCCCAGGCCTGCGCCGGTTCGTTCGCAGCGCACGCCTGCCGCGCCAGCCGCGCTTCTCGCAGCACGCACCGCTGATCGTGGACTACGACTGGACATTGACCATCTGAGGTCTTTTCCCAGGCACAAAAAAACCGACATCGCTGTCGGTTTTTTTGTGGCCGCTCATTATTTGATCACACGCCAGGTCAAGGGGTAGCGATAGGCAATGCCCTTGTTGGCCTTGATACTGCCGATGATCGTCAGCACCACAGTGGCAATCGCCAGCGCAAACATCAGGAAAAACCCAACCACCGCAAAGGCCAGCACGATGCAAACCATCCAGGCGATGGCCACGGTGATCTGGAAGTTCAGGGCTTCCTTGCCCTGATCATCAATGAACGGGTCCACTTCTTTCTTCATCTGCCACAGGATCAGCGGCCCTACGACACTGCCGAAAGGGAACACAAACCCCAGAAACGCCGCGAGATGGCACAACATTGCCCCCTGACGCACCTCGTAGGAAGGCGTAGGCACCGGCATTTGGCTGTCATTCATGGCGTTTCTCCTTGAGGCCGACTCAGTCAGCCAGGGCGGCGTTCTGCAGTTCGAAAATCTCGGTCATGCCTTTCTGGGCCAGGGCCAGCATGGCGTTCAGATCAGCCGGCTGGAATGGCGCGCCTTCGGCAGTGCCCTGCACTTCGATGAAGCCACCAGTGCTGGTCATCACCACGTTCAGGTCGGTCTCGGCGGCCGAGTCTTCCAGGTAGTCCAGGTCCAGCACAGGCTCGCCTTGGTACATGCCTACCGATACGGCAGCGATCATTTGCTTGAGCGGGTCACCGCCTTTCAGGCCGCCACGCTTCTTGATCACTTTGAGTGCATCAACCAGGGCGACCATGGCGCCGGTGATGGACGCGGTGCGGGTGCCGCCGTCGGCCTGGATCACGTCGCAGTCGACGTACAGGGTCACGTCGCCCAGCTTGGACATATCCAGGGCTGCGCGCAGGGAACGACCGATCAGGCGCTGGATTTCCAGGGTGCGGCCGCCTTGCTTGCCACGGCTGGCTTCACGCTGGTTACGCTCACCGGTGGCGCGCGGCAGCATGCCGTACTCGGCGGTCAACCAACCCTGGCCCTGGCCTTTAAGGAAACGCGGTACGCCGTTTTCGACGCTGACGGTGCAGATCACCTTGGTATCGCCAAACTCGACCAGTACAGACCCCTCGGCGTGTTTGGTGTAGTTGCGGGTGATGCGGATCGAGCGGAGCTGATCGGCAGCGCGACCACTTGGACGTTTCATAGGGAGACACCTGTACTGAGGACGAAAAACTGCCGAGCATTATAGAGCCGCGAGCCGATTCGGGGCACTGCTAAAAAATCCGGTTACGAATGGTCGAGTTTGGGCGTGCTCGCCCACTGCGCTACAATCCTGCGCCTTCTTAACCATCAGCCCGTGTTTGCGGGACTGCAACGCGAGGTACCTCCATGGTGCACAGCATGACCGCCTTCGCCCGCGTCGAAAAAGCCGGCGTACAAGGCACCCTGAGCTGGGAGCTGCGCTCGGTCAACAGCCGCTACCTGGAACCGCACCTGCGTCTGCCGGAGTCATTCCGCGACCTCGAAGGCGCCGTGCGTGAGGCGCTGCGCCAGGGCATCTCCCGAGGCAAGCTGGAATGCACCCTGCGCTTTACCGAAGAAACCACCGGCAAGCCGCTGCAGGTTGATCGCGACCGCGCGGCACAATTGGTGGCCGCCGCCGAGACCATCGCCGGCCTGATCAAGCAGCCTGCCGCGCTCAACCCACTGGAAGTGCTGGCTTGGCCTGGCGTATTGGTGGCCGACGCCACCGACCCGCAAGCCCTCAACGCCGAAGCCCTCGCCCTGTTCAACCAGGGCTTGAAGGAGCTCAAGGCCGGCCGCGAGCGCGAAGGCGCCGAGCTGGCACGCCTGATCAGCGAGCGTCTTACCTCCATCGAAGAAGACGTGGTCACCCTGCGCGAGCTGGTGCCGCAGATGCTCGCCACCCAGCGCCAGAAGGTGCTCGACCGCTTTACCGACATGAAGGCCGACCTCGACCCGGTGCGCCTGGAACAGGAAATGGTGTTGCTGGCGCAGAAGAGCGACGTCGCCGAAGAACTCGACCGCCTGAGCACCCACATCCTTGAAGTGCGCCGCGTGCTCAAATCGGGCGGTGCCGCCGGTCGGCGCCTGGACTTCCTGATGCAGGAACTCAACCGCGAAGCCAATACACTGGGCTCCAAGGCGTTCGATCCGCGTAGTACCACGGCTGCGGTCAACCTCAAAGTGTTGATCGAGCAGATGCGCGAACAAGTACAGAATATTGAGTAAGGCAACCTCCATGACCCACAGCACCGGCACCCTTTACATCATTTCCGCCCCCTCGGGCGCGGGCAAAAGCAGCCTGGTCAAGGCCCTGACCGACGCTGACGAGCAGATCCGCATCTCGGTTTCCCACACCACCCGCGCCATGCGCCCGGGTGAGGTGAACGGCGTGCACTATCACTTCGTCGAACGCACCGAGTTCGTCAAGATGATCGAGCACGGCGACTTCCTCGAGCGCGCCGAAGTCTTCGGCAACCTCTACGGCACGTCGCAAAGCCACTTGCAGCAGACCCTGGACGAAGGCCACGACCTGATTCTGGAAATCGACTGGCAGGGCGCCGAGCAAGTGCGCCAACTGATGCCCAAGGCGCGTTCGATCTTCATCCTGCCGCCGTCGCTTGAAGCCTTGCACCAGCGCTTGAAAAATCGCGGCCAGGACAGCGACGAGATCATCGAAGGCCGCATGCGTGAGGCCGTCAGCGAAATGAGCCATTACGTCGACTATGACTACCTGATCATTAACGACGATTTTGCCCACGCGTTGGACGATTTGAAGGCGATTTTTCGCACCAACCAGCTCCAGCAAAAGCGCCAACAACAGCGTTTCGGCAAATTACTGGCCGAACTGCTCGGCTGATTGGCTCTTCCCAAAACCGCTGCAAGGGCTTTACATTGGCGCTTGTAGCGGTTTTGCGAGGGCCTGCGAAAAATCAGCGCTTCCCTAAACGCTGGTGATTTTTTAAACTGTTTAGTCCGCTCGCCCAACCGGGCAGCGCGCATCTTGCATTCGCTCCGAGGAATACCATGGCCCGCGTAACCGTTGAAGACTGCCTAGAACACGTGGATAACCGCTTTGAGCTGGTCATGCTCTCTACCAAGCGTGCCCGTCAACTGGCCACTGGCGGCAAAGAGCCCCTGGTCCAGTGGGAAAACGACAAGCCTACCGTTGTAGCCCTGCGTGAAATCGCTGAAGGCCTGATGAGCTACGAGTTCATCGCCAACGCCGAAATCGTTGAAGACGAACCGCTGTTTGCAGCGTTCGAGGACGAGTCCAACGAGGCCGTCTAAGCCTATGCCTGGTCGACGTAGCACGGCGCGGGGTCACAGCCAACGGCAGGAGTTCACACTTTGCCGAGCATAGACGCCCTCGCCGATCGCTTATCGGCCTACCTCGGCCCAGACCAGGTCAACCTGGTCCGCCGAGCGTATTTCTACGCCGAACAAGCCCACGACGGCCAACGCCGCCGTAGTGGCGAGGCGTATGTCACGCATCCCCTTGCGGTGGCAAATATTCTTGCCGACATGCACATGGACCATCAAAGCCTGATGGCCGCAATGCTGCATGACGTGATCGAAGACACCGGTATCGCCAAAGAAGCGCTGCAAGCGCAGTTCGGTGAAACCGTGGCCGAACTGGTCGACGGGGTCAGCAAACTGACCCAGATGAACTTCGAGACCAAGGCCGAAGCCCAGGCGGAAAACTTCCAGAAGATGGCCATGGCCATGGCCCGCGACATTCGGGTGATTCTGGTCAAGCTGGCCGACCGGCTGCACAACATGCGCACGCTGGAAGTGCTGTCCGGCGAAAAACGCCGGCGCATCGCCAAGGAAACCCTGGAAATCTACGCGCCCATCGCCAACAGGCTGGGCATGCATGCCATCCGTATCGAGTTTGAAGACCTCGGTTTCAAGGCCATGCACCCGATGCGTTCGGCGCGCATCTACCAGGCGGTGAAACGCGCCCGGGGCAACCGCAAGGAAATCGTCAACAAGATCGAAGAGTCGCTGAGCCATTGCCTGGCGATCGACGAGATCGAAGGCGAAGTCAGCGGGCGGCAGAAGCACATCTACGGCATCTACAAGAAGATGCGCGGCAAGCGTCGGGCCTTCAACGAGATCATGGACGTGTACGCGTTCCGGATCATCGTCGACAAGGTTGACACCTGCTACCGCGTGCTCGGCGCTGTACATAATTTGTACAAGCCCCTGCCCGGCCGCTTCAAGGACTACATCGCGATTCCCAAGGCCAACGGCTACCAATCGCTGCATACCACGCTGTTCGGTATGCATGGTGTGCCGATCGAGATCCAGATCCGCACCCGCGAAATGGAAGAGATGGCCAACAACGGCATCGCCGCCCATTGGCTGTACAAATCCAGCGGCGACGAGCAGCCCAAAGGCACCCATGCCCGCGCCCGCCAGTGGGTCAAGGGCGTGCTGGAAATGCAGCAACGTGCCGGCAACTCCCTCGAATTTATCGAAAGCGTGAAGATCGACCTGTTCCCGGACGAGGTCTACGTGTTCACGCCCAAAGGCCGGATCATGGAGCTGCCCAAAGGCTCCACGGCGGTCGACTTTGCCTACGCGGTGCACACCGACGTGGGCAACAGCTGCATTGCCTGTCGGATCAATCGCCGCCTCGCGCCGCTGTCCGAACCGCTGCAAAGCGGCTCCACGGTCGAGATCGTCAGCGCGCCGGGCGCACGCCCGAACCCAGCCTGGCTCAACTTTGTGGTCACCGGCAAAGCGCGCACACATATCCGTCACGCCCTGAAGCTACAGCGCCGCTCCGAATCCATCAGCCTCGGCGAACGCCTGCTGAACAAGGTACTTAATGGTTTCGACAGTGCCCTAGACAAAGTTCCTACAGAGCGTGTGCAAGCGATGCTTCACGAGTATCGCCAGGAAACCATCGAAGATCTGCTGGAAGATATCGGCCTGGGCAACCGCATGGCCTACGTCGTCGCCCGCCGCTTGCTCGGCGAAGGTGAGCAGCTACCAAGCCCGGAAGGCCCACTGGCGATTCGCGGCACCGAAGGCTTGGTGCTCAGCTACGCCAAGTGTTGCACGCCGATCCCGGGCGACCCGATTGTCGGCCACTTGTCGGCGGGCAAAGGTATGGTGGTGCACCTGGACAACTGCCGCAACATCACCGAAGTCCGTCACAATCCGGAAAAATGCATCCAGCTCTCGTGGGCCAAGGATGTCACCGGCGAATTCAACGTCGAGTTGCGCGTCGAGCTGGAACACCAACGCGGCCTGATCGCCCTGCTGGCCAGCAGCGTCAACGCGGCCGACGGCAATATCGAGAAAATCAGCATGGACGAGCGCGATGGTCGCATCAGCGTGGTCCAGCTGGTGGTCAGCGTGCACGACCGTGTGCACCTCGCCCGCGTGATCAAGAAACTGCGCGCCCTGATCGGTGTGATCCGCATCACCCGTATGCGGGCATAGGCCTTCAAATACGTCATCACCTCTTACAAGGAGTCATAAATGACCAAGACCGTTATCACCAGCGATAAAGCCCCGGCCGCGATCGGCACTTACTCCCAGGCGATCAAGGCGGGCAATACCGTCTACATGTCTGGCCAGATCCCGCTGGACCCAAGGACCATGGAACTGGTGGAAGGCTTTGAAGCACAGACCGTGCAGGTCTTCGAAAACCTCAAGTCGGTTGCTGAAGCTGCTGGCGGTTCGTTCAAGGACATCGTTAAGCTGAACATTTTCCTCACCGACCTGAGCCACTTCGCCAAGGTCAACGAGATCATGGGCAAGTACTTCGAACAGCCGTACCCAGCCCGCGCAGCCATCGGCGTTGCTGCCCTGCCAAAGGGTGCACAGGTTGAGATGGACGCGATTCTGGTCATCGAGTAAAACACCCGGCGCGGCCCTCCCATAGGCTGCGCCGACTTCGTTTTAAAAGGATTTCATGATGCGCAAAGCGCTTGTAGCCTCATCACTGCTCGCCCTGCTGCTCGGCGGCTGCGCCAGCAACCCTGCCGACCTGGACGTGAGCGGCACCTGGATCAACCAGGTCGCCATCGATGCGGCAGCCAAAGGCGGCCCTTTGCGTGAAGCCTTGCAAAGCTATGGCCCTAACCTCGAATGGGAGGTTAATACCAAGGCTTCGCAGGCGCGCTACTACAACGGCTTTGAAGTAGCCGAAGGCAAATTGCTGGGTGAAAAATCCGGCGCCTGGAGCGTGGATTTCTACGGCAGCTCAGCTACCGAATTGAAGCGCAAAGGCAAACAACTGCTGCAATCGGCCAACGACAACGAGCCGGAACAGCTGTTTGCCCGCGCCAAGGACCCCGCGCCGGAAGGTGCCCCCATAGGCGCCAACTTTGAGCGTGCGCTGTACGCGGCCTACATGGGCGGCGACTGGAAGATCAGCGACGGCTTCGGTAGCGGCGCCATCGTGCAGTTCCAGGCTGACGGCAAGGTTGTCGGCTTGCCTAATGTTGATCGGTACTCGCTGTGCCTGGCCGGTGATTGCGCCTCCATGAGCGGCGGCTATGACAGCATCTGGCTGCAACTCAACGGCCAGGGCAACCCGTGGATTTTCGTGCGCAAAGGCAAGCAGCTGGAAATCTTCCAGGCGATCAATACTGCGCGAGCGGATGAAGTGCCTTCGTTTACGCCCGGACCGCGGCAGTGGTTGCTGGAAAAGTAATTAAGTAGCCAAACACAGATCCAAATGTGGGAGCTGGCTTGCCAGCTCCCACATTTTTTGACTGTGTTTCAGCCTTTGAGGATCGCCGCGTAGCCTTCGCGGTAAGTTGGGTAGGTCGGCGCCCAGCCCAGCGTCTTCGCTCGCGCATTGCTGCACTGCTTGCTGCCGGCACGACGCACACTCGCATCCTCGGACCACTCCGTCACACCCAGATACTCGCGCAACCACGCCACCACTTCCGCCAGCGGTGCGGGCGCATCGTCGACGCCGATGTAGACCTTATCCAGCGAGCCACTCTGCTCCACATGCCGCAACAAAAACGCCAACAAGCCCGCCGCGTCATCCGCATGAATGCGGTTGCCATATAAAGGCGGATCGATTGCGACACGGTAGCCCTGGCGAACCTGGGTCAGCAGCCATTCGCGGCCTGGGCCATAAATACCGGTCAGACGCACGATGCTGGCCGGGATGTCACTATTGAGCGCCACTTGCTCAGCCTCCAGCATCACTTGCCCGGAATAACCCTTGGCTTGAGTCTCCGACGTTTCGTCGACCCACTCTCCATTCTGCTGCCCATAGACGCTGCTGCTGGAAACAAACAGCAAGTGTTTCGGCTCCTGACCGTAGTCGCCCAACCACTCCAGTACGTGTTTCAGCCCTTCTACATAAGCGGCGCGATAACCGGCTTCGTCGTGGTCAGTCGCGGCGGCGCAGTACACCAGGTAATCCACCCCGCCGATCGGCCAGGTGTCAGGGCAATCCTTGTTGAACAGGTCGCCGGCAATGCCAATCACGCCGGCGGGCAGCCGCGAAATATCACGCCGCAGGCCGTGCACCTCCCATCCCGAGGCGAGCAATTGGCTAGCCAGCCGACTACCCACATCGCCACATCCGGCAATCACAACAGAAGGCGCTGACATCACAAAACTCCGTATTGAAAGGTCTAGGTTAGCCGTCGCGGTAGACCGACGGCCAGAAAAAGCACAAATAAAGTTACTGTATTACTTCTGTTAACAAGAATTACTTGCAATAATAACCGCCCATTTGTCCTCGACCCCTTGGGTCTGGAAGGACGATCACTCATTTTTTTACTCAGGTCCGGCCAGCATGACACGTAATACAACCCCCGCTTCGCCAACCAAGCTTCACAGCCCGTCCCGCGCCTGGCGCGCGATTGCTGCGCTGCTGTTCAGCGTTATGCTGGCACCGACCGCCGCCTTTGCTGATGCCACCGCGCCGACGCCCCCGCCTGCTGCTGCCGCACCGGCCGCTCCGGCCGCCGCGCCAGCCGCTACCGACCCGGCCCAGGCTGCTGACCCAGCCTCCACCGACGAAACCGGCGTAGTTCTGGAAGAAGACAACACCTTGGGCATGGCCCACGACCTGTCGCCGTGGGGCATGTATCAGAACGCCGACGTTGTAGTGAAAGCCGTCATGATCGGCCTGGCCATTGCCTCGATCATCACCTGGACCATCTGGATCGCCAAAGGCTTCGAGCTGCTGGGCGCCAAGCGTCGCCTGCGTAGCGAAATCGTCCACCTGAAAAAGGCCACCACCCTTAAGGAAGCGAGCGAAAGCGCGACCAAGAAAGGCACCCTGGCCAACACCCTGGTGCACGACGCGCTGGAAGAAATGCGCCTGTCGGCCAACGCCCGCGAGAAAGAAGGCATCAAGGAACGCGTGGCCTTCCGCCTGGAGCGCCTGGTGGCGGCCTGCGGTCGAAACATGAGCAGCGGCACCGGCGTGCTGGCAACCATCGGTTCCACCGCGCCCTTCGTCGGCCTGTTCGGTACCGTGTGGGGCATCATGAACAGCTTCATCGGCATCGCTAAAACCCAGACCACCAACCTTGCCGTCGTTGCCCCCGGCATCGCCGAAGCCTTGCTGGCTACTGCCCTGGGCCTGGTTGCCGCGATTCCTGCGGTGGTGATCTACAACGTCTTCGCCCGTTCGATTGCCGGCTACAAGGCCCAGGTATCGGACGCGTCGGCAGAAGTCCTGCTGCTGGTCAGCCGCGACCTCGATCACCTGCCTACCGAGCGCAGCTCGCAACCGCACATGGTGAAAGTGGGGTAATCGGCCATGGGCCTGCATTTGAATCAAGGCGACGACGAACTCGTCGAGAACCACGAAATCAACGTCACGCCGTTTATCGACGTGATGCTGGTGCTGCTGATCATCTTCATGGTGGCCGCACCGTTGGCGACCGTGGACATCAAGGTCGACCTGCCCGCGTCCAGCGCCAAGCCTGCGCCGCGGCCGGAGAAGCCGATCTTCCTCAGCGTCAAGGCGGACCAACGCCTGTTCCTGGGTGAAGAAGAAGTCAAGACTGAAACCCTGGGGCCGGTGCTCGACGCCAAGACCCAAGGCAAGAAAGACACGACGATCTTCTTCCAGGCCGACAAAGGCGTGGACTACGGCGACCTGATGAGCGTGATGGATGCCCTGCGGGCAGCCGGCTACCTCAAGGTAGGCCTGGTCGGACTTGAGACGGCAGCCAAGAAATGATCACAACGCGCCACAAACTGACGCGTTATGGCACCAGCCTCGCCGTCGTACTGGGCGTGCATGCCGTCGCGATCGCTATCGCGCTTCATTGGTCAGCGCCGCGTACGGTGCAGTTGCCACCGGCTGCCATGGTCATCGACCTGGCACCGATGCCAGCCCCACCGCCGCCGGCACCGCCCAAGGTGGTCACGCCGCCGCAACCGCCTGCCCCGGTCGAAGAGCTGCCCCTGCCGAAACTGGCCGAGGCACCCAAGCCGACGATCCAGGTGCCCAAGCCCGTCAAGCCCAAGCCAAAACCGCAGCCGCCCAAGCCTGTGGAGAAAAAGATCGAGCCACCCAAGGAGAAACCCTCCGAGGAACCGCCGAGCGACGCTCCACCGACTAACACGCCAGCGGAAAAATCGGCCCAGCCCGTACCTGGCCCGTCGCCGCAACAGGTCGCCGCCAAAGCGTCCTGGGAAGGCGCACTGTTGGCGCACTTGCAGAAGTACAAGAAGTACCCGCCAGGTGCCCAGGCCCGTGGCAAAGAAGGCTTGAACCGCCTGAAATTTGTGGTGGATGCCGAAGGCAACGTGCTGTCCTACGAGTTGGTGGGCCGTTCCGGCAACGCTGACCTGGACCGCGCAACCCTGGACATGATCCGTCGTGCCCAGCCGCTGCCCAAGCCGCCAGCCGATATGTTGAAAGGCGGCAGCATCGAGATCGTTGCACCGTTCGTGTACAACATCGAGAAACGCCGTCGCTAAAGGTTGCAGGAGTCAGCTTGTGTGGGAGCTGGCTTGCCTGCGATAGCATCACCTCGGTGCAACTGATAGACCGAGGTGCCTGCATCGCGGGCAAGCCCCACATTTGAATTCACTGCCTCAAAAAATCCGTTTTTAGCTAAATCCTCCGCACTCCCCGCTCAATCCCCAGCAAAGTTCTGATAACGTGCGTCTATCGATTGCAGCCGGTATGCTTGGCCCGCAACTTCATGGACGCCCGCTATGACTCTTACAGAATTACGCTACATCGTTACCCTCGCCCAAGAGCAGCACTTCGGCCACGCGGCCGAGCGTTGCCACGTCAGCCAGCCGACGCTGTCGGTGGGCGTGAAAAAGCTTGAAGACGAACTCGGTGTGCTGATTTTCGAGCGCAGCAAGAGCGCCGTGCGCCTCACCCCGGTGGGCGAAGGCATCGTGGCCCAGGCCCAGAAGGTACTGGAGCAGGCGCAAAGCATTCGCGAACTGGCCCAGGCCGGCAAAAACCAGCTGACTGCACCGCTGAAAGTCGGCGCCATCTACACCGTCGGCCCGTACCTGTTTCCGCACCTGATCCCGCAACTGCATCGCGTCGCGCCGCAGATGCCGCTGTATATCGAAGAAAACTTCACCCACGTATTGCGCGACAAACTGCGCAACGGCGAGTTGGACGCGATCATCATCGCCTTACCGTTCAACGAAGCAGACGTACTGACCCTGCCGCTCTACGACGAGCCGTTCTACGTGTTGATGCCCGCCTCCCACCCGTGGACACAAAAAGACACTATCGATGCCGGCCTGCTCAACGACAAGAGCCTGCTGCTGCTCGGCGAAGGCCACTGCTTCCGCGACCAGGTGCTGGAAGCCTGCCCGACGCTGACCAAAGGCAACGACGGCGCCAAGCACACCACGGTGGAATCCAGTTCCCTGGAAACCATTCGCCACATGGTCGCTTCCGGCCTGGGCATTTCAATCCTGCCGCTGTCGGCAGTGGACAGCCATCACTACGCCCCCGGCGTAATCGCAGTGCGCCCACTGACGCCGCCGGTGCCGTTCCGCACCGTGGCGATCGCCTGGCGCGCCAGCTTCCCACGGCCCAAAGCGATTGAGATCCTCGCCGACTCGATTCGCCTGTGTTCGGTGGCCAAGCCGCCTGCCGCGAGCTGAGCAACGGTATGACAGAGCTGTCGCAGGTGTCGGTGACGGCACTCAAGGGTGTCGGCGAGGCCATGGCCGAGAAGCTGGCCAAGGTCGGCCTGGAGAACCTCCAGGACGTGCTGTTTCACCTGCCCCTGCGCTACCAGGATCGCACCCGCGTGGTGCCCATCGGCCATCTGCGCCCTGGGCAGGATGCGGTGGTCGAAGGCACCGTCAGCGGCGCCGACGTGGTGATGGGCAAGCGCCGCAGCCTGGTCGTGCGCCTGCAGGACGGCACCGGCGGCCTGAGCCTGCGCTTTTACCATTTCAGCAACGCGCAGAAGGAGGGCCTCAAACGCGGCACCCGCGTGCGTTGCTATGGCGAAGCGCGGCCCGGCGCATCGGGCCTGGAGATCTACCACCCGGAATACCGCGCCATCACTGGCGACGAACCGCCGCCGGTCGACACCACACTCACCCCGATCTACCCCCTCACCGAAGGCTTGACCCAGCAGCGCCTGCGCCAACTGTGCATGCAGACCCTGGCGCTGCTTGGCCCGAAGAGCCTGCCCGACTGGCTGCCCCTGGAACTGGCCCGCGACTATCAACTGGCGCCGCTGGACGATGCGATTCGCTACCTGCATCACCCGCCCGCCGACGCCGATGTCGATGAACTGGCGCTGGGTCATCACTGGGCCCAGCACCGCTTGGCCTTTGAAGAACTGCTGACCCACCAACTGTCCCAGCAACGCCTGCGCGAGAGCATGCGTTCCCTGCGCGCGCCGGCGATGCCCAAGGCCACGCGTTTGCCTGCCCAATACCTGGCCAACCTCGGCTTCGCGCCGACCGGTGCCCAGCAGCGCGTCGGCAATGAAATCGCCTACGACCTCAGCCAGAAAGAGCCGATGCTGCGGCTGATCCAAGGCGACGTGGGCGCGGGCAAGACCGTGGTCGCCGCCCTCGCTGCCTTGCAAGCACTGGAAGCCGGTTACCAGGTAGCGCTGATGGCACCCACCGAGATTCTCGCCGAACAGCACTTCATCACTTTCAAGCGCTGGCTCGAACCGCTGGGCCTGGAAGTCGCGTGGCTGGCCGGCAAGCTCAAGGGCAAGGTGCGTGCGGCCGCGCTGGAGCAAATCGCCGGTGGCGCACCGATGGTGGTGGGCACCCACGCACTGTTCCAGGACGAAGTGAAGTTCAAGAACCTCGCCCTGGTGATCATTGACGAACAGCACCGCTTCGGCGTGCAACAGCGCCTGGCCCTACGCCAGAAAGGCGTGGGTGGCCGGATGAACCCGCACCAGTTGATCATGACCGCGACGCCGATCCCGCGCACCCTGGCCATGAGCGCCTACGCCGACCTCGACACTTCGATCCTAGACGAATTGCCGCCCGGCCGTACCCCGGTCAACACTGTGCTGGTCACCGACACCCGTCGTGTCGAAGTGATCGAGCGCGTACGCGGTGCCTGTGCCGAAGGCCGCCAGGCGTATTGGGTGTGCACCCTGATCGAGGAGTCCGAAGAACTGACCTGCCAGGCGGCCGAAACCACCTTTGAAGACCTCACCAGCGCCCTGGGTGAGCTCAAGGTCGGGCTGATCCACGGGCGCATGAAACCTGTGGAAAAGGCCGCGGTGATGGCCGAATTCAAGGCCGGCAACCTGCAACTGCTGGTGGCCACTACCGTGATCGAGGTGGGGGTGGACGTGCCCAACGCCAGCCTGATGATCATCGAAAACCCCGAGCGCCTTGGCCTGGCGCAACTGCACCAGTTACGCGGCCGTGTTGGCCGGGGCAGCGCCGCCAGCCATTGCGTGCTGCTCTACCACCCGCCACTGTCACAGATCGGCCGTCAGCGCCTGGGCATCATGCGCGAAACCAACGACGGTTTTATCATCGCCGAAAAAGACCTCGAACTGCGCGGCCCCGGCGAAATGCTCGGCACTCGCCAGACCGGCCTGCTGCAATTCAAGGTTGCCGACCTGATGCGCGACGCCGACTTGCTCCCCGCCGTGCGCGATGCGGCGCAAGCGTTGATGGAACGCTGGCCGGAACACGTCAGCCCGTTGCTGGATCGCTGGCTCAGGCACGGGCAGCAATACGGTCAAGTGTAAGGTGCGACGCACTTAACCGACCTACAGGTGTATCAAGCTGGTTATACTTCGATGACTGTACGAAATTGGATCAGGCCATGTCAGAAGTCGCCCTCGCCACAGCCCCACTGACCGCCCCGCCGGTCATTCGGGCTCTGCTCGCAAAACTCGCCATCCCCTACACGGAAGTCAGCGATCTACCGGGCCTGAATCCTGCGCAAAAGGTCCAGGCGGTGCTGCTGGAAGATGCAGTGGGCGCGCTGATGGTGCTGTTCCCGCAGAACCAGCTGCTCGACCTCAACCGCCTCGCCGAGCTCACTGGCCGCCGCCTTATCGCCGTGTCGCCGGACCGCGTCGCACGCATGCTCGGCAAACATGAGCTGAGCCTGTTGCCGGGCCTGCCGCCGCTCACCAGCTCGCCGTGCCTGTACGAAGGCAGCCTGCTCAACGAGCCGAGCCTGCTGGTGCATTCGGGTGAAGCAGGCCTGTTGCTGGAGATCTCCAGCGACGCCTTCAAGACCATGCTCACCAAGGCCAGCGCCGGCCACTTCGGCGAGCCGCTGAGCAACATCCGCCCCAACCTTGACCGCCCGAATGATGACCGTGAGGAAATCACCCAGGCCATGCAGGCGTTCACCGCGCGCCGCATCCAGCAGCGCCTGGAAGCGACCATCGAGATTCCCCCGCTGGCCGACACTGCGCAGAAGATTATCAAGCTGCGTGTCGACCCCAACGCCACCATCGATGACATCACCGGCGTAGTGGAGACCGACCCGGCCCTGGCCGCGCAAGTCGTGAGCTGGGCCGCGTCGCCGTACTACGCGTCGCCGGGCAAGATCCGCTCCGTTGAAGACGCCATCGTGCGCGTGCTCGGCTTTGACCTGGTGATCAACCTGGCGCTGGGCCTCGCGCTGGGCAAGACCTTGAGCCTGCCCAAGGACAACCCGCACCAAGCCACGCCGTACTGGCATCAGTCGATCTACACCGCCGCCGTGATCGAGGGCCTGACCCGCGCCATGCCGCGCGCCCAGCGCCCGGAAGCCGGCCTGACCTACCTCGCCGGCCTGTTGCACAACTTCGGTTATCTGCTGCTGGCGCACGTGTTCCCGCCGCACTTCTCGCTGATCTGCCGTCACTTGGAAGTCAACCCGCACCTGTGCCACAGCTATGTCGAGCAACACCTGCTGGGCATCAGCCGCGAGCAGATCGGTGCCTGGCTGATGCGCTACTGGGACATGCCGGATGAGTTATCCACCGCGCTGCGCTTCCAGCACGACCCGACTTATGACGGGCAATACGCTGAGTATCCGAACCTGGTGTGTTTGGCCGTGCGCTTGTTGCGCAGCCGGGGGATTGGTTCCGGGCCGGATGAGACGATTCCGGATGCGCTGCTTGAGCGCCTGGGGCTGACGCGGGACAAGGCTGAAGAGGTAGTCGGCAAAGTGCTGGATGCCGAGGTGTTGCTCCGCGAACTGGCTTCCCAGTTCAGCCAGGGCTGAGTCTATTGCCTGTTACTCCGCTATCGCAGGCAAGCCAGCTCCCACATTTTGACCGAGTACATTCTTTGGAATGCGGTCGAATGTGGGAGCTGGCTTGCCTGCGATGAATCCACCTCGGTCTACCTGTAAGACTACTTCTTTTTCTTCGGCTTCAAATACTTGGTCAACCCCTGGAACCAGATTACCAGCGCCGGGTTGCCCTTGATCTGGATCGACTTGTCCTGAATCCCCGTCATGAACGCCAGTTGCTTGTTCTTCGCCTGCATCGTGGCGAAGCCGTAGGCGGCATCTTTAAAGGCAATGGCAAACGCCGGCGCAGGGTGAACACCTGAGCGGCTGGTGATGCGCTGGTCTTTGACGATGAAGTGACGGGCAACCTTGCCGTCGAGGGTCTGCAGCTGGAAAGCCAGGTCTTTATCACCCAGTTGCTGCTGGAAGGCAGGATTGGTGCGGCTGGCTTTGCCCATCATCAGGCCCAGCACCCACAGCAGAAGACGAAATTTCATGCACACGGCCTCGATGTAATTATTGAGTGGCCGCAGCAGTTTAACGATTTGCAAAGAGAACGCCACCGATCTAGCGCATTAGCGGAAGATCGGCTGGCGTTTGACGCTTATAGCAGCATGTTACTTAAACGTTTGGGCAAGGTACCGGTGCCCAGTCGACCAGGTTTGGATCGCGGCAGGCGCCTTCCATCTGAGCCTTGCCGGCGCTGGCGACCTGCTTGCTTTCAGCTTGCTTGGCCTGAACGGTCTGGATGCTCTTCTCGGTGGTGACCGCTTCTTTAGGCACGACCGGCAAGTCCTTCTTCTTCGCGACTTTTGGCGGGTTCTTGCCTTTCTTGGCCGGTACAACCGGCGGCGCCACGTCGGCCTGGGCCACGGTGACCACGTCATTACGCTGCACGCCTACTTGCTGCAGGTCTTTCTCGTAGGCCTGGGTGTAGTTGTTCAGGTCTTCGCTGGCTTTGCCGTTGACCGCGACGATCAGGTCATTGGATTCCTTCAGGCCTGAAACGATTTCCGCCAGGCGCTTGCGGCCTTCAGTGTCGTTGACGGTCTTGGCCTTGCGGTCGGCCACCAGCTTGGTGAATGCGCTCTGGTAGCACTGCTGCGAGGCTTTGGCGTAAGCGGTGCTGCGGTCGATGTCGGACGCGCTTTTGTTAAAGTCGGTGGAGTAGGAAGCAATGCGTTGGTTGTCATCGCTGATCTGCTTCTGACGCTCGGTGTAGTAACCCGCCGCGCCACCAGCCAGGGCGCCGCCCGCAGCGCCAATCGCGGCGTTGCGGCCGCGCTTTTCCTTGTCGCCAGTGAAAGCACCCAGCAGTGCACCGCCGGCCGCGCCGATGGCCGCGCCAGTGACGACCGACTTGGTCATGTCCGAATCAGTCGCGCGCAGGTGCTGCACCGGCTCGTAGCAGTTCGGGTAGTACTCGACCTTGGTGCTCGACGCGACCTTGGAGGCCGGCGACGTGGCACAACCGGTCAGCACAGTGCTGAAGCCGGCCGCGATCAGCAGCAAGTGACGCTTGGAAACCGCCTTACGGGAAAAAAGCATAGGTGTGTTCTCTTTTAAGTTTGACTTGCCCAGCACGGCCCACCGCCGCCTGAGTCCCTTCCAAGCTCGCCATACAGCCAGCGATCATCGCTGACCGCTCGCTGCGAGCAATTCCTTCAAGATCGTCGCCGGGTCGGCCCGCTGTTGCTTGCGGTAGTTGCCGACATGACGAACGAACAGTGTTGCGCGCGTCACCAGGCTCTTGCCGAGCACAGGCTTGCGATCCAACTCTTCCTTGATCCGTTGAAACTGCGCCTGGATCACCGCATCGGTATAGCGCGTGCCGGTGGCCAGGTTGTCGATATAGATCGCCACTGCGCCATCCAGCGCGCTGCGGCCGTTGGCAATCGCCATGTCAAACAGCTGCGCGCTGGCCTCGTCTTTGTTGTCGATAGCCTGCTGACGACTCTTTTGCAGATTGGCCAAGCGAATGTTGTAGTTGCTGATGGTTTCGGCCACCAACGCGGCGGACTGAATCAGGTTGCCCGCCGCTTCTTCGCGTTGCTGGGCGATCAGCGAGACGTTGCGCTTAAGTTCTTCGTTGACCAGTCCAAGCTCGGCTTGCAGCTTGGGGTCGACGCTGGCAGCGATAATACTGTCCAGGCGTTTGGTCGGGTCCTGGGCGTCGTCGATGGCGTCAGTCAGCGAAGCCAGGCGGCCCTCCTTTTGCCACTGCGCGAACAGTTCCTTGTAGCGCGAACGCGGCGCCGACAATGCGCCAATCGCCACGCGAAAGCCGGTGGTCTCGTTGCTTTGCTCGGTGCCGTCGGCCGCAAACAGCGGGTACTCGCGGCGCATGCCGGTGAACAGCGTGCCCTCGCCTTCCAAATAGTTGCCGCCCTTGACCACAAAGCCGCCATAGGTGCCCTGACGGCGCCCGGCATGCACCAGCTGGAAGGATTCCTGGACCATTTCCGCCGCATTGCCGATCACGTCGAACAGGCCAATCGGGTTAGGCAATTTGGTGCCGATGGGCATCAGGCGTGCGGCCTGGCCAGTGCCGCCGGCGACCTGGTTGAACACGGCGTAATCGCCGAGCGGGCCGTCGCTTTCGCTGCCCTCGACACGGCGCGGAAACAGGCGCCCTTCAAGGTCCTGACGGCTCACGGCTTGGCCACCGCGCGCGGCATATTCCCATTCCACTTCGGTGGGCAGGCGCACAAAGCCCAGCCCGCCATCCTCCGCTGACGAACCGCGCCCGCTGACCGGCAGCAACTCGCGGTGGTATTTCATCAGCCAGGCGCTGTACACCGCCGAGAAGCGCTCGGCTTCAAAGCGCGACAGTTTCACCTTGGGCAAGCGCCCGGCCATGCCGGTGGGCGCGTCGCACGCAGGCGCCGGTTCGCCACTGGCCAGTGACTGCGCCTGGGCCATCACTTGTGCGTATTGGCGTGCAGTCACTTCGTACTTGCCGATGAAGTACAGCATCGGCTTGAGCGGGGTTTTGGCATCGGTCTTCGGCATCAACGGCGCGATGACTTTGTTCCACTCTTTGGGCAAATCCTTGAGGGTGAACTGGCCGTTGATGAAGTCGCGGCGGTAACCGGAAATAAACGACTGCTGATAGCCCGCTTCGCCTTCGGCAAAGGGGTAGCCGAGGCTGATTTCGCGATCGTCCAGGGTCCCTTGGGCCAGCACGTAGGCGTAGCGGAATACCATGTTGCCTTCACACGGCAGCGGCAGGCTCACGTCATCCGGCAACGGCTTGGGGTTGTCGAGTTTGTCACCCGCTTCATCAGCCCAGGCCATCGAGGCCAGGCTCAGCGCCACGGCGGCGCCCAGTAACTTATACATCTCTGATTCCTTCAGAAGCCTGGATACGCGCCACTCGCCAACCGCCACACACCGCCGCCACGGCGCTTACGCCGAGCACAGCAGCCAGGGCCAGGCCGTAATGACGCGCCAGCAGATGGCTGGCGTATTCGCCCGGCACCTGCACAAATAGTTGATTCAAAGCGGCCTCGGCCAGGCCATACAACCCGGCACTGAGCGCAGCCGCAAAACCTGCGCTGTACAGCGCCTGCACCACCACAAACACCAACAGCCCGCCTGTGGAAAACCCCAACAGGCGCAACACGGATAATTCTCGACGCTTGCGCGCCACGGCGGCCAACGCTCCGGCAAAGATCGCCGCAAACGCGCCCGCCAATGCCAGCCCGCAGATCACCCAGAATACGATCGACAGGTTGCGGCTTAACGACTGCACTTGCGCAATGGTCTGCGCCTGGGTCGACACCAACACATTCTGTCCCGCGAAATACACCCGCAGCGGCTCCACATCGGTGAGATTGCGGGCATACAGGCGAAACGCGGGATACACGCGCTGTTCGCTCACTCCCGCCTCATCACCGGCCCAACCCAACGTCGGCACTGCACGGCCATCGCGGTAATCTTCAACCGCTTCCAGCAAACTCAATTCAGCAAACAAACCGTCACGGGCAAAGGCTTCCAGCGGCAATACCGCCAACACCTGCACGCGCGTGCGCTGGGCTTCTACGCGCCCTGCCACTTGCCGAGCAAAGCTGGTCTCCAGCCAATCGCCGGGCCGCGCCGCGAGCTTCTCAGCAGCGGTGTGGCTCAGCACGATCTGCTCCAGGCCCTTTGGCACCGGCAGACCGCCCAACAACGGATCACCCGCCGCGGTCGGCAGCATTTCCAGGCTCAGCGTACCCACTTGCGCCGTCGCTGCAATCTGCCGCGTACGGGGCACGGCAAACGCCACGTCACTGCGCTGACTGAGCTGCTCGATAAATGCACTGCTGAATCGACCACCGCCCAACGGAATAATTTCACGGGTGGCGGGGTCGGTCTGCAAACGTTCGGTCAAACTGCTAACCAGTCCAAATTTCAGGCCGAATAACACCAGCAACGGCGCGATCACCGCCACCAGCGCCAGCACCGAACAGGCCGACAGCCACGCATCGTTGCGGTAATCCTGCCAGGCCAGCGACGCCACCAGACCGATGCGCATCAGCACGCCTCCCCAAGGGTGGCGGTGACGCCGCCGTCGGTGTCGCGACGGCAACTGATACGTCGCACCTGCAAGCCACTGGCGCGCGCCAGGGGCTCGTCATGGGTGGCGATCACACACGCCGCGCGGTGTTCGCGAGCCTGGGCCAGCAACGCCTGCATCACGCGCTCGGCATTCAAGGGGTCCAGCGACGCCGTCGGTTCGTCTGCCAACACCAGTTGCGGTGCATGCGCCAGCGCACGGGCACAGCTGACGCGCTGGCGTTGGCCCACGGAGAGCGCCGCCGGTTTCTTGGCCAACTGGTCGCTGATTTCCAGCTGCTCGGCCAGGCGTGCCACGCTGCCGTCATCCTTCAAACCCAGCAGTTGCCGCGACAGGGCGATATTGCCGCGCACATCGAGAAAGCCCAGCAAGCCACCGGTTTGCAGCACATAGCCCAAATGCTGGCTGCGCAATGCGGCCAGCGTGGATTGCTGATCGCTGCGCCACAGCCCACGGATATCGTGCTGATTGAATTCAAACTGCCCGACCTGATCCGGCGCCAGGACCAGCGCCAACAGGTCCAGCAACGTGCTTTTGCCACACCCGCTGGGCCCGACGATCGCCAATTGCTCACCCGCGCGCAGCGCCAGCGCCGGAATCACCAGGCTATAGCGCTGGCTGCCGACGCCCCGGCTCTTGTGCACCGCGTTCAGGTTCAGCATCACGGCAGCGTCGACAACGGCACGCGGTACAACGCATCACCCGGCTCGGCATCGCCGAAACGGACCCAATTGGCCACGTCATTGTGGAAGGTCTCGTAGAGGCGGATTTTCGAATCCAGCTCGTCGATAAAGTCTTCCTGCTCGGCCACGCTCAACGACAACCACAGGTCCTGGGTCATGTTCAGCGATTTGCTGCGGTACGGCAGGCCTTCGAGGTATTCGCCGAGGATGCCGCCGTCGGCGAGGTTGCCGCCCTTGCGCAAGGCTTGCGGGTCGCGGCTCATGTAGGCCGAGGCGCTGGCAATTTCCTGGAAGAAATCCTTGGGTGAGGTCTGGGTCTTGCGCGCTGCATCGACGATCAGTTTCAGCGACTGCTGCAGGTCGTTGAGCTGCAATTTGGTCAGCATCACGCACACCTGGAACGCCGGCAGCGCCGGGTTGGTAAGGTCGCGGTCGGCGGTCCATGCGCTGACCAGTTGCGGCGCCTGGCTTGCGGTTTTGCGCCCCAGGAAATCCATGTGCATGGCATAGCCGACTGCTGCGGATTTGTCTGCCAAGGTTGGTGCAGAACTCAGCAACGGCACCGGCTGCGGCGTATTGCTGCGCACCTGGTGCACCAGGTTGGCGAACACCGTACCGATCTCGTCGACGCGCTCGCCCAGCTTGCGCACGTCGCCACCCGGCACCGGCGTGTAGAGGTCGCCGATCTGCGGGTTGGCGTCGGCGGTGAGGATGCGGTACTGGCTTTCGGCGCCGGCGTGGGTTTTCTTGCCGGCATCGGTGCGCAGGTGCAGGGCGTAGATCTTGATCTGCTTGCCCAGCGCGGCCTGACGCACTTCCGCCTCGTTCATCTGGGTGGCGGCAAACGGGTCGTTCTTGCGCAGTGCGCCAGCATCGGTGACCAGCAGGATGATGCGCCCGCCGTAACCGGACCAATCCATGCCGTCCACCGCCTGCATCACCCCGGCGAACGCATCTTCGTTGAACGAATGGCTGGACACGGTGGACGCCTTGACCTGGCGCGCCATGTCGAGGAAGCGTTGCGGGTCGCGACCTTGATCGAGGCTGATCAGGGTCTTGGCGACGTATTCCAGGCCAGGGGTTTTCTTGATGCTGCTGCGAAAACCCACCATGCCGAAGCTGACACTGTCTAACTCGCCGCGCTCGCCGATGCGGGTTTGCAGTTCGTGCACCACGTCACGGATCTGGTCGATGTAGGGCTGCATCGACACGGTGGTGTCGACCACCAATACAACGGCCGTGCGGAAGGCGTCGGCATTCGCCTTGATCACAGGCGTGGCCGGTTTAACCGCGCTGGTACCTGGATCGATGGAAGCCACATTGAGCAACTGCACCGGCTGGCCGTTTTCGTCAAAGCTCTCTTTGGAGTCGAAGATCGGCAACAGGTAGAACTGGTTCTGCGGCACGGCGCTGGCAGTCGGTTCCAACGCGAGGACCTGGCCATTGTCTTCGCTGTTTTTCTGCGCCTTGGCCAGCACGCCTTTGGCGGCGGCCGGGTCAGCCAACAGCTTTTCCACTTCGCCCGATTGGCGCAGGAACATCACCGGCGCCCGGCCCGAGCGCTCGGTGAATTTCAGCACCAGGCTCTGCTTCCAGTCGCTGACCTGCGCGGCCGGCAACCAACCATCGCTGCGCCCATCGGTGGCCGCGCCGACGCGTACCCACGGGCTGCCGTCGACGTCTTTGCGCTGGTAAACGTAGAGTACGGAGAACGCAGGCAGCGCCTTTCCTGGCGCGCTGCCTGCATCCGCTGAAAGCTTCGCACCGGGCTTGCTGAGCACACGCTGGAACAGGGTCTTCTTGCCCGCCATCAACAGCGGTCGCTGACCGCCATCCACTTCAGCGACTGGCGGTGGCGTCACCTTGGGCACCACCGCAGCAGGCGGTTTGGCCGGCTCATCGCTGCCGCTCAACCACCAATAACTGGCGCCACCAATGGCCAATGCAACCGCTACCGCAACAGCGGCCAGGGCCAACACCGGCCCACGGCGTTGCTCGGACACGGCTTTGTGTTGCGTCGGAGTCACCACAGGTTGGCGCACTGCAGGTTGCGGCTGTGGTTTATCGGTCGGAATATCGATGGTGACCGGGGTCATGCCCGCCAGATCAAAGCTCAGCGGGATCGGCAGCGGCCGCACCAGCGTGGCTTCCGGTGAGTCCGCCGGCAGTTGGTCCAGCGCCAGCAACAACGCCGCCGCATCCGGGAAGCGTTCCGCCGGGTCCTTGGCCAACAGCTTGCGCAGCACGCCCTGATAACGGCCGTGGTGCACCGGCAATTCCGGCAACGGCTCGGTCAGGTGTGCGAGCGCAGTCGAAAGCGCATCGGTGCCGCTGTAGGGCAGCTTGCCGACAAGGATTTCATACAGCACCACGCCCAGCGCATACAGGTCGGCGCGGCCGTCGATCTCCTGGCCCCGCGCCTGTTCCGGGCTCATATAGCTCGGCGTGCCCACGGCAAAACCGGCCTGGGTGAATTGAGTGCGGTCATCCAACGACTTGGCGATACCAAAGTCGGACAGCACCGCCGTGCCATCGGCGCGAAACAGAATGTTCGCCGGCTTCACATCGCGGTGCACCAGGCCTTGAGCGTGGGCATAGCCCAACGCCGAAGCGATCTGGCGGATCAGCGTCACGCCCTGCTCCGGCGTCAGGCCAGCGGCAATACGCTCCTTGAGCGTGCCGTTGGGCAGGTATTCCATCGCCATGTAATACAGCTCACCGACATTGCCGATGTCATGGATGGTCACCGTGTGCGGGTGCGACAAGCGCGCCAGGGTCTTGCCCTCGCGCAGGAAACGCTCGCAGAAGCTCGGGTCGGCCGCCAGTGCCGCCGCCATCACCTTCAACGCCACCTTGCGTTCCAGCGAACGCTGGGTCGCCAGGTACACGCTGGCCATGGCGCCTTCGCCGATCTCGCCTTCGATGTCATAACCCGGGATGACGATGTTCATGACGATACCTTCACGACGATGGCGGTGATGTTGTCCGGCGCGCCCCGGCTAAGCCCGAGGTGCACCAGGCTGCGCACGATTTCATCCGGTGTGTCATGGCTGAGGACTTCGCGGATTTCATGGTCTTCGACGGTCTTGTTCAGCCCATCGCTGCACAGCAGGTAGCTGTCGCCGGGAGCGATCAGCAGGTCAACCGCCGCCAGCTCCAACTGGGCTTCCACGCCCACCGCGCGGGTGACGATGTTGGCGCGCGGATGCGTGCGCGCATCGGCTTCGCTGAGCAGACCGCTGTCTTGCAGGTCCTGCACGTAGCTGTGGTCGCGGGAAATGCCTTCAAGCACGCCGTCACGCAGGCGATACAAGCGGCTGTCACCGGCCCACAGGCACACGCCACGCAAGCCTCGCGCCGCCAGCAACACCACGGTGCTGCCCATCATGGTCACGCCACGGTTGGCGGTTTCTTCGCGCACGGCAGCGTTGATGCGGATCAGGTCATTGCGCAAGGCCGCGCAATATTCTTCAAGGGAACGGCCCAGCGCCACACCGCGCAGGCTGTCGACGATCAGGCTGCTGACATAATCCCCCGCCGCATGCCCGCCCATGCCGTCGGCGACTACCCACAGGCGGTTTTCCGGCAGGTCCAGGCAGGCGTCTTCGTTGACCTGGCGGACCATGCCCACATGGCTTTTGCTCGCGGATTTGTACGTCGACCCCATCTACACCACACCTTCTTGTCCGAGCAAAAACTGCGCAAAATCGCCAGCGGCAGGCAGGCCCTGACACCGCAATAAACCAGGGGAAATCTGTTGCGAACCACGGCCCCACCACAAACTCGCGCCTTCACAGGCCTGTTCGGCGAGTGCGGTCATGCGCCCATGGGGCACGGTAGCGCTCACGCGCTGCAGGCCGGCGAAGCGGCTGTCCACTGCGCGCGGCTCAGTCGCCGGCAAGCCCAAGGTGTCGAGGCCGTCATTGAAACGCTCAAAGGTGGCGCCGGCATCCAGGGTACTGAGCAACAGTTCTTCGGCCTGCTCGAACCAGGTGTCCGGCCCGCCCACGAGGGACGCTGGATTGGTGTCGTGATCAAGCAGCGCCACCACTGCCAGCGGGAAATACCGCCCGACCCGGTCAATGCTCGGCATCACCACACCCGCCGCCGCATCCGGCCCGCATACGCCCGGCGCCAATACAAAACGCCACAACGGGCTGACCAGGTACACATTGAGCCAATCACCGCCGAGGCTGTTTTGGCTGGCGAGCAAGCCTGCCGCCAGCCAGCTGTCCCACGGGCCGATAAAACTCTGGGGCAAGGCGCGGCTGACAAAGTCGCCGCGGCTGGCCAACTTGCCGTAGAAACCCAGCGTCGTCATAGCCGCTCCGGCAGGCTGAAGCCGCTGAGCACGCGGCTCTTGAACGGGTTGAAGGCGCTGTTGGCGCGCAACTCGTAGGCGATGCTCGCGCCGTCGACCCGCAGGCGCAGGTTGAAACGATCCGGCGAATTACCGGCGGTGAGGTCCGATTGCTCCAGCAAACGGAACCACGCCCACGGCCCGTCGAGGGTCACACCGGAGCGGCCACTGGCCGACGGCGGCATGATGGAAATACGCACCACACCAATGCTGCCGGGGTTCGGCCATTGCATCGCAACCGGTCGGCTTGGGCCGTGGTCGTAGCTCAATTGCTGGCCATCGAGGTCGAGCAGGAACTGGGTGATGGTCGGGTCCATCGACACGGGCTTGAGTTCGAAACGCACGACGGGCTGCGTGCCCCCCGATCTGAAGAACGCATCACGAATGGTCGCCGCACGTTGGAAGGTTTGCAGCACGCCCGGTGCAATCCCGAGTTTCTGCGCCGCGCCCGGCTGCCAGCGCCAGGTTTGTGCGGAGGTGTCGACGTAAGGCTGCAGGTATTTGCGGAAGTAGTTGTCCATCACCCCGCCCACGCCGAAAAATTGGCCGAAGTCGTCCAAGGTGGCATCGCGGGCGCTGCCCGGCGACATCGGATAACGCCCAGCCAGGGACTGGCGATACACGTTGACCACTTCACTGACCCACGCCGCGTTCAGTTGGTTACGCACCCCGCCCATCATGCTGTTGGTGGTGGAATTGACCACCGACTTGACCATGCCCTGCACCAGCGGCGGCTGGCGCTCGGCATTCAGGCTGACCCGCGTGGCCGCAGCCGCCGCCTGGTTCTTCGCCTCGCCCAGCAACGCATCGCCGCTGGCGCCGACCATGGCGCTGACCTGCACATACAGCGCGTTCATGTCCGTGAGCAGGCCGTCGATGGCCGCCGGTTCGCCTTCGCCCTTGCTGACGATGCTGTTGAGTTCGGCGAAGTGCGCGGTCACCGGATCATCCGCTGCTTGCGGTGCATTGGAGGTCGGTTGTTCCTGGCCGAGCAGACTGCCCAGGCGCTCCTTGAGCTTGTCGACGCCGCCTTCTACCGGCACGCCTTTGGCGGCCAACTGGCGTTCTTCGGCTTGCAGGTCGGTTTCCTTGGCCACCGCCACCAGCAGTTTTTTCAGCGGCGAGGTCGGGCCGGATATCACCCGCAATACGTCGGCCGCCTGGGCCACGCTGGTGATCGGCACAAAGTCGATGTCCGCCAGCAAGGCATCCCACTGGCGCTGGTAGTCCTGGAAATACAAGCGGCGCACATCGGCGGCCAGGCTCACCACGTTCTGCTGGTCGGCCTGTTCATGGCCCAGCACCCATTGCTCTTCGGCAAGGGTGCCGGTCTGGTTCAGGCTGCTCAGCAGGAACGCCTGGCGATAGCCTTTGGCGGTGAAGAACCCACTCAGCGGCTCGCCCAACGGCTTGCCGCTTTTACGGCTGAACACCAGCGCCGCGTCACGGCCGGCGGCTTCGTTGATACGAAAATCCGGAATGCCTTCGGGCAGTTTCTGGCGCTTGACCCGGTCGTAGACGCGCTGGGCCACCGGCAGTTGTTGCAACTGGCGGCGCAGGTCATCAATCAAACGTGGGTCGAGGCGCGCGCTTGGCGGATGGCGCTCGAACAACGACTGCAAGTGCCCGGCCAATGCTTGGCGCTGATCAGCCGGCAGGTCGCGCGGCAGGTTGCGGTCCCAGTCGAGGGCGATCCAGGCCTTGATGAAGTCCGGGTCGTAATGCTCGGTGTCAGCGAGCATCAGGTAGGCCTTGAGGCCTTCGTAGAGGAAGTCGGAATTGCCGCCGCCGTGCAGTTGCTCTTCGATACGCGTCACCAGGCGTGGCGCGAACACGGCGATCAACAGCTTGCGGTAGACGCTGGCGGATTCGGCTTCGAGCATGTCGCCTTGGTACAGCCCCAGGCCTTCGGACCAGCTCGGCGAGTCGCCTGCCAGGTTCTTCACGGCGTTGAGCAACGGCAGCACGGCGAGCACTTCGCGCTGCGCCGGGCTCAGGTTCTGGACGGTCTGGCCCAGCGGCGCGACCTTTTGGTCGACCTGGGCGATATACGCCTGGTTGGCGCGATAACTCACCCACCACAGGCTGCTGACCACCACCACCAACGCAACGGTGGCGGCGAGGACACCACGAGCAATCCACTTGCGCCGCCGCTCGACCTTGGGGTTCACCCCCACCAGGCCACGCTCGGCAAACGCCACGGCGGTGAAGAGTTTTTCGATGAAGTAACTGCGGCCGGTGCCGCTCTGGCGTGCCAGGTGTTGGCGGTCCAGATTCATGCTCTGGGCCATCGCGCCGATCAAGCGATCAATCGGGCTGCCTTCCTGGGTACCACTGGTGAAATACACCCCGCGCAGCAACACGCGCTCTTCAAACGCATTGGGCTTGAACACGCCTTCGAGGAAGCTTTGCAGGCAATCCTTCAACGCGCCGAACTGCTGCGGGAAACCGTAGATCAGGTCGCGCCGCGCTGGGTCACGTTCCTGTTGCAGGCGTTCGACCAGGCGTTCGTTGAGGCGCTGTTCCAGGCCGGCGAATTCGCTCTGCAGGTGCGCTAGCGGGCTGTCACTGTTCTTGCCATCGTCCAGGGCAAAGGTCATGCCCCACACCTGGGCGCGGTCTTCCTTGCTCAGGTTGTCGAAGAACTCCATGAAGCCCGGCACCAGGTCGAGCTTGGTGAGCATCAGGTAGATCGGGAAACGCACGCCCAGTTGGGTGTACAGCTCCTGGATACGCAGGCGGATGGCCGCGGCGTGGGCGGCACGTTCAGCATCGGTGCCCAGCAGCAAGTCCGACAGGCTGATGGCGATAAAAGCGCCATCGATAGGCCGACGCGAGCGCTGCTTTTTCAGCAGGTCGAGGAAGCCCAGCCACGCGGCTTTATCCACCGTGGAGTTGCTGTCCTGGGTGGTGTAGCGCCCAGCGGTGTCGAGCAACACGGCCTGGTCGGTAAACCACCAGTCGCAGTTACGTGTACCACCAACACCACGCACGGCACCCGCGCCCAACTGCGCGGCCAATGGGAAATGCAGCCCGGAATTGACCAGCGCGGTGGTCTTGCCCGAACCCGGTGGGCCGATGATTACGTACCATGGCAGCTCGTAAAGATTGCGGCGCTCATCGCCACCGAGCTTGGCCTTTTTCAGCAGCGTCAGCGCTTCGTCCATGCGCTGGCGCAAGGTGGTGAGTTCTTCGGCCGTGGCGACGCTGTTGGGGTCGGCCGGGGTTTCGGCGGCCAGGCTGCGCATCACTTCGGCGGCCTGGCGGCGGGCCTGGATGATGCGGAACACGCGGTAGGCAATCCACAGCGCAAACACCAGGATGATCAGCGCCCAACGGCGCCCTTCCGGCACCAGCACGTCGAGCAACGGCCCGACAAACCAGATGATCAAACTCAGGGCGATCAGGCCCAGCACGGGGATCACCCAGCGAATCATAAAACTGAAAAACGCCTTCACTCGACGCCCTCCGCCAATACGGTGATTTCAACCCGACGATTACGGGCGCGGCCTTCGGCTGTAGCGTTGGTGGCTACCGGCTCGGTGTCGCTTCGGCCCTCGGCGCTGAAGCGATCCGCCTGGCCGGTCTTGGCCGCGAGGATCTGCAGCACTGACTTGGCCCGTGCTTCGGACAACGCCCAGTTGGACGGGAAGCGCAGCGTGGCAATCGGGCGGTTGTCGCTGTGCCCGGTAACGCGCACCTGGCCCTTGACCTTGCGGATGGCGTCGGCGATGCGCAGCATCAGCGGCTGGTAGTCATCCACGATGCTTGAGCTGGCGGACGCAAACAGTTCATCGCCACGGATGGTCACCACGGAACGGTCAACGGCATCTTCAACGGCAACGCGGCCGGCCTTGATGTCTTCCACCAGGAAGCCAGCCAGGCGCGGGCGTTCGATCACTTTCGGCTGTGCCACGGGACGGTCGATGGCCTGCACCGGGATTTCGCCCAGTGCATGGATATTCTTGAACACCGGCTCGGCATCCGAAGCGAGCTTGAGGCGCAGGCCAAACAGCAACGCCAGCAACAGCGCGACGCCGATGGCCACGGC
Organism: Pseudomonas sp. 58 R 12; assembly: GCF_900005865.1. Lineage (NCBI taxonomy): Bacteria > Pseudomonadati > Pseudomonadota > Gammaproteobacteria > Pseudomonadales > Pseudomonadaceae > Pseudomonas > Pseudomonas sp. 58 R 12. Next base: position 487,596 of record NZ_CVTP01000016.1, read on the forward strand.
GATCCACGGCGGCATGAATTGCGCCAGGCGATCCCGTGCCACGGTCACGCCGCGCCAGTGCGGCGACAGCTCGCGCTCATGTTCGCCACGGGCGCTGCGGATAGCGGCGGCGGTGCGTTCACGCAGGGTTTCCAAATGGCTGCGACCGTCGTTCATCACGCGGTAGCGGCCTTCGAAACCCAGGCACATGCACAGGTATAACAGCTCCAGCAGATACAGGCGCTCCCGTGGGCTTTGCAGGCAGTGATCAAGCAACTGGAAGACTTTTTCCCCGCCCCAGGCTTCGTTATGCACGGTGATCAACAGGCTTTGCTTGCCCCAATCACTGGTGCTGCCCCAAGGCGTGCTCAACACCGCTTCATCAAGGGCGGTGCACAACGCGTAACGCGCCAACAGCACTTCGTTGCGGGCGATGCCGGCCGCCTCTGCGCGCTCTTCGAACTGGCGCAGGTAGGCCAGCAACTGCGCGCGCAGGCTGGCCGGCGCCGGGTGGGCGATGGTGTTGCGCAGGCGCGTCAGCAAGGCGAGCAAAGGGCCGGCGGCGCTTTCCAGCGGGTTGAGGCCCTGGCTCTTGCCAGTGAGCATCGGCGCAGCCGGCATCGCCAGCGGCGAGGGTTCAGCACGCACAGGCTCCGGCGCGCGGCCACCGGGGCGCGGCATGAACTGGGTGCGGTCATCATCATTGGGATGCATCGCGGATTATCCTCGGATCGCCCAGAAGGCCAGGTTCAAGCCCGGGAACTGCCCGGCGATGTGGAAAGCGAAACCGCCGGAATTGCTCAGCTGTTGCCAATGCTCGCTGCCACGATCCAGCTCGTAATACGTCGAGCCTGCGTGGTACGGCAGTTGGCGAGGCGCCACCGGCAACGGCAGCAGGCCAATGCCCGGCAGTTGCAGGTTGACCATGTCGCGGATGTGCTCCACCGAACCGACTTTGCTCTGCTGGCCGAAGCGCGCACGCAGGGTTTCGCCGGGCACATCGGCGCGCACCACCAGGATGAAGCTGGCGCTGTCGATCAGGGTTTTGTCGGCCAGCATCGCCACGTGGATGCCATAGGCTTTCTCCACAATCGGGATCGGCGTGGCCTTGCTGTCGATCAGCATCGACAGCGCTTCACGCAGCGCGGCCATGACCGGGGCGAAGCTCAGCACCAGGTCGTCGTGCTGGTAGTGCGGGTATTCCTGAGGGCGCCGGCCCGAGGTCGAGAACGTCGAAAACTCGCCGGCCAGGCTGACCAATTCACTGAAGAAGCGTTCAGGATGCAGCGGGCTCAACTGGCTCAAATGCTGGATCAGCGGTTGGGCCCGGTTGACCAATTGCAGCAGCATGAAATCGGCAATCTCCGAAGCACCACCCGCGCCCGAGGCAACTACGCGGCCGGCCAGGGCTTCGCCGCGCTGGTGCAGCAGGCCGAGCAGCTCGCTGCGAAACGCCGTCAGCGGTTTGCTTGCGGCCACGTCCAGTACGGGCGGGATGTAAGTGTCGTCGAGCACCAGCGCACGGTCGACGCGTTTTTCCTTGATGCGCACCAGGCCGATAGCGGCGTAATCGCTGACGCCATCCTGGGCGGTCAACAGGCGCAGGGCGCGAGAGCCGACAGCCACTGGCGCACGGTTTTCGAAGGGGGCGTTGTCGTCACGTACTTCCCGCACCTGGCTCACATAACGCGCGGCTTCCAGGGCCTCGCCTTCGTCCACGGTATCGCGGGCGCCGGCGCGCTTGAGCGGCAAGGCCAGGTACACCAGGCCGTCGCGCAGGTTGTCGTCGATATTCAGCGGGCTCGGCGCGAGGTCATCATGGGGGATGTTGAAGGGCGTACCGTCGGGCAACAGGCCGCGCGCCGAGACGATTGCCAGTTTGCCCTGGGCCAGCAGGCCCTGATCGATCAGCAACTCGGAAAAACCCCAGGCGCCTGCGGACAACGGGCGGCTGCGGGCGTCGATCAGGTTTTCCAGGTAACGGTCATGCTGTTGGAAGTGCTGCGTTCCAATGAACATGCCTTCCGACCAGACCACGCGATTGTTCCAGGACATGGGGGCTCCGATTGCTTCTTATTGGGCAGGGCTGGATGGGGAGACCACGACGTCGGCGCGCACGGCACGTACATCGAGGCTGATCTGGTATTCGGTGTACTGGCGCGCGGGCACGTTGATCACCGTGCGCCATTGCGCGCGGTCCAACTCTCGATAGCCCACCAACAGCCCGATCTGGCGCGTGGACGGGTCGAGGTCGCGCTGGATGCTCAGTTGCTCGCCGGGCTGCACCATCACTTCGTCCTGGTCCAGCAGGTCCAGGCCGAGGGTGGATTGCGCGCGATCCGCCAGGGCGAAGTAATCGGCGCGTGCGAAGGTGGCGGCGTTTTTCAGCTCGAAAATACGCACCCGCACCGGGGCGGCCTGGCCGTTGGCGCCGGGGTTAAGCCCGTTGATCGCGTGGAAGTGCAGCTCGACAGCAGCTGTATCGGCCTCTGCTTCTGCCACCGCTTCGGGTTTCGCGGCGTCTTTGGCACACGCCGTCAGCAGTAGCAAGGTGGCGACTGCGAGTAAAAACCTGGGAATCATCCTGCGTCCTCAATGACGTACTTAGCTATCCGTTAATCCATGTGTTGCGGCGCGGGTTTAGCGACGCTGTCGTGCGCTGTGTTCTTCGTAGGCCCGGCTGAATTCGCGGCCGAACAGGTCCTGGAAATCTTCCTGGGCCTCGCGGGAAATATTGCTGTAGAGCTCGGTGAACTGCTGCCAGTACTGGGCCTGGCGCGAGCCGTTGAAAATGCTCGACAGCCCGCCGGGCTTGCCCATGCGTTCTTCCAATTGCGCGGGTTCAAAACGGCTGAGCAGGTGCTTGATCGCCGCCTCCACGCCGGCCATCACCGCCAGTTGGTGGGCACGCAGGTCGTTGAAACTGTCGCGTACGGCGAGGTCCGGTGCCATGAACGCCTGGTTACCGTGACGCAGCAAAAGCAGCAACGCTTCGTCGGCATTCGGGGCGAATTTCAACGGATTGTTTTCTGCAGGCTGGATCATCGTCTGCTGCATGCGGAACTCGCCCTTCAGGCTGGCGCGGGCACGCAACACGTCGATCAGGCCTTCGACCATCAGACGGTAGCTGCGGCCGATGCTTTCCATCTGGGCTTGCGCCTGGGTTTTATCGAGGCTCAGTTGATCGAGACCAGCACCGCGCAGGAAGGCTTGCAGGAGATCGGGTTGTTGGCTGTCTGCCACTGGGCGCACAGGCTCGACCACGGGTGGCGGCTGGATCGCCGGCGCGGGCGGTGGAGTGGGTGGTGCGCTGACCACCGGCGCCGGCGCATCGCCAAGCAGGTCCCAATCCTCAGGAATCACCGAACCTGACACCACAGGTTTCTCGACCACTGGCACGGTGACGGGCGTCGGCGGGCGGAAGTCATGCTGTTCAGAAGGCACGTGATCCGCCACGGTCGGCGGCGGCACGGCGGTGGGGCTGAGGAAGTCAAACAGGTCCGGCAGGGTGTCCATCGACGAAGCGCCCTGGAACTGGGGCGCGATAACCGGTGCTGGGATTGGCGTGGGCGTGCTCACCACGGCGCCCAGCAGCGCTTCAAAGCTGTTCGGCGAATCACCGGCAAACGGCTGGCTCTCGACGGCCTGCACGTTGAAATCGATACGTGCCTGGATCTCGTAATCGCCGATACGGATCAACTCACCATCTTGCAGCGGCTCGCTGTTACCCCGGCGCATACGAACACCCGCTTTAACCAACTCCACACCATTAGTGCTGTTATCGGTTAGGTAATAACGGCCGTCTTTGTATTGAATAACACAGTGTTGCGAGGAAACCAGGCGCTCAGGGTCAGGCAGGATCCAGTCATTTTCCGAGCTGCGGCCGATAGCAATCGCGCCCTGGTTCATGGACTTTTCGGAGCATTGCCCAGGGGTAATCTTGTGATAACTAGTGATAGTCAAACACAGCGACATCTTGCCTCCTTGCTGATACTTCGCGCGCGGTCGATTCCCGGAACTGCGCCTCCGGGATATCCTCATCAGGTCGAGCAACCGACCCTATAACCTGCCAATGCCAGCATGATCGCTGATCTTAACTGGGCTCTGTGACAAAAATCCTGCCCCGGTGCGTCGTTCGACCCACCAGTCGCCCAGGTTGTTAAGCACCGCACATCTGTCACAGAGGGCGAATAGCTTACCTTGACAAGGCATAAGTACTACACCAAAAATGCACAACTTCTTGAATACCAGTAATGGCACATTAATAGCAGTGCGCCTATATGACCAAGAAAACATGCAAAGTTCCTCGCGCAACTAACGCATGAATTGCCCGTCATCTAACGGGCTGATAGGGAGATCGATTTCAGTGGATGTGCCGTTGCTGCTCACCGCCGTTTCTACGACTTCGCCGTGTGGCGAAGACATGGAATATGACGCGCAATTTTTGCAATTGGAGCGTGATGCCAAGGGCCAACCCGAGCGCAGCATGGGCGACTCCACCCTGCCCGCTGAACCGCCGGAATGGCGCAGCATCCAGCAGCAAAGCCTCGACTTGCTGGCGCGCAGCAAAGACCTGCGCATCACCCATTTCCTGCTGCAAAGCTCCCTCGCCCTGCAGGGCGTGGCTGGCTTAGCCGAAGCCCTGACACTGATCAACGCGTTGCTGCGCGACTACTGGGCCGACCTGCACCCGCGTCTGGATGCCGACGACGATAACGACCCCACTGTGCGCATCAACGCCCTCACCGGCTTGACCTGCGACACCAACATTCGCCTGCTGCGCGAAAGCATCCTCACGCGTTCACGCACTTTCGGCCCCGTGAGCCTGCGCGCTGCGCTCAACGCCAGCGGCCTGCTGAGTTTCCCCGATGAACAACTCGGCGCCCAGCAACTCACCGCCGCGTTCCTCGACAGCGACCCCGAGCAACTGCAAGCCACCCGTGACGCCCTGATTGCAGCGCGTGCGGCGTGCGAAGCCATCGAACAGCAAGTCAATGATCAGGTCGGTTCCGCCCAGGGCATGGACCTCAGTGCCTTGAAGCAGCCGCTTAAACAGGCGTTGCAGATACTCAATCAAGCGGTGCCTGGCGCCGACAGCAGCAGCGAACCCGAGGCCGTCAGTGACGACAATGCCCCCTCGGTCGACTTCGCCGCCGCCCCCGCAGCACCGCGCCCCGCTGGCGATATCGCCAACCGCGACGATGTGTTGCGCAGCCTCGACAAGATCCTTGCGTACTACACCCGGCACGAGCCTTCGAGCCCGTTGCCGGTGCTGTTGAACCGGGCGAAGCATCTGGTGCACGCCGACTTCGCGGCCATCGTGCGCAATCTGATTCCCGACGGCATGTCCCAATTTGAAAACCTGCGCGGCCCGGACGGCGAGTAAGCCGCCCGGCAGTCCAGTAACAACACCGTCGCTCAAGCGACCAGGAGCAGCAACGTGGCGAAGCAAAGTTCTCAGAAATTCATCGCGCGCAACCGCGCGCCTCGAGTGCAGATCGAGTACGACGTCGAGCTTTACGGCGCCGAGAAAAAGGTCCAGCTGCCCTTCGTGATGGGTGTGATGGCCGACCTCGCCGGCAAGCCTGCCGAGCCTTTGGCGGCGGTGGCTGACCGCAAGTTCCTTGAAGTGGACGTCGACAACTTCGACTCACGCCTCAAGGCCATGCAGCCGCGCGTGGCCTTCCACGTACCGAACGAGCTGACCGGCGAAGGCAACCTGAGCCTGGACATCACCTTCGAAAGCATGGACGACTTCAGCCCGGCCGCCGTGGCACGCAAGGTCGACTCGCTGAACCAACTGCTCGAAGCCCGCACCCAGCTGGCCAACCTGCTGACCTACATGGACGGCAAGACCGGCGCTGAAGAAATCATCATGAAGGCGATCAAGGACCCGGCATTGCTTCAGGCACTTGCCAGCGCGCCTAAGCCTGCAGGGGACCAGTAATCATGACTGACAATACCGCCCGCGAAAGCTCCCAGATCCTGGGTACCCAGACCGAAGAAGCCAGCGAGTTCGCGAACCTGCTGCTGCAGGAATTCAAGCCAAAGACCGAGCGTGCCCGCGAAGCCGTCGAAACGGCCGTGCGCACCCTGGCCGAACAGGCCCTGGCGCAAACCGACCTGGTGTCCAATGACGCGATCAAGTCGATCGAATCGATCATCGCCGCCATCGACGCCAAGCTGACCGCCCAGGTCAACCAGATCATCCACCATCAGGATTTCCAGCAGCTGGAAAGCGCCTGGCGTGGCCTGCACTACCTGGTCAACAACACCGAGAGCGATGAGCAGCTCAAGATCCGCGTGCTCAACATCTCCAAGCCCGAATTGCACAAGACCCTGAAGAAATTCAAGGGCACCGCGTGGGACCAGAGCCCGATCTTCAAGAAGATGTACGAAGAAGAATACGGCCAGTTCGGCGGCGAACCGTACGGTTGCCTGGTGGGCGACTACTACTTCGACCAGTCGCCTCCCGACGTAGAGCTGCTGGGCGAGCTGTCGAAAGTCTGCGCCGCCATGCACTCCCCTTTCATCGCTGCGGCTTCGCCGACCGTGATGGGCATGGGCTCGTGGCAGGAACTGTCGAACCCGCGCGACCTGACCAAGATCTTCACCACCCCGGAATACGCGGGCTGGCGCTCGCTGCGTGAATCGGAAGACTCGCGCTACATCGGCCTGACCATGCCGCGCTTCCTGGCACGCCTACCGTATGGTGCCAAGACCGACCCGGTGGAAGCCTTTGCTTTCGAAGAAAACACCGACGGTGCCGACAGCTCCAAGTACACCTGGGCCAACGCCGCGTACGCGATGGCGGTGAACATCAACCGTTCGTTCAAACATTACGGCTGGTGCTCGCGCATCCGTGGCATCGAGTCCGGCGGCGAAGTGGAAAACCTGCCGGCCCACACGTTCCCGACCGATGACGGTGGCGTGGACATGAAGTGCCCAACCGAAATCGCGATCAGCGACCGCCGTGAAGCGGAACTGGCGAAGAACGGCTTCATGCCGCTGCTGCACAAGAAAAACACCGACTTCGCCGCGTTCATTGGCGCGCAATCGTTGCAGAAACCGGCCGAATACGACGATCCGGACGCCACCGCCAACGCCAACCTGGCCGCGCGCCTGCCGTACCTGTTCGCCACCTGCCGTTTCGCTCACTACTTGAAGTGCATCGTGCGCGACAAGATCGGCTCCTTCAAAGAGAAGGACGAGATGCAACGCTGGTTGCAGGACTGGATCCTCAACTACGTGGACGGTGACCCGGCGCACTCCACCGAAACCACCAAGGCCCAGCACCCATTGGCTGCCGCCGAAGTGATCGTGGAAGAAGTGGAAGGCAACCCGGGGTACTACAACTCCAAGTTCTATCTGCGCCCCCACTACCAGCTCGAAGGGCTGACCGTGTCGCTGCGCCTGGTATCGAAGCTGCCTTCCGCTAAAAGCGCCTAACTAACTCATGAACCGGCTCCTCTGTGGGAGCCGGGCTTGCCCGCGATGCAGGCGACGCGGTCTGCCAGTCAGACCGCGGTGATGCAATCGCAGGCAAGCCAGCTCCCACAGAAAAGCAAAGCCCCATTGGGCTTAACCAAATTTCGTGGCTTGGGCCACACAGGGAGAAAACATGGCTGTTGATATTTTCATCAAGATCGGCGACATCAAGGGCGAGTCCATGGACAAGGCCCACAAGGACGAAATCGACGTACTGAACTGGAGCTGGGGCATGGCCCAGTCCGGCAACATGCACGTTGGCGGTGGCGGCGGCGCGGGCAAGGTGAATATCCAGGACCTGTCGCTGACCAAGTACGTCGACAAGGCTTCGCCGAACCTGATGATGCACTGCGCCAGCGGCAAGCACATCGACAAGGTCAAGCTGACCGTGCGCAAGGCCGGCGGCGAAAGCCAGGTCGAGTACATGGTGATCAACCTGGAAGAAGTGCTGGTCACCTCGCTGAGCACCGGCGGTTCGGGCACCGATGACCGCCTGACCGAAAACGTCACCCTGAACTTCGCCCAAGTGATGGTTGATTACCAGCCGCAGAAAGCCGACGGCACCAAAGACGGCGGCGCGATCAAGTTTGGCTGGAACATCCGTTCCAACACCAAGCGCTGATAGCCCTTGTGGCCATGGCTTCGCGCCATGGCCACAAGCATCCGCCCCGCTGAAAAACCGTCCCCTCACAACCCGTCCGTGGAGCTGCTTTGGTGGTAACTGAAATCGCTTCCCGCGACCGTCTGCAACCGTCCCTGCTGGACCGGCTGACTGACGACGACCCAACCAACCCCAAGGAAAGCGCCGACAAACGCGTGCTGTCCCTGACCCAATTAAAAGCCTCGGTGCTGCGCGACCTGGCGTGGCTGCTCAACACCACGTCGTTGCTGGATGCCGACGCCACGCTGCACACCCCGGCCGGTACCTCGGTGGTCAATTACGGCCTGCCGGCGCTCGCGGGCAACAGCGTTTCCAGCGTGGACATCAAGGCGCTTGAAGCCTTGATCTACCAGGCTATTGCCACTTTTGAGCCACGCATTCTGCGCCACACCCTGCGCGTCAAAGCCCGCGTCGGCCATGGCGAGATGAACCACAACGCGCTGAGTTTCGAGATCGAAGGCGACCTGTGGGCGCAGCCGGTGCCGTTGCGCCTGTTGCTGCAAACCGACCTGGACCTGGAGTCCGGCCATGTACGTGTGGTCAACGCCGACCAGCGGAGACGCCCATGAACCCGCGCCTGCTGGAGCTGTACAACCAGGAACTGCACCACGTGCGCGAAAGCGCCGCCGAGTTCGCCAAGGAATACCCGAAGATCGCCAGTCGGCTGACCCTGTCCGGTATGGACTGCGCCGACCCGTACGTCGAACGCTTGCTCGAAGGCTTTGCCTACCTCACGGCCCGCGTGCAGCTCAAGCTCGACGCCGAGTACCCGACCTTCACGCATAACCTGCTGGAAATCGCCTACCCGCACTACCTGGCACCGACGCCGTCGATGACCGTGGTGCAATTGCAGACCGACCCGGACGAAGGCTCGCTGGCCAGCGGTTTCCCCTTGCCCCGCGACACGGTATTGCGTGCCGCGCTGGGCCGTGAAACCCAGACTTGCTGCGAGTACCGCACCGCCCACCCGGTGACGTTGTGGCCGTTGCAGGTGAGCAACGCCGAGTACTTCGGCAACCCCGCCGCCGTGCTCGGGCGCCTGGCTGCGAGCGAGCCGAAGGCCAAAGCGGGCTTACGCCTGACCCTGCGCACCGGCGCCGAGTTGCCGTTCAACAGCCTCGACCTGGATAACCTGCCGCTGTACCTCAGCGGTGCCGATGAGCAACCGTTTCGCCTTTACGAACAGTTGCTGGGCAACGCCTGCGCGGTGTTCGCGCGCAAACCCGGTGGCGATTGGGTCGAGCGCCTGCCGCCAGACGCGCTGCGTTCCCGTGGTTTTGACGATGCCGACGCGGCCATGCCGGTGGTTGCCCGCGCGTTCCAGGGCTATCGCCTGTTGCAGGAATACTTCGCCCTGCCCCATCGCTTCCTGTTCGTCGAATTCGCCGAACTGAGCCGTGCGGTCAAGCGCTGCGACGGCCAGGAGCTGGAACTGATCGTACTGTTTGACCGCCACGAACCGAGCCTGGAAGGCAGCGTCGGCGCGGCGCAGTTCCTGCCGTTTTGCACCCCGGCGATCAACCTGTTCCCGAAACGGGTGGACCGTATTCACCTGTCTGACCGCGTCAACGAACACCATGTGATCGCTGACCGCACGCGTCCGATGGATTTCGAGATTCACTCCTTGAGCGGCATCACCGGCCACGGCACCGGGCCGGAACAGCCGTTTTTGCCGTTCTACGCGGTACGCGATCCATCCCGCTACGGCCGCGACCAGGCCTATTACACGGTGCGCCGTGAGCCGCGCGTGCTGTCCAGCGACCAGCGCCGCAACGGCCCGCGCTCCACGTACGTGGGCAGCGAAACCTTTGTCAGCCTGGTGGACAGCCGGCAGTCGCCGTACCGCCATGACCTGCGCCAACTCGGCGTGACGGCGCTGTGCACCAACCGCGATTTGCCGTTGTTCATGAGCGTGGGCAACGGCAAGACCGACTTCACCCTGGCCGACAGCGCCCCAGTGTTGTCCGTGCGGTGTGTGGCAGGCCCAAGCCGCCCTCGCGCCAGCCATGCCCATGACGCCAAGGCCTGGCGCCTGATCAGCCAACTCTCGCTCAACTATCTGTCCCTGAGCGAACAGGGCCAAGGCGCGGCGGCCTTGCGCGAACTGCTGCGCCTGTATGGCGACAGCAACGACGCAGCCCTGCAATTGCAGATCGAAGGCCTGCGCGAAGTCAGCAGCAAAGCCGTGACCCGACGCCTGCCCATGCCCGGCCCGATTGTGTTTGGGCGAGGCCTGGAAATCACCCTGGAATTTGATGAAAACGCGTTTCGCGGCACCGGCGTGTTCCTGCTGGGTGCAGTACTGGAACGCTTCCTGGCACGCTACGTGTCGATCAACAGTTTTACCGAGACGGTGATCCGTACCACCGAACGCGGCGAGATCATGCGATGGAAAGCCAAGCCCGGACGTCGTCCGACCCTGTGAGTACCCTGGATGCGATGCATCAGGCGCCCTGGGAATACGATTTCTTCCAGGCGCTGCGGCGTATCGAGTGTGAATCGCCCGAGCTGCCGCGCCTGGGCCATTCCCTGCGCCTGGCGGATGACCCGTTGCGCCTGGGCCAGCAGGCTGATTGCACCTTCGCCCCGGCCACACTGGCCTCGGTCGATCCGGGTGGCGATGGCAAGCCGGCGCGACTGGAGCAATTCTTCTTTGGCCTCGGCGGCCCCAACGGCCCGTTGCCGCTGCATATCACCGAATACGTACGCGAACGCCAGCGCAACAACGCTGACAGCACCAGCAAGCAGTTTTTGGATGTGTTCCACCATCGCCTGCTGAGCCTGTTTTACCGGGCCTGGGCCGAGGCACGGCCGACGGTCAGCCACGACCGCCCGGACGATGATTACTGGTCTGCACGCCTGGCGGCCTTGAGCGGTCGTGGGATGCCGAGCCTGCTCAATCAGGGACTCATCCCTGATACCGCGAAGCTGCATTACAGCGGCCACCTATCGGCGCAAACCCGTTACCCGGACGGTTTGAAGGCGATCCTCGGCGAGTATTTCGGCCTGCCGGTGGAGATAGAAGAATACGTCGGCCAATGGCTGGAATTGCCCGAACGCAGCCGCGTGGGCGTGAGCGCCAACAGGCTGGGTGTGGACTTTTGCCTGGGCAGCTTCGTGTGGGACCGCCAGCACAAATTCCGTATCCGCCTGGGTCCGCTCAAGCTGGATGACTACATGGGCATGCTGCCCGGCCATCAGCCGTTCAACGAGCTGGTGGCGTGGGTGGCCGAGTACCTGGGCCATGAATTGGACTGGGACCTGAACCTGGTTTTGCAACAACCCGAAGTCCCGGCGCTGCAACTCAACGGCCAGTTCCGCCTGGGCTTCAACACCTGGCTCGGTAGCCCTGCGCACGACGCCAACGACCTAATCCTGGCCCGGCATTACGCCGATCAGGCCACCACCTCAAGGAATCCAGAGCATGGGTGAAATCAGTCGCGCCGCACTGTTCGGCAAACTCAACAGCGTGGCCTACAAGGCCATCGAAGCCGCCACCGTGTTCTGCAAGCTGCGGGGCAACCCGTATGTGGAACTGGCTCACTGGTTTCATCAATTGCTGCAACTGCAGGACTCGGACCTGCATCGCATCATCCGCCAGTTCAACCTGGAACCGGCACGCCTGGCCCGTGACCTGACCGAAGCCCTGGACCGCCTGCCGCGCGGCTCGACTTCGATCACTGACTTGTCGTCCCATGTGGAAGAAGCCGTGGAGCGCGGCTGGGTCTACGGTAGCCTGATGTTTGGCGAAAGCCAGGTGCGTACCGGTTACCTGGTGCTGGGTATTTTGAAGACGCCGAGCCTGCGCCATGCGTTGCTGAGCCTGTCGTCGGAGTTCGACAAGATCAAGGCCGAAGCCCTGAGCGAACGCTTTGACGAATACGTCGGTGACTCACCGGAAAACGCCCTGAGCGCCAGCGATGGCTTCAATGCCGGCGCCGTACCGGGCGAAGCCAGCGGTGCCATGGCGCCGAGCGCGATGGGCAAGCAGGAAGCGCTCAAACGCTTCACCGTCGACCTGACCGAGCAGGCACGCAGCGGCAAGCTTGACCCTATCGTGGGGCGTGACGAAGAGATCCGCCAACTGGTCGACATCCTGATGCGCCGCCGCCAGAACAACCCAATCCTTACTGGCGAAGCTGGCGTGGGCAAGACCGCCGTGGTCGAAGGTTTCGCCCTGCGCATCGTCGCCGGCGACGTGCCGCCTGCACTCAAAGACGTGGAACTGCGCAGCCTCGACGTGGGCCTGCTGCAAGCCGGCGCCAGCATGAAAGGCGAGTTCGAACAGCGCCTGCGCCAGGTCATCGAGGACGTGCAGGCGTCGCCCAAGCCGATCATCCTGTTTATCGACGAAGCCCACACGTTGGTGGGTGCCGGTGGTGCTGCAGGCACTGGCGATGCGGCCAATCTGCTCAAGCCTGCATTGGCGCGCGGCACCTTGCGTACCGTGGCCGCCACAACTTGGGCCGAGTACAAGAAGCACATCGAGAAAGACCCGGCCCTGACCCGCCGCTTCCAGGTAGTGCAGGTTGCCGAGCCGTCAGAGGACAAGGCGCTGCTGATGATGCGCGGCGTGGCTTCGACCATGGAGAAACACCATCAGGTGCAGATCCTCGATGAGGCGCTGGAAGCCTCGGTCAAGCTGTCCCACCGCTACATCCCGGCGCGTCAGTTGCCGGACAAATCCGTGAGCCTGCTGGACACCGCCTGCGCACGCGTCGCCATCAGCCTGCACGCGGTGCCGGCGGAAGTGGACGACAGCCGCCGTCGCATCGAAGCGCTGGAAACCGAGCTGCAAATCATCGCCCGTGAGCATGCCATCGGTATTGCGATTGGTGCGCGCCAGACCAACAGCGAAGCGCTGCTGAGCGCTGAACGTGAGCGCCTCGCCACGCTGGAAAGCCGCTGGGCCGAAGAGAAAACCCTGGTGGACGAACTGCTCGCTACCCGCGCGACTTTGCGCGAGAAAGCCGGCGCCGTAGACAGTGGCGACGACGCCTTGCGCGAGCAACTGGTCGACCTGCAACAGCGCCTCAGCGTACTGCAAGGCGAAACCCCGCTGATCCTGCCGACCGTGGACTACCAGGCCGTGGCCTCGGTGGTCGCCGACTGGACTGGCATCCCGGTCGGCCGTATGGCGCGCAACGAACTGGAAACGGTGCTCAACCTCGACCAGCACCTGAAAAAACGCATCATCGGCCAGGACCATGCCCTGCAGATGATCGCCAAGCGCATCCAGACGTCCCGCGCTGGCCTCGACAACCCGAGCAAGCCAATTGGCGTATTCATGCTGGCCGGCACCTCCGGCGTGGGCAAGACCGAAACCGCGCTGGCACTGGCCGAAGCCATGTATGGGGGTGAGCAGAACGTCATCACCATTAACATGAGCGAATTCCAGGAAGCCCACACCGTGTCGACCCTCAAGGGCGCGCCACCGGGCTATATCGGCTATGGCGAAGGCGGCGTGCTGACCGAAGCGGTACGGCGCAAACCCTACAGTGTGGTGCTGCTGGACGAGGTGGAAAAAGCCCACCCGGACGTGCATGAGATTTTCTTCCAGGTGTTCGACAAGGGCGTGATGGAAGACGGCGAAGGCCGGGTGATCGACTTCAAGAACACCCTGATCCTGCTGACCACCAACGCCGGTACCGAGCTGATTTCCCGGGTGTGCAAAGACCCGGCAAACGTGCCGGAGCCGGAAGAAATCGCCAAGGCCCTGCGCCAGCCGCTGCTGGAGATTTTCCCGCCGGCGCTGCTCGGCCGCCTGGTGACGATTCCGTACTACCCGCTGAGCGACGAAATGCTCAAGGCGATCACCCGCCTGCAACTCGACCGCATCAAGAAGCGCGTGGAAAACACCCATAAAGTCGCCTTCGACTATGACGACGCGGTGGTCGACCTGATCGTCTCGCGTTGCACCGAGACCGAAAGCGGCGGACGCATGATCGACACCATCCTGACCAACAGCCTGCTGCCGGACATGAGCCGTGAATTCCTCACGCGCATGCTTGAGAGCAAGGCTTTGGCGGGCGTGCGGATCAGCAGCCGGGATAATGAATTGCACTACGACTTCAGCGACGCAGATTGACCTGACGGGACACGGTCAAAATGTGGGAGCTGGCTTGCCTGCGATAGCGGTGTATCAGTCAACATCAATGTTGAATGTTCAATTGCTATCGCAGGCAAGCCAGCTCCCACATTGGATTCGGTTCCTTCAGTAATCAAGACCTTTACAGGACGCCCAATGCTATTCAACCAAGCCTCACGCCTGGCCAAGATCACCAGCCCCCTGGGGCCGGATGTGCTGCTGCTCAATGAAATGGGCGGCGGCGAAGAGCTGGGGCGGCTGTTCAACTATGAGCTGCAACTGACGTCCCTGGACGCCAACATCGACCTCAACCAGTTGCTCGGCAAGCCCATGAGCGTGGGCCTGCAACTGGCGGACGGCGGTGAGCGGCATTTTCACGGCATCGTTGCGCGGTGCAGCCAGAACATCGACCAGGGCCAGTTCGCCAGTTACCAGGTGACGCTGCGCCCATGGCTGTGGCTGCTCAGCCGCACTTCGGACTGCCGGATTTTCCAGAACCTGAGCATCCCGCAGATCATCAAGCAGGTGTTTCGTGACCTGGGTTTTTCCGACTTCGAAGACGCCCTGAGCCGGCCGTACCGCGAGTGGGAATACTGCGTGCAGTACCGCGAGACCAGCTTCGATTTCGTCAGCCGCCTGATGGAGCAGGAAGGCATCTACTACTTCTTCCGCCACGAACAGGACCGCCATGTGCTGGTGCTGGCCGACGCCTATGGCGCCCACACTACCGTGCCCGGCTACGCGTCGATCCCGTACTACCCCAAGGACGAGCAGCAGCGCGAACGCGACCACATGCACAACTGGCACCTGGCGCAGGAAGTGCAACCAGGCTCGCTGGAGCTCAACGACTACGACTTCCAGCGCCCCAGCGCCAGCATCGACGTGCGCTCGGCCATGCCACGCCCGCACACCGCCGGCGACTACCCGCTGTACGACTACCCCGGCACCTACGTGCAAAGCGAAGACGGCGAGCACTATGCGCGCACCCGCATCGAAGCCCTGCAAACCCTGCACGAGCAGATCGAGTTCAGCGGCAATGCGCGTGGCCTGGGTTCGGGGCATTTGTTCAGCCTCACCGGCTTCAGCCGCCAGGACCAGAACCGCGAATACCTGATCGTCGGGTGCCGCTACTACATCGTCCAGGAAAGCCTGGAAAGCGGCGGCGGCTCGGGTTCGGCGCAGTTTGAAAGCAGCCTCACCTGCATCGACGCCCAACAGAGCTTTCGCCCGCTGGCGAACACACATCGGCCCATCGTCAAAGGCCCGCAGACCGCGCTGGTGGTCGGCCCCAAAGGCGAAGAAATCTGGACCGACCAGTACGGCCGCGTGAAGGTGCACTTCTACTGGGACCGTCACGACCAATCCAACGAGAACAGCTCGTGCTGGATTCGTGTGTCGCAATCCTGGGCCGGCAAGAACTGGGGCTCGATGCAGATTCCACGGATCGGCCAGGAAGTGATTGTGAGCTTCCTTGAAGGTGACCCGGACCGGCCGATCATCACCGGCCGCGTGTACAACGCCGAGCAGACAGTGCCTTACGACCTGCCGGAAAATGCGACCCAGAGCGGTATGAAAAGCCGCTCCAGCAAGGGCGGCACGCCGGCCAACTTCAATGAAATCCGCATGGAGGACAAGAAGGGGATGGAGCAGTTGTATATCCATGCCGAGCGGAATCAGGACATCGTGGTGGAGGTGGATGAGAGCCATTCGGTGGGGCATGACCGCAACAAGAGCATTGGGCATAACGAGACGGTGACCATCGGCAATAACCGCCTGCGCATCGTCAAGCAGGAAGACATCCTCTCGGTGGGCCAGCGCAAGACCGACAGCATCAGCCAGAGCTACGTCATCGAAGTGGGCGAAAACCTGCGCCTGGTCTGCGGTGAAAGCATCCTGGAGTTGAATGCGAGCGGGCAGATCAACCTCACCGGCGTGCAAATCAGCTTCTACGCCAGCGGCGACGCCGAGTTCAACACCGGCGGCGTGCTGCACCTGAACAACGGCGGCGGCCCCGGTGCCACGCCCGATGGCCAAGGCCAGAAAGGCGCTATCGATGCCAACATCAAAGCCGCGTTCCCCGCGCCTAAAAGTTCCTGACGAGACCTGTTTGCCATGACGTACCGGATCAACGAATTTCAGTTTCAGCTGCCCGCCAGTGAGTTGCAGGACGCGACGATCAATATCCTCAAGTTCCCTGAATTGGGCACGTCCCTGATCGTCAGCCGCAGCCTGCTCGCCGAGGGTGAAACCCTGCACAGCAACTTCAATGACCAACTCCAGCGCCTGGAAAAACAGGTGCAGGATTTGCGCTATCAACCGGGTGTGGACGTGCGCCTGGGCGCGGCTCAAGAAGTGGAAGGCATTGAGCTGCGCAGCCAGTTCAATAAGGGCAATGACAAGGTGTTCCAGTACCAACTGGCGCTGGTGTTGCCGGGTACGCGCAAGATGCTTGCGTTGAGTTATGTGAAGGCTGACAAGCTTGGGGACGCCGAGGCGGCGCACTGGTCGACGATCAAGAGCTCGCTCGTGTTCGACGTCCCCCAGTGAAGCGGCCTTTGCATGTCTGACGCACTGCTCTGGGCTGCGCGCCTGGGCGATGGGCTATCCCACACCTCTGTCATGGCGGACATCCTCGGCGGCGTGCTGGAAGTGGCGGCTAACGTGGCGATTACCGCGCTGGCAACCGCTGCGGTAGTGGCGGCTACCGGCATTACCGTCGCGACCGGTGGACTGGGAGCCTGCGTGCTGGGGGCGGTAGTCGGCGTCATCGTCGGCATCGCCATGAGCAAGACCGGGGCCGACAAGGGGTTGAGCGCCATGTGCGAGGGAATCGGCAACGCGCTGTTCCCTCCCTCGGTCATGGCCACAATCCTCAGCGGGTCCACCGACACACTGATCAACGCCTTGCCCGCTGCGCGCGCGGCCGGCGTCGTGCCCTCCCACGTTGCACCTGCGGGCACCGAAACCGAAACAACGCCGCCAGCACCGGAACACAGCGAAGAGCCCGGCTACCTGGACATGGCCAAAGGGTTCTTTGCGCAAATGTGGCGCCCCACCGTCGCCACGCCAGCGCCCGGTGCAGTCCCTAAACCGCTGGACGTGGTGACCTGCACAAAACACCCGCCGATGCCGCCGCAGTTTCTGGCCGAAGGCTCGGAAAAGGTCACGGTCAACGGTCAACCGGCGGTACGCAGCGGTGACCGGAGCACCTGCGACGCCACCGTGGTGTCGTCGGGGCTGATTTCGCCCAATGTGACGATCGGCGGGGGCTCAGTGGTGGTGCGCGAGATCCGCAGCGGCAAGACGCCGGGCGTTGGCCTGGCCGTCACCGCGCTGATGATGCTCAAGGGGGGTAAAGGCAAGTTCCTCAGCAATCTTCCCTGCATGCTGCTGGCAGGCGTCAACTCGTTTGTGGTCAGTCAGGCCATGGGCGCGCTGGCCAACGCCGCCATGGGCTCTTCCAATCCGGTGCACGCGAGCACGGGGGCCAAAGTGCTGGGCGGCCCCGAGGAGCTGGATTTCGCCTTGCCCGGGATCATGCCCATCGACTGGCAGCGCTTCTACAACAGCCGGGATGAACGCCGCGATGGCTTGTTTGGTGCCGGCTGGAGTGTGCCCTATGAAGTCAGCGTGCAGCTGCTGCCTCACCTTGAAGGGGGCGACTACGCGTTGTACATCGACGAGCAGGGTCGACGTATCGACATGGGTTCGATCCCTTTGGGGGGTGCCGTGTTCAGCGCTGGCGAAGGCCTCAGCGTCAAGCGTCACTTGAGCGGCCAGTGGCTGATCGAAAGCGCAGACGGCTTGTACCGGCTATTCGATCCAGCGCCACAGGACGCATCGTTGCTACGCCTGAGCCAACTGGGAGATCGCAACGACAACCGAATCCACCTCGACTATGACGACGATGGTCGCCTGCAGGGCCTGCGTGACACCTTTGGCCTGGTGAGGGTCGAGCTGACGTACGACAACACTTGGCCCCATCGCGTCAGCCGAATCGAACGCCTGTATCCCGACCAACACCGTGAAGTACTGATGCATTACGCCTACGACGCCCGTGGCGACCTGGCCTCTGTACGCCAGTCCGACGGGCACGTGAAGCGCCGTTTTGCCTATGATGCCGGGCAGCGCATGGTCGAGCATCAATTGCCCACCGGCCTTCGTTGCTTCTATCAGTGGGCCAAGGTTGACGACCTTGAATGGCGTGTTGTCCGGCATTGGACGGAGGCCGGGAACACCTACACATTCGACTATGCGTTGGATACAGGCATCACCCGTATCACCGACGGGCTGGCGCGCGTCAGCAGTCGACACTGGGATGAGCGACACCAGATCATCGCGTCCACCGATGCACTGGGGCGAACCTGGGCCTTCCGGTGGAATGATGATAGCCAACTGCTGGGCGCAACCGACCCTCTCGGTGGGCATTATCAGTTCAGCTACGACGATGCCGGCAACCTGACTGAGACCCTCGACCCCCTGGGGCGCAGTGAATCGACCTTGTGGCTGGAGCACTGGGCGCTGCCACTGGCGGAGACCGATGCCGCTGGCAATACCTGGCAGTACGATTACGACTCGCGAGGCAACTGCATTCGCGAAACCGACCCACTGGGCAACCGCACGGTCTATCACTATGACGGACACGGCCAAGTCAGGGAGATCATCGACGCCAGCGGCAAGCGCAAGACCTTGCGCTGGTCCCCACTGGGTCAATTGAGCGAGCACACCGACTGTACGGGCCTTACCACCCGTTTGAGCTACTGCAAGCGAGGCTTGCTGCTGGCCAGTACCGACGCGCTCGGGGAACGCACCACCTTCAATTATGACGATCAGGGCCGACTGATCAGCAAGCAGTTGCCCGATGGGCGCAGCGAGCACTATCAGCGTGACGCCAGCGGCCAGTTGATCGGCTACAGCGACCCTGCCGGCCACACCACGCGCTTCGAGCATTCGTCGAACGGCCAGTTGCGCCAGCGCATCGACGCCCATGGCCGCCGTGTGGAGTTGAGCCATGACGTCTATGGCCGCCTGCACAGCCTGACCAACGAAAATGGTGAGCACTACCGATTCGACTGGGACGACGGTGATCGCCTGACCCTCGAACAGCGCCTGGACGGCTGTCGAAAACGGTACACGTACGACCCGCTGGACAATGTCACCCAGGTAGAAACCCTCGCATCGTCCGACGCCGAGCCCGCCATCATTCATGATCTGGAGCGGGATGCAGCAGGCCGGCTGATCGCCAAGCGCACCGTAGATGGTTGCACGACGTACCGCTACGATGAACTCGACCAAGTCACAGCCATCACCTTTACAGGGCGCGATGGCGAGCAGCAAACCCTGGGCTTCGGTTATGACGCCCTCGGTCAGCTGACCCTCGAACAAAGCGCCGCCGGTTGCCTGGAGCATCTCTACGACGAATTGGGCAACCTGACCCAGACCCGACTTCCCGACGGCCGCTGGCTCAACCGCCTGCGCTACGGTAGCGGGCACTTGCATCAGGTCAACCTGGATGGGCAGGTCATCAGTGACTTCGAGCGGGACCGTCTGCACCGCGAAGTGCTGCGCACCCAGGGCCGTATCAGTACGCGTAGCGAATATGACCGCAGTGGACGTCTGCGTGTCCGCCAGCGCCGCCAACCGGACCACTCGCTGTTACATCCACCGGCGCAGACACGCTTGGGCTATGACGACAGCGACCAACTGGTCGAACGCTACGACAGCCAGCCCGGCGCGGCACACCGCCAATTGCTGCATTACGACGCTACCGGCCGCATTCTGGCTAGCCAGGACAACCTCTTGGGCCAACGGGAAGCCTTCCGCTACGACCCGGCGGCTAACCTGCTGGACGGCTCAGGACAGGTCGCCAACAACCGATTGCTGACCTACCAGGACAAACATTACCGCTATGACGGTTTTGGCCGGATGGTTGAAAAGCGCAGCCTTCGGCGCGGCACCCAACGCTTCAGCTACGACGCGGAGCAACGGCTGGCACAGGTGCACAACGATGACGGTTCCTGGGTCATCATGACCTATGACCCGCTGGGCCGGCGCACCGCCAAGACCACCTACGACCGCAACGGTGTGCAGCGGAGCCAGACACGTTTCACTTGGGACGCGCTGCAACTCGTGCAGGAGCACTGCAATCAGCAGACCAGCCTCTATATCTATGCCGACGAGGGCTACGAACCACTGGCCCGTATCGATGGCACAGGTGACCTTCAAAAAATCCGCTACTACCACAACGACCTCAACGGTTTGCCCGAACGCCTCACCGAGAGCGACGGCCATACGGTGTGGCAAGCGCGCTATGAAGTCTGGGGCAATACCGTCGAGGAAAGCCGAGAACCCTATTTCATCGAAGAACAGAACCTGCGCTTCCAGGGCCAGTATCTGGACCGGGAAACGGGGCTGCACTACAACACTCTGCGCTTTTATGACCCGGATATCGGACGCTTCACCACACCCGACCCCATCGGTCTGGCCGGCGGCCTGAATCTCTATCAATATGCGCCCAACCCGCTGAGCTGGATTGACCCGCTGGGCCTGATGAAATGCTCCAGCCCACCCAAGGGGCGCAAGGTCAGTCGCACCGTGTATCGGTTCGAGGAACCGGGGCGCATCGGGACCACTTGGCAGGCGCACAAGTGGAATGTGGAGTCCACACACCGCTACACCACCAAAGGCGTCGGCGGGGTGTATGGCGCGAACTCACGGAAAACCGCGCTGGGCGAGGTCACGCACTGGAAGGTCGACCTGTCCAAACGGGTGTTGGTCAGCAAGAAAGTGCAGCTCAATAATGTCTTGGACCTGACCCGCGCCGATGTGCGCAAACAGGTAGGGGTCAGCCTTAAAAGCATCACCGGCTCGAAGTACACCGAGACCCATCAGATCGGCAACTGGGCCAAGGCCAACGGCTATGATGGAATCCTGGCGCCATCGGCACGCAACCCGACCGGCAGCAACTTGATCTCCTTTGCAGGTTTTTGAACATGGAACGACTGGAAAACGAATACCCGGGTGACGCGGACTGGCAGAGCACAGTGGCCTTGTATAAAGAAGACTACCTTGACGACGATGCGCGTGAACTGGCCAAGGCCTTGGGCGGCCATCTCGACATGGCAGTGATACTGCGCGGGAAACGGGGCCTTGAGGAGGGGTTGTGGTGGATCGGGCAAAAGGTTCCGGCACTGGACAACATCACCCCACTGGCATGCCTGGAAAGTCCCACCCTGATAAAACGGTTGAAGACAGCACTGATGCGTATGCCATGACACTCAAGGACACGGCGACTATGGAAAGTTGTGCGTTCAATTCAATCAGGCACGGAAGTGCAGTCCTTGTCTGATGCACTCTGGGCTGCCCGGATGGGCGATGCGCTCTCCCACACCTCGATGATGGCGGACATCCTTGGCGGGGTGCTGGAGGTAGCGGCCAATATCGCGATCACCGCCGTGGCAACCGCTGCGGTGGTTGCCGCCACTGGCATTACCGTTGCGACCGGTGGGCTTGGCTGTTTCCTGCTGGGTGCCGTGGTGGGCACGATTGTCGGCCTGGCCATGAGCAAGACCGGGGCCGACAAAGGCCTGACGAATTTATGCGACACGTTCGCCAACGCGCTGTTTCCGCCCACGGTGCAGGCCAATATTCTTACCGGCTCCACCAACACCCTGACCAACAACATCCCCGCCGCCCGCGCCGCCGGGGCGATCAGTTCCCATGTCGCGCCAGCTGGGACCGAGTTAGAAGAGCCCGCGCCCGAGCCAGAAGCCAGTTACCTGGACATGGCCGGGAGCTTCTTCTCGCAGATGTGGCGCCCTACGGTTGCGACTCCCGCGCCCGGCGCCGTGCCCAAGCCGCTCGACCTGGTGGTGTGCATGAAGCACCCACCGATGCCGCCGCAGTTTCTTGCCGAAGGGTCGGACAAGGTCACGGTCAACGGCCAGCCGGCGGTGCGCAGCGGTGATCGCAGTACCTGCGATGCAACCGTGGTGTCGTCGGGCCTGATTTCTTCCAACGTGACCATTGGCGGTGGTTCGGTGGTGGTGCGGGAAATTCGCAGCGGCAAGACCCCGGGGGTGGGGTTGGCGGTCACGGCGTTGTTGATGCTCAAGGGTGGCAAGGGCAAGTTCTTCAGCAAGTTGCCGTGCATGCTGATCGGCGGAGCCACTTCGATGGCGGTCAGCAGTGCGATGGGGGCGATGGCCAACGCGGCGATGGGTTCGTCGAATCCGGTACATGCGGCGACAGGCGCGAAGGTACTGGGCGACGTCGAAGAGCTGGACTTCGTCTTACCCGGCATCCTGCCGATCGACTGGCAACGCTTCTACAACAGCCGCGACGAACGCTCGGGCAGCCTGTTTGGCGCTGGCTGGAGCGTGCCCTATGAAGTGTGCGTAGAGATCCGTCCGCATCCCGAAGGCGGCGAGACGCTGATCTATACCGACGAGCAGGGACGCCCGATTGACATGGGTTCGATCCCGTTGGGCGGCGCGGTATTCAGCCCCGGTGAAGGGCTCGCCGTGCGGCGACACCTCAATGGGCAGTTGTTGATTGAAAGCGACGACGGCCTCTACCGCTTGTTCGAACCCACTCCGGCCAATCCCTCACTGCTGCGTCTGAGCCAACTGGGCGATCGCAACGACAACCGCATCCATATTGACTATGACGAAGTAGGGCGCCTGGTACGTCTGCGCGATACTTTCGACTTGGTGCAGGTTGAGCTGATACGTGACCAAGACCATCTGACCCAGATTGAGCGCCTGTACCCCGACCAACGCCGCGAAGTGCTCGTCAGTTACGGCTACGACGCGGCCGGCAATCTGGCTGAGGTGCGTGACGCAACCGGCCAGGTGCAACGGCGTTTTGCCTACGACATCGGTCAGCGAATGGTGGAGCATCAATTGCCCACCGGGTTGCGCTGCTTCTATGAATGGGCCTTGATTGAGGATTTGGAATGGCGCGTGGTTCGGCACTGGACCGATGAGGGTGACACTTACCAGTTCGACTATGACTTGAAGGCTGGCCTCACTCGCATCACCGATGGTTTGCAGCGCGTCAGCACTCGCCATTGGAACACTCAGCACCAGATCATTCAGTACCGCGATAACCTCGGTCAGACCTGGCTGTTCGAGTGGAACGACGAACGCCAATTGCTCAGCGCCACCGACCCCCTGGGTGGGCGCTATGAGTACAGCTACGATGAAAGCGGCAACCTGATAGACGAGACCGACCCGCTGGGCCGCAGCGACTCGACTTTGTGGCTGGAACACTGGGCGCTGCCGCTGGTAGAAACCGACGCCGCCGATAACAGTTGGCAGTATCGCTACGACCCGCGCGGCAATTGCATTGCCGAAACCGATCCGCTGGGCAACGTCACGCGCTACCGCTATGACGCTCATGGCCAGCCCGTGGAAATTATTGACGCCACCGGCAAAAGCAAAAAACTGCGCTGGAATCCGTTCGGGCAACTGGCCGAGCACATCGACTGCTCAGGTTATCCAACGCGCTTCAGCTACGACGAGCGGGGGTATTTGCAGGTCATCACCGACGCCCTTGGCGAGCGCACTCAATTTATCTACGACGCTCAGGGGCGCTTGCTCAGTACCCAACTGCCGGACGGCCGCACCGAGCACTATCAGCGCGATGTCAGCGGTCAGTTGGTGGGTTACACCGACCCGGCCGGACACACCACGCTTTACCAACACAACCGCCGTGGCCAAGTGCGCCAACGCACCGACGCACATGGGCGGCAGGTGCAGTTCGGCTATGACAGCTATGGACGGCTGCAAGCGCTAATCAACGAGAACGGCGAACGCTATCGTTTTGCGTGGGACGCCGGGGATCGGCTGACTGAACAGCAAGACCTCGACGGCAGCGCCAAGCACTACAGCTATGACCCGCTGGATAATGTCACGGCGGTGACTGCTGTGCCGGCGCCTTACGGAAACGGGCTGGCCCTGGTGCCCGAAACGCCGCCCGCACCCATCATTCATCGGCTGGAACGTGATGCGGTTGGCCGGCTCATCGCCAAAACCACCGACGATGGCCGTACCGATTACAGCTACGATGCGGTGGACCAGCTCACGGCTGTCACCTTCACCGATTCGCAGGGCAACGCCCAAGCCCTGGGCTTTGCCTACGACGCCCTCGGCCAACTGCTTTGCGAGCAGAGTTCGGCAGGCAACCTGCAACACCACTACGACGAACTTGGCAACCTGATCCAAACCCAACTGCCGGACGGCCGCTGGCTCAACCGCCTGTACTACGGCAGCGGCCACCTGCACCAGGTCAACCTGGACGGCCAGGTCATCAGCGACTTCGAGCGTGACCGCCTGCACCGCGAAGTGCTGCGCACCCAGGGCCAGCTCAGCACCCGCAGCGAATACGACCGCAGCGGCCGCCTGCGTTCACGCCAGCGCCGTCACGCCAGTCAGTCAACCTTGCTGCCCGCTGCGGCGCAAAAACAGTTTGAATACGACCCCGCCGACAACCTGATCGGCAAACTCGACCAACAACCCGCTGCGCAACACCGCCAGTTGCTGCACTACGACGCCACCGGCCGCATCATCGCCAGCCAGGACAGCCTGCACGGCCAGCGTGAAACCTTCGCCTACGACGCCGCAGCCAACTTGCTAGACGGTCCCCAGGCCGGTGCCGGGTTGGTGGTGCATAACAAGCTGCTGACTTATCAGGACAAGCGTTATCGCTACGATGCGTTTGGACGGATGATTGAAAAGCGCAGTGCCAAGCGCGGGTTGCAACGTTTTGCCTACGATGCCGAAAGCCGACTGATCGAAGTGCGTAATGAAAACGGCAGCGTGGTCAGGATGACCTATGACCCGCTGGGTCGACGCATCGAGAAAACTGAGCATGGCAGTGATGGTTATCCGCTGGGAGAAACTCGATTCACCTGGGACGGACTGCGGTTATTGCAGGAGCATAAGCACAGTCAGACCAGTCTTTATGTTTACGACAATGACGGCTATGAACCCCTTGCCCGCGTCGACGGTACTGGTCCGTTGCAGAAGATTCGCTACTACCACAACGACCTGAACGGGTTGCCCGAACAACTGACCGAGGCCGATGGGCACAGCGTCTGGCAGGCGACTTATCGGGTGTGGGGCAACACGCTGGAGGAAGTGCGCGAGCCTTATTACATTGAAGAGCAGAACCTGCGGTTTCAGGGGCAGTATCTGGACCGGGAGACGGGGCTGCATTTCAACACGTTCCGGTTTTATGATCCGGATGTGGGGCGGTTTACAACGCCGGATCCGATAGGTTTACACGGAGGTTTGAATTTCTATGCGTACGCGTCCAATCCGTTCGGTTGGATCGACCCACTCGGCTTGTCCTGCCGTCTGAACTCCGTGGGTAGAACACCAGGCAAAGCCAGCCGTACAGGGAAAGCGGTGATAGCGCGGATGAGAGCCGAAGGGAAAATAGTTGGCTCCGGAAAAAACATGCGGTTCCAGAGCACTGATAAAAAGTGGTACTCGATCAAAGATGCTGATATGGCTCATAAAACCGATGCTGTTAAATATTGGAACAGCAAAGGTGGTTACCACGGAGCTAAAACCAAGGAGGTGAGAGGTTGGATGCGCGATCCTGACAACTATGAGCTGGAATACTATTCCCACAACCGATCAAAAGGCGCACTGCTGACGGACCGGTACAAAGACCCCGGCGACTTTATCGGCCCGGCAGAAAAGCCTAAATATTAGTAAGGATTATGTATGAAAGACTTGGCAGACGAAAATCCAACACTGGCAGACAAAATCATGGCTGTCATGGCGATGGGCAATGATCTCGATGAGCAAAACAAAAAAACTGAAGCGCAGGTCCTGTACCAACAGGCATGGGATTTACTGCCTGAGCCAAAGCTTGAGTGGGCGCCCTTATCCTCGTGGGTTACAGGTTCTTTCTTCAACCTTCACTTCGACAGCGGCGATTTCCAAGCAGCTGAGTCATGGGCACAAAAGACGCTTGATGGCCGAGAGTCAGATATTGATACCGGCCCACTGATAAACGTCGGAATGGTATTTCTCGAATTGGGAAAAAAGGCCGAGGCTTACAAAGCCTTTGATGAGGCTTATGGGTTCGGTCAGGCACGGGCCTTTCAAGAAAGACCAAAGAAATATCTGAATTTCTATTTGGATGAAAAGAAAAAGAGCCATTGATTGCTAGCCTAAACAAAAAATGGGCACCCGATCCAGTCGGCGTGCCCATTTTTCCTACCACCCCGCCCCCTTCGAGACGGCAACGCCATTACGCGTTAACAGTGTCTTTCAGCGATTTGCCCGGCTTGAACGCGACAGTGTTGCTCGCCTTGATTTTCACCGGCTCACCGGTTTGCGGGTTTTTGCCGGTGCGGGCGCCGCGATGGCGTTGCAGGAAGGTGCCGAAGCCAACCAGGGTGACGCTGTCCTTGCGGTGCAGGGCGCCAGTGATTTCTTCGAGAACGGCGTTGAGGACGCGGTTGGCCTGTTCTTTGGTGAGATCCGCTTTTTCAGCGATGGCGGCTGCGAGTTCTGGTTTACGCATAAGTGAAGCCTCTTTGACGGTTTTTTGTTGTTATGTCCGTGCTGCTCATCGTTGGAGCAACGCCCAAAGCGCCGCAGGCTCTACTCTGCGGCAGACGGGAGTGAGGATGGCATGCCCTCGCACGCTCCGCCAGTCTCGCGGCGACCTTTCTAGGGTGAAAAACGTGCTTATTCCGACAGAACGACCGGTATTTACGCCAGCAGTGGCGGAAGTTCTTTGTTGAGGGCAAGTTTTTCCATCACGGCGGTGCCGGTCAGTGCGTAACCCAGCAGGCGACCGCTGGCGTCGCGGCACAGGGCCTTGATGTCGGCACCCTCGCCGTCAACGCTCCACACGCCTTCGGTGCCCCGTGGTGGGGGTGAAACCACCAGCGGGCAGACCGGCGTCTTGACGGTCACTGGCATCGGGCCGTAGCTGACGGCCGTGGCATTGCCGGCCAAGGTCTGGGCCAGGGCGCGGGCGCAACTCATCAGCGGCATCACGTACAGCAGGTTCAAGCCGTCGACTTCGGCGCAGTCGCCCAGAGCGTAGATGTTGGCGTGGGAGGTCTTGAGGTGGCGGTCCACCATGATCCCGCGATTGGTCTGCAAGCCGGCAGCAGCGGCCAAGTCGACACGTGGGCGCAGGCCGATGGCGGAGACCACCAGGTCGCAGGCGATCACTTCACCGTCCGAGAGGTGCGCTTCCAGGCCGCCTGCGGTACGCAGCAGGCGATTGAGCACCGGGCCCAGGTGGAAGCGTGCACCAAGGCCTTCCAGCCCGGCTTGCACCGCCGCGGCCGCTGCCGGGTGCAGCAGGGTCGGCATGACTTGTTCGCACGGCGCCACCAAGTCGATTTCATAACCGCCAAGGATCAGGTCGTTGGCGAATTCGCAGCCGATCAGGCCTGCGCCGAGCAGCAGCACGCGGCGTTTGCCGGCAGCGGCAGCGCGGAAGCGTGCGTAGTCTTCGAGGTCGTTGATCGGGAAAATCAGTTCAGCCGCATCGCCTTCAACCGGTACGCGCACGGTTTCTGCGCCCCAAGCCAGGATCAGGTCGCGGTAGGCCACCGCTTCCTCGCCGATCCACAGGCGCTTGTGGCCGGGGTCGATGCCGCTGACGCGGGTGTGGGTGCGCACTTCGGCCTTGAGTTGCTCGGCCATGGCGCCCGGTTCGGCCATGCTCAGGCCATCGGCTTCCTTGTTCTTGCCAAAGCCGGTGGAGAGCATGGGTTTGGAGTAGGAGCGCCCGTCATCCGCGGTGATCAGCAGCAATGGGGTCTCGCTGTCGAGCTTGCGAAACTCCCGGGCCACGTTGTAACCGGCCAATCCTGTGCCGATGATCACGACAGGTGCGTTCATTCCTTTCTCCTTGTAGTACGGTTCTTAAATTTGCAGATCAGCCGATTTCGATCATTTCGAAATCCATTTTGCCCACGCCGCAGTCCGGGCACAGCCAGTCTTCCGGGACGTCCTGCCACAGGGTGCCCGGAGCGATTCCGTCATCCGGCCAGCCGTCTTTCTCGTCATAGATCAGGCCGCAGACTACACATTGCCACTTCTTCATTACTTGCTTCCTCAGGGTCCAGGCAGTTTGGCCGACGGTCGATGGATCCAGCGTTGCCGTGCGGCTCAGGGCGTTTTGTACTGATCGGGGCAGGCAGATGCAAGCACGATCGACGCAAGGCACCGGTTCAGCGCGGCAAAAGTCCAAGGTGCCATGGTAAGCTCGCCGCCTCTTTTGCTGCCAATACTGACTCACCGTGCCGCACTCAATCGACCTTCCCGATGCTTGCCAGTGGCTGACCCAGAGCCGTTTGATCCCTGCGCCCGCGCCCTTGACCCTCAACTGGCTGTTCAACGAAGACTCGCTCACCCGGCGGCTGACATGGCTGTCGGACGACGGCTTCAGCGTGACGCCACTGTTCGAAGGCTGGCAGCCACTGCGCGATGATGAATGTGCTGCCCTGGCGCTGGCGCCGGCCAGTATCGGCTGGGTGCGTGAAGTGTATTTGCGTGGGCAGGGCCAGCCGTGGGTGTTCGCGCGCAGTGTGGCGGCGCGCAGTGCCTTGCAGGGCGACGGCTTGCACATGGATGAGTTGGGCAGCCGATCACTGGGCGAATTGCTGTTTTGCGACCAGGCCTTCACCCGCCAGGCGATCGAGGTGTGCCATTACCCGCGGCAGTGGTTGCCCACGGCGGACCAGGCCGACGGGCTGTGGGCACGCCGCTCACGCTTTGATCGCGGTGCGCTGAGCGTGCTGGTGGCGGAGATCTTTTTGCCGAGCTTCTGGCACGCGCTGCATGCCCATCCGGAGAACTGCTGATGTATCAACGCCTGCTCAAATCCCTGAACCGCCTTAACCCGAGGGCCTGGGATTTCATTCAGTTGACCCGGATGGACAAACCCATTGGCATCTACCTGCTGCTGTGGCCAACGCTGTGGGCGCTGTGGATTGCCGGCAAGGGTTCGCCGTCCTTTATCAACATCGTGATTTTCGTGTTGGGCGTGGTGCTGACCCGGGCAGGCGGCTGCGTGATCAATGATTGGGCCGACCGCAAGGTCGACGGCCATGTGAAGCGCACCGAGCAGCGCCCGCTGGTGAGCGGCAAGATCAGTTCCAAGGAAGCGCTGGTGTTTTTTGCAGTGCTGATGGGCATCAGTTTCCTGCTGGTGCTGTTGACTAACGCCACCACTATCCTGCTGTCCCTCGGTGGTTTGGCGTTGGCGGCGAGCTACCCGTTCATGAAGCGTTACACCTATTACCCTCAAGTGGTGCTGGGCGCGGCGTTTTCGTGGGGCATGCCGATGGCGTTTACCGCCGAGACCGGCAGCTTGCCCGCCGCTGCCTGGCTGCTGTACATCGCGAACCTGCTCTGGACGGTGGGCTATGACACTTATTACGCGATGACCGACCGTGACGACGACTTGAAGATCGGCGTGAAATCCACCGCCATTCTGTTCGGTGATGCCGATCGCGTGATTATCCTTACCCTGCAGGGCCTGGCGTTGGTGTGCCTGTTGCTGGCCGGTACACGGTTTGAGCTGGGCGGCTGGTTCCACCTGGGGTTGCTGGCGGCGGCTGGATGTTTTGCCTGGGAGTTCTGGTACACCCGCGACAAGGATCGGATGAAGTGCTTCAAAGCGTTTTTGCACAACCACTGGGCGGGGTTGGCGATTTTTGTCGGAATTGTGGCGGACTACGCGTTTCGCTGAGCGCCGTTTTTCGTGGTGATCGAACTGACGCCCTCGACTTGCTCGCGAAGGCGTCAGAAGCACCGCGTGGTCAGGGCTTGATCACATGCCACGCCCCACCCTTGCCATCACCGGTCTTGTCACCGGCCTTTTTATCATCCTTGTAGGTGTAGACCGGCTTGCCGTCATAAGCCCACTGGCTGGTCTGGTCGTCGCGGGTGATCACGGTCCATTTGCCCATGGAGGTATCGGTGGACTCAGCCTTCAGCGGCGGCCAGTTGGTCGCGCACTGGTCCTTGCACACTGACTTGCCGTCAGCATCCTTGTCGAAGGTGTAGAGGGTCATGCCCTTGTGGTCGACCAGCATCCCATCTTTAGTCATCGCCGGCTCCGCCGCGAACGCCAGGGTCGGCAGCGTTAACACGGCCGTTACCAGCAGGGCTTTCCAGGAAATCGTGCTGTAAGTCATCGGAACCTTCCTATTTTGGTTGTCAGGATTCGGACCCACAGCGTAGTCCACAGAGGCGAGAATTGCCCGAGCGACTAAATTACTGTCACACGACTGCAATAATTCCGTTATCTAATGCGGCGCAAGACAGTTAAATGACAAGAGGATTTTTGAGCATGGTTGGCAGGAGCATTCTGATTGTTGACGACGAAGCGCCCATCCGCGAGATGATCGCCGTTGCGTTGGAAATGGCCGGCTATGACTGCCTGGAGGCGGAGAACTCCCAGCAGGCCCATGCCATTATCGTCGACCGCAAGCCGGACTTGATCCTGCTGGACTGGATGCTGCCCGGCACCTCCGGCATCGAGCTGGCCCGCCGTCTCAAGCGTGACGAGCTGACCGGAGACATCCCGATCATCATGCTCACCGCCAAGGGCGAAGAGGACAACAAGATTCAGGGCCTGGAAGTCGGCGCGGATGACTACATCACCAAGCCGTTTTCCCCACGCGAACTGGTCGCTCGTCTGAAAGCCGTATTGCGCCGCGCCGGCCCCACCGATGGCGAAGCGCCGATTGAAGTCGGCGGCCTGTTGCTGGACCCGATCAGCCACCGCGTGACCATCGACGGTACGCCGGCCGAGATGGGCCCTACCGAATATCGCCTGCTGCAGTTTTTCATGACCCACCAGGAGCGCGCCTACACCCGTGGCCAGTTGCTCGACCAAGTGTGGGGCGGCAACGTGTATGTGGAGGAGCGCACCGTGGATGTGCATATCCGCCGCCTGCGCAAGGCCTTGGGCGAAGCCTACGAGAATCTGGTACAAACCGTGCGCGGTACTGGCTATCGGTTTTCCACCAAGGGCTGAGCCTGCCATCTTTTTTAAGAGCCCGACTTAACAGCTGACAAGGACGCATGTTCAAGTGAATCAAAACTGGCATGGCACCCTGATCCGCCACATGCTTTTGCTGATCACCGGCTGCCTGTTGGTAGGCCTGGTCAGTGGTTATTACGGCTGGAGCCTGGCCGTCGGCATCGCCTTGTACCTGGGCTGGACCCTCAAGCAATTGCTGCGTCTGCACGAATGGCTGCGCCAGCACAAACCCGACGAAGCACCACCCGATGGCTACGGTCTATGGGGTGAGGTGTTCGACAGCATCTACCACCTGCAACGCCGCGACCAACGGGTGCGCGGGCGCCTGCAGGCGGTGATCGACCGGGTGCAGGAATCCACCGCCGCGCTCAAAGACGCGGTGATCATGCTCGACAGCGACGGCAACCTGGAATGGTGGAACCGCGCGGCCGAAACCCTGCTGGGCCTCAAGACGCCCCAGGACAGCGGCCAGCCGGTCACCAACTTGGTGCGCCACCCGCGCTTCAAGGAGTACTTCGAACAGGAGAACTACGAAGAAGCTTTGGAAATCCCCTCGCCCACCAATGACCGCGTACGCATCCAGCTGTACCTGACGCGCTACGGCAACAACGAACACCTGATGCTGGTGCGCGACGTGACCCGCATTCACCAGTTGGAACAGATGCGCAAAGACTTCGTCGCCAACGTCTCCCACGAGCTGCGCACGCCTCTGACCGTGATCTGCGGTTACCTGGAGACGCTGCTGGACAACGTCGACGAGATCAACCCGCGCTGGAGCCGGGCCCTGCAGCAGATGCAGCAGCAAGGTTCGCGCATGCAGACGCTGCTCAACGACCTACTCTTGCTGGCTAAGCTTGAGGCAACTGACTACCCGTCGGATAACCATCCGGTGGCGGTGCAAAGCCTGTTGCAGACCATCAAGAACGACGCCCAGGCCCTCTCCGGTCAACGCGGGCAGCAGATCACCCTGGAAGCCGACCCCACCGTGCTGCTCAAAGGCAGCGAAGGCGAGTTGCGCAGCGCGTTTTCCAACCTGGTGTTCAACGCCGTGAAGTACACCCAGGACAAAGGCAATATCCGCATCCGCTGGTGGGCCGACGAACAGGGTGCACACTTGAGCGTGCAGGACTCCGGCATCGGCATCGACGCCAAGCACCTGCCGCGCCTGACTGAGCGTTTCTACCGCGTCGACTCCAGCCGCAACTCCAACACCGGCGGCACCGGGCTCGGCCTGGCGATCGTCAAGCACGTGCTCTTGCGCCACCGCGCCCGCCTGGAAATCAGTAGCGTGCTGGGGCATGGCAGTACGTTTACCTGCCATTTTCCGCCGACGCAGATGACGCGTTCGCGGGTGGTTGGCACAGACGAGTAACTCGAAAACGACGCTGGACTAACTGTGGGAGCGGGCTTGCTCGCGAATGCGGTGGGTCAGCTACGAATGAGTTGACTGAGCCACCGCTTTCGCGAGCAAGCCCGCTCCCACAGGGATATGAGTTGTTTTGGAGATTGTATTCCTTGCCCCGCCCGGCAGTGGGCACTAGGCAAGCGCCCCGTCAGCCGCTACATTGGCCGACTTGCGCCTGCCCTTCAGGCTCACCTGCCACCCTTTATTGAACACGGAACCTGCAAAACCCCATCATGGACCCTTCCCCTGGTATCACCCTCGCTACGCTCTTCGCCGACTTCGGCATGATTCTTTTTGCACTGGTCCTGGTACTGCTCAACGGTTTCTTCGTTGCGGCGGAATTTGCCATGGTCAAACTGCGCTCCACTCGGGTCGAGGCCATCGCCCACACCAACGGCTGGCGCGGGCAGATCCTGCGCACCGTACACAGCCAGCTCGACGCCTACTTGTCGGCCTGCCAGCTGGGTATCACCCTCGCCTCCCTGGGCCTGGGCTGGGTCGGTGAGCCGGCCTTCGCACACATCCTCGAGCCGCTGCTGGGCGCGATGGGCGTCGAGTCCCCGGAAGTCATCAAAGGCGTGTCGTTCTTTGCCGCCTTCTTCGTGATTTCCTACCTGCACATCGTGGTTGGCGAACTGGCGCCCAAGTCCTGGGCAATTCGCAAGCCCGAGCTGCTGTCGCTGTGGACTGCGGTGCCGCTGTACCTGTTCTACTGGGCCATGTACCCGGCGATTTACCTGCTCAACGCCAGCGCCAACGCCATCCTGCGCATCGCCGGCCAAGGCGAGCCTGGCCCGCACCACGAACACCATTACAGCCGCGAAGAACTCAAACTGATCCTGCACTCCAGCCGTGGCCAGGACCCGAGCGACCAAGGCATGCGCGTACTCGCCTCCGCCGTGGAAATGGGCGAGCTGGAAGTGGTGGACTGGGCCAACTCCCGGGAAGACCTGGTGACCCTGGACTTCAACGCCCCGCTCAAGGAAATCCTCGCGCTGTTCCGTCGTCACAAATTCAGCCGTTACCCGGTATATGACGCGGTGCGCAACGAGTTCGTGGGCCTGTTGCACATCAAGGATTTGCTGCTGGAGCTGGCCGCCCTGGACCACATCCCCGAATCCTTCAACCTGGCCGAGCTGACCCGCCCGCTGGAGCGTGTGTCGCGGCATATGCCGTTGTCGCAGTTGCTGGAGCAGTTCCGCAAAGGCGGCGCGCACTTCGCCCTGGTGGAGGAAGCCGATGGCAACATCATCGGCTACCTCACCATGGAGGACGTGCTGGAAGTACTGGTTGGCGATATCCAGGACGAACACCGTAAGGCCGAGCGCGGCATCCTGGCCTATCAACCGGGCAAGCTACTGGTACGCGGCGATACCCCGCTGTTCAAGGTGGAGCGCCTGCTGGGTGTCGACCTGGACCACATCGAAGCCGAAACCCTGGCCGGGCTGATCTACGACACCCTCAAGCGGGTGCCGGAAGAGGAAGAAGTGCTGGAGGTGGAAGGCTTGCGCATCATCATCAAGAAGATGAAAGGGCCGAAAATCGTGTTGGCCAAGGTGCTGCTGCTGGATTGAACCCTCAATTGCCCAACGCGAAGTTGGGCAATGCACCCACTGGCTGGTTGAACTCGTACGGGATCGACACCAGCCCCGCCTCGCTGGCGCGCTGCACCACAAAATGCAGATGCGGCCCGCTGCTGTTGCCGGTATTGCCCGACAACGCCAGCGGGCTTCCCACCGCTACACGCTGCCCTGCCCTGACACTCACCGAACCTTGCTTGAGGTGCAGGTACACGCCCTCGGTGCCGTCATCGTGACGCACCCGCACGAAATTGCCTGAGGCATCACTGCCACGCCCCTCCTGCTCAGTCTCGGTCTTCACCACCACACCGCTGCGCGCCGCAATGATCGGCGTGCCTTCCGGCATGGCGATGTCCATGGCGTAGCGGCTCTTGGCGTCGGTGTGGCTGAAGCTACCGTTGGGGCCTTGGCTCAGGCGGAACGGGCCGCCGCGCCAGGGCAAGGGATAGCGGTAGGCTTGTTGTGAATAACGCGGTTGGGGCGCCAGGGGCATCAGCGGTTTCACGCGTTCGACCCTACGCTCCTGGATCACAAACGCCTGGGCACCCGGGGTTTGCCGGTCACTGAAAAACACCTCGCCATTGGCATCGGTGGATTTGTAGAGGGTCATGGCCTGGGTCGAAGTGACGACCGCTGCCAGCCCGCAGCACAGTAGTAAGCGCATGAGCATGGCGTGAACCTGCCGATATGACTGCACGGGAGATTAGCTAGCGATCGTTACAGTCTGTAGTGAGCGGGCTTGTCCCGCGCTGGGTGGCGAAGCCGCCCTAATGCAGCCACCGCATTTTTTCAGATGAAACGCGTCGTCTGGTTTTGGGGCGGCTTCGCCACCCAGCGCGGGACAAGCCCGCTCACTACAAATCACGCACCCGGCACAAAATGCTTCTGCGCCGTACCGCGTGCAATCAGGCGGGAGATGTAGTCGAGCTTCTGCGCGTCCTGGTCGATAAACCGGAAGGTCAGTTGCAGCCAGTCGCTATCAGGCTTGGGTTCGAAGGCGACGATGGCATGCAGGTAGCCGTTGAGGCGCGCCACTTCAGCGTTGTCGCCTTGTTCCAGGTCGAGCACGGCGCTTTCCAGTACCTGAGGCAGGACTTCGCCGCGACGGACCACCAACAGCGCTTCCTTTATGCTCAACGCCTTGATCACGCATTGTTGGGTGCCACTGGACAGGCGCAACTGACCTTGACCACGACCGCCGGCCGGGGATGCCGCGGCAGGCGCTTGAGCCGCTGGGCTGTTGAGCAGGCCTCGGCTCGGAGCAGGAGCAGCAGCCACTGGTGCCGACTTGACCGCTTCGGGTTTGCCGCCGGTCAGGGCGCTCAGGGAGTCGTTGCCGAAGGCCGAGTTCATCTTGGTGGGTGCGCTGGCGACCAGGGCGTCGAGGCGGCCAACCTTATGCAGCGCCTGCTTGACCTTGCTCAGCAGCTGTTCGTTGGTGAACGGCTTGCTGACGTAGCCGGAAACCCCGGCCTGGATGGCCTGGACCACGTTTTCCTTGTCGCCACGGCTGGTCACCATCACAAATGGCATGGCCTTGAGGTGAGGTTGCTCACGGCACCAGGTCAACAGCTCAAGCCCGGACATCTCCGGCATTTCCCAGTCGCACAGCACCAGGTCGAAGGATTCGCGCATCAGGATGGCCTGGGCCTTTTTACCGTTCACCGCGTCTTCAAGCTTGATCCCGGGGAAGTAGTTGCGCAGGCACTTCTTCACCAGGTCGCGGATAAACGAGGCGTCATCCACCACCAATACACTGACTTTACTCATCGACCCTTCATCCTATAAAAACTTCGGCACGCAAGACGCCTGACTGATGGCATTTTGCCAAAACTCTGCAGTCACGTTCGGACTATCTTTCATCCGAAACGTAATAAATTCAGCTGCCGCAAACGAAAACGCCCGACCAAAGGCCGGGCGTTAATTTCTCGGGCAACCTTACTTATCGTCAGTTACGCCCGGAACATTAGGGATTTGATCGACTGAACCTTCAACTTCGGCCTTCATGCGCTTGAGGCCCATGTGCCGTACGTCGGTGCCGCGCACCAGGTAGATCACCAATTCCGAGATATTGCGCGCGTGGTCGCCGATCCGCTCCAGGGAGCGCAGTACCCAGATAATGCTCAAGACCCGCGAGATAGAGCGCGGGTCTTCCATCATGTAGGTCGCCAGCTCGCGCAGCGCGGTCTTGTACTCGCGGTCAATGACCTTGTCGTACTGGGCCACCGACAGGGCCAGGTCAGCGTCGAAGCGCGCAAACGCGTCGAGTGCATCACGCACCATGTTGCGCACCTGGTCGCCGATATGACGCACTTCCACGTAACCACGCGGTGCTTCGCCTTCTTCGCACAGCTGGATGGCACGGCGGGCGATCTTGGTGGCTTCGTCGCCGATGCGCTCCAGGTCGATCACCGACTTGGAGATGCTGATGATCAAACGCAGGTCGGACGCTGCCGGTTGGCGACGGGCGAGAATGCGCAGGCATTCTTCGTCGATGTTGCGTTCCATCTGGTTGATCTGGTCATCGATCTCCCGCACTTGCTGGGCCAGGCCCGAGTCGGCCTCGATCAGCGCAGTGACGGCGTCGTTGACTTGCTTTTCCACCAGCCCGCCCATCGCCAGGAGGTGGCTGCGCACTTCCTCGAGCTCGGCGTTGAACTGCGCGGAGATGTGGTGGGTAAGGCCTTCTTTGCTAATCATGTTGGCGTCCTTGGAGCGTCCGGTAAGGTGCGGAGAACCGCAGCGTCAGTGCGATGAGAACCACAGCGTCCTAGCCGTAGCGACCGGTGATGTAGTCTTCGGTCTGCTTCTTCGCCGGATTGGTGAACAGGGTATCGGTATCGCCGAATTCCACCAACTTGCCCATGTACATGAACGCGGTGTAGTCGGAAACCCGCGCCGCCTGTTGCATGTTGTGGGTCACGATGACGATGGTGAACTTGGACTTGAGCTCGTAGATCAGCTCTTCAACCTTCAGCGTCGAAATCGGGTCGAGTGCCGAGCAAGGTTCGTCGAGCAGCAGCACTTCCGGTTCCACCGCGATGGTGCGCGCGATCACCAAACGTTGCTGCTGGCCGCCGGACAAGCCGAGTGCCGACTCGTGCAGGCGGTCTTTGACCTCGTCCCACAGCGCCGCGCCCTTGAGTGCCCACTCAACCGCTTCGTCGAGAATGCGCTTCTTGTTGATGCCCTGGATGCGCAGGCCGTAGACCACATTTTCGTAGATGGTCTTGGGGAACGGGTTGGGCTTCTGGAACACCATGCCCACGCGACGACGCAGCTCGGCCACGTCTTCGCCCTTGCGGTAGATGTTGGTGCCGTAGAGGTTGATGGCACCTTCCACGCGGCAACCGTCGACCAGGTCGTTCATGCGGTTGAAGGTGCGCAGCAGCGTCGACTTGCCGCAGCCCGACGGGCCAATGAAGGCGGTCACACGCTGCTTGGGGATGTTCATGCTGACGTCGAACAGCGCCTGCTTTTCACCGTAGTACAGGCTCAGGCCCGGCACTTCGATGGCCACGGTTTCCTGGGCCAGGCTCAGGCTCTGCTTGTCGCGACCCAGGGCAGACATGTTGATGCCGTGGGAATGGGTGTCTTGTTGCATGGGATGCTCCCTGTGCTACCAATTCGTTTCGTTGAACCGCCGGGGCGGTTTACTCAAAAATCTGTGTCTGGCGCTGGCCCCTGTGGGAGCTGGCTTGCCTGCGATGGCATCACCGCGGTGTACCTGCTAAACCCAGTCGCCTGCATCGCAGGCAAGCCAGCTCCCACATTGACCGTGTCCGGCCCGCTTAGCTGTCCAACGCCTTGTATTTTTCGCGCAGGTGGTTACGGATCCACACCGCCGACAAGTTGAGCGTGGCGATCACCAGCACCAGCAACAAGGCGGTGGCGTACACCAGTGGCCGTGCCGCCTCGACGTTAGGGCTCTGGAAGCCGACGTCATAAATATGGAAGCCCAGGTGCATGATCTTCTGGTCCAGGTGCAGGTACGGATAGTTGCCGTCCAGCGGCAGCGACGGGGCCAGCTTCACTACACCGACCAACATCAGCGGCGCCACTTCACCGGCGGCGCGGGCCACGGCGAGGATCATGCCGGTCATCATCGCCGGGCTGGCCATCGGCAGCACGATCTTCCACAGCGTTTCCGCCTTGGTCGCGCCGAGTGCCAAGGAACCTTCACGTACGGTGCGAGGAATCCGCGCAAGGCCTTCTTCGGTGGCCACGATCACCACCGGCACCGCCAGCAGCGCGAGGGTCAACGAAGCCCAAAGCAGGCCCGGCGTACCGAAGGTCGGCGCCGGCAGGGCTTCGGCGAAGAACAGGCGGTCAACCGAGCCACCCAATACATACACGAAGAAGCCCAGGCCGAACACGCCGTAGACGATGGCCGGTACGCCGGCCAGGTTGTTCACAGCGATACGGATGATGCGCGTCAACGTGTTCTGCTTGGCGTATTCACGCAGGTACACCGCCGCCAGCACGCCGAACGGCGTCACGATCATTGCCATGATCAGGGTCATCATCACGGTGCCGAAGATGGCCGGGAAGATCCCGCCTTCGGTGTTGGCCTCCCGCGGGTCATCGCTGAGGAATTCCCAGACCTTGCTGAAGTAGAAGCCGATCTTGGTCATCGTGCCCATGGCGTTAGGCTGGTAGGCGTGCACCACTTTGCCGATGCCGATTTCCACTTCCTTGCCGTTGCCGTCACGGGCGGTCAGCGAGTCGCGGTTGAACTGGGCATGCAGGTCGGCCAAGCGTGCTTCGATGTCTTGGTAACGGGCATTCAGTTCGGCGCGGTCAGCGTCCATGTCGGCTTGGGCGGCGGCGTCGAGCTTGCCTTCCAGCTCCAGTTTGCGACCGTGCA
This sequence comes from Pseudomonas sp. 58 R 12, assembly GCF_900005865.1. Lineage (NCBI taxonomy): Bacteria > Pseudomonadati > Pseudomonadota > Gammaproteobacteria > Pseudomonadales > Pseudomonadaceae > Pseudomonas > Pseudomonas sp. 58 R 12. The sequence continues at coordinate 526,701 of NZ_CVTP01000016.1, forward strand.
GGCGGATGCGTTCAAGGCCGGCGTTGATCGCGCCAATGTCGGACTTCTCCAGGGTCTTGAGCTGGGCAGCCAGCTTGTTGACGCGGTCGACACGGGCCTGCAGCTCTGGCCACGCAGCTTCGCCTTCGGCGATGACCTTGCCATCCTGTTTGACGTTGACCAGCGTGCCGTAGAAGTTGCCCCACTCACGCCGCTCGATGGTCATCAGGTTCGCAGGCGTGGTCTGGTCCTTGAGCCACTCGCCGACGATCCAGGTGAAGTCGTTGCCGTTCAGGTCGCGGTTGCCGACCTTGATCAGCTCGCGGGTCATGAATTCCGGGCCTTGGTCCGGCACGGGCAGGCCAGCGCTTTTCAGGCGCTCACGCGGTACTTCTTCTTTCTGCACCACTTCGCCGATGACGATGTGATTGGCCTGGCCCGGTACGGTGTAGTTGGCCTGGATCAGGTCGGCTGGCCAGAAGTGGCCCAAACCACGCACCGCAATCACAGCCAGCAAACCAATGGTCATGATGACCGCGATGGACACCGCGCCACCGCTGATCCAGACGCCCGGGGCGCCGCTCTTGAACCATCCATTCAGGGAGTTCTGTTTCACAGACTTCTACCTTTCTTAAAGCGACGAGTATTTCTTGCGCAGACGCTGACGGATCAGCTCGGCGAGGGTGTTCATGATGAAGGTGAACAACAGCAGCACCAGCGCCGAGAGGAACAGCACGCGGTAGTGACTGCCGCCGACTTCCGACTCGGGCATTTCCACCGCGACGTTGGCCGCGAGCGTGCGCAGGCCTTCGAACAGGTTCATTTCCATCACCGGGGTGTTACCGGTGGCCATCAACACGATCATGGTCTCGCCGACAGCGCGGCCCATGCCGATCATCAGCGCCGAGAAGATGCCCGGGCTGGCGGTCAGAATCACCACGCGCGTCATGGTCTGCCACGGGGTGGCGCCCAGGGCCAGGGAGCCCAGGGTCAGGCCGCGCGGCACGCTGAACACAGCGTCTTCGGCGATGGAGTAAATGTTCGGGATCACCGCGAAGCCCATGGCCAAACCGACCACCAGGGCGTTGCGCTGGTCGTAGGTGATGCCTAGGTCGTGAGAGATCCACATACGCATGTCACCGCCAAAGAACCAGGTCTCCAGGTAGGGGCTCATGTACAGCGAGAGCCAACCCACAAACAGGATCACCGGGATCAGGATCGCACTTTCCCAACCATCGGGAACGCGCAGGCGGATCGACTCAGGCAGGCGGCTGAACACGAAGCCGGCGACCAGGATGCCAATCGGCAACAGCATCAGCAGGCTGAAAATCCCCGGTAGATGCCCTTCCACATACGGCGCCAGGAACAGGCCGGCGAAGAAGCCGAGGATCACCGTCGGCATGGCTTCCATCAGCTCGATCACCGGCTTGACCTTGCGGCGCAGGCTCGGAGCCATGAAGTAAGCGGTGTAGATCGCCGCGGCAACGGCGAGCGGCGCAGCCAGCAGCATGGCGTAGAACGCAGCCTTCAAGGTGCCGAAGGTCAGCGGGGCCAGGCTCATCTTGGGTTCGAAGTCGGTGTTGGCGGCGGTCGATTGCCAGACGTATTTAGGCTCGTCGTAGTTTTCGTACCAGACCTTGCTCCACAACGCGCTCCAGGAGACTTCCGGGTGCGGGTTGTCCAGCATCAACGGCTGCAACTTACCGCCGGCTTCCACGATCACGCGGTTGGCGCGGGGCGACAGGCCATACACGCCTTGTCCGTCGACGACCGGGTCAACCAGCAGCGTGCGGTGCGCGGTGCTGTGGAACACGCCAAACTTGCCGGAGGCATCGAGGGCAGTGAAGCCTTTGCGACGCTCTTCAGCGGAAATTTCAACGATAGGCGTGGTGCCCATCTGGAAGGTGCGGATCTGCTTGAGGTGCTGCTCGCCATCCGGGTCACGGGCCATGAACCACTGGGCCAGGCCGCCCTTGGAGTTACCGATGATCAGCGAGATACCACCCACCAACTGAGTGCTGGCGGTGACTTCAGCGTTGCCGTCTTCCAGCAGCTTGTAGCGACCGTTGAGGCTGTTGTCGCGCAGGCTGAATACATCGGCGAGGGCACGGCCGTTAATCACATAGAGCCACTGCTGGCGTGGGTCGATGAAGATCGCCTTCACGGGCTCAGTCATTTGCGGCAGCTCGATACGCTTCTGCTCACTGGTGACTTCGCCGGTCATCATGTTTTCTTCGCGGCTCAGGGACAGCACGTTCAAGTGCGAACCGGCCGAACCGGCGACTACCAAGGTGGAGTCCGTGGCATTGAGGGCGACGTGCTCCAACGGACGGCCGGCGTCATCCAGCACGATCGGGGTTTCACCGTAGGGGTATTCGATTGCAGGCGAAATGGTTTTGTTGCCGTCCGGGTAGGACACCTTATAGGTGTGGCGGAACACCAGGGATTGGCCGTTGGACAAACCCAGGATCACCAGCGGGCTGCCGGGTTGGTCTTCACCGATGGACGCAACGCTGGTGCCGGCGGGCAGCGGCAGGTCGACACGCTTGAGTTCGGCGCCCGTCGCCACATCAAAGAACAGCGCCTGGCCCTTGTCGGAAACCCGCATGGCAACTTGGTTCTGTTCTTCGAGGGAGATCATCAGCGGCTTGCCGGCGTCCTGGATCCAGGCCGGGGTCAGTGCGTCTTCCTTGGTCAATGAGGCGCCCTGGAACAAGGGCGCGACGACATAAGCAAGAAAGAAGAAAATCAGGGTGATGGCGCCGAGGACAGCGAGGCCGCCGACCAGTACATACCAACGGGTCAGTCGGTCCTTGAGCGCGCGAATGCGGCGTTTGCGTTGCAGCTCAGGCGTATTGAAATCAATGCGCTTGGGGGGAGAAGTCGTCGTCATGGTGGAATTGGCCAGATCATTCATGCGCACACCCTAGCGATCCTGTATGACAGAAAGATGACAGTGCAGTGACGCAACAAATCCGCCGCGAAGCATAGCTGGCAGCGGATTGGAAAATTCGGAGGCGGAGCCGGCAGGCCGGCCCCGCAGAGGCAATCAGTTGCCTTCTTTCAGACCCAGGTCAGCCAGTGCCTTGGCGGCGACTTTGGCTGGCAGTGGGATGTAGCCGTCTTTCACTACAACTTCCTGGCCCTGTTTGGACAGCACCAGCTTCACGAACTCAGCTTCCAGCGGAGCCAGAGGCTTGTTCGGGGCTTTGTTGACGTAAACGTAGAGGAAGCGCGACAGCGGGTATTTGCCGTTCAGGGCGTTTTCTTCGCTGTCTTCGATGAACTCAGTGCTGCCTTTCTTGGCCAGGGCCACTGTTTTCACGCTGGCGGTCTTGTAGCCGATGCCCGAGTAACCGATGCCGTTCAGCGAGGAGCTGATCGACTGCACGACCGAAGCCGAGCCTGGTTGTTCGTTCACGTTTGGCTTGTAGTCGCCTTTGCACAGGGCTTCTTCTTTGAAGTAGCCGTAGGTGCCGGACACCGAGTTACGACCGAACAGTTGTACTGGCTTGTTGGCCAGGTCGCCGGTCACGCCCAGGTCACCCCAGGTTTTCACGTCGGCTTTGCCACCGCACAGGCGAGTCGAGGAGAAGATGGCGTCGACTTGTTCCATGGTCAGGTGCTGGATCGGGTTGTCCTTGTGCACGAATACAGCCAAGGCATCCACGGCAACCGGGATAGCGGTTGGCTTGTAGCCGTACTTCTGCTCGAAGGCGGCCAGTTCGGTGTCCTTCATCTTGCGGCTCATCGGGCCCAGGTTGGAGGTGCCTTCAGTCAGCGCAGGTGGCGCAGTAGCGGAGCCGGCAGCTTGAATCTGAATGTTGACGTTCGGGTATTCCTTCTTGTAACCCTCGGCCCACAGGGTCATCAGGTTAGCCAGGGTATCGGAACCAACGCTGGACAAGTTGCCCGACACACCAGTGGTCTTAACGTAAGCCGGGATTGCCGGATCAACACCAGCGGCCACCGCGTTGGCGGTCGCAACGCCAGCAGCGACAAAAGTCATTGCCGCCATCAAACGTTTCAGTTTCATGCCTTGCTCCTAGCAGATAGGGATAATTGGATCGGGGCCAAGTATCAGGAGGCCGTGTGAACACTCTATGTCGGGAATGTGACAGTTAGATGAAAGGCCACTATTGGCAAGGGAGGGGATAAAGCGAGGAACGGCCATCACTCCCACGCAGGCCGTGGGAGCGATCGTTATCAAACAATCAGCGGGCGCGCTTCCACAGATACCCACCCACTACCATCCCCATCACACACAGCGCGGCAACGTAGTAGGCCGGGCCCATCGGGCTTTCTTTCATCAACAGCGATACGGCCAGCGGCGTCAGCCCGCCGAACACGGCGTAGGCCACGTTATAGGAGAACGACAACCCGCTGAAGCGCACCACGGGCGGGAAGGCTTTGACCATCACGTATGGCACCACGCCGATGGTGCCTACGAACAGGCCGGTCAAGGCGTACAGCGGGAACAGCCAGTCCGGGTGGGCCATCAGGCTGTGATACAGCGTCCAGGAAGTCGCCAGTAACAGCGCACATCCGCTGATCAGCACGCGGCCAGCGCCGAAGCGGTCGGCCAGGGCGCCCGAGGCGATGCAGCCCAGGCTCAGGGTGACGATGGCCAGGCTGTTGGCCTGCAGCGCCACGGTCGGGCTGAAGTGATAGACGGTTTGCAGCACGGTCGGGGTCATCAGGATGACCACCACGACGCCGGCGGACAGCAGCCAGGTCAGCAGCATCGACAGCACGATGGCGCCACGGTGGTCGCGCAGCACGGCGCGCAATGGCAGCTCGGCGGCCAGGGTCTTGCGTTGCTGCATCTCCGCGAAAATCGGTGTTTCATGCAGCCACCGGCGCAGGTACACCGACAGCAGGCCGAACACACCGCCGAGCAGGAACGGGATCCGCCAGGCGTAATCCGAGACCTGCTCCGGGCTATAAAGCGTGTTGATGGCGGTGGCCACCAGCGAACCCAGCAAAATGCCGGCGGTCAGGCCGCTGGTCAGGGTGCCGCAGGCATAGCCGATATGGCGTGGTGGTACGTGCTCGGAGACAAACACCCAAGCGCCTGGTACTTCGCCACCAATGGCTGCGCCCTGGATGATGCGCATCAGCAGCAGCAGGACCGGCGCCCACAGGCCGATCTGCGCGTAAGTCGGCAGCAAGCCCATGATCAGGGTCGGCACGGCCATCATGAAGATGCTCAGGGTGAACATCTTCTTGCGGCCCAGCAGGTCACCGAAGTGCGCCATGATGATGCCGCCCAACGGGCGCGCCAGGTAGCCCGCGGCAAAGATGCCGAAGGTTTGCATCATGCGCAGCCATTCAGGCATGTCGACAGGGAAGAAGAGTTTTCCGACCACGGTGGCGAAAAACACGAAAATGATGAAATCATAAAACTCCAACGCCCCGCCCAAGGCAGACAGCGACAGGGTTTTGTAGTCGTTGCGGGTCAGCGGGCGCGAAGGTTGCGCACTGCTTGCGGGCACGGAGGACATGGCAAGGCTTCTCTTATTAGTCAGAACGGCAAGCCCGAGGTGTTGGCAGGGCCGGAGCAGGTTCGGCAAGATAGCAAATCGCCCGGAAAAGCACACCAGAAGCACAGTTGCCACAAAAAGCCCCCATACAGCCGCGAATTGCCGACCAAATGAGCCCCCAGAGGTCGTCGTGGCGCCAGGGTCCCGATATACTCGGCCCTTGCAGGCGCAAGAACCGCAGTCTTGAGGGGCTGCTGTGCCAAAACGTTGTTGGGTGCCGTCCAGCCGATTTGGCAGAGTTTCCCTTTAGTACGCCTTACGAGAAACGCATCACGCGGTGTATGTTGGTGCTGAAACGTTTTTCCATAAGACGGCTATCCACTTGAAATACCCATGAAGCGTCACGGGTCAGAGGCCCTCGGCATGATCGAACTCGAACAAGAAGATCCAATCCCGCAAGGCGATCTCGCCCTGCAAATCACCGCCCTCCCACGTGAAACCAACGGTTTCGGCGATATCTTCGGCGGCTGGCTGGTCGCGCAGATGGACCTGGCCGGTACGGCCATGGCCAGCAAGGTCGCGGGCGGGCGTGTCGCTACCGTGGCGATTGATCGCATGGCGTTCCTTGTGCCGGTTGCGGTGGGCGCGCAGCTTTCCTTCTATACCCAGGCCTTGGAAATCGGCCGCAGCTCGATCCAGATGATGGTCGAAGTGTGGAGCGACGACCCGCTGTCCAGCGAATGGCGCAAGGTCACCGAGGCCGTATTCGTGTTTGTCGCCATCGATGGCAGCGGCCGTACGCGTTCGGTACCGTCACGCGCGCGTTAAACCTCACACGGTTTTGACGGTCAATTGCCCCATTGCCTGCCATTGAAGAGTGTTGCTATGCCTACGCCCCACGTTGAGACCGCGAAAATCGACGAGCTGGATTGCTGGCGCATCCGCCACAACGGCGCCGAACTGATGGTGGCCCAACAGGGTGCACATATCTTCAGTTACGGACGCGACGGCGAGCAGCCGCTGATCTGGCCGAACCCTGACGCGGTGTTCAAGCAAGGCAAAGGCATTCGTACCGGTGTGCCAGTGTGCTGGCCGTGGTTTGGCGTATTCGACCGCAACCCCCAGAGCGTCAAGGCGATGCGTCAAGGCGATCAGCCTGCCGGCGCGCACGGTTTTGCGCGCACGGCACGCTGGGAATTGGCCGGCACCGAGCTTGAAGGCGAGGCATTGCGTGTTGACCTGGTGCTGCCAGTACCTACGGGCGGCTTCCCTGGCTGGCCCCATCTAGTCGACCTGAGGCTGAGCCTGCTGCTCGACGACCAACTGCATATCCGCCTCACCAGCCACAACCGTGGCACTCACACCGTGACCTTCAGCCAGGCGCTGCACACCTATTTCGCCGTGAGCGATGTGCGCAACGTGCAGGTCGAAGGGCTGGACGGATCGGCGTATATCGATACCGCCGACGGCTGGAGCACAAAACAGCAATTCGGGCTGCTGCACTTCACCGGCGAGACCGACCGAATCTACCTGGATACACCAGCGCAGTTGAGCATCATCGATAACGACTGGCAGCGCCGCATCCAGCTCACCAGCCAGGGTTCGAAGTCGACCGTGATCTGGAACCCCTGGACCGAGCGCGCCAAGGCCTTTGATGACATGGCTGACGATGGCTGGCAAGGCATGCTCTGCATCGAGACGGCGAATGTGCTGGATGACGTGGTAAGCCTGGCACCTGGTGAAAGCCATACTCTGGGCGTGAGCATCGCCGGTATAGCCCTGTAAACGCCGATCAAAATGTGGGAGCTGGCTTGCCTGCGACGCAGACGACTCGGTGGGACAGTGGCACCGAGCCGATGCTATCGCAGGCAAGCCAGCTCCCACACTGATTGGTGTTGAGCCTTAGAGATCCGACTCCTTCACGACCCGCACCTTCCCCGCATCGAGCGCATAAGCCGCATCCGCCAAATCATTGTTGACCTTCTCCACCTTCAACGTGCCCGTCACCCACAGCGGCGTATAGATATCATCCAGCTTCAGCCCTTTGGGATAACGCACCAGCACCAACTGGTTAGGCGGCGGTGGCGGCACGTGGATGCATGCGCCCGGGTACGGCACCAGGAAGAACAGCGTGCTGCGGCCCTTGGCGTCGGTTTCCAACGGCACCGGGTAACCGCCGATGCGGATGTTCTTGCCGTTCATGGCCGCCACGGTCTTGGTGGAATACATCACCGCCGGCAAGCCTTTGCTTTGTTTCAAGCCGCCTTTGTCGGTAAAGGTGCCTTGGGCTTCGGGCGAGTTGTGGTCGATCTCGGGCATGGCTTCGAGGGCTTTTTGATCCGACAGCGGCATCAGGTCGAGCCAGTCGGTTTCCGGCAGTTCGCCGGCGTGTGCCAGGCCAGGGCCCAGCAAGAGGAGAGTCAATAGAAGACGGCGCATGGAGAAGCTCGGCAAGTACAAGTGCCGAGCATTCTAGCCCTCTGCGCCTGCGCAGCGCAGAGGACTTTGTCGGCTGATTACTTTCTTTTGATCAGGCCGTAGATCACCAGCAGCACGATGGCGCCGACCAAGGCACCGAGGAAGCCTGCGCCTTGACCCGCCTGGTAGATACCCAGTGCCTGACCACCGTAGGTAGCGGCCAGGGAGCCGGCGATACCCAACAGGATGGTCATGATCCAGCCCATGCTGTCGTCGCCAGGCTTGAGGAAACGCGCGAGCAGACCGACGATCAAGCCGATGAAGATGGTTCCGATGATACCCATGGCATTTCCCTCTGATTGAATGTGAGTCATGCCAAAGCCTAGCCAGGCTTTAGCATCCTGCAATCAGAGAGACGACGATGACCAATGGTTCCCGCCGCCCCTCGGCTTATTGCTCGGCGATCAGCGCTTCGACCTTGAGGATCTGCGCTTGCAGCGTCGCGCGGTCCTTGCTGCGCAGGTTGGCGTGACCGACCTTGCGCCCGGCCTTGAAGGCTTTGCCGTAGTGATGCAGGTGGCAGTCATCGATCGCAATCACACGCTCAACCGGCGGTACCACACCGATGAAGTTGAGCATGGCGCTTTCGCCGACCTTGGCCGTGGAACCCAGCGGCAAGCCCGCAACCGCCCGCAGGTGGTTTTCGAACTGGCTGCACTCGGCACCTTCGGTGGTCCAGTGCCCGGAGTTGTGCACGCGCGGGGCGATTTCGTTGGCCTTCAGGCCACCGTCGACTTCAAAGAACTCGAACGCCATCACGCCCACATAGTCCAGTTGCTTGAGCACACGGCTGGAATAATCTTCGGCCAGTGCCTGCAACGGGTGATCGGTGCTGGCCACGGACAGCTTGAGAATGCCGCTGTCGTGGGTGTTGTGCACCAACGGGTAAAAGCGGGTTTCGCCATCACGGGCACGCACAGCGATCAGCGAGACTTCGCCGGTGAACGGCACGAAGCCTTCCAACAGGCACGCGACGCTGCCCAATTCGGCAAAGGTACCGACCACATCGGCGGCAGTGCGCAGGACTTTCTGGCCCTTGCCGTCATAACCCAGGGTGCGGGTTTTCAGCACGGCCGGCAGGCCGATGTTGGCGACAGCGGCGTCCAGGTCTGCCTGGGACTGGATGTCGGCGAAGGCCGGGGTCGGAATGCCCAGGTCCTTGAACATGCTTTTCTCGAACCAGCGGTCGCGGGCAATGCGCAAGGCTTCTGCGCTCGGATAGACCGGCACGAACTGCGACAGGAACGCTACGGTTTCAGCCGGGACGCTTTCGAACTCGAAGGTCACCAGATCGACTTCGTCGGCCAGCTGACGCAGGTGGTCCGGGTCGCTGTAGTCAGCCCGCAGGTGTTCACCCAAGGCGGACGCGCAGGCGTCCGGCGCCGGGTCCAGGAAAGCGAAGTTCATCCCCAGCGGGGTGCCCGCCAAGGCCAGCATGCGGCCCAGTTGGCCGCCACCGATTACACCGATTTTCATCGTCAACAACCTCAGGCGATACGTGGGTCTGGATTGTCCAGCACGCTGTCTGTCTGCTCAGCGCGGAATTTTTTCAGCACCGCGTGGAACTGCGGGTGCTTGGCGCCCAGGATGCTGGCGGACAGCAAAGCGGCGTTGATCGCGCCGGCCTTGCCGATCGCCAGGGTCGCCACCGGAATGCCGGCTGGCATCTGCACGATGGACAACAGCGAATCCACGCCCGAGAGCATCGCCGACTGCACCGGCACACCAAGTACCGGCAGGTGCGTCTTGGCCGCGCACATGCCTGGCAAGTGCGCTGCACCGCCGGCACCGGCGATGATCACCTCGATGCCACGGGATTCTGCTTCATCGGCATACTGGAACAGCAAATCCGGGGTGCGGTGGGCGGAGACCACCTTCACTTCGTACGGAATGCCGAGTTTTTCCAGCATATCGGCGGTGTGGCTAAGGGTGGACCAATCGGACTTGGAGCCCATGATCACGCCAACCAATGCACTCATCGTCGTGCCTCTTCTCTCTGGGCGCCCGCGGGCGCGTCAAAAAACAACAAGCCACGCGGGAAATCCGGCGTGGCTTGTTGTACGAAATTGGGCCGGTTGGACCGGCCGAAGGCCGCGCAGTATACCGTAATAATTAAGATAAACAGCCCCTTGGATGACCATCTGTCTAGCGGCGCAAAGTGGCGGTTTTATTGACTTATGAGTCAGTCCAAGGCGCTGGAGAATCATGTGGGAGCAAGCCCGCTCCCACATTTGATGTTCGTCGCTCTCAGGTGCCTTGCGCCGCGCCACCTTCCAACTTGCGCCACAACAACCGCACGTTCGCCTTGCGCACCAACGCACAGCGATACAAACGAATCTCCAGCGGCACGTGCCATTGCGGCCCGCCGCACACCACCAATTCCCCGCGCGCCAGTTCAGCGCGCACGCTGAGCTGCGGCACCCAGGCGATACCCAACCCTTCCAAGGCCATGCTTTTGAGGCTGTCCGCCATGGCGGTTTCGTAAACCGTGGTAAAGCGCAGCGCACGCTGGCGCAGCAGCAAGTGCACCGAACGCCCGAGAAACGCACCGGCGCTGTAGGCCAGCAACGGCACGCTGCCCTCGCCTTCCAGGTCAAACAACGGTTTGCCGTCGGCATCGGCGGCGCACACCGGGAGCATTTCGGTGTTGCCCAAGTGCAGCGACGGGAAGATTTCGGCATCCATTTGCATGGCGGCATCGGGGTCGTAGAACGCCAGCATCAGGTCGCAGCCGCCCTCGCGAAGGGCGTGCACGGCGTCACCAACGTTAGTGGCGACTAACCGCGTGGCGATGTTCAGGCCTTCGTTGCGCAGTTGCGCGATCCAACGTGGGAAGAAACCCAATGCCAGGGAGTGAGCGGCCGCCACTTGCATGACCTCTCCCTGCCCGCCTTCCAGGTGATGCAAATGGCGCAGCACTTCACCGAGCTGCTCGACCACTGTGCGCGCGGTGACCAGGAACAACTGCCCCGCCGCCGTCAGCTCCACGGGGGTGCGGGAGCGGTTGACCAAGGTCAGGCCCAGCGCGGCTTCCAGGCTGCGGATGCGTCGGCTGAACGCCGGCTGGGTGACGAAGCGCCGTTCTGCCGCCTGGGAAAAACTGCGCGTTGCCGCCAGGGCGCTGAAGTCTTCCAGCCATTTGCTCTCAAGGTTCATCACTTCCTCCCACGGGTACGCACCATTTTGGCACACACGCCCGCCATCATAGCTGGGTCACACGCGCATTATGCCGTTTGTGCATAGGCCAGTGTTTAACAGCATTGGCCCAAAAACGTCTACACGCCTAGCATTCGCAGCGTTCCGGCCTGTTCCGGGTCCCTATCGAGATGATTTCCGTCATGTCCTCCGCTGCATCATTCCGCACAGAAAAAGACCTGCTTGGCGTACTCGAAGTACCTGCCCAAGCGTATTACGGCATCCAGACCCTGCGAGCGGTGAATAACTTCCGCCTCTCGGGCGTTCCGATTTCGCATTACCCGAAATTGGTGGTCGGCCTGGCAATGGTCAAGCAAGCAGCCGCTGACGCCAACCGCGAGTTGGGCCAGCTCAGCGAAGCCAAGCACGCTGCCATCAGCGAAGCCTGTGCCCGCCTGATCCGCGGCGATTTCCACGAAGAGTTCGTGGTGGACATGATTCAAGGCGGCGCCGGCACTTCAACCAACATGAATGCCAACGAAGTCATCGCCAACATCGCGTTGGAGGCCATGGGCCACAACAAGGGCGAATACCAGTATCTGCACCCGAACAACGACGTGAACATGGCGCAGTCGACCAACGACGCCTACCCGACCGCGATCCGCCTGGGTCTGCTGCTGGGCCATGACGCGCTGCTGGCCAGCCTCGACAGCCTGATCCAGGCGTTCGCTGCCAAGGGCGTCGAGTTCAGCCACGTGCTGAAAATGGGCCGCACCCAATTGCAAGACGCCGTGCCAATGACCCTCGGCCAGGAATTCCGCGCCTTCGCAACCACCCTGGGTGAAGACCTCGCACGCCTGAAAACCCTGGCACCGGAGCTGTTGACCGAAGTGAACCTGGGCGGCACCGCCATCGGTACCGGCATCAACGCCGACCCGCGCTACCAGGCCCTGGCGGTACAACGCTTGGCCGTGATCAGCGGCCAGCCGGTCGTACCGGCCGCCGACCTGATAGAAGCCACCTCCGACATGGGCGCGTTCGTGCTGTTCTCCGGCATGCTCAAGCGTACCGCAGTAAAACTGTCGAAGATTTGCAACGACCTGCGCCTCCTGTCCAGCGGCCCACGTACCGGCATCAACGAAATCAACCTGCCGGCACGCCAGCCAGGCAGCTCGATCATGCCCGGCAAGGTCAACCCGGTCATTCCGGAAGCCGTTAACCAGGTCGCGTTCCAAGTCATCGGCAACGACCTGGCGCTGACCATGGCAGCCGAAGGCGGCCAACTGCAACTGAACGTGATGGAGCCGCTGATCGCCTTCAAGATCTTCGACTCGATCCGCCTGCTGCAACGCGCCATGGACATGCTGCGCGAGCACTGCATCGTCGGCATCACCGCCAACGAAGCCCGCTGTCGCGAAATGGTGGAGCATTCTATCGGCCTGGTCACCGCGCTGAACCCTTACATCGGCTACGAAAACGCTACCCGCATCGCACGTATCGCCCTTGAAAGCGGGCGTGGCGTGCTGGAACTGGTGCGCGAAGAAGGCTTGCTCGACGACGCCATGCTCGACGACATCCTGCGCCCCGAAAACATGATTGCCCCACGTTTGGTCCCGTTGAAGGCCTAAGCGTTTGTTGCACCGCTCACCAGGTTGAGGGACTAGACACCTCTCACCTTTTGAGGGCCTGAAGGCTCGTTCTTCAGGCCCTTTTTTTTGCCTTGAGGTTGCGAAATGACGCCCATAAAAACTCCAATATCGCCCTGCAAACCCACCTTGACCGCCACTGCGTGGCTGAAACCTTTAATCAGCCCGAGCAGACGAATCACGTTCGCCTAGGTATAGTGCCGCCCCTCTCGCGTCTGCGGCCGTCGGTAACGAGGCCCTCAAACAGCGCGAAACCGCATGAATAACAACCCGCAAAAGGATTGGGGTCGAACTGTCGCGCACTGCCTGGTGCGATGCGACGGCGTTGAACCGTCCTGCGTTTGCCATTAGAAAAATCAGCGAGGAACACTCCATGCTCGAAGTCATCAACGACTTCCTCTCAGGGAAAGTACTGATCGTGCTCATTGTCGGGCTCGGCGGTTATTTCACGATTCGCTCGCGTTTCGTTCAATTGCGTCACTTCTTCCACATGTTTTCGGTGTTTAAAGACAGCCTCAAGAGCAGCTCGGGCCAGCTCAGCTCGTTCCAGGCGCTGATGCTCAGCCTGGCCGGCCGTGTGGGTGCCGGTAACATTGCCGGTGTCGGCATTGCCGTGACCCTGGGTGGCCCGGGCGCCGTGTTCTGGATGTGGGTCACCGCGTTGGTGGGCATGTCGTCGAGTTTCATCGAGTGCTCCCTCGGCCAGCTGTACAAACGCACCGACGCCGAAGGCACCTACCGTGGCGGCCCGGCTTACTACATCCAGCACGGCCTGCAAAAACGCTGGTTGGGGATGGTCATGGCGTTCCTGCTGTTGGTGACGTTCGGCTTTGCCTTCAACGGCCTGCAAGCGCACGCCGTGACGCACTCGCTGAACAACGCCTTTGGCCTGGACACCACCTACACCGGCCTGGCGCTGGCAGTATTGCTGGGCCTGGTGTTCATCGGCGGGATCAAGCGCATCGCTTCGATCGCCGACCTGCTGGTGCCAGTCAAGACCTTGGTCTACATCGCGGTAACCCTGTACGTGATCGTGCTGCAATTCGACCACGTGCCAGCCATGCTCGCGACCATCGTCAAGAGTGCCTTCGGCCTCGACCAAGCCTTCGGTGGCCTGGTGGGCAGCGCGATCATCATGGGTGTGAAACGCGGCGTGTTCGCCAACGAAGCCGGCTTGGGCAGTGCGCCTAACGTGGCGGCGGTGGCTTCCGTGGAACACCCGATTGCCCAAGGCGTGGTCCAGGCGTTCAGCGTGTTCCTCGACACCTTCGTGATCTGCACCTGTACGGCATTGCTGATCCTGCTTTCCGGTTTCTACACCCCAGGTTTTGAAGGCGACGGCATTGCCCTGACCCAGAACTCCCTGGCAGCCGTGGTCGGCGATTGGGGCCGCATGTTCATCTCGGTGGCCCTGGCGTTGTTCGTGTTCACCTCGATCATGTACAACTACTATCTGGGCGAGAGCAACCTGCGCTTTTTGGTCGGCAACAACCGCAAGGTGTTGATGGGCTATCGCGCGCTGGTGCTGGTGCTGATTTTCTGGGGTTCCATCGAAAACCTCGGCACCGTGTTCGCCTTCGCCGACATCACCATGACGATGCTGGCGTTCGTTAACCTGTTCGCCCTGGCGTTCCTGTTCAAGATCGCCATGCGCATCTTGAATGACTACGACAACCAGCGCGCGGCGGGCATCAAGACCCCGGTGTTCGATTCCAGCCAGTTCCCTGACCTGGACCTGGACCGCAAGGCCTGGCCGGCCAACCCGGTGAAGTCCGAGCCAGCGGCTCAAGCGTCGGCTGAACTGAACGCTCAACCGCAACGCTAAGCCTAGAGAGATGACACGCCGCCCGGCCTTGGGCATGCTCTGGGCCCGGCGGCGTTTTTCGTTCAGGAGAATCTTCGATGCAATCAGCCAACAACGTGATGGTGCTCTACACCGGCGGCACCATCGGCATGCAGGCCAGCGCCAACGGCCTGGCCCCGGCATCCGGTTTCGAAGCGCGCATGCGCGAGCAACTGGCCGACGCGCAGGTGCCGACGTGGCGCTTTCTGGAAATGTCACCGCTGATCGACAGCGCCAATATGACCCCCGCCTACTGGCAGCGCCTGCGCACCGCCGTCGTTGAGGCCGTGGACGCAGGCTGCGATGCCGTATTGATCCTGCACGGTACCGACACCCTGGCCTACAGTGCGGCGGCCATGAGCTTCCAACTGCTGGGCCTGCCGGCACCGGTGGTGTTCACCGGCTCGATGCTGCCCGCCGGCGTGCCCGACAGTGATGCCTGGGAAAACGTCAGCGGCGCGCTGCAAGCCTTGGGCAAAGGCTTGGCGCCAGGTGTGCACTTGTACTTCCATGGCGCGCTGATGGACCCGACGCGCTGCGCGAAGATCCGCAGCTTCGGGCGCCATCCCTTCGCCGCCTTGCAACGCCAGGGCGGTGTGCCGCGCGCCACCGCCTTGCCTGCTGCGTTGGACTATCGCCAAGCCAAGGGCCTCGCCACGGTCGGCGTACTGCCGCTGGTGCCGGGTATCGACGCGGCGGTGCTGGACGCAGTGATCGGCAGCGGCATTCAGGCGTTGATCCTGGAGTGCTTCGGCAGCGGCACCGGGCCAAGCGATAACCCTGGGTTCCTCGCCAGCCTCCAGCGTGCGCAGGACCAGGGAGTGGTGGTGGTTGCGGTCACTCAATGCCATGAAGGCGGCGTGGAACTGGATGTCTACGAAGCCGGCAGCCGTTTGCGCGGCGTGGGCGTGCTGTCCGGTGGCGGCATGACCCGCGAAGCGGCCTTCGGCAAGCTCAATGCACTGATCGGCAGCGGTTTGTCGTCCGACGAGACTCGAAGCCTGGTGGAAACCAACCTGTGCGGCGAACTGGGCTGACCCGCCGCCGTACATAAACACCGCCAAGCCTGGCCGAGCGATTTCTAGCATGACAGCACCCGAGGCACGACCTCGGGCGTTGCCATCACTCGCTCACCAGGACTTGCCATGCCCGCCGCCAGCTCCACCGCCCCTCAACGGCACAACGCCGCCGCCCTGCTCACCCAACTGTCCATCGGCCCCGCCTTTCGCGAAGTCGCCGCCCTGCTGCTGCGCGAACAATTGCAGGAACGCTACCCGCACCTGGACATCAACCCCGACATTGCCATGGTCGGCACGGCCACCTGGAAAATCGTCGAAGACCAGGTGCTCACCGGCCCCACCCACTACCATGCACTGACCGATATCCTCGAACGCCAAGCGGTGTCGGGGGTGCCTGCCCTGTACATCGAAGGCGAACATTTCCTCACGCAACAACCCATCGTCGAGCCGGCGTTGCACCTGCCGGTGCGCATCCAGGACATCGCAAGGATCCTCAACCTGCTGGCACCAGTGATGCTGCGGGCCTATCAGCAGCGGCAACTGGATTTCTGGAACCAGCCCACCGGCAGCAGCGCCGCTCACTGGTATGAGCTGGCCGACACGCTGCGCAGCGTGTGGAACGTGGAGCAGGCACCGGGCTGGAGCAAGGACGATTGCCTGATCGCGCGCCAGGTGTCCCTCGCGCCAGACCTGGCCTATCGAAAAAGCCAAAACTCCTACGCCACCCGCGCCTATGTGCTGGACATCGATGGCGTGGACCCCGACGGCACCGCGCACCACCTGGACGATCACTTGATCACGGTGCTGATCGGCAAACAGCAGGAACAGGAAATCATCCTCTCCTATTCGCCGTTGCTCGGCTATCACCGCTACACCTCGCTGGCCAAGTTGGGCGGGCAAGTCCTCGACTGGGTGGATCCGTCCAAGAACCACACGAAAATCCAGTGGCGCCTGGTCGAACCCGATGGGGACTTTTTCGACTACCTGGCCTGCGAACTGGTGACGCTCCAGATCAAGGCCATCGGCGCCATCGACTTTGCCACCCTGCTGGACGATGCCAGCGATGCGCCGCTTGCCGCGCCGCCCAGCACCGAGCTTGCGGGCAAGGGCCCAGGTCCGCAGTGGTTCCAGCAGGCCTTGCCGGCGTGGCTCAGCGTGGCGCCCACCTCGGACCTGATCGCTTATTCGCGGCATATGAAGGACCTCGCGGCCCTCAATAACCGCAATGCAGGGGCGTCTTATCAGGATGGCATCGTGCCGATCCGCCAATACGCTCAGGAGCAGCTTCAGGCACAGATGCTCAAGGAGCATCCCGACGCCACCCACCTGATGCTCGACCGCTTTGACATCGTGGTGCAACGCCCGGTGATGTGGGGCACATTCGTGGTGCCTGGACAGATTGAAACTTCAGTGTTCAGCCTTGTGGACCTGGCCCTGCAAAACCTTATCGCCCTGCCCTGGGGCTCCCGCGCACTGCGCCCGAAAGGCGGCCAGGACCTGCCCGACTGGCTGACCATTGAGTATGTGAAAAACCTGATCACCCAAGTCGATATCGGTCGCACTTACCCGGCCCTGATCAAAACCACACTGCTCGACGACCCGCAGGTCAGCGCCCAGCGCCAGCAGCTCTACAGCCAGCACTTGCGCGTGCAACTGCCGTTGCTGGCACTGCAATGCAAGATCCGCGGGGAAGCCGGGATCGACGAGCGTGGCTACCGCTACGTGGTCGCGGTGATGGCAGACGAGGTGGCCGACCGCCAGGTGGATGGCTATCCGATCGTCATACGGCCACTGGCTTTTTCCCCCACGCGGCGGCTGGATAACTCGCAGGATGTGGTGGCGGATATGTTCGTGATCGCCCCGCAGGACCCTTCAGCCGGGCCCTGCCTGTTGTACCGGCCGCTGCTGGACCAACCCCTGAGCCAATACCCTTCACCCAGCAACTTGCTGTATGCCATCCAGCAATCCACCAGCCTGCGCGAATCGGTGCTGGCGTGGTTGCCTGACGACGTGCGCAGTGACTACGCCCGCTATGTGTTTCCCGGCGCATTGCCGTCGCCTTGGGCGGTGGTGGACTTCCTGGTAGACCCACTCAAGGCCTGGACCATGGGCGGGCCGATCGTTTTAGGCGAGCCGCCGCTCAATGGCGAGCCGTTCGCCGCCTTGTTCAAGGCCAACGCCAATGCCTTGGTAGAGCTGGCAGACCGGCAGTCGGTGTCCAATGTCGAGGCGCGCTGGGCCAGCTTCAAACACGCTGGCTGGTTGATCTTCAATAGCACCTTGCCGTTTCTCGGCGGTGCGGTGGGCGCCGCCGCGTGGATCTGGCAGATCATGGAGCAGTTGCAGGCGGTTGCCGATGCGCAGCAGCAACCGGATGAACAAGCCGCCTGGGCCGCCTTCACCGATCTGCTGCTGAACCTCGGCGTGGCGATCGCGTTGCACTGTGTGAGCCGTAACGCGCCACGCCGCACTGGTAAGGCGAGCACGCCCCATGCGCCACCCCGCTCGTTGCTCAAACCCGTACCGGCGGTGGTCAAGCTGGCGACTGTCGCCCCCGAGCAACTGGCCGAAAACCATACGCGCCCGGTGCACACCAGCGGCGCGGTGAACCGCTCGCCTGCGCGCCTGGGCATCGTACTCGACAGCTTCAAGGTGGAAAAACCCGCCGCCCTGGGCGACCCCATCAGCACCACCGGTCCCCTCCAGCATCTGTGCCAGATCGGTCACGACTACTATGCCCTGGTGGGTGCGCGCTGGTTCCAGGTGCGCGTCGATGAAAACGACAGCGTGATTATCGTCGACCCCAAGCGCCCTGGTCGCACCGGACCGCCGCTGATCAGCAACCGCCTGGGTGCCTGGTTTGTCGATACGCGCCTGCGCCTGCGCGGTGGCGGCCCCAAGCGCTTGATCAGCAAAGCCCAGACCCTCGCGCAAAAGCGCGCCGAGGTGTTGCGCAAACAGTTGAGCGATTTCGAGGCCGAGAAGAAAAAGGCCCAGGATGAATTGCAGCAGGCACACAGGGCCATGTCAGAGCCCGGCCCTTCCACATCGACCGCCGCCAAGCGGCGCCAATACCTGCAAAAACTGCACACCCAGAGCGAAGACTACGAAAGTGCCTTGCAGAACCTCAAAGAGCTGAACCTGCATGCGCCATTACCGGACTACCCGCAAAAAGCCCTCAACTACGTCAAGGCCCAGACCGAACTGACCAGCGCCGGCATCCGCGAAACCATGACCGAGTTCACCCCCGCGCTGCGGTCGGTGCTGGACCTGATTGAACGCCAGGCCGACGAGCCTCAGGATCGCTACATTGAAGAAGCCCAGCGCATGAATACCCTGAGCCAGGAAATGCTCACGCACTTGGAATACATGCAGACCCGCTTCACTGAACTGCAGAAACTGGCCAAGGACGGCACCCGGCTGATCAGTACGACCCAGGGCACTTTGCCGGCCTACAGTGTCGATGATCTAAAAGCCCTGCAAGTGACCATGGCGCGCAACCTGTGCCTGCCCAAAGATACCCTTGCCAGCCTGCCGGAAGCCTGGCAGACCATCGACCAGATTGTCGACAGCGCCGATGTGGCCCTGCAATGCCTGCGCGACACCTTGCGCGAACACAGCGACAGCCGCCTCGATGAACGCATCGACACCTTGAGCAGCCTGGTGGAACAGTTCCAGTTGCTTGATGAGCGCCTGACGGACTTCACCGAGCAATACGCCGATCACGCCATCCAGGCCCCCGTCCAAGGCCTGCGCGAGCAATTTGCCGCGTTCAACCGGCGTGCGATCAGCAACCTGGCCTTGCTCAGTGCCGAACGCACTATCCTGAAAAACCGCCCCACGCCGCTCCCGACCCCGCCCCGGCCGCAGAAAAAGTTCATCCGCACCCGCTACAGTGGCTTGCTGATCGGTGAACCGCGCCTATCGGATGTCGGGCAGGAAACCGGCCTGGTGGATATTCGCTCGCCGCTGACGCATAAAGTGGTCGCGACCTACCATGAAAAAAACCAGGGCATATGGGTCGAGCGCCTGAAAACACCCCACCACAGTCCACCGGTGGTGGATTTGCTACAGAGCATCGTCAACGGCCAGGACCTGCTCGACACGCTGCCCGCTTTCCTGCAACGCGCCGAAACCCATGCCGCCCAGGCAGACCGCACACCCATCGGCATCGAACACCTGTATCACCACCGCGCCCTGCAACTGGAAAAGGCCATGGCCGCCATCGACACGGCGTTGACCCGCAGCAATGCGACAGGCAGCTCGAACCTGTCGGCCAGCACGGTTAACAAAGCGCTGAACGCGGCGGCTGAAAATCTCTACCGGCAAAGCAACGTGCACGTGGAAAAACTGCTCAAGCAGCGCCCGCCGACGGTGGCGGCGGTGCAATGGCTCAAAAGCCATAACGCGATCAGCATCAAGAAAACCCAGACTCGTCGCCGCGTGAAAAGCCTGCGTCCGGACTACCTGGACGAGTACACCATCAGCGAACGCGGCACCCAGCAAGTGCTTTGGTATGCACACTTTCACTACAGCACCAGCTGGATTCCGGCCAAGGCATACCTCAGTGCGCGCCTCAAAACCGTGGAGGAACACCGCGTGGGCCTCGCTGCCGACAGTCCAACGCGCCTGAACAATGCACAGAAAACCGCGTTCTACCGCAGCGAGATCAGCCTGGAACAGGCACGCCAGCTGTTTTTCGAGAACACCGAGCTGGCGACTCAACCCTGACCGGCAACCCGCGTCAGGGCACGCGGCACACAACTTGCTCCATTGCCCCCTATACCCCGGCGCCGAGTTCCTATGCTGCATTCACACCTGACCACCCTCAATGCCGTCTCGCTGGTGCTGGCGACCTTCAAGGACCTGGGCTTGCCCAGCGAGGCTCTGCTCGCCGGCAGCGGCATAGGCACCGCAGACTTGAGCCACGCCGACACGCGCATCACCACCTTCCAGGAGATGCAGGTGTGCGCCAACGCCGTGGCGCGCAAACGTGACATTGGCCTGGATCTGGGCCGGCGCATGCATGTGTCAGCCTACGGCATGCTCGGTTACGCCCTGCTCACCTGTGCCACCTTCGGTGACGCTTTGAGGTTGGCGCTACGCTACCCGGCGCTGTTGGGAACACTTTTCGAACTGAGCCTGGAGGCGGATGGGGAATGTATCTGGCTGACCGCCAGCGACTACCGGGAAAACCCGGCCCTGACCGCGTTCAACGTGGAACTGTGCCTGGTGTCGCTCAAGGTGATCTGCGATGACCTGCTAGGAAGGCCCCTGCCGTTGCTGGGCGCACGTTTTGAGTATGCGGCGCCGAACTACCAGGCCCGTTACGCCGAATCATTCGATTGCCGGCTGCAGTTCAATGGGCCGTCCAATGCCTTTGCCTTCAACCGAAGCTGGCTCAATCAACCGCTGCCCCTGGCCGACACCGTCACCCATCGCGCCATGGCTGAGCGTTGCCGTAAACAGAACACCGAATTCACCGGGCGCCAAGCCTGGCTCGGGCGCGTGCGCCACCTACTCGGCGCGCAACTGCATGCGGCGCCGGGCCTGGAAGGGCTGGCCGGGCAGATGAACTGCTCACCACGCACCCTGCGCCGACACTTGCGCGCCCTCGGGTGCAGCTACCAGGAACTGCTCGACGAACTGCGCTTCGAGCGCGCCAAGCAATGGCTGGGGGAGGATCAACTGCCGATCTGGCGCATCGCCGAGCAACTGGGTTTCAGTGAGACCGCAAGCTTTCGCCACGCCTTCGTGCGCTGGAGCGGCGTGGCCCCGAGTCACTTCCGCCCTTGATCAGCGCACGGGCGCACAAGCAAGGGGCGAATAACGGACACACCCGTTGGCCACTTCGATCCCCTTTTGGCCGCTCCTGCCGTTCTCTGGAAGCCCGCGCCCCGCAACACTGCCAGCATCCCACTGAGCCTGCGGAGAACAACAACAATGCTGACGATCTATTCCGACGATCACCATTTGCACCACGGCCGCTGTGAACTGATGGATGGACAACTGATGCCCTGTTTCGAGATGCCGTCGCGTGCCGACCACGTGTTACAACGGGTCAAGGACCGCGAACTCGGCCCGGTGCAGGCGCCGCAGGATTTCGGCCTGGCGCCGCTGCAACGTATCCACAGCCGCGACTACCTGGAATTTTTCAAAGGTGCCTGGGCGCGCTGGACTGAATTCGCCACCGACGGCGATCTGCTGCCGTATACCTGGCCAGCCCGTACGTTGCGCCGGGTATTGCCGACCAGCCTGCACGGCCAACTGGGTTACTACAGCTTCGACGGCGGCGCACCGATCACCGCCGGCACCTGGCAAGCGGCGTACAGCGCGGCGCAGGTGGCGCTGACCGCGCAACAGGCAATCCAGCAAGGCGCACACAGTGCCTTTGCGCTGTGCCGCCCGCCGGGGCATCACGCCGCCAGCGATTTGATGGGCGGTTATTGCTACCTCAACAACGCCGCCATCGCGGCCCAGGCATTTCTCGACCAGGGCCACAAGAAGGTCGCAATCATTGACGTGGACTACCATCACGGCAACGGCACCCAATCGATTTTCTATGAGCGCAGCGACGTGCTGTTCACCTCGATCCACGGCCACCCGGAAGCGGAATTTCCGTTCTTCCTCGGCTATGCCGACGAGCTGGGCGAAGGCGCGGGAGAAGGCTTCAACTTCAACTATCCGCTGCCTGCCGGTTCGGGTTGGGATCAATGGAGCGCGGCGCTGGACGAGGCCTGTAAGGAAACCGAACGCTATGACGCCGACGTCATCGTGGTGTCTCTGGGCGTAGACACGTTCAAGGACGATCCGATCTCCCAGTTCAAACTCGACAGCCCAGACTATTTGGCCATGGGCCGGCGCCTGGCTCGCCTTGGCAAACCCACGCTGTTCGTGATGGAAGGCGGCTACGCGGTGGAAGAAATCGGCATCAACGCCGTCAACGTGCTCGAAGGTTTCGAACAAGGAGCTACCCGATGAAGCTGCTCACTACCCTCGCCTTATGCGCCACGCTCTTGAGCGGCGCGGCCCTGGCCGAAGAAAAAACCCTCAAGGTCTACAACTGGTTCGACTACATCACCCCCAAGGCGCTTGAGGATTTCAAGGCGCAGAACCCGACCATCAAACTGGTCTACGACATCTTCGACACCAACGAAGCCCTGGAAGCCAAGCTGCTCACCGGCAACTCCGGCTATGACGTGGTAGTGCCGTCCAACGTGTTCCTGGCCAAGCAGATCGAAGCCGGTGTGTTCCAGCCCCTCGACCGCAGCCAGTTACCCAACTGGAACCACCTCGACCCCAAGCTGATGAAGCTGATCGAAGCCAACGACCCCGGCAACAAATTCGCCGTGCCCTACATGTACGGCACCATCCTGATCGGCTTCAACCCCGACAAGGTCAAGGCCGCATTGGGGCCGAACGCACCGGTAGACAGTTGGGACCTGATCTTCAAGGAAGAAAACATCAGCAAGCTCAAGCAATGCGGCGTAGCCTTTCTCGATTCGCCCTCGGAGATCCTGCCACTGGCCTTGCAGCACCTGGGCCTGGACCCCAACAGCAGCAACCCCAAGGACTACGTCAAGGCTGAAGCGCTGCTGATGAAGATCCGCCCCTACATCACCTACTTCCACTCCTCCAAGTACATGGCCGATATCGCCAACGGCGACATCTGCGTGGCCGTGGGTTACTCGGGCAGCTTCTCCCAGGCCGCCAACCGCGCCAAGGAAGCCAAGAATGGTGTGACGGTGGACATGCGCCTGCCTAAAGAAGGCGCGCCGATCTGGTTCGACATGCTCGCTATCCCCAAGGGCGCGCAAAACCCGCAGGACGCCTACACCTTTATCAACTACCTGCTGCAACCCCAGGTGATCGCGCCGGTGAGCGATTTCGTGGGCTACCCCAACCCGAACAAGGATGCGACCGAGTTGGTCGACCCGGCGATTCGCAACAACGCAAACCTGTACCCCACCGAGGCGGCGATGGCCACGCTGTACACCCTCAAACCGCTGGGGCGTGATGCCGAACGCGCGCGGACGCGGGCCTGGACCAAGATCAAATCGGGCACCTGATCAGCATCGCCAGGCCTGGCGCAACCGCGCCAGTGCCGCGGCGATATCGGCTTCGGACACCGCGGCAAACCCCAACACCAGACCAGCGCGTTGGTCCGCAGGCGTGGTCGACTGCGCCAGCCAGTAGCTGCTCAAGCCGTTGACCTCGACATCCACCGCGTGTGCCTGCGCCAGCAATTGCTGCTCGCGGGCCAAGCTGTCGACACGCACCGTCATATGCAGCCCCGCCGCAACGCTGGGCAGTTCTCCCACACCGGGCAGGCCGCTGGGCCAACCCGCCAACAACACATTGCGCCGGCTCAACGCGGCCCGGCGCATGCGGCGAATGTGCCGCTGGAAATGCCCGGCCGCCATGAATTCAGCCATCACCGCCTGGGTGCTGACCTCGGAGTGGCGCATGTCGACGGCGCGGCGCCGGGCGAAGGCGTCTACCAACGCCGGTGGCAATACGAGGTAACCGAGGCGCAACGCCGGAAAGGCCACTTTGCCAAAGGTGCCGACGTAGAGCACCCGCCCGTTGCGGTCCAAGGCGGCCAACGGCGAGAGCGGCGCGCCACTGTAGCGATACTCTCCGTCGTAATCGTCTTCGATGATCCAGCCATCCGTGCGTTCGGCCCAGGCCAGCAATTCCAGGCGCCGCGCCAGGCTCATTACCACGCCCAACGGATACTGATGTGAAGGCGTGACATAGGCCACACGGCAATCCTGCAAGCGGTTGAGCACCTGGCAATCGATGCCCTCGCCGTCCACGGGCACACCGTGCAGCTTCCCGCCGGCCAGGGCGAACGCATGCCCTGCGGCGCGGTAGCCGGGGTTTTCCACCGCCACGCCATCGCCGGGCTCCACCAGCAGCTGTGCACAAAGGCTGATTGCCTGCTGCGCGCCACTGGTGATCACAATTTGTTCAGCTGAACACTGCATGCCCCGTGAACTGCGCAGGTACGCGGCGATCAGGCCACGCAAGCGGTCGTCTCCCGCCGGATCGCCATAACAGAGTTTTGCCAAGTCGGGCTTGCGCCAGAAAGCCCCATTCAGCTTGGCCCATACCTCAAATGGAAACAGATCGAATGCTGGAACACCGACCCGAAACGCCCGTGGCGGCCCGGGAGGCGGCGCCGGTAAATGGTGAGTTTGCACACGCCCCAAAGCGGGCCTGTGGATAACTTCACTGGCGGAATTAACCGGCAAATCCAACCAATTTGTGGATAAGGCTGGGGATAAGCCTGTTGAAAACCCTGTGGATACTTTTGTGGATAGTTTTTTTGCCGTAGGCAATTGAGCGACGTAAGTGCCATCGCCTACTCGGCTTTCAATAAACCCTTCTGCGTACAGCTGATCGTAGGCGCGCACCACGCTATTGCGCGAGATCGACAGTGCAGCCGCCAAGTCACGACTGGCGGGAAGGCGCGTGCCGCTGACCAATCGCCCGTCCAGCACGCGTTGACGCAGCGCTTCATACAGCTGGCGCGTCAGCCCTTGACGGCGATCCAGCTCGATACCGGCAGGGTTGAACGACAACGGCGGCGTAATGGGCGGCATATTGGACCTATGAAATTAGCGCTAGATGGCTCTTACAACGAACCATTAGCCTGCCTAGGATGCAGGCATTCGCCAAGGAAAATTTCTATGTATACGCCCCGTGCCTTTGCCCTCGAAGACTTGTCCGAATTGCAGCAATTGATCCAGCACACCCGCTTGGCGCAGTTGGTGACCGTAGGCGAGCAAGGCCTGCAAGCCAGCCATTTGCCGCTGCTGCTCAACCCCGATGAAGGCCCTGATGGCACACTCTACGGGCACCTGGCTAAGGCCAACCCGCAATGGAAGGACCTGCAAAACGGCAGCGAAGCCCTGGTGATCTTCGCCGGCGCCGAGGCGTATATCAGCCCGTCGTTTTACCCGGCCAAGGCCGAGCACGGCAAAGTCGTGCCCACCTGGAATTACATCGCCGTGCATGCCTACGGCAGGGCCGAGGTGTTTACCGATGCCGAGCGTTTGCTTGGGGTGGTCAGTGCATTGACCGATCGCCATGAAGGCAGCCGCGCTCAGCCGTGGAAAGTCAGCGACGCCCCGGCCGACTACATTGAAGGCATGCTCAAGGCCATTGTCGGCTTTGCGTTGCCGATCGAGCGCCTGATCGGTAAACGCAAACTCAGCCAGAACCGCAGCGCCGCCGACATCGCCGACGTGCGCGAGGGTCTGGCCGCCAGCGTCGACGTACGCGACCAGACCCTCGCCCGCTTTATCCCCCAAGGAGTCCCAGAATGAGTCAGATCGACATCCGCCAGGTCACCGCCGCTGACCATGGCGCCTGGCTGCCACTGTGGCAGGCGTACCTGAAGTTCTACAACACCGAACTGCCGGACGCCGTCAGCCAAAGCACCTGGCAGCGCCTGATCGACGCCAACGAGCCGACCTATTCCGCACTGGCCTGGCAGGACGGCAAGGCGGTGGGCATGGTCAACTTCATCTACCACCGCTCCAATTGGAGCATCGAAAACGCCTGCTACCTGCAAGACCTGCTCGTAGACCCCGCTCAACGGGGCACCGGCGTGGGCCGCAAGCTGATCGAGTTTGTCTACGCCACCGCCAAGGCTGACGGCTGCTGTAAGGTTCACTGGCTCACCCACGAGACCAACGCCACCGCGATCCAGCTGTACGAACGCATCGCCGAACGCCCTGGTTTCATCCAATTTCGCAAATGTCTTTAAGGAGCGCAGCATGTCCACTTCCCTCGCCGACTGGAAAGGCGTCCCGGCGCCTACCGTGCAACTGCTTGAAGGGCGTTTTATCCGCCTGGAAAAACTCGACCCGGCGCGCCATGGCGATGACGTGTGGCAAGCCCTTGAAGGCCCCGGTGCCGATCCCAAGCTGTGGGACTATTTACCCTACGGGCCTTTTCCTGAGCGCAGTGCGTTCAATGACTGGTTGAACAACCACGCTCAACACAACGAGCCGTACTTCTTCAGCGTGGTCGACCTCAAGACGGGTCAGGTGCAAGGCATCCTCAGCCTGATGTCCATCGTCCCGGCCCAGGGCCGTATCGAAATCGGCCACGTCACCTTTGGCGCGCCGATGCAGCGCTCACCGAGAAGCACCGAAGCGGTATACCTGCTGGCCAAGTATGCGTTCGAGCAGGGCTATCGTCGGCTGGAATGGAAGTGCAATAACGGCAACGCCCGCTCCAAGTACGCCGCAGAGCGCTTGGGGTTCAGTTTTGAAGGGGTGTTCCGCCAGCACATGGTGGTCAAGGGGCAGAACCGGGATACCGCATGGTATTCGATCATCGATACCGAATGGCCGGCGATTGGGGCGGGGTTTGAGGCCTGGTTGTCCGAGACTAACCAGACAGATTCAGGCCAGGTGAAAAGCCTGGCGCAGTGCCGGGCTTAATACCTACAGGCACTACAAGATAAAGGTGGGAGCTGGCTTGCCTGCGATGGCGGTGGATCAATGGACACATCCATTGCTGAAACACCGCTATCGCAGCATAAGTGTCTACACATTTTCACTGTGATAGTGCGTAGCAGCTGTCGAGCCCCAGCGAGGCTGCGTTTGCGGCCTGTCTGACACACCGCGGACGCAGCCTCGCCGGGGCTCGACAGCTGCTACGCCAGGGTATGACTAAAGATATGTAGATACCTATGGCTATCGCAGGCAAGCCAGCTCCCACACTTTTGATCTGTGTTGTCTTAACTACCCCAGCTTCTGGGCCAACACCGCAATGTGCTCAGGCCCGATCCCGCAGCATCCGCCCAAATGGCTGGCACCGCGAGCCTGCCAGTCCGCTGCCCAATGCAGGTAACCCGGCGGGTCCAGGTCCTCACGCAATGGGTCAAGACCATCGTTGGCCGTAGCTTCCTTGGGCTGCGGCGGGAAGGCATTGGCGTAGGCGCCCACCTCAATCTGCACGCCCAGGCGCTCGAACGTCTGGCGCGCTGCGTCAATGGCATCACCGATCACTTCCGGCTGGCTGCAGTTGAACAACAGCACTTGCACACCCAACTGCGCCGCGGCTTCGGCCGCATCCGCCACCGGTTCGCCGGAGCGCAGGCGCGGTACGTCGTCGGTGTCTTCGTCCTTGAGGGTAAACGACAGCCAGAACGGTTTGCCGTCCTCGGGTAAACCGGCGTGGATCGCACGGGCTTCAACGATCGAGCTCTGGGTTTCCGCCAGCCACACGTCAACAAAAGGCGCGAGACCTCGCACCAACGGTGTCAGCAATTCGGATACGCGCTGGGGCTCGAACAGGTCGGGGCGATACGAACCAAACAGCGGCGGCAGCGAACCTGCCACGCGCACGGCCTTGCCGGATGCGTCTACGGCTCGCCTTGCCAGCTCACCGGCAAGCGCCGCCAGGGCTTCGCCCTCCTCGGCAAACCGCGCCTCGCCGATATGGAACGGCACCACCGCGTAGCTGTTGCTGGTGATCACGTTGGCACCACTCTGAATGTACGCCGCATGCACCGCCTCCACCGCTTGGGGCGCTTCGCTCAAGGCCAACGCTGACCACTCCGGCTGCCGGAACGGCGCGCCACGGCGTTGCAGTTCACGGCCCATGCCGCCATCAAGAATTACTGTTGCTGTGGCCATATGCTTTTTACTCATAAGCTTATGAAAATAACTCACTATGAGAGTCGTTCTTATAACTATTTAATACGTCCAATCCGTTTCATAACAACTCTTTTTTCATTCAGGTACCGATCCATGAAATTGAAACCGCTGCTGGCCTTGGGCCTGACGATGCTGGCCGCTTCAACGCAAGCCTTTGGCGGTGCCACGCTGGACCGTATTGAGAAGAAAAAAGAACTGGTGGGCGTGCTGATGGAAAGCTACCCGCCGTTCTCGTTCCTGAATGAGCAAAACCAACTCGATGGCTTCGACGTCGACGTGGCCAAGGCCGTGGCGCAAAAACTCGGTGTGAAGCTGCGCCTGGAGACGCCCTCCTGGGACGTGATCGCGGCCGGCCGCTGGAGTGGCCGCTACGACATCTGCATCTGCTCCATGACCCCGAGCAAGGCCCGCGCCGAAGTGTTCGACTTCCCGGTGGAGTACTACGCCTCGCCGGCGGTGATCGTGGTCAACGCCAAGGATGATCGCATCCACAGCGCCAAGGACCTGAGCGGCAAGAAAGTCGGCCTGACCAGCGCCTCCAGCTATGAAAGCTACCTGAACAAAAACCTGGTGATTGAAGGCGCCGAAGACACACAGTTGCAGTATCCATTCGACAACGTACAGATCGCGCCCTACGACACCGACAACGTAGCCTTCCAAGACCTCGGCCTGGGCGCCGGCGTGCGCCTGGATGCAATCCTCACCAACCTGGTCACCGCTCAACCGCGCCTGACCGAGGACAAGCGCTTCAAGCTGGCCGGCGAGCCGCTGTACTCCGAGCCCAACTCGGTCGCCATCGAAAAAGGCGACGCTGAATGGGACGCCAAGGTGCGTGAAGTCTTTGCCCAGTTGAAACAGGACGGCACCCTGAGCAAGCTGTCGCAAAAATGGATCGGCGCCGACATCAGCCAATGACTGCGTTTCCCACACCTCCCAAGCTCAAGGAGTCGCGGCTGCAGCGGCTCTTCGGCTTTCGCACGCGGCTTTACCTGACCTGGGCCGCGCTGTTCTGCCTGTTCGCCAGTTTCTTCCTGAGCTTTGACCTGAAGTTCTCGATCATCCTCGACAAGCTGCCCAACCTGGTGGGCGTGCACCTGGCGCCCAACGGCTTCCTGCAAGGCGCGGCGCTGACGCTGTTCTTGTGCCTGTGCTCGATCGGGATATCGTCGGTGCTGGGGTTTGTCACCGCACTGGGACGCTTGTCGAAAAGCGCCGTGGCCTTTGGCATCGCCAGTTTTTATGCATCGTTCTTTCGCGGCACGCCGCTGCTGATCCAGATCCTGCTGATCTACCTCGGCCTGCCGCAACTGGGCCTGGTGCCGGGCGCCATCGTCGCCGGGATCATCGCGTTGTCGCTGAACTACGGCGCTTACTTGAGCGAAATCTTCCGCGCCGGCATCCTCGGTGTCGCCCACGGTCAGCGTGAAGCGGCACTCGCCCTGGGCATGCGTGACAGCGTGATCTTCTGGCACGTCACCCTGCCCCAGGCCATGCGCACCATCATTCCGCCGACCACCAACCAGTTCATCTCGATGCTCAAGGACTCGTCCCTGATCTCGGTGATGGGCGTGTGGGAGGTCATGTTCCTGGCGCAGTCCTATGGCCGCTCGAGCTATCGCTATATCGAGATGCTGACCACGGCGGCGATTATTTACTGGGTGCTGTCGCTGGGCCTGGAGCTGATCCAGGCGCGGATGGAACGGCATTATGGCAAGGGGTATGTGCGCCGTAGTTAAGCTCCAAAAGCTGCATTAACATGCATATTGGTGTGCTTTTAGGAGCGTGATTACGCAATAAAATGCAGACGTCTCTTATCGCCGACCGATAGCGACAACTCCCGCGCACCGCGACTCCGTGGCCTGACAGTTATCCCTCCTTCACGTCGCTAAATTCCCCGCCTCATTCACCAAGAGGTTGGGAATTCATGCCCA
Source organism: Pseudomonas sp. 58 R 12 (assembly GCF_900005865.1). NCBI lineage: Bacteria > Pseudomonadati > Pseudomonadota > Gammaproteobacteria > Pseudomonadales > Pseudomonadaceae > Pseudomonas > Pseudomonas sp. 58 R 12. The sequence continues at coordinate 556,895 of NZ_CVTP01000016.1, forward strand.
CTACACTCCGCAGAATCGTACTTGCCTTCAGCCTTATCGCTACGGCCAACCTTCAGCATGCACAGGCGCGCGGCGATATCGAATACATGCCGTACTGGTATCAACCCTACGACGCACCGGCTTTTGAGTCGTTCGGCCTTCCCGAAGTTGAAGCGGCGCCCATCGACGGCTATCTAACTGGACAAGCGACCACCCACAATGGCCGGCAGGTGGCGAAGGTGCTCGAGCCTGCACTGACTCGCCTGCTGGAGTCCGGCGAGCTGAGCTCCGAGCAAATCAAGGCCCTGGAAAAACTCAACGCCGAACTCGCGCAGAAACCCGGTGCGTTCGGCGCGGCGCTTGAGCAACTGGCCGGCAGTCAAAACGCGAACCTGGCGGCAGCAACCCAGAACACCACCCAGCAACTCAGCAGCCGAGTGCTCTCGACCCTGCGCGAATTGCCCACCGACTCTGACGGCCACTTCTGGGTAAAAAACCTTGGCAGCGAAGGCAGTCTCGACAGCCAGCGCGGTACTGCCGGTCTGAATACGGCCAACCAAGGCGTTTTAATGGGCGCAGATTGGTCGGTCGACCCTGCGTGGCGCGTCGGTGTGCTAGGGGCAAAGTCCAGCAGCCATTTCGATACGCAGCGCTTTAACGCAGACCTGGACAGCTGGCATCTGGGCGGTTACGCCGTGCGCCAGGACGGCCCGTTGGCGTTACGCTTGGGGGCGATCTACAGCAGCCATGCGGGGCAGAACAAACGTGGCGTGGATATCCTGGGTTACAAGGACACGCTCAAGGGCAGCTACACCGCCAACAGCCAGAATGTCTTCGGCGAAATGGGCTACCAACTGGGCAGTGGCGACATCAGCATCGAGCCGTTTGCTGGCCTTGGCTACCAGCGCTACAGCCGTGACAGTTTCAAGGAACACGGCGGTCCGGCCGCGCTGAACGTCGATGCGCAAACCCAACAGAACCTGAGCAGCACCTTTGGTCTGCGCCTGGCCAAACTGTTCCGGTTCGACAACCAGATGACCCTCACACCCCATCTGAGTACGCACTGGAAACACCTCTATGGCGACGTCGACAGCCAGGTGCGCCAGTCCTTTCGCCACGACGGCATTGACGGTTTCACCCTTCAGGGCACGTCCCTCGACCGCAACAGCCTGAACCTGCAGGCTGGGCTCGATCTGGCACTCTCAGCCAACCACACCGTCGGCCTGGCCTACAGCGCGGAAAACGGCACTCAAAGCAGCAGCCAAGGCTTGATAGGCCAGTGGCGGATACGTTTCTAAGCAAACTACAGGCGAAAAAAAAGGGGAGCACCTGCCCCCCCCGAGGATTAAACGGTCGTGTCGAAGGCTGTGTCAGCCTTCGATTTCAATCAGGATTTCGCCAGGGTTGACCCGGTCGCCCTTGGCGACATGAACGGCGGTCACCTTGCCGGCAATCGCTGCCTGCACTTCGGTTTCCATCTTCATGGCTTCGGTAATCAGTACAGCCTGGCCGGCCTTGACCACGTCGCCTTCCTTGACCAGCACGTCGACGATATTGCCCGGCATCGCGGTGCTGACATGGCCTGGCTCGGTGGCCTGCTTGCGCTTGCTGCTGCCTCCGCTGACAAACTCGTTGAGCGGTTCGAACACCACTTCTTCGGGCATGCCGTCGATGGACAGGTAGAAGTGGCGCTTGCCTTCGGCCTTCACGCCGACACCGGTGATGTCGACGCGGTAGCTCTCGCCGTGCACGTCGATGACGAACTCGGTCGGTACGCCTTCGCCACCGGCACGGGCCACGCCGCCCGCTTCAGGAATCGGCAACAGTACTTCCGGCGCCAGGGTGCCGGCGTCGCGCTCTTCGAGGAACTTGCGGCCGATGTCCGGGAACATGGCGTAGGTCAGCACGTCTTCTTCGGACTTGGCCAGCGCGCCGATTTCGCCACGCAGCTTGGTCATTTCCGGCTTGAGCAAATCGGCCGGGCGTACGTCGATCACCTCTTCGCTGCCGATGGCCTGGCGGCGCAGTTTCTCATTCACGGTGCCCGGCGCCTTGCCGTAGCCGCCTTGCAGGTAGAGCTTCACTTCGTTGGTGATGGTCTTGTAGCGCTCGCCGGCCAACACGTTGAAGAACGCCTGGGTGCCGACGATCTGCGAAGTCGGGGTCACCAGCGGCGGGAAGCCAAGGTCTTCACGCACACGCGGGATTTCGGCCAGCACTTCGCTCATGCGGTTGAGGGCGCCCTGCTCTTTCAACTGGTTGGCCAGGTTGGAAATCATACCGCCTGGCACTTGGTTGACTTGCACACGGGTGTCGACGGCGGTGAATTCGCTTTCGAACTGGTGGTATTTCTTGCGCACGGCGTAGAAGTACAGGCCGATCTCTTGCAGCAGTTCCAGGCTCAAGCCGGTGTCGAACTCACTGCCTTTAAGGGCGGCGACCATCGACTCAGTGCCCGGATGGCTGGTGCCCCAGGCAAAGCTGGAAATGGCGGTGTCGATGTGGTCGGCACCGTTCTCGATGGCCTTGAGTTGGCACATCGCGGCCAAACCAGCCGTGTCGTGGGAGTGGATAAAGATCGGCAGGTTCTGTTCGGCTTTCAGCGCCTTGACCAGTTCGCCGGTGGCGTACGGGGTCAACAGGCCGGCCATGTCCTTGATCGCAATCGAGTCGCAGCCCATGGATTCGAGCTGTTTGGCCTGGGCCACAAACGCTTCGACAGTGTGCACCGGGCTGGTGGTGTAGGCGATAGTGCCCTGGGCATGTTTGCCGGCGGCCTTCACCGCTTCGATGGCCACGCGCAGGTTACGCACGTCGTTCATGGCGTCGAAAATACGGAACACGTCGATGCCATTTACGGCGGCCTTGGCCACGAACGCTCTTACAACGTCATCGCTGTAATGGCGATAGCCCAGTAGGTTCTGGCCACGCAGCAGCATTTGCAGGCGTGTGTTGGGCAACGCGGCACGCAGTTTGCGCAGGCGCTCCCACGGGTCTTCTTTGAGGAAACGTACGCAAGCGTCGAAGGTCGCGCCGCCCCAGACTTCCAGGGACCAGTAGCCGACTTTGTCGAGCTTGTCGCAGATCGGCAGCATGTCATCGGTGCGCATGCGGGTCGCCAGCAACGATTGGTGGGCGTCGCGCAGGATGGTGTCGGTGACAAAGATTTTCTTGCTCATTCTTATATTCCTCACAGGCCTGCGTGGGCGGCGATGGCGGCAGCGATGGCCAGGGCCAGCTCTTCGGGTTTGCGCTTGATCGAGTAGTTGGTCAGTTCAGGGTGGGCTTCAACGAAGCTGGTATTGAACTGGCCGCTGCGGAATTCCGGGTTGCGCAGGATTTCCTGGTAGTAGGCGGCGGTGGTCTTCACGCCTTGCAGGCGCATGTCGTCCAGGGCACGCAGGCCGCGGTCCATGGCTTCTTCCCAGGTCAACGCCCACACCACCAGTTTCAGGCACATGGAGTCGTAGAACGGTGGGATGGTGTAGCCGGTGTAGATCGCCGTGTCGGTGCGCACGCCAGGACCGCCGGGGGCGTAGTAACGGGTGATCTTGCCGAAGCTTGGGAGGAAGTTGTTCTTCGGGTCTTCGGCGTTGATGCGGAACTGCAACGCGAAACCCCGGTGCTGGATGTCTTCCTGTTTCACCGACAGCGGCAGGCCCGAGGCGATACGGATTTGTTCGCGGACGATGTCGATCCCGGTGATTTCTTCGGTGATGGTGTGTTCCACCTGCACCCGGGTGTTCATCTCCATGAAGTACACCTCGCCCTCGGCGAGCAGGAACTCCACGGTGCCGGCGTTCTCGTAACCCACGGCCTTGGCCGCGCGCACCGACAGGTCGCCGATGTAGGCGCGCTGTTCCGGGGTCAACTGAGGGCTTGGGGCGATTTCGATGAGCTTCTGGTTGCGACGCTGGATCGAGCAATCGCGCTCGAACAGGTGCACCACGTTGCCAAAGCTGTCACCGAGGATCTGCGCTTCGATGTGCTTGGGATTGACGATGCATTTTTCCAGGAACACTTCCGCCGAGCCGAACGCCTTGGTGGCTTCGGAGATGACACGGGGGAAGGCCTGTTCAAGTTCTTCGCGGCTGTTGCAACGACGGATACCACGACCGCCACCACCGGAGGTGGCCTTGAGCATCACCGGGTAACCAATACGGTCGCCTTCAGTCAGGGCTTCGGCGATGTCGGCGACGTTGCCTTCGGTGCCGGGCGTGACCGGTACGCCAGCCTTGATCATGCTGCGGCGCGCTTCGGTCTTGTCGCCCATGCGGCGGATCACTTCAGCGGACGGGCCGATGAATTTGATCCCGCGTTCGGCACAGATATCCGCCAGTTCGGCGTTCTCCGATAGGAAGCCATAGCCGGGATGCAGCGCATCACAACCGGTTTCCACCGCCAGGTTCACCAGCTTGCGCGGGTTCAGGTAACCGGCCAGTGGCTCGGCACCAATGCTGTGGGCTTCGTCGGCACGCTTGACGTGCAACGCATGGCGGTCGGCGTCGGAGTAGACCGCGACCGAGCGAATGCCCATCTCGGCGCAGGCACGCACGATTCGTACGGCAATTTCACCACGGTTGGCGATCAGGATCTTTTTTATCACTTGGAAATTCCCTTGAGCCGATTGCTGCGTTCTTCGACCCACTGAAGCTGGGTCGGCGCGTGACCAAATGTTTCATGACAGTCGCGAGACACACACTAAGCCCGTGGAGGGATTAACAAAAATCAATAATTATTGGGTCACGCATAAGTAAAGACTTATAGTTGTGCCGCCGGCTTGGGATGAGGAGAGCGAAACATGCGTAAGTCATTGATGCGACTGACATTGCGTCAGCTGCAGATCTTTCATGAAGTGTGTGATTTGCGCTCTTACAGCCGCGCCGCCGAGGAAATGTCCCTCACACAGCCCGCCGTGAGCCTACAAATTCGTCAGCTTGAGGAGCTGATCGGCCAGCCGCTGTTCGATTATGTCGGCAAAAAACTCTACATGACCGAGGCCGCTGAAGCGCTGCAACGGGCCAGTCGCGATATCTTCGGACGGCTGGAGAACCTCGATATGCAGCTGTCGGACATGCAGGGCTCGCTGCAGGGCCAACTGAAGCTGGCCGTGGAATCCAGCGCCAAATACTTTGTGCCGCATTTGTTTGCTGCCTTTAAGCGCCAGCACCCTGAGGTGCAGTTGCACCTGACGGTGGTCAACCGTGCCCAGGTGATCCGCCGGCTGTCGGACAACCGCGACGATCTGGTGATCATGTCCATGGTGCCCCAGGACATGGGCCTGGAATTCCTGCCCTTCCTCAACAACCCGATTGTCGCCGTGGCGCCCCTCGACCATCCATTGAGCCTGCAAGGCCCATTGCGCCTGCAAGATCTGGAACCTTACACGCTGCTGCTGCGTGAACCGGGTTCCGGCACGCGGATGGCTTGCGAAGAGTACTTCAAGGAGAAACGCGTGCACTTCACCCAGACGGTGGAGGTAGCCTCGGCCGAGGCGCAGCGCGAATGTGTATGCGCGGGATTGGGCGTGGCCTTGCTGACGCGCCACGCGGTCAACATGGAACTGGCCACCGGCGGGCTCAAGGAGCTGCCGGTGGAAGAGCTGCCGCTGTACCGCAGTTGGTGCCTGGTGCAAGCCAAAGCCAAGCGCCTGTCACCGGTGGCCCATGCGTTCCTGGGCTTTATCCGCAGCGAACGGGTGCAGATCAGCGCACTGGCTGAGCGCTTCGCTGGGCAGCCGCGGGTGCCTGCCAGTGGAGTTCCGGGTAGTCACTGATGCTCTGGAGCAATTGGCGCTCCTCGCAACGGTCTTCGATTGCGCGACGGAACGCCATGCGGCGTTGGTCTTCCTGCTGACGACGGGTCTTTACGGTGCTGTTGCTGTCTTCGTAGGGCCGGGCCATTTGGAGTCTCCCAATGCGAGTGCGGGGAGTACAGGATGGGCGCAGGGGATGACGGTTTAGCGGCGCGGGGGTTACAGGACGATGAATCTTCTAAAGCTGACGCAAATCCACTGTGGGAGCAGGCAAGCCAGCTCCCACATTTGACCGAGTGTGACTTTGAATCAATCGTCGAGGGCTTTGACCGACTTAGGCGACAGGCGAAGGCTACGCAAGCTGCGCTTAACACTCTTGAGGTGGTTGACCAGGCTCGGCCCACGCGCCATGGCCACGCCCATTGCCAACACATCAATCACCACCAAGTGGGCGATACGTGAGGTCAGCGGCGTATAAATCTCAGTGTCTTCATGCACGTCGATTGCCAGGTTGACCGTAGACAGTTCCGCCAACGGCGTCTGGCTCGGGCACAGGGTGATCAGGGTCGCACCGCTTTCACGCACCAGGTTGGCGGTGATCAGCAGGTCTTTGGAGCGGCCTGACTGGGAAATACAGATGGCGACGTCGGTAGGCTTCAAGGTCACCGCCGACATCGCCTGCATATGCGGGTCACTGTAGGCGGCGGCGGTGAGCAGCAGGCGGAAGAATTTGTGTTGGGCGTCAGCGGCCACTGCGCCCGAAGCACCAAAACCGTAGAACTCGACACGCTGGGCCTGGGACATAGCGGTCACGGCCTTTTGCAACTCCACCGGGTCAAGCTTCTCGCGCACTTCCATCAGGGTGTGCAGGGTGGTGTCGAAGATTTTCAGGCTGTAGTCGGCGACGGAATCGTCTTCGTGAATCGCAAATTGCCCGAAGCTGGCACCGGCGGCCAAACTTTGGGCCAGCTTGAGTTTCAAGTCCTGGAACCCGGAGCAACCGATGGCGCGGCAGAAGCGCACGATGGTCGGCTCGCTGATGCCCACGCTGTGGGCCAGGTCAGCCATGGAACTGTGCATCACAGCCGCAGGGTCAAGCAGCACGTGATCGGCAACCTTGAGTTCCGATTTGCGTAACAGGTGGCGCGACTGGGCGATATGTTGCAACAGGTTCAAAGGGCAGGACTCTTGTTATGGGCAGGGCCAAGGATGTAGCAAGCTTGTAGTTATACTACAAGAATTGTCGTTTTGCCCGTCCGAAGCATCACTAAATCGCCCTGCTCCCCTTTGAATCTAAGGGCGGCCAAGTTGTAGCCACAGGGGCGGCCTTGGCGTCACTCAGGAAAATCTGCATTTTTCCGTAACAAATCTGCCAACCCTTCGGCCTGCATCGGCCGGCTGATCAAATAGCCCTGCACTTCGTCACAACGCTCCCCGCGCAGAAAATCCAGCTGCTGTTGATCTTCCACACCTTCGGCCACCACTTTGAGCGCCAACCCGTGGGCCATCGCAATGATTGCCCGGGTGATGGCCGCGTCCTCACGCCCCTGGCCAAGCCCACGGATAAAGCTCTGGTCGATCTTCACGTAGTCCACCGGGATGCGCTTGAGGTAGCTGAGGGACGAATAACCGGTGCCGAAATCATCAATGGCCAACTTCACGCCCAGGTCGCGCAGTTGCTGGAAGGTCGCGATGATGTGTTCAACGCTGTCGAGCAACTGGCTTTCGGTCAGCTCCAGCTCGAGGTATTGCGGGTCCAGCCCGGTTTCTTCAAGCACCTGGCGCACCAGGCTGACCACCTTGCCCTGGCGCAACTGATGCACCGACAGGTTCACCGACACGCGGATCGGCGCCAGACCCTGACGCTGCCATTCACAGGCTTGCCAGCAGGCCTCGCGCAGCACGAATTCACCCAGTGGCACGATCAGGCCGGTTTCTTCGGCCAGGCCGATAAAGTCCCCCGGCGGCACCATGCCCCACTGCGGATGCTCCCAGCGGATCAACGCTTCGGCAGCATTCAGCTTACCGGTGGCCAGGCACAGTTTCGGTTGGTAGAACACCGTGAGCTGGCGCTCCTCGATGGCCTTGCGCAGGTGGTTTTCCAGCTGTAAGCGCTCCAGGGTGCTGGCTTGCAGGCTGTCGGTGTAGAACTGGAAATTATTACCGCCCAGATGCTTGGCGTGCTGCATCGCCATGTTCGATTGGCTGACCAGCGCGGAAATTTCACGCGCATTGTCCGGCAACAGGCTGACACCCATCGAAGCACTCACTACCAGCTCATGCCCGTCCACCGTCACCGGCACGCGCAGCTTGGCCAGCAGTCGTGTGGCGACTCGCGCCAGGCTCGACAGGTTGCCATAAGCGTCGAACAACACGGCGAACTCGTCCCCGGACAGGCGTGCGATGGTGTCGGCCTCGGGCAAGGCGTTGATCAGGCGGCGCGCCATTTTCTGCAGCAATTGGTCGGCGACTTCATGGCCCAAACTGTCATTGAGCAGTTTGAAGCGGTCCAGGTTGATATGCAGCAGCGCCAGGCTGCGCCCGCCCTGACGCACGCGCTGATGAGCCTCGCGCAGCCGTTCGCGGAACAGCGAGCGGTTGGCCAGGCCGGTCAATTCGTCATAGTGGGTGAGGTAGCGCATGCGCTCTTCGGACTCACGCCTGGCCGAGAGATCGGCGAAGAAGCCCACGATATGGCTGACTTTCCCCCGGACATCGCGCACCACGTTCAATTGCAGCCACTGCGGGTACAGCTCGCCGTTCTTGCGCGTTTCCACCAGCTCGCCCTGCCAGGTGCCGTGGCTGAGCAGCGCCTGGCGGATCACCGGGAAGTGGCGGCGGGCATCGCGGCTGCTGGGCAGCTCCACGACATTGCGACCGATCATGTCGTCGGTTTCAAAACCGGTCACACGACTGAATGCCTGGTTGACGGCGACCAGCTTGTAGTCTGGGTCAAGAATCACGATCCCTTCGCTGGCCGCCTCGAACACGGTCGACGCCAAGCGCTGTTGCTCCTCCAGGGCCTTGCCGGCGCTGATATCGCGGCGCGTGCCAAGCATGCGCGTGACCCGCCCGCTGGCCGTGCGCTCCACGGCACGGCCACGGTCTTCGATCCATACCCAGTGCCCATCGCCGTGGCGCACGCGGTATTCCACCTGGTAGTCCTCGCTGCGGCCCTTAAGGTGTTCCACCAGGGCGCGCTTGAGCAGCGGCAGGTCTTCGGGATGCAGGCGCGGCTTGAGATGGCCGAGCATCGCCGTGACGTACTCCGGCTCCAGACCGAACAATTCCTTGAGCTGGGTGTGGTGGACTTCGTCGGTTTGCAGGTTCCAGTCCCACAGGCCAAGTTCACTGGCTTGCAGGGCCATGGCCAGGCGCGCTTCGCTTTTATTCAGGGCCAGGCTGGCGGCGTCCAGCTCCTGGCTACGTTGCGCCACGCGGTCCTGCAGGCCGATTTGCGCGTCACGCAGCTCCTGCTCGACCTGGCGGCGCTGTTCGACTTCGCGCACCAAGTCCTGATTGAGTTGTTCGCTGCGCTGCTGCGCCTGTTGCAGGTGCTCGATCAGCGCCTGGTTCTGAAAGCGTCGCAGCAGCCCGCGCTGGATCAGGCGATTGACCTGCCACGCCACCAGGCTCAAGGACGCCAGCAGGATCAGGCCCAGTACACCCCAACCGCGCTGCCGCGGGTCGCCGCTCCAGAACAGGTAGATGATCGCCGGCACCAGGCACGGCAAGGCGAATGACAAAAACGCCGGCAGGCTCACGGCATAGGCCACGCTGGCCGACAGCGTCGCGGCACCGATCAGGCCGAACACCCAGGCCTGCTGCATAAAGCTGTCCGCCGGCACCAGCGCGATGGCGGCGGTGGCCAGGGTCAGGCCGCTGACCGCCGAACCGAGCATGAACATGCGCCGCCATACCGGCTGGGCCTGGCGGCTGGGCATGGCTGAATCAAACGCCGCCACCTGGATCACGCGCATGGCCACCAGGGCCAGCAGCCAGACCAGCCAGATGCTGTCCAACAGGTATTGCTTGGGGTTCCAGAGCAGCCAGGCGCAGACCAGGCCATTGACCAACATCAACAGGGTCGGCAGCAGCGAGCCCTGATACAGCAGGCGTGTGCGCTCGACCGCCATCTCCGTGGCGTAGTGTTTGCGAAGAACCTGCGCAGGCGCCGCCGAGGGGCCAAACAGGTCGGTGCTGAGGGTCATAGGCAGTGTTCTTATAATGGTGAGCCCGAAACGTCGACGGAGCATACACAAGCAAACGCTTGGGCCAAACTGCTCTACGTCATAAAAACGGCACGGTCATGCGCCGCAAACTTCGGGGCCAGACGGCTTGAGCGAGGCGCTGCGCGGGCTGTGGCCATTGACCAACCGGTCATCACCCTGATTGTTTTCCGTCGACCACCCGGCATTGGTATTTGCCCCACTTCCCCGTGGGCCATAGAATGCGCCGATGCGCGATGATCTCTCTCTTTTGCTTAACTCCCTCAACGATGCCCAACGCCAGGCCGTAGCAGCCCCCGTTGGCCGTCAGTTGGTCCTGGCCGGTGCTGGCTCCGGTAAAACCCGAGTGCTGGTGCACCGTATCGCCTGGTTGATCCAGGTCGAGAACGCGTCCCCGCATTCCATCCTGTCGGTGACCTTCACCAACAAGGCCGCTGCCGAGATGCGCCACCGCATCGAGCAGTTGATGGGCATCAGCCCGGCCGGCATGTGGGTAGGCACCTTCCACGGCCTGGCGCACCGCCTGTTGCGCGCGCACTGGCAGGAAGCGGGCCTGGCCCAGACCTTCCAGATCCTCGACAGCGATGACCAGCAACGCTTGGTCAAACGGGTGATTCGCGAACTGGGCCTCGACGAACAGCGTTGGCCGGCGCGCCAGGCGCAATGGTTTATCAACGGCCAGAAAGACGAAGGCCTGCGCCCGCAACATATCCAGGCCAGCGGCGACTTGTTCCTGGCCACCATGCGCAGCATTTATGAAGCCTACGAGGCCGCCTGCGCGCGCGCCGGGGTCATCGACTTCTCCGAGCTGCTGCTGCGCGCCCTCGACCTGTGGCGCGACAACCCAGGCTTGCTGGCCCATTACCAGAAACGCTTCCGACACATTCTGGTGGACGAGTTCCAGGACACCAACGCCGTGCAGTACGCCTGGTTGCGCCTGCTGGCCAAAGGCGGCGACAGCCTGATGGTGGTGGGCGACGACGACCAGTCGATCTACGGCTGGCGTGGCGCGAAAATCGAAAACATCTACCAGTACTCCGAAGACTTCCCGGACGCGGTCACTATCCGCCTGGAGCAGAACTACCGCTCCACCGCCGGGATTCTCAAGGCCGCCAACGCCCTGATCGCCAACAATACCGGGCGGCTGGGCAAGGAGCTGTGGACCGACGGCGGCGAAGGCGAAGCGATCAACCTCTACGCCGCGTTCAACGAGCACGATGAAGCGCGCTATGTGGTGGAAACCATCGAAAGCGCGCTGAAAACTGGGCTGGCGCGCAGCGACATCGCGATTCTTTACCGTTCCAACGCCCAATCGCGGGTATTGGAAGAAGCCTTGCTGCGCGAGCGCATCCCGTACCGCATCTATGGCGGCCAGCGCTTCTTCGAGCGCGCCGAAATCAAGAACGCCATGGCCTACCTGCGTTTGCTGGAAGGCCGTGGCAACGATGCGGCGCTGGAGCGCGTCATCAATATCCCGGCGCGGGGCATCGGCGAGAAAACCGTCGAGGCGATTCGCGAGCACGCTCGCCATGCAGATGTGTCGATGTGGGAAGCCATGCGCTTGCTGATCGCCAATAAAGGCCTGACCGGCCGCGCGGCGGGCGCACTGGGCGTGTTCGTCGAGCTGATCGAGAACCTGTCGGCCAAATGCGCGGAAATGCCGCTGCACCTGATGACTCAGACCGTGATCGAACAGTCCGGCCTGATCGCCTACCACGAAGCGGAAAAAGGCGAGAAAGGCCAGGCCCGGGTAGAAAACCTTGAGGAACTGGTGAGCGCCGCGCGTGCGTTCGAAAACACCGAGGAAGACGAGGAGCTGACCCCGCTCGCCGCATTCCTCGGGCATGCGTCGCTGGAAGCCGGCGACACCCAGGCCGATGAGCATGAAGACAGCATCCAGCTGATGACCTTGCACAGCGCCAAGGGCCTGGAATTCCCGTATGTGTTCCTGGTCGGCATGGAAGAAGGCCTGTTCCCCCACAAGATGAGCCTGGAAGAGCCCGGCCGTCTTGAGGAAGAGCGTCGCCTGGCCTACGTCGGCATCACCCGCGCCATGCAGAACCTGGTGATGACCTACGCTGAAACCCGACGCCTGTATGGCAGCGAGACCTACAACAAGGTGTCACGCTTCGTACGTGAGGTGCCGAAGGGTCTGATTCAGGAAGTGCGCCTCTCCAACAGCGTCAGCCGCCCGTTCGGCGGAGGCCAGCAGCAAAGCGCCAGCAGCCTGTTCGCCGGCTCCGAAATTCCGGAAACCCAGTTCAGCCTTGGCCAGCAGGTCAGGCATTCGGTGTTCGGCGAAGGCGTGATCCTCAACTTCGAAGGCGCGGGTGCCCAGGCGCGGGTGCAGGTGAACTTCGCCGAAGGCAGCAAGTGGCTGATGATGGGTTACGCGAAGCTCGAAGCCATTTGAAACATTTGCCTACATGAAGGTGAGTGGCCCGCCCTTGTTTTTAACAAGCGCGGGCCAATATCTGTAATAAGTCCTACAGACTATTCTGAATCAGTCCTACGCAAAAGCCCGAAACATTATGTCGCTAGCCACTGTCACTACACCTGTGCAACATGGCGCGCGTGCAATCCACAAATGGGAATTCCCTTTATGAAACGTTTTCTTAGCATCGCCATGGCGTTGTGCATCGGCCTGACGATGAGCATCGACGCCAACGCCAAGCGCTTCGGTGGCGGCAAAAGTTCGGGGGCAGCACCGACTCACCAGACCAGCCAAATGGCTCCATCCGCCGGTGCCGGCGGTGCTGCGGCTACCGCAGGCGCAGCCGGTGCTGCGGGCGCTGCTGCCAAGGCTGGCGGTGCTTCGCGCTGGTTAGGCCCTCTGGCCGGTATCGCCGCCGGTGGCCTGCTCGCGTCCATGTTCATGGGCGGCGGCTTCGAGGGCATGCAGATTTTCGACATGTTGATCCTGGCGGTCATCGCCTTTGTGATCTTCCGCTTTATCGCCGCCCGTCGCCGCAAGCAGCAGGAGCACCTGGCTCCAGCCGGCGCGCCGATGCAGCGTGAAGTGTTCGAGCAAAAACCAGCCATGGGTTCGATCTTCGGTGGTTCGGCAGCACCTGCTGCAGCCCGCCCGGTGATCAACGCACCGGCCTGGTTCAACGAAGAACGTTTCGTCGAAGCGGCCCGCAGCCACTTCCAGTCCCTGCAGCAGCACTGGGACGCCAACGAAATGGACAAGATCGCCGAGTTCGTCACCCCGCAACTGCTGGAGTTCCTCAAGCGCGAACGTGCCGACCTGGGCGACGCTTTCCAGTCGACCTACATCGAAGACCTGCGCGTACAGCTGGACGGTGTGGATGATCGCGCCGACAAGACCATCGCCACCCTGACGTTCAGCGGTGTGTCGAAGACCTCGCGCTTCGACCAGGGTGAAGTGTTCAGCGAAAGCTGGAACATGGAACGCCCACAAGGCGACAACCAGCCATGGCTGGTCGCCGGTATCCGTCAGAACGGCTGATCCCTGCACGCTTGAGCACGCAGTCACAAAAAACCCCGGACCTGTCCGGGGTTTTCTATTTCACGGTTGCACTTATAGCGAGCTACTGTATAAAACGCCCCTATAAACCGCGCCATCTAGCAAGAGGATCCCGGCCGTGGAAGAAATCATCGAACAATTGCGTGAAGCCAACGAACCGGTCCCGGTTCCCCTTGAACTGCCTGATGAAGACCAATTGGTGGAAATCGAGGAACAACTGTTCATCGACATCCCGTTTGTCTTCCGTGAATTCCTGCTGACCGTCAGCGACGTGGTGTACGGCAGCCTGGAGCCGGTGACTGTCACCGACCCACAGTCCCACACCTACCTGCCGGACGTGGCGGCAAACGCCTGGGATGCCGGCGTTGATCGCAGCATGATCCCGATCTGCCAGGACGGTGACGACTATTACTGCGTCGAGGAAGACGGCACCGTGGTGCTGTGGTCCGGCGAAGAAGAGCTTGTTACCGAAGAAACCTGGGAATCGGTGTGGCACTGGGCGCGGGACGTCTGGCTGGAAAGCTGAGTCCACACCCAGGCCGGGTCAGTGCTCTGGCGTATCTTTGTGATTATCCAGCGTCTCCAGCAAAGCGACCTGCATCCGCGTATGCACGCGGATGAACCATCGCCAGAGCACGGCCGCCACCGCTGCCGTGACCACGGCGATCAGCACCAGCAACTTGTTGGTCGGCAGAATACTGGCCGACAAGGCTGCCAATAGCAGGAAAATCACCAGCAGCGAGAGGATTGGGATCAGCTCCGCAATCACCCGCCGCACGCGCTGGGTATGCCGCCCGGCCATTTCCGGCTTTACGCTCATCTCCGCCAGCAGCATCGACAGCGCCTTGAGCTTGCGGTACGCCGCGATCAGGAATGGCAGCGACAGCAACAATGCCCCGCCCCAGATCAACGCCTTCTGCCAGCTTGGATCACTGATCCAACCCTCCAGATACCCACCGATACGCGCCGCAAAAAAACTGCCGGTAAAGAAGATCGCCACCACCAGCGCGAGGTTCACCCCCACCTGCAGGATGATCTTGCGGATCATCGACGCCAGCATCGCGCCCTCGCCCTGTGGCTGAATGCTGCGCAGCCATTCGCCATACATGCCGAACACCCGGCTCATGCGCTTGGGCATGACCGCCGCGATCTTCAATGACAACGGGTCGGCACCGCGAATCAGGTACGGCGTGAGCAACGTGGTAATCGCCGAAACTGCCACCGCCACGGGATAGAGGAAGTCGCTGGTCACCTGCAACGTCATCCCCAGCGCCGCGATGATGAAGGAAAACTCGCCAATCTGTGACAGCCCCATCCCTACGCGCAGTGAGGTACGGCCGTCATTGCCGGCGATAAACGCCCCCAGGCCGCAAGACAACATCTTGCCCAGCACCACGGCGACGGTGATCACCGCAATCGGCCAGGCGTATTGCAGCAGGATCTGCGGGTCGATCATCAAGCCTATCGCCACAAAGAAGATGGCGCTGAACATGTCACGAACCGGCTCGATCAAGCGCTCGATCTTAACCAACTGACGGGATTCGGCCATGATCGCGCCGATCAGGAATGCGCCCAGCACCATGCTGTATTCCAGCTTGACCACCAGCAAGCAGAACCCGAAACACAGGCCCAGTACGGTGATCAACAGCATTTCATTGCTGTCGAACTTGGCCACGTAGGCCAGTAAACGCGGGACCAGCAAAATGCCGATAACCAACGCAACGATCATGAACAGCGAGAGCTTGCCGACGGTCGAAAACACCTCGCCGGAGCTGACCGTCCCGCTGACGGCGATGCTCGACAGCAAGGCGATGATGCCGATACCGAGGATGTCTTCCACGATCAGCACGCCAAAAATCAGCTGGGCGAAGCGCTGGTTTTTCATCTTCAGGTCATTGAGCGCCTTGACGATGATAGTGGTGGAGGAAATCGCCAGGATCGCGCCGAGGAACAGCGAATCCATGGTATTCCAGTCGAACCACTGGCCGATTTCGTAGCCGATCCAGATCATCAGGATGATCTCCAGGAAAGCCGCGATAAACGCCGTGGCGCCCACCTTGAACAGCTTGCGCAGGCTGAACTCCAGGCCCAGGCAGAACATCAGGAAGATCACCCCCAGCTCAGCGAGGGTCTTGATGGTGTCTTCGTCGTGGATCAGGCCGAACGGCGGGGTGTGGGGGCCGATAATGAAGCCGGCGACGATGTAGCCCAGCACCACCGGCTGTTTGAGGCGGTGAAACAGGATGGTGACAACCCCTGCCACCAGCATGATCACGGCCAAATCCTGAATAAAGCTGATGGCGTGCATGGCGAGGGGCTCCTTGAGGGTACTGGCGCTTTTCCCACTTCCGCACGCCGTTGAACGGTCGCAGAGAGCGGAAGGAAAAGTCGGCCTTAATCGTAAGAAATGCCCTGAGATGGACTTTTGAAGGTTAACACCGCGACTTCCGGCAGAAAGCCGGTGCAATATATGGAAACAGATCGGTAGAAGCGTGACGGCAAGCCGCCCACCGGCGTCCCGTTAGGGATGGCGCTGCAAAGATTCCAGCACCCGCAGAGGTGCCCCCCAACCAATGCCTACAACCCGTGAGTGTGCTATGGAACCCGGAAACGCCCAGCTGTCGATGACGGTATTGATGACCCCTGACATGGCCAACTTCTCAGGCAATGTCCACGGCGGTACCCTGCTCAAATACCTCGACGAAGTCGCCTACGCCTGTGCGAGCCGTTATGCCGGCCGCTATGTCGTCACGCTGTCGGTAGACCAGGTGATTTTCCGCGAGCCGATCCATGTCGGTGAACTGGTGACGTTCCTCGCGTCGGTCAACTACACCGGCAACACCTCGATGGAGGTGGGCATCAAGGTGGTAACCGAGAACATCCGCGAGCGCTCGGTGCGCCATACCAACAGCTGCTTCTTCACCATGGTGGCCGTGGACGACCAGCGCAAACCGGCCGCCGTACCGCCGCTGCAACCGCATAACAGCGAAGACAAGCGCCGGTTCGTGCAAGCCCAGCAGCGCCGCCAGATCCGCCAGGAGCTGGAAAAGCGCTACCAGGAAATCAAGGCAGACGCGCTGTAGGCATCAGTAGTGCCAGCACTTGTCGAAGTGCG
Source organism: Pseudomonas sp. 58 R 12 (assembly GCF_900005865.1). Taxonomy (NCBI): domain Bacteria; kingdom Pseudomonadati; phylum Pseudomonadota; class Gammaproteobacteria; order Pseudomonadales; family Pseudomonadaceae; genus Pseudomonas; species Pseudomonas sp. 58 R 12. Next base: position 573,463 of record NZ_CVTP01000016.1, read on the forward strand.
CGCACACATCAAAGCGCTGATCCAACTGCCCCATGCGCGCCAGGTGATGGTTGAGCACTTCAATCATCACTGACTTGCGAGTGTTGGTGTAATAGGCCGTCATCACCTTGTCGTTCGCCGCCACAAGATCGCGCGTAGCGTTGTCCGTCGGGTTCAGCCATTGCTCCAACACGGCGTCCTCGGTGACGCTTAGTCGATAGCGAAAAACCTCTACATAGAGGCCCATCGTCCGCGCCTCTTGCGCCGCCGCCTCTTCATTCAGCAGTGTGAAATTCTGCCGATATTGAGTCCAGTAGGCTTCTGGCAACGTGAACGAGCCCATTGCCGCCTTACGCTTGGCAATCTGCGCTTCAAGCGACGTGGGTGTCGACGGCGGCTCGACGGGTGTGTCCGGGTTCATCATCTTGAACAACTGCACGTTGGTGTCGACGATGGTGTTGATCAGCGCAGCGCGCTTGGGCGTTTCCGGAATCTGCTTGGGGAACATCGGCGTGCTGCCGGCGCACGCTTGCAGCGGGGTTTCGATCATCGGCTGCGGAATGCGCTCGTCTTTACCGTTGAAGCGTTGCAGGCGTTGGAAGGTCGTGATGCAACTGCCCCCCGCCACGTCGAACGTCACTTCATATTCCTTGCCCGCTTCCGGTGTGAAGCTGATCGCCTTGGCACACACATAGCCGCCGCCATTGGTGTTGATGCGCATGAATAGCGGCTTGCCAGGCGCCAGCTTCACTTCCAGCAGGCCACGGGCTTTTTCCGGCGGCGGCACGATCATGCCAACCCGACGCTTGGTGTCGGTCATCAGGGAGTTGTTGAGCATGCCGGTGGTGCGGCCTGCGCAGTGCTGCGCGTCGAAGAAGTCGAGCGTGGAATTTTGGGTATTGGAGACGAATCGCAACTTGGCGGCATCGGGTTCGGTGGCGTCCGGGTAGCTACCGTTGATGCTGCAAGCGCTGAGCAGCGAAACCAGGCTTAGCGCGGAAAAAGCCCGTAGGAAATGCGACATGGTTCTTCCTTGAAAAGCACAGGGGACAAAGAGGCGCCTGATAGTACCGGACGCCCTTTGCCTGGCTCAATCAGGAATGTTCCTACAGGCCGATGGCGGTGGCTTCAAAACGCACCCGAGGATGGGCGATGCGATCCTGGGCGCGCACCAGCTCCAGCTCGTAACTGGCGCAAGCCTGGGTCTCCAGCAGCACTTCATGCACCGCTGCGGCGGTGAACTCAAAGGCGGCCAGCAGGCTATCGCCCAACAACACGCGCGCCAGGAACAGCCCCGAGGTCAAATCGCCAACGCCCACTGGCTGACGCGGAAACGCCAGCAGCGGTCGGCGCAGGTGCCAGCTGCCTTCGGCGGTCACCAGCAGCATCTCGAAACCATCCGGCAGCTTACCGGGGTAATCCAAATGCTTGACCAATACTGCCTTCGGCCCGCGCGCCAGCAACGCTTTGGCCATGGCCAGGCAATCGAACAACGATTGCGGCTTGCGCCCGGCAAAGCTGTCCAGCTCCAACTGGTTGGGGCACAGGAAGTCAGCCATGGCCGCGGCTTCGTCCAGCAGGAAATCGCTGACTTCCTGGGGCACGATGCAGCCTTTCTCCGGATGGCCCATCACCGGGTCGCACAAATACAGGGCTTTGGGGTTGAGGGCCTTGATGCGCGCCACGCCGGTGAGGATCGCCCGGCCCTGGTCCGCGCTGCCGAGGTAGCCGGACAGCACGGCGTCGCAGTTGCCCAGCTCGCCGATCGCGGCAATGCCTTCCACCAGCGCCGGAATCTGCTGCGGCGCCAACACTTCGCCCGCCCACTGGCCATACTGCGTATGGTTAGAGAACTGCACTGTGTTCAATGGCCAGACGTTCACCCCAACCCGCTGCATGGGGAACACGGCGGCGCTGTTTCCGGCGTGGCCAAAGACCACATGAGACTGGATCGCAAGCAGATGAGGTGTGCGTTTCATGCAGGGGATTCCGTCAAGCCGTTGAAATTCTGGGCGCGCAGTATGCGACTAAACACGGCCTATACGACAGACCGGCGACACAGTTAAGCTGCTCTCACTTTGTTGGAGTTCATCGCATGCTGACCCTGGGAAACATCTTCGTGTTGATGCTGCTGGCGACCGGCGCCGCCTGGGTGTGGCACAACCACGGCTTGCGCGAACGGGCGCTGGAGCGGGTCAAGCAGCATTGCGCCAAGCTCGACATCGAACTATTGGACGGCGCGGTGGCGCTCAAGCGCATCGGTTTTGTGAAGGATGCCAACGGTCGACGGCGCCTGGCACGTATCTACAATTTCGAATTCACCGTAACCGGGGAAACCCGCCATCCTGGGACGATTACCCAATTTGGTGCCCACAGTGCACAGATCGAACTGGCACCCTACCCGTTCGAGATCAAGACGCCGCTGCCCAGTGCCGAGGTGATCGAATTGAGCCAGTGGCGCCAAGACCACGGCACCAAGAACCGTCAGTGACGGCAGGCCGCCAATGCAGCCTGCAACGCGGCCAAGTCTTGTGGCTCGCTGAAAATCAACTCGATCCGCGAATCACGACGCCACTCACTGGGTTGCCAGGCGAGCGGGCTGTTATCCACAGCGTTGGCGGAAACCCAACCTTCTGTGCTGTGGATAACCAGCTTGGCGCGACGCCATTCAAGGTGTGTGAGCCATTGATACAGCCGCTGCGCATCGAATTGCTGGCTCGGGTGCCAGCGCCAGCCAACACTCCAGCCGCCCTCTTGGGCTTGGCTGAGGCAGATCGGTAACGTGGGATCGCTCCAGATGGCCGGGATTTGCGCGAGGCCTTTTTGCACTGCGAAGTTATCCACAGCGCGGCTCGCGTGTTCGTGCAGGCCTGGCAACTGCTCAAGAGGCAGCTGGGCCTGGCGCGTCCAGTAAAGCGGACATTCCGGTAACAATTGCTCAATCGCCTGGCGCTGTGCGGCGTCCAGCGCTTCATCCTTGTTCAATACCAGCAGTCCTGCATGGGCCAGCGCTTCCTGTTGCGCTGTCGGTAAGGGTTTGCCTGCCGCCAGGGCCTGCGCATCCAACACCATCACGCAAGGCTGAACGGCCAGCACCTCCTGCCACGGCGCTGCGCGCAGTTGCTTGAGCAATTGCGCCGGATGGCCCAGGCCCGACGGTTCGATAAACAGCCGATCAGGCTTGGCCTTGCGCAACAAGCGACCAAGTCCTACCTGAAACGGGGCTCCATTCACACAGCACAGACAGCCTCCGGCGACTTCGCCCAGGGCAATGCCGTCGTCATCCTGAGTGAGCAAGGCGGCGTCCAGGCCGATCTGCCCGAACTCATTGATCAGCACGGCCCAACGCTCGTGTGCCGGACGCTGGGCGAGCAGGTGCTTGATGAGGCTGGTCTTGCCGGCGCCCAGGGGCCCGGCAATCACGTGGGTAGGAATGTTCTGCAGCATGAGGGGCATCGTTCGGACCGTGTAGAGCGTTGATCCTACGCGGTTATGCGAGCCAATCCAGTGTCAGGATCAAGCGGCGTTCATCGGCTTTGAGGGCTGGCGAGCGGTGAATCAAACCGTGGCCTTCGTTGCCATGCCATTTGGTGCCCTTGAGCAGGGCGACTTCGCCGCAGTGGATCTGTTCGATACGCTCGCTGGGCTCCGCGTCCGGTTGGCTCAGCTGGCGACGCTCCATCACGCCTTCGCGCAACCACTGGCTGCCGATGCCGGCATAGGTGGTGATCAGCCGCACCGGCACATGATCGACGTGAAAACGCGGGCACATGGCCTTGTCCAACAGTCGCAGCCGCACACCAATGCGCTTGGCACCCAGTAAGCAGGCAAACGCGCTGACCAGCCACGATACATCGGCGACAAAGCCTTCATAGCCTTCAAGATCGCGGCAACTGGACGCCAAGCCCTGCAAGTTGGGCAGGGCGTCTTCGTTGTTGAGCTCGATGACCATGGAATCGGCCAGCGGCTCATTGAGCGCCACCAGCAAGGCGCCGAACTCAGCGATGTGCAGCGGCAATTGGCGCTGCCACAACGCTAGGTTCACGCCGTCTTCGAGAATGTCAGAGAGCGCCAGCGGCGTTTCACCAAAGACCTGGCGAATCACGGGCCGCAGGGGAGTCACCGGGGCCAGCATCAGGCGGCTGCCTCTTCATACCAAGGGCCAAAGGGATCGGCCAGCAGGCGCCAACCTTCGACGCCCAGGGCCATTTCTTCATCGTTGAGCAGGCAGGCGTCCAACTCGACGCGCATCAAGGCGAAATCAATGTTCTGCCCGATAAACACCAGTTCCTGGCGACAATCGCCGGTGCTCAGTTGCCAGTTACCCATGATCGCCGCGACGCTTTCTTCGTCCTGCGGCCACTGGCTTTTCGGCACAAAGCGCCACCAGCGGCCGGCAAAACCATGGCGCATCAAGCCGCCGGCCTGGGACCAACTGCCTGCATCCTGGTGCTTGCTGGCCAGCCAGAAAAAGCCCTTGGAGCGCAGCAGTTTGCCGTTAACCCAGGGTCGGTCGATAAAGTCGAAAAAACGCTGCGGATGAAAGGGGCGGCGGGCACGGTAGGCGGTGGACGCGATGCCGTACTCTTCGGTTTCCGGCACATGTTCACCGCGCAGTTCCTGCAACCAGCCGGGGGCTTGGGCGGCGCGTTCAAAGTCGAAACGCCCAGTGTTGAGGATCTTGTGCAAAGGCACTTCGCCCATGACCATCGGGATGATTTCCGCCTGGGCATTAAGACGCTCGAGGATCGCTATCAACTCTTCGCGTTCGCGGCTGCTGATCAGGTCGATCTTGCTGATGAGGATCACGTCGGCGAATTCGATCTGCTCGATCAGCAGGTCGGTGATGGAGCGTTCGTCTTCTTCACCGAGGGTTTCGCCGCGTGAGGCCAGGCTTTCGGCAGCCTGGTAGTCGAGCAGGAAGTTCATCCCGTCGACCACGGTAACCATGGTGTCCAGGCGCGCGATGTCGGTCAGGCTTTGTTCGTTTTCATCACGAAAAGTGAAGGTTTCGGCCACGGGCAACGGTTCGGAGATGCCGGTGGATTCGATTAGCAGGTAATCGAACCGACCTTCCTTGGCGAGTTTTCCGACTTCTTCCAGCAAATCTTCCCGCAAGGTGCAGCAGATGCAGCCGTTGCTCATTTCCACCAGCTTTTCTTCGGCGCGGTTGAGCGTGACGTCGCGCTGGACTTCGCTGCCGTCGATGTTGATTTCGCTCATGTCGTTGACGATCACCGCCACCCGCAGGTTCTCACGGTTGCGAAGGACGTAGTTGAGCAGCGTGCTTTTACCGGCGCCGAGAAAGCCGGACAACACAGTAACGGGGAGACGATTGGGCATCAGGACATTCTCATCAGGCCGCCCGGTCAAGCCAGGCTGTATTTTTATGTTATAGTATAACAATACAAATAAGCCAATCCTGTCTTGCTTGCCACGACGAAGGGCGCAATGCTTGAACACTTTCCCACCCGTGAGAAACCCGATGAAATACTTGGTGTGCGCCCGGTTATTGGTGGCGGCAGGAACTGCCTGCGCCCAAGCGCCGAGCCTGCTGGCCAACTGCACGCGCAGCGCCAACCTGCTGGCCTGCGTCGACCCATTGGGTAACGCCTACAGCGTAGCGACAGTCGGCAGCACCACGTACTTGCGCGGGTACGAGGTAATCGGCAAACGCTATTGGGCACAGACCAACAGCCGATACGGGCAACTGACGTTCTTTACCGGGTTGGCATCGGACGGTGAGGCATGGGTCGGCTACACGCGGCGCGTGGGCTGGACCACCCTCAACCGGTTTTCCAGTTCGGGCGGCGCCAGCGCCAAATTCACCTGCAGCCGCATGACCGGCTGTTAGACCTGACCGTTCTTCTGCTCCTGCACCCACGCCATGTAGCTGTTCATCGGTGGGTTCTTCTGGAAATACTTTTTCAGGCCTTCAAACAGACCATCCGCAACCGCCTGTTGATGGCGCGCGGTAACCAGGCGCGCGCTGTCCCTTGCATTGGAAATAAACCCGGTCTCTACCAGGATCGACGGCACGTCCGGTGACTTGAGCACCGCAAACCCAGCTTGTTCCACGCGCTTCTGATGCAGGCTGGTGATGCCTTCCAATCTGCCCAAAATCGAACTGCCCAGCTGCAAGCTGGAGGCGATGGTGGCGTTCATCGACATGTCCAGAATCACCCCGGCCAGCATCGGGTCCTTGTCCTTCAGATTGAGCAGACTGGTAGCCCCGAGCAAATCGGCGCCGTTCTCCCGTTGCGCCATGAATCGCGCCGTGGCTGAAGTGGCGCCGCCCTCGGACAAGGCATACACCGAAGCGCCCGATGCGGTGATGCGTGGCGCGGCATCCGCATGCACTGAGATGAACATATCGGCATTGTGCTTGTGGGCGATTTCCACGCGCTTGCGCAGCGGTACGAAGAAGTCGTCGTTGCGCACCAGCTTCACGTCAAAGCCCTTTTCGCGCTTCAAGCGTTTGGCCAACAACTGGGCAATGGACAGCACCACGTCTTTCTCGCGCTGGCCTTTGGAGCCGACGGCGCCTGGGTCCTTGCCACCGTGGCCGGGGTCGACCACCACGATGATGTCGCGCTTGGGGTGCGCCTTATCCACTAACGGCGCAGGTTCGGCGGCGATTTGTCGAGGCGCCTGGGTGGCGCTGGTCAGGTCCAGTACCAGGCGATGACCCTGGCCGTCCTGGGGCGGCAATAGAAAGCTGTTGAGCTGCATCGGCGCCGCCAGGTCCAGCACGATGCGCGTATCGCCTTTGCCGAAATGCCCGGAGCGGATTGAGGTGATCCCGCTGTTCTTCAACGCCAACTGAGTGAAATCACCACTGAGCCCGGCGCCGCTCAGGTCGATGATCAAACGCTCCGGTGCGCTCAGGGTAAACGTCTTGTATTGCACCGGGCCGCTGAGGTCGAACACCAGCCGCAGCTTGTCGTCCGAGCGCCACAAGCGGGCGTTGCGTATCTGCGTGGCGTGGGCCGCAAACGGCAGCGTGAAAAGAGGGCTGGCCAAGAGCAGGTTCAGGAGCTGACGTCTGTGCATACGGATACCGCAAATGAAGGAGCGTCCCTACTCGACATGACTGAAAAAAGGTTGGAGCAGAAAAATCATCGTCGACTCGATAGTTATAATATAACATGTCTTTTTATTTCCAACGATGGACCTGCTCATGAATGCGCTGACTCTGCCGGATATCGCCGCGCAGGCTTCACGCCAAGCCTTGCCACTCGATTGGGTGGGCATGTGCGGCATCGCGTTGCCGATCCTGATCAACGGCCAGAACCTGACGGCCACCGCCGACGCTGGCGTGAGCCTGGACGATGGCAACGCCCGTGGCATTCATATGTCACGCCTGTACCTGGCGCTGGAGATGCTCGACCAGCAGTCTCTTACGCCTGCACATCTGCGTAATGTACTGCAGCGTTTTCTCGACAGTCATGAAGGTTTATCTAAGAACGCCTACCTGCGTATCCACACCGATTTGCTGCTGAAACGCGCCGCCCTAGTCAGCCCCTTGGCTGGGTGGAAGCGCTACCCGATCAGCATCGAAGCGCGTCTCGAAAACCAGATGTTCCACGTGGAACTAAAAATTGACGTTACTTATTCCTCGACGTGCCCGTGCTCCGCTGCCCTCGCCAGGCAGTTGATTCAGCAGCAGTTTCTCGAAGATTTCGCCAACACTCCGTTGCGGCACGACGACGTGTTGACCTGGCTCGGCAGCGCCAACGGCATCGTCGCCACGCCCCACAGCCAGCGCAGCAATGCGCAATTGCATGTTCAGCTGCAAGGCGAGCAATTACCTATTACAGAGTTGATCGATAAGGTCGAAGCCGCCCTCGGCACCGCCGTACAAACCGCTGTAAAACGTGCGGACGAACAAGCCTTCGCCCTGGCCAATGGGCAGAACCTGATGTTCTGCGAAGACGCCGCCCGCCGCCTCAACCTCGCCTTGAAACGCTCGGATGCCGTCAAAGCCTTCCACCTGAAAGTGATCCACGCCGAAAGCCTGCACGCGCACGATGCCGTGGCTGAAAGCCGCTGGACGAGAAACCCTGCATGATCACCTGCACCGCTTTGCGCTGGGGCGCCCCCGGCCAACCACTGACACCCGCCATAAACCTCACCCTGGAAAAAGGCAGCCTGACCGGCATCATCGGAGCCAACGGCACCGGTAAAAGCAGCCTGCTCAAGGTTATCGCCGGCCTGCAAAAACCTCTGGCGGGCAAAGTCAGCGTGGACGTTCCACGCCGTGGCGGCCTGTCGTTCCTGCCCCAACAGCAACAGCTCGACCGCCAGTTCCCCATCAGCCTTCAAGAATTGGTCGCCGCCGGTTTCTGGGGCACTCAACTCTCCCCACAACAACGCAGCCAGCGCCTAGAGGCGGTATTGCAAGACTGGTGCCTCAGCGGCCTGGAGCACCGCCCGCTGATGGCCTTGTCCGGTGGCGAATTGCAGCGCGCCCTGCTCGCCCGTATGAGCCTGGCCGAAGCGCCCGTGTTGCTGCTCGACGAGCCTCACGCCGCCCTCGACGAAGAAGGCCAGGCACTGTGCTGGAAACACATCCACGCCTGGCACGCGCAAGGCCGCACGCTGATCGTCGTCTGCCATGACCTTGCATCCGTGCGCCAGCACACCCAGCAAGTGGTGCACATCAAAAGCACCGGCTGCGTGTTTGGTCCGAGCAAAGAGCTGATCCGCCCGAAGCCTCAGATGCAGGTGGCCTGATGCATTTCGCCGCCCACCTGTGGATGCCATTCGTTGATTTCGTGTTCATGCGTCGCGCCTTGATTGGCGGCCTGGTGCTCGCCTGCAGCACCGCACCGTTGGGCGTGTTTTTGATCCTGCGGCGCATGAGCCTGATCGGTGACGCCGTCGCCCACGGCATTCTGCCCGGCGCCGCGCTTGGGTTCTGGTTTGCCGGCCTCAGCCTGCCCGCCTTGACCATCGGTGGCCTCGGCGCGGGCCTTAGCATGGCTGGACTGTCCGCTTGGATCACCCGCCGCACCGGCCTGCGCGAAGACGCCAGCCTCGCCGCCCTCTACCCCATCTCGCTCGCCGCCGGCGTGCTGATCCTCGGCATCGCCGGCAAGCGCCTGGACCTGCTGCACCTGCTGTTCGGCTCCGCCTTGGCCGTGGACCAAACCACCCTCACTGGCATGCTCTGGGTCACAGGTTTCAGCGTGAGCGTCATGGCTGTGATCTACAAGCCGCTGCTGCTGGACACCCTCGACCCGCTGTTCCTGCAAACCGTCAGCCGCCTCGGCCCACTGGCCCACGGGCTGTTCCTGACCCTGGTGGTGCTGAACCTGGTGATCGGCTTCCAGGCCATCGGCGCCTTGATGGTGGTGGGCCTGATGATGTTGCCGGCCATCGCTTCACGTTTCTGGAGCCGGCGCTTGCCGGTGTTGATCGCAGTATCGGCAGTGCTGGGATGCGTGTCGGTGTGGCTGGGTTTGTTGCTGTCGTTCTACTACTCGTTGCCCAGCGGCCCGGCCATCGTGCTGGTGGCGGGTGCCGGGTATCTGCTGTCCGTGGTTTTCGGTCCGGTGCACGGCTTGCTGCGCCGCCCGCCTTTGCTGTCATCCCAATGAGGTGTTTCCCGATGCGCGCTCTATTCGTGCTGTTCAGTCTCGTCTTGTCGTTATCGACGGCTCAGGCCGCAGACAAGCTTCAGGTGGTTACCAGCTTCAGCATCCTCGATGACATCACTCACCAGATCGGTGGCGATCACATCCAGATCAGCAACATGGTCGGCCCCGACGCCGACGCCCATACCTATGAGCCAACGCCGGACGATGCTAAAGCGCTGCTCACGGCCAGAGTCATCATCAAGAACGGCCTCGGCTTCGAGCCTTGGCTGGACCGCCTGGTGACGAGCACCGAAACCAAAGCCACCGTAGTCACTGCCAGCAAAGGCGTGATCTCTCACACCATGGATGAAGACGGCGAAACCATTCCCGACCCACACGCCTGGCATAACCTGGCCAATGCCGAAATCTACGTGAACAACATCACCAAGGCGCTGATCGCTGCCGACCCCGCCAACAAGGCCGACTATCAGCGCAACAGCCAAACCTACCTAAAAGAAATCTACCGCCTGCTCGCCGAGGCCAAGACCAAGTTCGGCGCGCTGCCACCCGGTAACCGCCGCATCGTCACCTCACACGACGCCTTCGGTTACCTGGGCCAGGCTTACGGTATCGAGTTCCTCGCCCCCCAAGGCCTGTCCACCGAACGTGAGCCGTCCGCTGCCGAAGTGGCCGCGCTGATCACGCAGATCCGCAAAGACAACGTCAAAGCCGTGTTCATGGAAAACATCAAGGATTCGCGCCTGCTCAAGCAGATCGCTGATGAAAGCGGCGCGCAGATCGGCGGCACGTTGTACTCCGACGCCCTCGCCGCGGAAGGCCCGGCCAGCACCTTCACAGGACTGTTCGAATACAACCTCAACACCCTGTGCGCCGCGTTGGGCAAGCCATGATCCGCAAGAACCCGTCGGGCGATCTGCCCGTGATTGCCGAATCCGCCTATGTCGACAAGACCGCGATCATCTGCGGCAAAGTCATCATTGGCGAGAACGTCTTCGTCGGCCCCTACGCCGTGATCCGTGCCGACGAAGTCGACGCCAGCGGCGCCATGGACCCGATCACCATCGGTGCCAACTCCAACATCCAGGACGGCGTGGTCATCCATTCCAAGTCCGGCGCGGCGGTGACCATCGGAGAATTTACTTCCATCGCCCACCGTTCCATCGTCCACGGCCCGTGCAGCGTTGGCGACCGCGTGTTCATCGGTTTCAACAGCGTGCTGTTCAACTGCGCCGTGGGCGACGGCTGCGTGGTGCGCCATAACTCGGTGGTCGACGGGCGCGACTTGCCCGCCGCGTTCTACGTGCCCTCCACCACCCGCATCGGGCCCACCACCGACCTGTCGCAATTCCCGCCGGTGAGTGTCAGTGCCTCGGAGTTCTCCGAAGACGTGGCACGCACCAATGTCGATCTGGTGCGCGGCTACAAAGCCCTGCAAAACGAGTTCTGAACCATGAGCCGCCTGCTGATCCGCAACGCCCGCCTGGTGAATGAAGGGCAGGCATTCGACGCCGATGTCTTTGTTGCCAATGGTCGTATCGAGAAGATCGCCAGCAGCATCGAAGGCTGCAACGCGCCCGTGGCCATCGACGCCCAGGGCCAGTGGCTGCTGCCGGGCATGATTGATGACCAAGTGCATTTTCGCGACCCCGGGGCACCGGACAAAGGCAGCTTCTACAGCGAATCCCGCGCCGCGGTGGCCGGTGGCATCACCAGCTTCATGGACATGCCCAACACCAGCCCGGCTACCCTGAACCTTGATGCCCTGGCCGATAAAAAACGCCGCGCCGCCCTGCACTCGGTGGCCAACTATGGCTTTCACTTCGGCGTGAGCAACGACAACCTCGACACCGTCGCCGCGCTCGACCCGCGGGAGGTGGCCGGGGTCAAAGTGTTCATGGGCGCCTCGACCGGCAACATGTTGGTGGACGATCCACGCATCCTGGAACGTCTGTTCGCCGAAGTGCCGACCATTCTGTTGGCCCATTGCGAGCACACGCCGAGCATCCAGGCCAACGAGCTGCGCCTGCGCGAACGCTTCGGCGAGCACATCCCCGCCGTCGCGCACCCGCTGATCCGCGATGCCGAGGCGTGCTATCGCTCCTCATCTTTTGCGGTGGAATTGGCCAAGCGTCATGGCACCCGCCTGCACGTATTGCACCTGACCAGCGCCCGTGAGCTGGCGCTATTCGAAGACAAGCCACTGGCCGAAAAACGCATCACCGCCGAAGTCTGCCTGCATCATCTGCTGTTCGATGACCGCGACTATCACCGCCTCGGCCACCAGATCAAATGCAACCCGGCGATCAAGACCCGCGCCGACCGCGACGCCTTACGCCAAGCGTTGTTGAGTGATCGTCTGGATGTGATCGGCAGCGACCACGCACCGCATACCTGGGCGCAAAAACAGCTGGGATATCGCGAAGCGCCGTCAGGGCTGCCGTTGGTGCAGCACGCCTTGCCGGCATTACTGGAGTTGGTTGCGGACGGGCTGCTGCCCATCACCACCTTGGTAGCGAAGACCAGCCACCGGGTCGCCGACCTGTTTGCCATCCCGGACCGAGGTTATCTACGCGAAGGGTATTGGGCCGATCTGGTACTGATCAAACCAGAGCCCGAGGGAAAGCCCGTCAGCAGCCAGCCGATCCTGGCCCGCTGCGGCTGGACGCCCTTCGCTGAACGCAGCTTTCGCCACAGCGTCAGCACCACCCTGGTATCCGGCCACCTGGCCTGGCACAACGGCCAAGTGGTCGATAGCTGTCAGGGTTTACCCCTGCATTTTCTGCGTTAAGCGCGGGGCTTGACCGTACCGCAATCGGTACCCAGCCACTGGGCATGGCTGTCCAGGCTGCCCTTCTGCTGGATGCCAGTGGCATTGAAGGTGCCGTTGACGGTGGTGGTGAATTCCTTCTGACTCTGGAACGTCGCCACGCCCGTGCCCTGGGCTTTCGGGCAACTGAAGCGGAATTTCCACTGGTTGCCGGTCTTGTCGGTCACTTCCTGTTTGCAGCCCGATTGCGGGTCGGTCAGGGGGATCGAATCGGAGGCCACCTGTGCCGGTGTAAGGCACACCTGCACACCTTTACCGGCCATGGTGATGCCTTGTTTTTCGAGCATGGCGCGCTGTTCGGGGGTCATCTGTTGCTTGAGTTGACCGAGGATCAGCGACAAGTCCGGCAGGTCCTGGTTATCGACTTTCATATTGCTGGTGGTCAATTCCCACAAGCCCGGCGCCAGCATCTGCGCCTGCGCTGCCACGGGCAGCGACAAACCAACAACCATGGCCAAACCTAGCAGACGAGCATTCATCGGGTAACTCCTGGGCAATTGTGGGCGTTAGACGCCGCAAAAGCGCCAGTGTTGCACGGCAAATAAAATAGCGACATTCGTGACCAGACATGGTCTGTTAGGCATTGGATTGCCTGGAGTACCGTCGTCCATGGATTTCTTTGGCCCGCATCTGCTTGCCTACTTCATTGCCACGCTGCACTTTCTCGGGACCCTCGCCGCGATTCATGCGGTGCTGACCGTCAGGACCGCCCAAGGCTCGATCGCCTGGGCCTTGTCGCTGATGTTCATGCCTTACCTCACGCTGATCCCTTACCTGATCTTTGGTCGCAGCACGTTCGATGCTTACATCCAGGCGCGTCGCCAGGCCAACCAGGAAATGCACAAGGCAATCACCGCACTCAATTGGCGCCCGTGGGTCGAGGAGGCACTTGCTGCGCGTAACTCCAGCGCCTACGCCTCGCTGCGCGCCATGCCCAAGCTGGGCCGCATGCCGTGCCTGGCCAATAATGAGGTGCGTCTGCTGGTGAACGGCGACGCGACCTTCAGCGCGATTTTTGAAGCCATCCGAAACGCGAAAACCGCCGTGCTGTTCCAGTTTTTCATTATTCATGACGACGAACTGGGCCGCCAATTGCACACCTTGTTGAACAAAAAAGCCGCTCAGGGCATAGCCGTTTACGTGCTGTACGACCGTATCGGCAGCCACGCCCTGCCCCATCGCTATGTGCAATCACTGCGTGAAGCCGGCGTGCATATCAAAGCATTCGCCACGCGCAGCGGCTGGCTTAATCGCTTCCAGGTCAACTTCCGTAACCATCGCAAGATCGTGGTGGTGGACGGCATCACCGGGTTTGTGGGCGGGCATAACGTCGGCGATGAGTACTTGGGCAAAAAACCGCCGCTGGCGCCGTGGCGTGATACGCATGTGCAGGTCACCGGCCCGGTGGTGGCGTGCTTGCAGGAGTCATTTGCCGAAGACTGGTTCTGGGCCGCGCGAGAACTGCCGCCATTGATTCTGCCGGACGCCTACCCCGAGGACGGCGTGCTCTGCCAATTACTCGCCAGCGGCCCCGCCGATCCTTATGAAACCTGCTCACTGTTTTTCGTAGAAGCCATTCACGCAGCCACCCAACGCGTGTGGATCACCAGCCCGTACTTTGTGCCCGATGAGGCGGTATTCGCCGCCCTGCGCCTGGCGGTTCTGCGGGGTGTGGATGTGCGCCTGTTGCTGCCGTCACGGCCCGATCACCGCATCGTTTACGCCGCGTCCAGCCTTTATGCGGCCGAAGCCGTGCGCGCCGGGGTGCGCGTGTTCCGCTACACGCCAGGTTTTCTGCATCAGAAGGTGGTGCTGGTGGACAGCGAAATCAGCGCCATCGGCAGTGCCAACATGGACAACCGCTCGTTCCGGTTGAATTTCGAAGTGATGCTGCTGACGGTCGACGAAGCGTTCGCTAAACAAGTCGAGCACATGCTGCTGGACGACTTCGCCCTGGCCCATGAGGTCAGCCAGGAAGAAAGCCGCGAGACCCGACGCCTGCAACAGCTGGGTATGCGGGTGGCGCGGCTGATTTCGCCCATATTGTAGGCAGCACGGCCGATTTACGACTGATTTGTCGATAGCCGACCAGTGACATCTTCATTCGTGCAGCACCTGCTCTAGGCTCAAATCTGTCACTTCCGACAATTGGAGCTAATCATGGCACCCTCATTGATGGACCAACCCCAACGACCCACTCAGACGGCCATCTCGATAGAGGTAGATATCGGCGCCCCCACCTACATTATCTACCTGCGGTACGAGGTGCTTTACGACGCCAAACCCTTTGAGGACGCCGTCGTGTATCTCTACGACAACGGCGTCTACAAAATCATTTCCCCCGGTGAAAACCACTACGGTGTCTATGTCATCAAGGGAGAAATCAGTGGGGAACGATGGGAGATAACCTTCCTTTCCATCCCTCATCCAGACTGGGGTGGCAACGTGGCGCGGCATGACCTCACCTTCAACAGAACCAGCAAAGTATTCGGACAGCAGGCTTATCTGCAAGTTGATCCAGACATTCCCAAGCAGCACGGCAGGTTCCACGTGACGTCAAACAACGTCATCGACCCGCGCCCGCTCACCTGGGATAACATCCCTCACCCGAAACTCGATCAGCGATAAATATCCTCGCGCGTCCACGGCAGTTCATGGCTGCCATCTGCATGGGGCTTGGTTGCAAGGATTTGATGCAGATTTATCCAGCCCCGCGCAAACGCATACGCGCAACCAGCCAGGTACAACCGCCAAATGCGCAACGCTTGCTCCGGCACCATCCTCGCCGCCGCTTCCAAGTTGTCTTCCAGGCGCTCGCTCCAATGGTCCAGCGTGCGGGCGTAGTGCAGGCGCAGGCTCTCGACGTCGACCACTTCCAGCCCGACTTCACTGATTTCGGCGGTCATCATCGCCAGGTGCGGCAGCTCGCCGTTGGGGAACACATAACGCTCGATAAACTCCCCCGCGCCACGGCCCACAGGGCGACCGTCGGTGTGCTTGGCGGTAATGCCGTGGTTCATCACCAGGCCGCCTTCACGCACGGCGCCGTACAACGTCTTGCAATACTCCGCCAGATTGGCGTGGCCGACGTGTTCAAACATGCCCACGCTGACCACCTTGTCGAAACGACCGTCTTGCGGCAGGTCGCGGTAGTCGAGCAGTTGCAGGTCCACCTGATCTCCCAGGCCCTCGGCGTTCACCCGCTCGCGGGCCAGTGCCAACTGCTCTTTACTCAAGGTGATGCCAAACACCTTGACCCCGAACTCCCGCGCGGCAAAACGCGCCAAGCCGCCCCAGCCACAACCGACGTCCAGCAAGTACTCGCCGGCCTGCAACCGCAATTTGCGGCACAAGTGGCGGAATTTGTCTTGTTGGGCCTGATCGATGGATTCGCTGCCGGTTTCGAAATACCCGCAGGAGTACGCCATGTCCTGGTCCAGCCACAG
This sequence comes from Pseudomonas sp. 58 R 12, assembly GCF_900005865.1. Taxonomy (NCBI): domain Bacteria; kingdom Pseudomonadati; phylum Pseudomonadota; class Gammaproteobacteria; order Pseudomonadales; family Pseudomonadaceae; genus Pseudomonas; species Pseudomonas sp. 58 R 12. The sequence goes on from NZ_CVTP01000016.1 coordinate 589,317, forward strand.
CTGGTAGAACGCGTTGGACAAGTCGTAATGGTAGGAAATAGCGGCTGCGTCAGTGGCCTTATCGTGAATCGAGCGCACCGGACGGGTTTCATCGTCGTGCACCAGCGCGTGACTCAGTTCATCACACACCCGGATCACTTCGGCAATAGAGCCTTCCAGCTCCAGCTTGCCTTCGATAAAGGCTTCGCCCAGTAAGTTGAGCGTGGGATGGGTCAATTGGCTGACAACCGCGGGGTCCTTCACCACGATGGTCACACTGGGCTCGGGGCCCAAGTTGAATTCATGGCCATCCCAGAGTCGCAGACGCAGCGGTAGCTGAAGATTCTGTAAGGCCGGTGGAAGTTGCGCGAGCATGAGTAGTCCCCCCTTGTTTCAGACGTCTGGCTTGAGGGTAGACCATCCGAAGACAAAGTAGGAGGCTATCGATTTGATAGCGCTCGCCTATAAGGCCCGGCGCTCGAGCAAGCCGTCCTGAACCCATTGTTTAAGCCACGTGACGGCCTGCAACGGTGCACCCTCTGCGTAACTGACTGCCAACGCTGCGCACAGTTCGGCAAAGGTCCAGCCGGTGGTCGCCATTCCCGCCAGGGCACAGGCTTCTTCAGGTTCCAGGCTACGGTAATGGCAAACATTCTGATGGCGCCACACCAGGCAGATCTGTGCCGGGCTCAACGCCTGGCTGTCGGGAAAATCCGACTCGTCCTTGCTGGCGCGCCAGATCGCCACGCTATTGAAATGACACAGCACTTGTTGCACCGATGGCGCCAGGGTGACCTGCAACACTGGCCATTCTTCAGGTGGCAACAACGCCATATCGTTCAGCGTCAGCGCTTCGCCCTGCGGTGCATCAAAGGCCAGGGTAAACGCCCACTCCAACCGCGCCAGTTCCGCCAGCGGCGCACTTTGTGCCGCCACCAAATGCTCAAGGATAAACCCAGGGAAACGCTGACCCAGCCAGCGCAGGCTGTAATGGGCCGATGGGTAACGGCGCACATAGGCCTGGGTCAGCGAGGCGAATTCATCATCGCCCAACCAATAATGGATAGCGCGGAAGTCATGCCGCAAAACTTCCTGCAGCCGCGCGATATAGGCGTTGTGGTAAATCGCCAGGCCCGTGTCCACATCCAGCGTCGGCCCACCCAGCAAACTGGCGGCGAAGCCACTGCTGGCGGTCGGTGTTTCGGCTAACAGGTGCTGTTCGAAGGCCAGCTGCCAATCGGTCAGGCGCATAAATGCCTCCCGGCCAGGGCCTTAGCGCCCAACTCACGGGCCTTGCTTAATTCGGTGAGCAGCTCTTCAAAGGGTGGGAAATGGTCGTCGCGCTCCAGTAGCGTCGACACAGGCCCCAGGTGCTCAAGCGTCTGTTGATAAAGCGCCCACACCGGGTCACACACAGGATGGTCATGGGTGTCGACCACGTAGTCGCCGTAGTCCATATGCCCCGCCAGGTGCAGCTGGCGGATGCTCTCAGGTGGCAGGTTACGAATAAACGTCCAAGCGTCGAAGCCATGATTGCGCGAGCTGACATACACATTGTTGACGTCCAGCAACAACTGGCACCCCGACAAGTGAGCCAACGCGTTGAGGAACTCCCACTCGGTGAATTCGTCGGCCTTGGAGCGCACATAACTGGAGACATTTTCCAGCACCAGAGGGCGTTGCAACACGTCCTGTACTTGGCGCACGCGGGCAGCGACGTGGTAGAGGCTTTCTTCGGTGTAAGGCAGCGGCAGCAAGTCATGTAACTGGTGGGCGCTGCCGCGGCTCCAGCACAGGTGATCGGAAATCCATGCCGGCTGGATACGCTCGGCGAGCTGTTTGATTTGCTTCAGGTAATCGGTATCGAGGGCATGGGGCCCGCCGATGGACAAGGACACGCCGTGCATCACCAGGGGATAGCGCTCGGCTATCGCATCCAGGTAGTACAAGGCTTTACCGCCCTGGACCAGATAATTCTCGGAGATCACTTCAAACCAATCCACGGGCGGCGACTGTTCAAGAATCTGCGGGTAGTACTCACTGCGTAAACCCAGGCCGTAACCGAGGCTCGCAAGGGGGGTAGGCATAAGACACTCCTGGGAAAGTGTCCGCAGCGGACGGTAAACCGCTGCGGTAGCACTCGGCTGCGATTACTCGCCGACTTTGCCGCCAGCGGCGTCACAGGCAGCCTTGGTCATGGCCTTGAAACCATGACCCTTGCAGGAGCCCTGCCCTTTGCAGGCATTTTCAGCGGTCTTGCAGTCGTTCATGCCTTTGCAGGAAGTTACGCCGTAGCAATGAACAGTAGCGTCGGCGGCCTGTGCCTGGGTGGCGACACCGGCAAACATAGTGGCGGCAGCGAAAGCCAGGGCAGCACCGGAAACGGCATTTTTGATGTTCATTTTGTAGTCCTCAGGGATCAGTGTGGGTGTCGGTCTGAACGGATTGTTCAGTCTCGACACACCACTAGAGCGAGGTCCCCCATCGGCGTTACAGCGCCTTTCAACTATTTCTGAAGATTATTCTTCAAGCTTCAACAGGGGTTCCTGAAACCGCAACAAACGCCCGGCATTTCCAAGTACCAGCAACGTGCTGAGGTTATGCAGCACCGCCGCAATCATCGCGCCCGCCGCACCCAGCCAACCGAACGCCGCAAACACGACGATGGCCAAGGTCCAGCCCAAGCCGATGATCACATTGACCTGCAACGTCTGCCGGCACTGGCGACTTAAGCGCACACAAGTACCCAGGCGCCGCAGGTCGCTGCCGATCAGCACCACGTCAGCCGATGCCAGTGCAATATCCGCGCCGCCCGCGCCCATGGCCACGCCGACCACACCGGCCTTGAGCGCCAGGGAATCATTGATGCCGTCGCCCACCACCATCGGGCGAAAACCGCTGCCGATTTCCCCCAGCACGCGGTTGAGCTTGTCTTCCGGCAGGGCCTGGGCTTCGACGTCGCTGATGCCCACCTCCAGCGCGAGGCTGTCGGCCACGCTTTGGCGATCGCCCGTGAGCAGCAGTTGCCGACCGAGGCCGAGCTCGCGCAGCTCTTGCAGGGCTTGGCGTGCTTCCGGTTTGACACTGTCGGCCAGCAGCAGCCAGGCCAGAAATTGCCCGTTCAGCGCCAGCCCGGCGATCGGGCCATCGTGGTTCGGCACAGCCGTGGTGACAATGCCCAGTTGCTCGAATAACTCTGGCCGGCCCAAGGCCGCTTCGCCCTGCTGGGTTTGCGCCACGACGCCCAGCCCCTGGCGTTCGCGAATGTCCGTCAACACGTGCATCTGGTCCTGCGTCGCCAACCCCGCCAACGCCCGGCTGACCGGGTGGCTGCTGGCCGAGCCCAGGCTGGCAGCCAGGTTCAACACCACCTGCCGATCCGGCGCCGTGGTTTCGATGGATTGCAGACGCAAGGTGCCAAAGGTCAGGGTGCCGGTCTTGTCGACCACCAGTGAAGTCAGGTCCGCCAACTCCTCCAGAAACGCCGAGCTGCGAATCAGAATCCCGTGCCGCGCCGCCACCGCAATTCCGGCAATCGCCGTGGCCGGCGCCGACAGCACCAGCGCACATGGACATGCCGCCACCAGCACGGCGAGCATCGCCTGGGCGTCATTGGTCACAAACCAGGTCACCGCCGCCAGCAACAACACCAACACCATATAGCTGCCGGCATAGCGCTCCAGCAGCCGCGTAATCGGTGGCTTGGAACGCTCGGCGTTCTGCATCAGCGCGATGACTTTGCCTAAGGTGGATTCGTTACCGGTGCGGGTCACCTCAAGGCGCAGCAGGCCGTCGAGGTTGATCGCGCCGCCAAACACCAGCACCCCTGCGCTGGCTTCCAACGGTACCGACTCACCGGTAATCGGCGCCGTGTCCAGGCTCGCCTGGCCCGACAGCACCACGCCATCGGCGGGCACCCGATCACCCGCGCGCACCTCGACGACATCGCCAGTGTTCAGCGTGCCGTTATCCACTTCAACAATGCTGCCGTCAGCCTGCACCCGCCGCGCATGGCTGCGGGTCAGTTTGCCCAGGGCATGGATCGCTTCCTGTGAGCCGATTACGCTGCGTTCTTCCAGCACGTGGCCGAAAATCATGATGATCGGCAACAGCGCGGCGGTCAGCAGATCCCCCGTAGCCCAAGCACCGAGCATGGCCAGGGCGATCAGTTGGTCGGTGATGCCATGCAGGCTGGGGAACCGCAGGCTGTACCAGGCCGAACGCATCACCGGCACGGCCACCAGCAAGGACGCCACGCCCAGCAGCAATTGGCTCACACCGTTCTGGTCCGGTGCCAGCCAGCGCCATACCAGGCCCAGTATCAGCAAGCCCAAGGCCAACATGGCCAGGGTCAATTGCCGGGCGGCGCTGCGCTGTTCGGCGGAGGTCAGCATGGGCACGCTCATTGTTCGGCTCCCTGGATGATCAAGCGGGAGTCGTCTTTTGGATCGACCGTGGTCACGGAACCGGCCTGGCCGAGAATCTTCGGCAGACGTTCACGGTACAGGCGCAACAACAGGCCCGGGTCTTTCACCTGGGCCAGGCTGGCGACGGTTGCGGTTTGCGCCTGGGCATTGGCCAGGCGTTCGCTGGCCTGGGCGTGGGCAACTTGCACCAGGCGATCAGCTTGTTGGGTTGCATTTTGGGTGAGCTTTTCGGCTTCGGTGCGAGCGTTGGCCACGGCTTTATCGGCTTGTTGACTGGCAGTGAGGACGGCATTGAAGGCATTCACCGCCGGGCCCGGCAGGCTCGATTGCACATCGACGCGGGTCACTGCGATGCCCAATCCCAAGCCTGTGGAAGCCAGCTCCGTGAGGCGCTTATTGATGCCTTGCACCAGATCGCCGCGCAGCCGCTCACGGCGCTCGGCGGCGCCATTGTCGGTACCGATCAGTTCGGGGCGCGCCACCAAAATCGTGTCCAGGTCACGCGCGGCCGTCAGGGCCACGGCGCTGCGGGTCACCAGCCGATCCAAAGCCGGCAACACATGGTCGCCCTGCAACACAAAGGCGTAAGGTTCAGTGACTTTGTAGAACACCCGCACATCCAGCTGCACCACACCGGCATCGCCGGTCAGCAGGTAGCCGGAGCCGGCCAGCGCATCACTCAACGGCGTGGCGAAGCTGGCCACGCGGTCGGCCTGGATCGCCGCGTCGGAACGCAGCAGGTTCTCCACCCGACGTTCGATCACCCGGTCGGCGGCCGGCAACAGCACCACCTGCTCGAACGGCTGCGGCCACGCCAACAGCAACCCGGCATTCTGGATACGGTCGAGGGCGCCAAAGTGCAGCACCACGGCGCGGTTCTGCGGGTCGATCTGGCGCACATTGGAAAACGCCCAAGCCAACGCCGCCAACACGGTCACCGCGTACAACGCCAGGAAGGTCAGACGCCCGGCCTGGATCCATGGGCTGTCCGGACTGGCACGCTCGGTCATGGCTGAACGTCCTTCGGCCCGTCCACCAAGGCGCGGAACGGCGCGGCATCGGTGCGCAGGATGATCTTGGTGCCCGGCGTGACCACGGTGCCCAAGGTATCCAGCGAGCGCAGCAGGTTATACAGCTGGGGATTACCGGCGTACGCGCGGCCATAGATCTGCGCTGCTTCGACCCGCGACTGCGCTTCGATATCGGCGGCTTTCACCGTGGCGTCGGCCTGTACGATGCGTGCATCGCGCTCGGCAGCAGAACGGATCTGCGCCGCTTCGCGCTTGCCCACAGCGGTGCGTTCGGTGGCGATGGTTTCACGCTCGGCGCGCATGCGGTCGACGGTGGCGGTGAGGGTTACCGACGGCAAGGTCAGCCGCTCAATGCCGACTTGGGCCACGCGCACGCCATAGGTGGTGAGCAATTGTTGATCAATCTGCTGGCGCAACTGCGTTTCGAAATCGGCGATGCGCACCTGGCTGGCATCGGTGTTGATCAAGCTGGACAAATCGAAACTGGCCGCCGTGGTTTCCAGCGCCGATCCCACAAAGGTACGGATCTGTCGCGCCGCTTCATCCGGCTGGTTCTGCACGGCGCGCATAAAGCGCTGCACATTCTCGGCGTCACCCTGCACCTGCCACGCCACATAGGCCTGCACGATGATGCGCAGGCCATCCCGGGTGCCAACATCCTGCAAACCGCTGGAGGTGGTGCGCAGGCGCAAGTCCACCGGGATCGCCGCTTCGAACGGCGCCGGCCAGCGCCAGCCAAGGCCCGGCTCCAGCAGCACCCGCGATGGGTTGCCGAAACGGGTAATCACCGTGGCCTCGCCGGAGCGCACCTGCACCAGGCTGGCGGCCGCGACCGCAAACAGCACCAGCAACAGCGCCCAGGCCATGCGCCGCCATGGGAATGGGCCGGCGGCTTGCTCGTCACCGTGATGATGGTGGTGGTGATGGCCGTGATGATGATCGTGAGAATGAGCGCTCAACAGACAAACTCCTTATTGAACGGCTTTACGCGGCACCGAGGGATCGGCCGGCAAGGTAAAAGAACGCAGATCGATCGTCGGCGCGCCATCGGCGCCCAAGCGATGATCCAGAATTAACAGCTTGGCGTGAGCCAGGCCCTGGCTGAGTTGGCCCAAATACTGTTCCAGCACGAACGCCTGGCCGGCCGTGGCGTAGGCCTTTTGTTCGGCGATAAAACGCAGGTCGGCCGCTTGGGCGCCCGCATTCACTTCGCGTGCAGTGGCCTGGGCCTGGTCGCGCGCGGTGCTGGCCTGGAGCAAGGCCTGGTTGGTTTGTTCGCTGGCCGCGCCGCGTTCGCGAGAGATCAACGCTTGGGCGCCAATTTGTGCGGCTTGCACGCCGTGATAGGCGTTGGCGGCACCGGCCGGTGGGTGGATCGCCTCGACCACGGTGGCGAGGATTTCCACGCCGCTGTCGAGCTTTTGCAGGTCCGCCTGCACCGCGCGGCCGATCTCGTCGGCCAGGCTGGTGCGTTGTTCACCGAGCAGTTCATCGAGGGTGCGCGAGGCAAAGTCGTGCACCAGGATGCGGCTGGCGGTGCTGCGGATCAGGGTCGGCACATCCGCACTGTTATAGGTGGCGGCAAGCGCGGCCTGGTCGGTGAGGCCAATGCGGTAGACAAAACGCACATCCATATTGACGATCTGGAAGCTCTGTTTGTCGCCGCTGCTGCTGGCGATCACTTGGGATTTGTCATTCACATGGCTGGCATCCCACAAGCGGTTGGCGATCAGCGGCGGTGGGCCTTCGGCGGGGGCGAGTTCCGGGGCGGCGGCTTCACTGACGCTGGTGGCCAGCTCATGCACCACACCATTTTCAACGCTTATTACGCGGCCCAACGGCCATGGCAAACCCGCATGCAGGCCAGGGCCGAAGACCTGCACCGGTTTGCCGAAGCGCTCATAAATCCCACGCCCTTGCAGCGGCACTTCGTGCACGCCGGTCAGCCCCCAGCCTACCGCCAGCACCACCAACAGCACCGGCAGAAACGCGCGACGCATGTAGGTAAACGCCCAGATCTGGCGCAAATCGATACCGAATCGGTTGTGCAACTCGTGCTGCAACGCAAGCAAGGGTTGTGGCGGCCAGCGCAGCAGCCCCGCGATAAAACTTTGCGCCATCAGGCGGGGTTCGAGGCGTGGCTGACGCGGGCTAAACAGTGACAGCACTGCTCTTAAAAGAAACTCCAGCGAGACCAGCGCCGGCAGCAGGCCGATCAACACGGCCAACCTAAGGGGCCAGACGGAATTCGCCCCTGCGAACAGCAGGCAAATCGCACTGATCACCAGGCAAATAATCGCCACTCGGCTTAGCTGAGCCAGTTGCGCGGCTTCCGGCCACTGCGCAGCGGTTTCCTGGGCCAGACGACGTTCGAACACCAGCAGGCCAAATGCCAAGGCCAGCGCCAGCGCCGCACCGATGCTTGCCGATTGACCGACCGGCGCGGCGGGCAAGGCCAGGTTCCAGAATTCGATAACGCTGACCAGTGCCAGCAGCGACCAACCGCCAAGCCACAGCACCGGCGCGCCGATCTGCTTGCCAAAACGCTCTGCAAGGCGCGCGTACCGGCCGGTGTCTTCAACCGGTTCTTCAACCGCCGGCGCTTCCAACGCCTGGGCGCGCCAATCCGCCACCCACCATGCCGATTGCAAACCAGCCACCAGCAGCAGCAACGCCGACGCACCGTTGATCAACACCACCGGCCAAATCGACAGCGGCGCAAACAGCGCGACAAACAGCGCCAGCACCCAGCCGGCAACGGCCAGCACCGTCAGGCTGATACCGGCTTGGCGCAATCGACGGGCATGGAACAGCCCCTGTTGAAACCGCGGAAGGCCTTCCACCGAAGCGCCGTCAGCTTCCAGATCCATTTGCATCCACTTAGCGTCCGCATGTACACAATTCGTTACGATATAACACGACGCGTGAAATTTTTGTTCGAAAACCGGCAGTTTCAGTACACCCTAAATTCCTGTGGATGCGGGCTTGTGTGGAACATTGTTGTGTTCAAGATCGTGACTAAACCCCCATAAACACGCGCCATCACTGGTGCACGCCACGATTAATCGGCACACTCCAGAACAGTTTTTCGCGGGTCAACGGACAAGGAAGCGTCACCCCTTATGATTTCGATCTATCAGCTCAAGCCGCGCTTTCAAAACCTGCTGCGCCCGCTGGTGCAGCGCCTCTACGACAACGGCACCACCGCCAACCAGATCACCGTCCTGGCCGGCGTGATTTCGCTGCTGGTCGGCCTGTTGATCGCCAGCTTTGCCCAACACCTGTGGCTGTTTGCGCTGATCCCGCTGTGGATGATCCTGCGCATGGCCCTCAATGCCATCGACGGCATGCTCGCCCGCGAATTCGGCCAGCAGTCGCGCCTGGGCGCCTACCTCAATGAACTGTGCGACGTAATCGCCGACAGCGCGTTGATCCTGCCGTTTGCGTTGATCCCCGGCGTAAGCCTGGCGCCGGTGTTGCTGGTGGCTTTGCTCGCAGTGTTCAGCGAATACGCCGGAGTGCTTGGGCCGATGGTGGGCGCATCGCGCCGCTATGACGGGCCGATGGGCAAGAGTGATCGAGCGTTTGTATTGGGCGTACTGGCCACCGGCGTGGCGCTGGGCTGGCTGGGCGCGGGTTGGGTCGATGCAGTGATGTGGCTGGTCGCTGCCCTGCTCGCCTACACCCTGGTCAACCGCGTGCGCCAAGGTCTTAAAGAAACGACATCCCCTTCTGCATAAGGATTTTGCGATGCGCGAACAGCAAGAGCACACCTTCAGTACCCACGATGGCGTCGAACTTTTCTACCGGCACTGGCCCGCTACCGCTGCGTTTGGCGAGGAGCCGCGCAAGGCGATCGTGCTGTTCCATCGCGGCCACGAGCATTCGGGGCGCATCGCCCATCTGGTGGATGAACTGGACCTGCCGCAATTCGACTTTTTCGCCTGGGATGCCCGTGGCCACGGCCAATCGCCCGGCGAGCGCGGTGACAGCCCGAGCTTCGCCACCAGCGCCCGCGATGTGCAGACGTTCTGCGATCACATCGGCGCCACCTATGGCATCGAAGAAGAAAACTTCGCCGTCATCGCCCAAAGCGTCGGCGCGGTGATTGCCGCGACCTGGGTGCACGATTACGCACCGAAGATCCGCGCCCTGGTACTTGCGTCCCCGGCGTTCAAGGTCAAGCTCTACGTGCCATTCGCCCGGCCGGGCCTGGCGCTGATGCGCAAGTTTCGTGGCAACTTTTTCGTCAACAGTTACGTCAAGGCCAAGTTCCTCAGCCATGACCCGGAACGCGTGGCGTCCTACGACAGTGACCCGCTGATCACCAAGGCCATTTCGGTGAATGTGCTGCTCGGCCTGTACGAAGCGGCCGACCGTGTTGTAGCCGATGCCCAGGCGATCCAGGTGCCGACCCAATTGCTGATCTCGGGCTCCGACTTTGTGGTGCACCGCAAACCCCAGCAGCAATTTTTCGATCGTCTCGGCAGCCTGAAAAAAGAGCTGCATATCCTTCCCGGTTTTTTCCACGACACGCTCGGCGAACGCGACCGCGCTACCGCCGTGAGCAGCGCCAAGCGCTTTATCCTGCAGAACTTCGAACACCCGCTGGACCGCGCCTCGTTACTCGACGCCGACAAAATCGGCGCCACCTGCGCCGAATCTGAATCCCTTGCAGCGCCTCTGCCGCGCAACTCCTTGCGCGATTTGTACTGGCGCATGACCCGCGCCAGCATGGGCCTGGGCAAAAACCTGTCGGATGGGGTGAAACTGGGTTTCGACACGGGCTTCGACTCCGGCAGCACCCTGGACTACGTGTACCGCAACACGCCCACCGGCAAGGGCGGGCTGGGGCGCATGATCGATTCCAACTACCTCAACTCCATCGGCTGGCGTGGCATTCGCCAGCGCAAGCTGAACGTCGAGGAACTGCTGCGCCTGGCCATGGCCAAGTTACGCGCGGATGATCGCGAAGTGCGCATCGTGGATATCGCCGCCGGTCATGGTCGCTACATCCTGGAAGCCCTGCAGGGCGTTTCGCCGCTGCCGGAATCGATCCTGCTGCGCGACTACAGCGACATCAACGTGCGCGACGGTGGCGCCTTGATTCGCGAGAAGGGCCTGGGGGATATCGCGCAGTTCGTCAAAGGCGATGCATTTGATCGCCTCGACCTGGCCGCGCTGGACCCCAAGCCGACGCTGGCAGTGGTGTCTGGGCTGTATGAGTTGTTTGCCGATAACGGCATGGTCGGCGGTTCGCTGGCCGGCCTGGCAGAAGCGATGGAGCCCGGCGGTTACCTGGTGTACACCGGCCAACCGTGGCACCCGCAGCTGGAACTGATCGCGCGTGCGCTGACCAGCCACCGCCAGGGCCAGGCCTGGGTGATGCGCCGCCGCAGCCAGGCGGAAATGGATCAGTTGGTCGAGGCTGCGGGCTTTCGCAAGATCACCCAGCGTGTGGATGAGTGGGGCATCTTTACCGTGTCCCTGGCACAGAAGATCTAAGCATGCGCGAACCCGGTTTATTGAAACCCGCAGTGTTGTGGCTGCTGCTGTTGGCGCCGCTGTTCTTCAGCACCTACGGCTTTGCCACCTGGGTCACCAGCCAGCGCAGCGACGTCGGCACGCTGGTGTTCGGCTGGGAAACCCATATGCCGTTTTGGGCTTGGACCATCGTGCCCTACTGGACCATTGACCTGCTGTATGGGTTCTCACTCCTGCTGCCCAATACCCGCCACGAGTTGAAACAACATGCGTTGCGGCTGCTGAGTGCGCAGGTGATTGCCGTGAGCTGCTTTCTGATCTGGCCGCTGCGCTTTACCTTCGAGCGGCCGGAACTGGATGGCGTATTCGGCTGGCTATTTGCGGTGCTGGCCGGGTTCGACAAACCGTTCAACCAGGCACCTTCGCTGCATATCGCGCTGCTGGTAATCCTGTGGGTCATGTTCCAGCGCCACACCCACGGGTTCTGGCGGTGGGTGGTGCATGGTTGGTTCGCGTTGATCGGTATTTCGGTACTGACCACTTATCAACATCACTTTATTGACTTACCCACAGGCGCCCTCGCGGGGTGGATTTGCGTGTGGTTGTGGCCGGTTGAACACCCGAGCCCATTGTTGAGTGCCCGGCTGACGCGCGACCCCAAGCGCTGGCGGTTGGGCGTGCGTTACGGCGTGGGCGGGTTGCTGTTGGCGATTCTTGCCTTTGTACTGGGCGGTGGCTGGCTGTGGATACTCTGGCCGGCGGTTTCTCTCGCGTTGATCAAAACCAATTATTTAGTACTCGGTGCTTCCGGCTTTCAGAAACGCGCAGATGGCCAATTAACCCCCGCCGCGCGCTGGCTATACGCGCCCTACCTGGCAGCTGCCTGGATCAACTCACGCCTGTGGACACGCAAACATCCACAACCCGATTTGATTGTGGATAACGTCTGGCTTGGGCGCATTCCTACGACAAGTGAGCAGGCGCCCTTCATGGCCATCGTCGATCTCTGCGCCGAATTGCCGATTAATCCACAGGGGCGCGCCTATCAGTCCATTCCCGTGCTGGACCTTATCGCACCGACACCCGACGAATGCCGACAAGCCGCACACGCCATCGAACGCTTGCGCGCCAGCGGCCCATTGCTGGTGTGCTGCGCGCTTGGCTATTCGCGCAGCGCCACCGCCGTCGCCGCCTGGCTGTTGCATACCCGACGTGCCGCGACGGTAGAGGATGCGCTGACTATCATTCGTACAGCGCGGGCCGAAGTGGTCCTGCACCCTGCTCACCGAGAAGCGCTGGAGGATTTGTCCCATGCCCGCTGATATGGAACTCCAGGTCGTCGCCAGCCTGCTGCGTCGCGGCCGTTCGCTGGATCAGTTATCCACAGGCCTGACGCTGGTCGGCGTATTATTCGGCTTGGCTCAACTGTTGATGGCGAGTATTTCGCCGATTTGCCTGCTGCTGAGCCTGTGGATGATTATCCTCGGGCTGCTGCAAAAGTACTGGGCGCTGCGTGTGGCGTTTGACGCTGACCTCTTCGCCCTGCTGGCGCGCGACATCGAGCGCACCGCCGACCTCGACCAGGCCCTGCAAAACCTCAGCCTGCAGTCGCCCAAACGCGCTGGCCGGCCCTGGACCGAGCGCCGTCGCGGCGCGCTCAAACTGCTGCGCAAACAAGCCTGGCTGCTCGGTGCGCAAGCGCTGCTGACCCTGGCCGTGATCCTCGCCAGCCCTTGGCTGCCTTTCGCCGGATAAGGAATCCCCATGTTCGAACCCGTGGTCGCCACGCTGATTACCTCCATGGCCCGCACCGTCACTGGCGCCCGCAGCCTGTGGCTCGGTTGCGCGCCGGTGCCGGTGCAACGCATCTATTTCGCCAACCACAGCAGCCACGGCGACTTTGTGCTGCTGTGGGCCTCGTTACCGCAAAACCTGCGCAAATTCACGCGCCCGGTAGCTGGCAGCGATTACTGGAATAAAAGCGCCTTGCGCCGCTACATCATCAACCGCGTGTTCAACGGCGTGCTGATCGACCGCGAACGCAAAGACCCTGTGGATAACCCATTGCAGCCCATGCTCAATGCCCTGGAAGGCGGCGACTCGCTGATCATTTTCCCCGAAGGCACGCGCAATCTTGAGGATGGCCTGTTGCCGTTCAAAAGCGGCCTGTACCACCTGGCAAAAAGTTACCCACAGGCCGAACTGGTTCCTGTGTGGATCGCCAACCTGAACCGTGTAATGCCCAAAGGTCGCGTATTGCCGCTGCCATTGTTGTGCACCACCAGCTTCGGCGCGCCGCTGCAATTGGAAGAAGGTGAAGACAAAGTCGCCTTCCTCGCCCGTACTCGCGATGCTCTGCTCGCCCTTGCCCCGGAGCATTCCTGAGATGGATAGCCAAACCCTGATGTTGTTCGGCGGCATCGGCGCGATCCTGGTGCTCGCCTCGCTGATCGGCCTGATCCTCAAACTGCGTACCCGTGGCAACCCGAACGCGGTGATCGACAACCTCAACGCGCGCATCAACGCCTGGTGGGTGATGGTGGTGGTCATCGGTGTCGCCTTTTGGCTCGGCACCGGCGCGGTGATCCTGCTGTTCTACGCCGTGTCGTTCTACGCCCTGCGCGAATTCCTCACGCTCACGCCCACCCGCCGCAGCGACTACCCAGCACTGGTCGCCGCGTTCTACCTGGCGTTGCCCCTGCAATACCTGCTGATTTATTCGGACTGGTACGGGTTGTTCTCGATCTTCATCCCGGTGTATGTGTTCCTGCTGTTGCCGATCCTCGCCTCGCTGGGCGGCGACAGCACGCACTTCCTTGAGCGCGCGTCGAAGGTGCAATGGGGCCTGATGATCGCGGTGTTCTGCGTATCCTTCGTGCCCGCCTTGCTCACCCTCGACATCCCCGGCTACGAAGGCCGCAACCTCTTGTTGATTGCCTACCTGGTGATCGTGGTGCAACTGTCCGACGTGCTGCAGTACGTGTGCGGCAAGCTGTTCGGCAAACACAAGATCGCGCCTAACTTGTCACCGTCGAAAACGGTGGAAGGGTTTGTCGGCGGCATCCTCTTGTCATCCCTGATCGGCGCGGCACTGTGGTGGACCACACCGTTCAATCCGTGGCAGTCGTTCCTGATTGCGTTGTTGATCAACTTGCTGGGGTTTGCCGGCGGCATTGTCATGTCGGCGATCAAGCGCGACCGGGGCGTGAAGGACTGGGGGCATATGATCGAAGGGCACGGCGGGATGCTGGATCGGCTGGATTCGGTGTGTTTTGCGGCGCCGATTTTCTTTCATCTTGTGCGCTACTGGTGGACCTGACAACAGACCCCAAGGCCGAGGCGGATCAAAAATGTGGGAGCTGGCTTGCCTGCGATAGCGGAGTGTCAGACACCATCACTTTTTGCTCCGCCGACGCAATCGCAGGCAAGCCAGCTCCCACATTCGTTTTGCGGTGAGTTCAGTTTCAGTGTCAACCCGGCAAATGCCCCAGCGGCAAAGCCCCTGGGGTTTTCACGGTCTGGATCGCGAAGTTGCTGCGGATATCTCTCACGCCCGGCAGCTTCAGCAGGCTGCCAGTGACAAACCGCTCATACCCGCGCAAATCCGGCACCACCACCTGCAGCAAAAAGTCCGATTCCCCCGAGACCAGAAACGCTGAGATCACTTCCGGCAATGCCATCACCGCCTCGCGGAAGGCATTGGCTTCGGTGTCGTTATGCCGCTCAACTTTCACGCCCACGAACACCATCATCCCCAACCCCACCTCATCGCGGTCGAGGGTGGCCTGATAGCCGCGAATCACCCCGGCTTCTTCCAGCAACCGCACGCGTCGCAGGCAAGGTGAGGCGGACAGGCCGATCTCGTCGGCCAGTTGCACATTGCTCAAGCGGCCATCGCGTTGCAGGGCCTCTAGAATCTTGCGGTCGAACGCATCGAATTTCAGATTTGGCATAAGTGAATGGCCGGCATTGTTATCAGTGGCAGATAGTGCCAAGACTAGACGCTTTTCCGGCTGACTACGCAAGCACCTGCGTCACCCTTCGGACCTAGAATTGGCCGGCACACAAGGGGAGTGGAACATGGCGGAACTCTGGTTATTTCTGGTGGCCCTGTCGGTGGCGTATCTGTTGCCCGGGCCGGACATGATCCTGTTGCTGCAAACCGGCGCGCGCCAGGGCAAGGCCTTGGCGCTGACCACGGCGATTGGCCTGGGGCTGGCCCGCGCGTGCCATGTGGCGTTGGCGGGCATGGGGCTGGCGACGTTGTTCAAGGTCGCGCCGTGGACCTTCGACGTGGTGCGCCTGGGTGGCGCGGCCTATCTGTTGTGGCTGGGTGTGCAGTGCCTGCGGGCGAACATGCTGCCGGCCCTCGACACTGCTAATACTCCGTCAACGGTGCATGCCTGGCGCGCAGCGTTTCAGCGCGGTTTGCTGACCAATCTGTTGAACCCAAAGGCCCTGCTGTTCTGCTCGGTACTGCTGCCGCAGTTCATCAATCCGCATGCCGGCCCGGTGGCTGGGCAATTTGCGTGGCTGGGGGTCATCCTGGTGGCAGTCGGTTTCGCTTTCGACTGCTGCTACGCCCTGGCCGGTGCGCGCCTCGGCCAATGGCTGGCACGCAGCCGCTCGGCGCAGCGGATGCAGCAATGGTTATTCGGCAGTCTTTTGATCGGTTTTGCGGTGCGTCTCACCTTTGTGCAACACGCCTGAGCACGTCGGCGTATCGCGTCATCTTTTGTATCAAAGACGCGTGTAAGATACGCCGCACTTAGCCAGGGATGCTCACCATGTTCGATTCGTTCAAAGCGATCAGCCGCCGTATTGTCGGCGCGTTATTGACAGTGGTGGGGGCCGTCTTTGGCCAATGGCATCCGCCGCTTTGGCTGCGCGCTACCGGCCGTGGGTTGGCGAACCTGGGCAGCAAAGCCCACGCTTATCCGCGCCAGACCGGTGCCGGCGTGTTAGGCCTCATCCTGCTGGCCGCCGCCGGGTTCTACGGCTGGCATTGGTATTCCAACCTGCCGCAGCCGCACACCGCGAGCTATTCGCTGCACAAACCGAACCTCACCGACTACACCCAGCAGCCGCCGGTTGTGGATAACTTGCAGGTGCGTTTCGGCGAATCCGTGGCCCCGTTGGCGGCCATCGGCAAACCGGTCACCGATGGCATTACCCTCAACCCTGCGGTTGCGGGCACCTGGCGTTGGTCCGACGACCGTACCCTGCAGTTCGTACCTGAGAAAGACTGGCCCATCGACGCCCATTACACCCTGGACCTGGCCAAGAAAAACCTGCTGGCCGACGGCGTGTTACTGGACCAGTACAGCACGCAGTTTTCCACCCAACCGTTCCGCGCCACCCTGGCGCAAAACGAGCTGTACCAGGACCCGTCCAACCCGACGCTGAAACAGCTGGTGGCCACCTTCCATTTTTCCCACCCTGTGGATGAAGACAACCTACGCAAACGCGTAACGGTGACCCTTGGCAAAGGCCTGGCCTACCGCGACGCCCAGTTGCCCAACCGCCCGGAAATCACCTTCGACGAGAAAAAGCTCAACGCCTACGTACGCTCCGCCGCCCTCGCCACGCCCCTGGAAAGCACGCCGGTCAGCGCCAAGCTCGACGAAGGCATCAAGGCCCGCGACGGCGGCAACGCCAGCAGCGCACCGCTGGTGGCGGAGGTCACCGTACCCGGTCGTTATCGCCTGACCTTTACCGGGGCCGAAGTGAGTTTTGTCGACAACGAACGTGGCGAACCGGAACCCGTGCTGATGTTCAGCAGCTCCAGCGCCGTCGCCGACGACACCATCGCCGGTAAGGTTCAGGCCTGGCTGTTGCCGGAAAAAGCCCAGGACGACACGCGCCCCTACAACAGCAACGAGATTGACGACGCCCTGCTCGCCCGCAGCACCAAGGTCAACCTGACCCACGTGCCCAGCGTCGAGCCGCTGAACACCCTGCACGCCTTCAAATTCAAGGCCCCGGCCGGTCGCGCGGTGTACGTACGAGTGCCCGCCAACCTGGAAGCCATCGGTGGCTACCTGGCAAAAAATCCTACGGCGTCGCTGATCAGCATGCCGGCGTACCCACGTACCTTGCAGTTCTTGTCTGACGGCGCCTTGCTCAGCCTCAATGGCGAAAAACGCCTGGGTTTCATGGCCCGTGGCGTGCCCGGCGCCCATGTGGAAATCGCCCGCCTATTGCCCAACCAGCTGCAACACCTGGTGGACCAGAGCAGCGGCAGCTTTGCGCGGCCGAACTTTGGCAATGAGTACTTCGATCGCATGGTCGAGCGTCAGTCTTTGGATATTCCTCTGTCATCCAATGACCCGGCAAAAACCGTCTACGACAATGTGGACCTCAGCCACTACCTCACCGCCAATGGCGGACGTCGCGGTATTTTTGTCCTCAAGCTCAGCCCGCAGGATGACCCCGCCGAGCGTACGTTCGAGTACGAGCACAACAGCACCAGCGACCTGCGTTTTATCGTAGTGACCGACCTCGGCATCATCGCCAAGCGCTCCAGCGATGGCAGCCACGATGTGTATGTGCAGTCCATCGGCAACGGCTCGCCGGTGTCCGACGCCCAAGTCGATATCATCGGTCGCAACGGGTTGCCGGTCGCCAGCGGCCATACCGACGGCGAAGGCCACGCGCATTTCGCCAAGCTGGATGAACTGCGTCGTGAGAAAACGCCACTGATGTATGTGGTCACGCGCGGTAATGACCAGTCGTTCCTGCCGATTGCCCGCCAGTCCCAGCAACTGGATTTGTCGCGCTTCGACGTAGGTGGTTTGGAAGAAGACGGTGCGATTGATCGCCTCAGCGCCTACCTGTTTACCGACCGTGGCCTGTACCGGCCCGGCGAAACCGCGCACCTGGGCATGATCGTGCGCAGCGGCAACTGGAAAGGCGCGCTGCAAGGCCTGCCGGTGGAGCTGCAAATCACCGACCCGCGTGGCCTGGAAGTCATCCGCCAGCCGTTGAAGCTGTCCGCCAGCGGCTTTGAAACCTTTGATTTCCCCAGCAGCGAAGTGGCCCCTGCCGGGGAGTACACCGCTACTTTGCAACTGATTGGCCAGAAGCAGACCCGCACCGACCTGGGCAGCGTGAGCTTCAAGGTCCGCGACTTCGAGCCGGACCGCATGAAGGTCAGCCTGAGCCTGCACGACACGCCTGTGCAGGGCTGGATTCCACCGGACCAAGTGGTGGCCAAAGTCACCGCTATGCACCTGTTCGGCGCCCCGGCGTCCGGCCGCCGCGTCACCGCGAAAATGTCCCTGAGCCCAACGCTCGCGGCGTTTGATCGCTACCCCGATTACCGTTTCCGCCTCAACGACTCCCTGGAAGAGGCCAGCACCGAAGACCTGGCTGAAACCACCGTCGACGACAACGGCCAGGCCGTGCTCGACCTCAACCTGCAACGCTTCGCCAACAGCACCTATCGCCTGCAGGTGATGACCCAGGTGTTCGAAGCCGAAGGCGGACGCAATGTGGCGGCGCAGAGTGCCTTGCTGGTGTCATCCGCGCCCTACCTGGTCGGTGTGAAAAGTCAGGATTCGCTGTCGTACGTCGCCAAAGACGCGCCGCGCCAGGTGCAATGGCTGGCTGTCGCGCCAGACCTTACGCCGCTGGCGGTGGACGGCCTGACCAGCGAAGTGGTCGAACACCGTTATGTGTCGGTGCTGGTGAAACAGTCCAACGGCACCTACAAGTACGAGTCGCGCATCAAGAACATCAGCCAGCCGGCGCAGCCACTGGTGATGACCGCGCAAGGCGCTAAGCAGACCCTGAACACCGCAACCCCGGGCGATTTCACTCTGCAACTCAAAGACGCCAACGGCAACCTGCTCAACCAGATCGACTACAGCGTGGCCGGGCGTGGCAACACTTCGCGCTCACTGGAACGCAACGCCGAGCTGCAACTGCGCCTGGATAAACGCAGCTACGCCACCGGTGATGAGATCGCCATCAGCATCCGTGCGCCCTACACCGGCGCCGGCTTGATCACCATCGAGCGCGACAAGGTCTACACCCAGCAGTGGTTCAAGGCCGACAGCACCAACAGCGTGCAACATATCCGTGTGCCGGCAGGGCTTGAGGGCAATGCCTACGTCAACGTGCAGTTTGTGCGCGATATGGGTTCGGCCGAGGTGTACATGAGCCCGCTGTCCTATGGTGTGGTGCCGTTCAGCATCAACCTGGATGCGCGACGCATGGCGCTGAAGGTTGAAGGCCCGGCGAAAATCGAGCCGGGGCAGATGCTGGATATCAAGGTCACCGCCGACCGCCCGGGCCGCGCAGTGGTGTACGCGGTAGATGAAGGCATCCTGCAAGTGGCGCGCTACCAGACGCCGGACCCGCTGGGCTTCTTCTTCCAGAAGCGTGCGCTGGAGGTAGGCACCAGTCAGATCCTTGACCTGATCCTGCCGGAATTCAGCCGCCTGCTGAGTGGGGCGGCGCCCGGTGGCGATACGGAAGGCGCCCTGGCCAATCACCTCAACCCATTCAAGCGTAAACATCAGCCGCCCGTGGCGTGGTGGTCTGGGTTGGTAGACCTGCCAGCCGGCGAAACCCTGCTGCATTACCAGGTGCCGGACAGCTTCAACGGCAAGCTGCACCTGTTTGCGGTGGCAGTGGACAGCGACAGCGTCGGTGTCAGCGAAGCCAATACCGAGGTGCGCGGGCCGATCGTGATCACGCCAAACGTACCGGCCTTTGTGGCGCCGGGGGATGTGTTCAACGTCAGCGCCGGGGTGTTCAGCAACCTCGATGCAGCGGCGGACGTGAAGTTTGAACTTCAGACCAGCGATGGCCTGAAGGTACAGGGCGACAAGGGCAGCACGTTGTCACTGCAACCGCGCAAGGAAGGCACGGCCGAGTTCAAGATCAAGGTGGGTGAAATCCTCGGTTCGGCTGACCTGCGCTTTGTCGCCGTATTGCCCAACGGCAAGCGTATCCAGGTGGCGGAAACTACCTCGATCCGCCCGCTGAGCGAACATCGCGTGGCACTGAGCCTGGGCCGTTTCGACAGCGCCAGCAAAGAACTCAAACCTACTCGCGAACTGTTCAGCCAGCTGCGTGACGTGCAACTGGGCGTGGCTGCCTCGCCGCTGGTATGGGCCAATGGCCTCAAGCATTACCTGGATGACTACGGCTATGCCTGCACCGAGCAATGGGTGTCCAAGGCCATGCCGGCGTTGATCTGGGGCGGTAACGCACCGGAAGCCGAACAAGCCTTCAGCAGTGCCGTGCGCATGCTGCGCCAACGCCAGAACCAGGCCGGTGGCTTCGGTTTGTGGGCAGCCAACCCGGACGTGGCGCCGTACGCCAGCCTGTACGCCACCGACTTCCTGATCGAAGCCAAGGAGCGCGGGTTGCCGGTACCGGAAGATCTGCTGGTGCGCTCGAACGCGTATCTGACAGACCTGGCCAACGGTCCTAGCGAAGGCCTGTCGGAATTGCGCAACCGCGCCTACGCCAGTTACCTGCTGAGCCGTCAGGGGATTCTGGTAAGTGGTGCATTGAGCGATATCCGCGAGCGCTACGAGAGCTACTTCAAGGACACCTGGCAGAACGACCTGGGCGCCGCTTACCTGGCTGCCAGCTACAAATTGCTCAAGCAGGATCGCCAGGCCGATGCACTGTTCCGCAAAATCCCATGGCGTTCGCTTGTGGATAAGTGGGACAGCGACGGTTTGTATTACGACCCGCTGGTGCATGATGCCGAACACCTGCACCTGCTGGCGCGCCACTTCCCCGAGCTGATGGACGATGTGCCCACGGCCTTGCTGGATAAACTCGGCAAGCGCCTCAATGAGCAGCGTTACAACTCGCTGTCGGCGGCGCTGTTGCTGCGCGCCCTGGACAACTATGGCCAGCGCGCGCAAAGCGACATGACCCTCAAGGCCACCGCCTGGCTGGGTGACAAGCAGCAGCAATTGCTGGAGATGGCCGGTCAGCCACCGCGCGCCGCCGTGCCAGGCACCACGCAAAAGCTGGTGATGGAAAAATCCGATGGCCCGGCCGCGTTCTACATGCTCAGCGAAGCCGGTTTCGACAAGGGCGCCAAGCTCAAGCCGATCAACAATGGCCTGGAAATCATCCACGAATACCTCGACCTCAAGGGCGAGCCGGTGAGCAAGGTGGCGGTAGGTGATGAGTTCCTGGTGCGCCTGCGTCTGCGTGCTACAGACCGTGATCAGGTGCAGCAAGTGGCCGTGGTCGACTTGCTGCCGGGTGGCGTAGAGCCTGTGTATAACTTGCCGCCGGAGCCGGAAGCCGCCAGCAGTGAGGAAGGTGAAGGCGAAGCGTCCGAATACGTGGAAGAAGACAGCCAGGAAGCGGACGCATGGCAAGCGCCCATCGGCGAAACCGAGCTGAGCACCTGGCAGCCGGACTATGTGGACGTGCGTGATGATCGAGTGGTGTTGTACGGCACTGCGCTGCGCGATGTAGGCACTTTCGTCTACCGTGTGCGCGCCACCAACGCCGGCACCTTCAATACGCCACCGGCCTACGCCGAAGGCATGTACGAAACCACCCTGCAAGGGCGAGGCAAAGTAGGCCAGCTTGAAATTACCAAGCCTTAAGCGCCTGACGCCGCTGCTGGCAGCGGCGGTTCTACTGGCGGGGTTGCGGCTGTGGCCCCATGCCCCGCTGGAACAGGCCGTGACCTCGTCACGGGTGGTATTGGCCGACGACGGCTCGCTGCTGCGCATGACGTTGGCGGATGACGGGCAATACCGTCTGTGGCTGCCGCTGGAGCGCATGTCGCCGTCATTGGTCGAGGCCTTGCTGCTCAAGGAAGACCGTAATTTCTACTGGCACCCGGGGATCAATCCCCCGGCGTTGCTGCGCGCAGCCCTGGCCACCTACAGCGGTGGCCAACGCCAGGGCGGGTCGACCTTGAGCATGCAACTGGCGCGGCGCTTGTGGGATCTGAACACCCGCCAAGTGCCAGGCAAGTTGCAGCAGATGGCGTTGGCGCTATGGCTGGAAGCACGCTACAGCAAGCACGATATTCTTGAGGCCTACCTGAACCTGGCGCCCATGGGCGGCAATATCGAGGGCGCCGAAGCGGCCAGCCGTATCTACTTTGGTAAGTCGGCGGCGCAGTTGTCGTTGTCCGAAGCGCTGGCGTTGGCGGTGATCCCGCAGCAACCGGGGCGACGTGCGCGCTTCGGGCCGTCATTGCAAAACGCGCGGCTGCGCTTGATGGCTGACTGGCGCGAGACTTATCCACAGGACCCGCGTAACGACAGTTTGTTGGACCTGCCTCTGGAGGCGCGCAACCGCCAGCAGATTCCTTTCCTGGCGCCGCACCTGAGCGAGCAATTGCTGGCATCCCAGCCCGGCAACGAGTTGAACAGCACCCTCAACTTGCCCTTGCAACAGTTACTCGAACGCCTGATCACCGGGTTTATCGCCGAGCGGCGCAGCACCGGTGTGGAAAACGCTACGGCCATCCTGATCGACAGCCGCGACCAGAGCGTCAAGGCGCTGGTAGGGTCGGCGGATTACTTATCCACAAGCCTCCACGGTCAAGTGAATGGAGTGCTGTCGCGACGCTCGCCGGGGTCGACGCTTAAGCCGTTTTTGTACGGCCTGGCGCTGGACCAGGGGGTGATCCACCCGATGAGTATCCTCAAGGATCTGCCAAGTAATTTCGGCTACTTTCAGCCGGAAAATTTCGACGGCAGTTTTGTCGGGCCGCTGACAGCCCGGGATGCGTTGATCCGTAGTCGAAATATCCCGGCGGTGTGGCTGGCCAGCCAGGTTAAGTCGCCGTCCTTATATGGATTGCTGCAGCGCGCCGGTATCAAAGGCCTGCGCGACGAAAGCCACTACGGTCTGGCGTTGGCCCTCGGCGGCGGTGAGATGACCCCGGAAGAACTGGCGCGGCTGTATGTGATGCTGGCCGGTGACGGGCACTTGCGGCCCTTGCGCTATTTGCAGGAACAGCCCCAGACCACCGGCGCCCAACTGCTAACGCCCCAAGCCGCCTTCATGGTGCGCGACATGCTGCGTCGCAACCCACGCCCGGATGGCTTGCCTGGCCGCCACTGGCGCACCGCCTGGAAAACCGGCACCTCTTGGGGGTTCCATGATGCATGGAGCGCAGGCCTGGTCGGGCCGTACGTGCTGGTGGTGTGGGTGGGCAACTTTGATGGCCGGCCAAACCCGGCGTTTATCGGCGCCAAGACGGCTGCGCCGCTGTTTTTCCGCATCGCCGACGCCCTGCCCCTGGCCCTGCCGAATGTGGTGATCAAACCCGACAAGCCACCCGCCGGACTGGTGCGCATCGACATCTGCGCCGCCTCCGGCGAGTTGCCCAACCGCTGGTGCCCGCAAACCCGCAAGACTTGGTATATCCCCGGCGTCTCGCCGATTCGCGTGTCCAACCTGCACCGCCCGGTGCTGATCGACACCCGCACCGGTAAAGCCGCCTGCCCGCCGTTCGAGGCGCAATACACCCGCGAAGAAGTCTTCGAGTTCTGGCCCAGCGACGTGCAACGCCTATACCGCGCCGCCGGCCTGCCGCGGCGCACGCCGCCCAACGTGATGAAAAACTGCCAACCCAACCGCATCAGCGACCAGAGCGAAGCGCCGCAAATTCGTTCGCCGCTGACTCAGGTGAGCTATCAGCTGCGCCTGTCCCAACCGCAGGAAAGCATCCCGCTGAATGCCAATGCGGCCAGCGATGCGGCGACGTTGTACTGGTTCGCTGATCAAACCTTGATCGGCCAAGGGCCGCCGCAAACCACACTGAATTGGCGGCCGGGCAAGTCGGGGGAGTATCGGTTGCGAGTCAGTGATGATCAGGGGCGCAGTGCGAGCCGGGGGTTGCGGGTGGAGTTTGTGCCTTAGGAGTGGTTGTCGCACTCAGCAAGTTCAACGTAGCTTGACTCCCCGCCTCCCGTCGCACCCGATAACCACCCCCAGACGAAGCTCAGCGTGGTACGCCCGGCCTGGTCGACGTCGACCGTGCCACGAGACCAACCGGCCAGTAGTGCGCCTTCTGTCGTCACGCACTGATAAAGCAACTCGATGGTATCAGGGCCGGTTACACGCCCGACCTGCTGGCCCAGACGAATCCTTGCGCCTTGGTAAGTGCTCGAGATGGCATCGCCATCGACAAGGTAATGAAACACCGTGCCCGTACCTGAGAGACCTTGGGTATTGTTTGCGACCGCAAACCGGCGATTGTTCAAACGTGCGTGAATCTGGGAAGAGGGTTGCATCGAGGTCGCATCCTTTCGCTGGAACCTGGAGACCCCAAGGGCCTCCAGGCGCGTGCCGTATTACTCCACCGTCACCGACTTCGCCAGGTTGCGCGGCTGGTCAACGTCAGTGCCCTTGAGCACGGCGACGTAGTAAGACAGCAGTTGCAGCGGGATGGTGTAGAGAATCGGCGACAGGGTGTCGTTGATGTGCGGCATGTTGATGACGTGGGTGCCTTCACCATTGGTCATGCCGGCTTTCTCGTCGGCGAACACCACCAGTTGGCCGCCACGGGCGCGGACTTCCTGCAGGTTGGACTTGAGCTTTTCCAGCAGTTCGTTGTTTGGCGCGACCGTGACGACTGGCATGTCGTCATCCACCAGGGCCAATGGACCGTGCTTGAGCTCGCCGGCCGGGTAGGCTTCGGCGTGGATGTACGAGATTTCCTTGAGTTTGAGCGAGCCTTCCATTGCCACCGGGTATTGCGCGCCACGGCCGAGGAACAGGGTGTGGTTTTTGTCGGCGAACAGCTCGGCGACTTTTTCCACGATGCTGTCCATGGCCAGGGCCTCACCCAGGCGGGTTGGCAGGCGGCGCAGTTCTTCGACCAGGGTGGCTTCAACACCTGCGGCGAGGGTGCCACGTACTTGGCCCAGGGACAGGGTGAGCAGCAACAGGCCGACCAGCTGGGTGGTGAAGGCTTTGGTGGAGGCCACGCCGATTTCGCGACCGGCCTGGGTCAGCAGGGTCAGGTCGGATTCGCGCACCAGGGAGCTGATGCTGACGTTGCAGATCGCCAGGCTGGCGAGGAAGCCCAGCTCCTTGGCGTTACGCAAGGCGGCCAAGGTGTCGGCGGTTTCGCCGGACTGCGAGATGGTCACGAACAGGGTGTCAGGCTGGACCACCACTTTGCGGTAGCGGAACTCGCTGGCCACTTCGACCTGGCATGGAATGCCGGCCAGTTCTTCCAGCCAATAACGGGCAACCATGCCGGCGTGGTAGCTGGTGCCGCAAGCCACGATCTGCACATTGCGCACTTTGGCGAACAACTCGGCGGCTTGTGGGCCAAAGGCGTTGACCAGCACTTGCTTGTCGCCCAGGCGACCCTCCAGCGTGCGTTGCACCACGGCCGGTTGCTCGTGGATTTCCTTGAGCATGAAGTGGCGGTATTCGCCTTTGTCGGCGGCTTCGGCGCCGTCGCGGTATTGCACCGCTTCACGCTCGACAGACTGACCGTTAACGTCCCAGATCTGCACGCTTTCACGGCGGATGTCAGCGATATCGCCTTCTTCCAGGTACATGAAGCGGTCGGTGACCTGGCGTAGGGCCAACTGGTCGGAAGCCAGGAAGTTCTCACCCAAGCCCAGGCCGATCACCAACGGGCTGCCACTGCGGGCGGCAACCACGCGATCGGGCTGGCTGGCGCTGACCACGGCCAGGCCGTAGGCGCCGTGCAGTTCTTTTACGGTGGCTTTGAGGGCGACAGTCAGGTCGCCCAGGTCTTTGAGCTTGTGATTCAGCAGGTGGGCGATGACTTCGGTGTCGGTGTCCGAAGTGAATACGTAGCCCAGCCCCTTGAGTTGCTCACGCAGCACTTCGTGGTTTTCGATGATGCCGTTGTGCACCACCGCCAGGTCGCCGGAAAAGTGTGGGTGGGCGTTGCGTTCGCACGGCGCACCGTGGGTAGCCCAACGGGTGTGGGCGATGCCCAGACGGCCAACCAACGGCTCACCGGCCAGGGCTTGCTCCAGTTCACTGACTTTACCCGGGCGACGCATGCGCTCAAGCTTGCCGGCGTTGGAGAAGACGGCCACACCGGCGCTGTCGTAGCCACGGTATTCCAGGCGCTTGAGGCCTTCGAGCAGGATGGGAGTGATGTTGCGTTCAGCGACTGCGCCTACGATGCCACACATGGTGTTTCTCCTAGATGATTGCCGCACATATCAGCGTAATGCCGCGGGCTTGAATCTGGTCGCGGGCCTCAAGCGGCAGGCGATCATCGGTGATAAGGGTATGGACGCTGCTCCAGGGCAGTTCCAGGTTGGGAATCTTGCGGCCGATCTTGTCGGATTCGACCATCACCACCACTTCACGGGCGACCTCTGCCATGACGCGGCTCAGGCCCAGCAGTTCGTTGAAGGTGGTGGTACCGCGCTGCAGATCGATGCCGTCGGCGCCGATAAACAGTTGATCAAAGTCATAGGAACGCAGCACTTGCTCGGCGACCTGGCCCTGGAACGAGTCCGAATGCGGGTCCCAGGTGCCGCCGGTCATCAACAGCACCGGCTCGTGCTCCAGCTCGCTCAAGGCGCAGGCCACGTGCAGGGAGTTGGTCATCACCACCAGGCCGGGCTGGTGGCCCAGTTCGGGGATCATCGCGGCGGTGGTGCTGCCGCTGTCGATGATGATGCGCGCGTGTTCGCGCAGGCGCGTCACGGCGGCACGGGCGATGGCGCGCTTGTAGATCGAGATGGGTTGGGCGGCGTCGCCGACCAGTTCCTGGGGCATTGTAATTGCGCCACCGTAACGGCGTAACAGCAGGCCGTTGCTTTCGAGGGCAGCCAAGTCCTTGCGGATGGTCACTTCCGACGTTTCGAAACGCTTGGCCAATTCGTCCACGCTGACTTCGCCCTGTTCATTGAGCAAGGTCAGGATGTTGTGGCGTCGTTGGGGGGTATTTCGTTTCGACATGGTGATGGTAAGTTTCGTTTCGAAAGATAACGAAGGCAATCAAAACCTATTGGCGAAACATCGTCAAGTGGGGCGTGCTAAATTTTTAGGTGCACACCCCAAAATAAATGTGGGAGCTGGCTTGCCTGCGATAGCGGAGTGTCAGGCAACATAAATGTTGAATGCCAGACCGCTATCGCAGGCAAGCCAGCTCCCACAGGAGGCAGCGTTCAGCCAGACAGATTGTGGATAACTCAGGTCTTTTTGAATTTGACCGGGCGTTTCCAGCCATCAATGTTGCGTTGGCGGGCACGGGCGACAGCCAGTTGGGACTTATCCACATCCTGGTTGATGGTTGAGCCCGCTGCCGTATTCGAGCCATCACCAATGGTGACGGGTGCAATCAGGGAGTTGTTGGAGCCGATGAATACGTCCTCGCCAATCGTCGTCTGATACTTGTTAGCGCCATCGTAATTGCAGGTGATTGCGCCTGCACCAATGTTGCTGCGAGCACCGATTACCGCATCGCCCAAGTAGGCCAGGTGGCCGGCCTTGGCATCGTCGCCCATTTTCGCGTTTTTCAACTCGACGAAATTACCCACATGCGCCCTGGCCCCCATCACTGTGCCCGGACGTAACCGCGCAAACGGCCCAGCATCGCTGCCCTCGCCCATCACGGCGCCGTCGATATGGCTGTTGGCCTTGACCACCGCGCCTTTGCGCAGGGTGCTGTCCTTGATCACGCAGTTCGGGCCAATCACCACGTCGTCTTCGATGATCACGCGGCCTTCGAGGATCACGTTGATGTCGATCAGCACGTCGCGGCCGACAGTGACTTCGCCACGCACATCGAAGCGCGCCGGGTCGCGCAGGGTCACGCCCTGGGCCATCAAGCGGCGGCCTTCGCGCAGCTGGTAGTGACGTTCAAGCTCTGCAAGCTGCTTGCGGTCGTTGGCGCCCTGCACTTCCATCGGGTCGTGTGGCTGTTCGGTCGCGACCAGCAGGCCATCGCTCACGGCCATCTCGATGACGTCGGTGAGGTAGTACTCGCCCTGGGCGTTGTTGTTAGACAGACGGCTCATCCAGTCGGCGAGCTTATTGGCAGGGACCGCCAGAATCCCGGTGTTGCCTTCGGTAATGGCGCGCTGAGTTTCGCTGGCATCCTTGTGCTCAACGATGGCCGCGACCTTGCCGTCGGCTTTGCGCACAATGCGCCCGTAACCGGTAGGGTCATCCAGTTCAACGGTCAGCAGGCCCATCTGGCCAGACACGACATGCTTGAGCAGGCGTTGCAGGGTTTCCACTTCAATCAGCGGTACGTCGCCGTACAGGATCAGCACGGTGTCGGCAGTGATGAAGGGCACGGCTTGTGCGGTGGCATGGCCGGTGCCGAGTTGTTTGTCCTGCAAAACGAAATTCAGGTCATCCGCGGCCAGGCGCTCACGGACCACATCGGCACCGTGGCCAATCACCACGTGGATGCGCTGCGGGTCGAGTTGCCGGGCGCTGTGGATAACATGACCAAGCATGGAGTTGCCGGCCACCGGGTGCAGCACCTTGGGTAGGGCCGAACGCATACGGGTGCCCTGGCCTGCGGCGAGAATGACGATTTCAAGAGACATGAGTGGCTACCAATCCTGGGCGGTCCGACTTCAGACCAGAGAAGTGTTTTGCAAAAAAAGAAAAAGGGTAGCCGAGGCTACCCTTTTTAATCAATCGCGCATAAAGCATGACGGCATGGCCGCTTACTTCTTGCGGATCTGCTGGAGCGTGCGCAGCTGAGCTGCAGCCTCGGCCAGACGTACAGCAGCAGCGCTGTAGTCGAAGTCGGCACCCTTTTCGTTCAGGGCCTTCTCGGCAGCCTTGACGGCTTCCTGAGCGGAGGCTTCATCCAGGTCGCCAGCACGTTGCACGGTGTCGGCAAGTACCTTGACCATGTTCGGCTGAACCTCGAGGAAACCACCGGAGATGTAAAACACCTCACGTTCCCCGCCTTGCTTGGTCAGCGTGATCGGACCTGGTTTCAAGCTTGTGATCAGCGGGGCATGACCCATGGCGATACCAAGATCACCCAGGTCGCCGTGCGCTGTAACAAACTCGACCAGACCGGAGAAAATTTCCCCTTCCGCGCTGACGATATCGCAATGGACTGTCATAGCCATCTGATTGCCTCAACCTGATGAGCGCCCGTTACCGGGCGCCTGGATTACAGTTTCTTGGCTTTCTCGATCGCTTCTTCGATGCCGCCGACCATGTAGAACGCTTGTTCTGGCAGGTGGTCGTAGTCACCGTTGAGGATGCCTTTGAAGCCAGCAATGGTGTCTTTCAGGGAAACGTATTTACCCGAAGCACCGGTGAAGACTTCAGCCACGAAGAACGGCTGCGACAAGAAGCGCTGGATCTTACGAGCACGGTTTACCAACTGCTTGTCGGCTTCCGACAGCTCGTCCATACCCAGGATCGCAATGATGTCCTTCAGTTCTTTGTAACGCTGCAGCACGTACTGAACGCCGCGAGCGGTGTCGTAGTGCTCCTGGCCGATCACGTTCGGGTCCAGCTGGCGCGAAGTCGAGTCGAGTGGATCGACCGCTGGGTAGATACCCAGGGAAGCGATGTCACGGGACAGAACGACGGTGGCGTCCAAGTGGGCGAAGGTGGTCGCAGGCGACGGGTCGGTCAAGTCATCCGCAGGTACGTATACCGCTTGGATCGAAGTGATCGAACCTTCCTTGGTCGAAGTGATACGTTCTTGCAGAACGCCCATCTCTTCAGCCAGGGTCGGCTGGTAGCCTACTGCGGAAGGCATACGGCCCAGCAGTGCGGATACTTCAGTACCGGCCAAGGTGTAACGGTAGATGTTGTCGACGAACAGCAGAACGTCGTTACCTTCGTCACGGAACTTCTCGGCCATGGTCAGGCCAGTCAGTGCTACGCGCAGACGGTTACCCGGCGGCTCGTTCATCTGACCGTAAACCAGTGCCACTTTGTCCAGAACGTTGGAGTCCTTCATCTCGTGGTAGAAGTCGTTACCCTCACGGGTACGCTCACCCACACCGGCGAACACGGAATAACCGCTGTGCTCGATGGCGATGTTACGGATCAGTTCCATCATGTTTACGGTCTTGCCTACACCGGCACCACCGAACAGACCGACTTTACCGCCTTTGGCGAACGGGCAAACCAGGTCGATAACCTTGATGCCGGTTTCCAGCAGGTCGTTGCCGCCAGCTTGTTCGGCGAACGAAGGTGCTGGACGGTGAATGCCCCAACGCTCTTCGGTGTCGATCGGGCCAGCTTCGTCAATCGGGTTGCCCAGTACGTCCATGATCCGGCCCAGGGTCGCTTTACCGACCGGTACGGAGATGGCTGCGCCAGAGTCGATTACGTCCAGACCGCGCTTCAAGCCTTCGGTGGAACCCATCGCAATGGTACGAACTACGCCGTCGCCCAGCTGCTGCTGAACTTCCAGAGTAGTGTCCGCGCCTTGTACTTTCAGCGCGTTGTAGATGCTCGGTACGCTGTCGCGTGGAAATTCCACGTCGATAACGGCGCCGATGATTTGAACGATACGTCCGCTACTCATAGCTGGATCCTCTGAATATTTGAACCGTTAAACCGCGGCAGCGCCGCCGACGATTTCCGAGATCTCTTGGGTGATCGCAGCCTGACGCGCCTTGTTGTAGATCAGCTGCAAATCGCTGATCAGATCACCGGCGTTATCGGTAGCGTTTTTCATCGCGATCATCCGCGCTGCTTGTTCAGCTGCGTTGTTCTCGACCACCGCCTGGTACACCTGCGACTCCACGTAGCGCACCATCAAGCCGTCAAGCAGCTCTTTGGCGTCTGGTTCGTAGAGGTAGTCCCAGTGGTGCTTGAGTTCCTGATCCGGAGTCGCCACCAGTGGAATCAATTGCTCCACGGTTGGCTGCTGGGTCATGGTGTTGATGAACTTGTTGGATACCACGGAGAGGCGGTCAATCCGGCCTTCCAGGTATGCATCCAGCATCACCTTCACACTGCCGATCAAATCATTGATCGACGGCTCTTCACCCAGGTGGCTGATAGCTGCAACGACGTTACCGCCGAAGTTGCGGAAAAAGGCCGCACCCTTGCTACCAACAACACACAGATCGATCTCGACGCCGTTTTCGCGGTTTACCGCCATGTCCTTGACCAGGGCCTTGAACAGGTTGGTATTCAGACCACCGCACAAACCACGGTCACTGCTCACAACCACATAACCGACGCGCTTGACTTCACGCTCGATCATGAATGGGTGGCGGTATTCCGGGTTGGCGTTGGCCAAATGCCCAATTACCTGGCGGATACGCTCCGCATAAGGACGGCTAGCAGCCATGCGCATTTGTGCCTTGCGCATTTTGCTGACCGCCACTTTTTCCATGGCGCTGGTAATCTTTTGCGTGCTTTTGATGCTCGCAATCTTACTGCGAATCTCTTTTGCGCCTGCCATGTAACACCTATCAGGTTAGCAAGCGGGAGCCTTGCGGCTCCCGCTGCGGCTTACCAGGTTTGGGTGGCCTTGAACTTCTCGATACCGGCTTTCATGCCAGCGTCGATATCGTCATTGAAGTCACCCTTCACGTTGATCTTCGCCATCAATTCGGCGTGATCGCGGTTGAAGTAAGCAATCAGCGCTTGTTCAAAGCTGCCAACCTTGGCGATTTCAACGTCGGTCAGGAACCCACGCTCAGCGGCATACAGCGACAACGCCATGTCAGCGATCGACATTGGGGCGTATTGCTTCTGCTTCATCAGCTCGGTAACGCGCTGACCATGCTCAAGTTGCTTACGGGTCGCTTCGTCCAGGTCAGAAGCAAACTGGGCGAATGCCGCCAATTCACGGTACTGAGCCAGAGCGGTACGGATACCACCGGAGAGCTTCTTGATGATCTTGGTCTGAGCGGCACCACCCACACGGGATACCGAAACACCGGCGTTCACTGCTGGGCGGATGCCCGAGTTGAACATGGCCGATTCCAGGAAGATCTGACCGTCAGTGATGGAAATCACGTTGGTCGGAACGAACGCAGAAACGTCGCCAGCCTGGGTTTCGATGATCGGCAGTGCGGTCAGGGAACCGGTTTTGCCGGTCACTGCGCCGTTGGTGAACTTCTCTACGTATTCTTCCGAAACGCGGGATGCGCGCTCCAGCAGACGGGAGTGGAGATAGAACACGTCGCCTGGGTAAGCTTCACGGCCTGGTGGACGGCGCAGCAGCAGGGAAATCTGGCGGTAAGCCACTGCTTGCTTGGACAGATCGTCATAAACGATCAGCGCGTCTTCACCGCGGTCGCGGAAGAATTCACCCATGGTGCAACCGGAGTACGGTGCCAGGAATTGCAGCGCAGGAGATTCCGAAGCACTGGCAGCCACGATGATCGTGTTGGCCAGGGCGCCGTTTTCTTCCAGCTTGCGAACCACGTTGGCGATGGTCGATTGCTTCTGACCGATCGCTACGTAGACGCAGAAAATGCCGCTGTTCTTCTGGTTGATGATCGCGTCGATGGCCAGAGCGGTTTTACCGATCTGACGGTCACCGATGATCAGCTCACGCTGGCCACGGCCGACAGGGATCATGGCATCGACAGCCTTGTAGCCAGTCTGTACAGGCTGGTCTACCGACTTACGCCAGATCACGCCTGGAGCAACTTTCTCGACCGCGTCGGTCTCGGTGTTGCCCAGTGGACCTTTACCGTCAACAGGGTTACCCAGTGCGTCGACTACGCGACCCAGCAGTTCCTTACCAACCGGAACCTCCAGGATGCGGCCAGTGCACTTGGCGCTCATGCCTTCAGCCAGACTGGTGTAAGCGCCCAATACAACGGCACCTACGGAGTCTTGCTCCAGGTTGAGGGCCATACCGAAGACGCCGCCCGGAAACTCGATCATCTCGCCGTACATTACGTCGGCCAGACCGTGAATCCGCACGATACCGTCAGATACGCTGACGACAGTGCCTTCGTTACGGGCTTGGGAGGTCACATCGAGCTTGTCGATGCGGCCCTTGATAATTTCACTTATTTCGGAAGGATTGAGTTGCTGCATTGCTCTGCTGCCCCTTCAAACTCAAGATTTCAATGCTTCGGCAAGATTCGCGAGTTTGCCGCGAATCGAACCATCGATAACCAGGTCGCCGGCGCGAATGATGACACCACCAATCAGGGTGGCATCCTCCGCAACTTGCAGGCGCACTTCCCGGTCGAGTCGTGCACTGAGAACCTTGGCGAGTTTGTCTTGCTGTTCTTGGTTCAATGCGAAAGCACTGGTGACTTCAACGTCTACCGACTTCTCTTGCTCGGCCTTGTACAGGTCGAACAGAGCGGCAATCTCCGGCAAAAGCAGGAGACGGTCGTTTTCGGCAACGACGTGCAAGAAGTTCTGCACTTTCACATCAAACTTGTCGCCGCACACGTCAATAAACGTGGCGGCCTTGTCTGCGCTCGTCAGTCGCGGGGCCTTGAGCACGCGCTGCATGGTGTCGTCTTGCGACACTGCTGCAGCCAGGCCGAGCATGGCTGACCAAGAGGCCAGCTGCTGGTGGGCCTGGGCGTGCTCGAAGGCTGCCTTAGCGTAAGGTCGGGCCAACGTGGTCAATTCTGCCATGATCGCCCTCGCTTAAATTTCAGCAGCCAGTTTGTTAACCAGCTCCGCGTGCGCGTTTTGATCGATTGTGGCGCCCAGGATCTTCTCAGCACCGCCGACGGCCAGAGCACCCAGTTGGGCACGCAGGGCATCTTTGACACCGTTCAGTTCCTGCTCGATCTCGGCCTGAGCCTGAACCTTCACACGGTCAGCGTCGATACGGGCTTTTTCAACAGCCTCTTCAACAATCTGGTTACCGCGTTTCTTGGCTTGCTCAATGATCTCGGCTGCTTGGGCTTTCGCTTCGCGCAGTTGCTGACCCGCTTTATCTTGGGCCAACTCCAGGTCGCGAGCTGCTCGGGCTGCAGCGTCCAGTCCATCCGCGATCTTCTTCTGACGCTCGTGCAGAGCTGCGATGACCGGAGGCCATACGAACTTCATGCAGAAAACGACAAAAATCAAGAACGCTAAGGACTGACCAATAATGGTTGCATTAATGTTCACGCCAATACCTCGCTCATTCGTTGCACAACACACCAATCACTCGAAAAACGAGTGATTAACCGGCGAGTTGACCAACGAAAGGGTTCGCGAAGGTGAAGAACAGAGCGATACCAACACCGATCATGGTCACGGCGTCGAGCAGGCCGGCGACGATGAACATTTTAACTTGCAGCATTGGAACCATTTCTGGCTGACGCGCGGCGCCTTCCAGGAATTTGCCGCCCAGCAGGCCGAAACCAATGGCAGTACCCAGGGCGCCCAGGCCGATCAACAGTGCAACAGCGATAGCGGTTAGACCAACTACAGTTTCCATCTTTCCTCCCGACTTTTACGTCGTATGGTTTAGGTTTTTTAGATTTTAAAGCGGTAAAACAAATCGTTTCATAGCCCTGGTGGGCCACCTTCCCGTTTCACCGGGAAGGACATCAGACTAGTCGAGACTGGCCTTAATGGTTCTCTTCGTGCGCCATCGACAGGTAGACGATGGTCAGCATCATGAAGATGAAGGCCTGCAGGGTGATGATCAGGATGTGGAACACAGCCCACGCCCACTGCAGAACGATGCCCAGGCCGCTAAGCCAGAGCAGGCCGCTGCCGAACATCACAGCGATCAGAATGAACACCAACTCGCCGGCATACATGTTGCCGAACAGTCGCAGAGCCAGGGAAATCGGCTTGGCGATCAGGGTCACGAATTCCAGCAGGAAGTTCACCGGGATCAGCAGGGCTTGAACAAAGATGTTCTTGCTGCCGAACGGGTGCAGGGTCAGTTCGCCGATGAAGCCGCCGATGCCCTTGATCTTGATGCTGTAGAAAATGATCAGCGCGAACACCGACAAGGCCATGCCCAGGGTAGCGTTCGGGTCAGTGGTCGATACCGCGCGGAATGGGATGTGCGGGTCGCCGGAGATCAGGATGGCCAGCTGAGGAATCCAGTCAACCGGGATCAGGTCGACGGCGTTCATCAGGAACACCCAGACGAAGATGGTCAGTGCCAGCGGTGCAATCACCGGGCTACGGCCATGGAAGCTGTCTTTCACGCTGCCATCGACGAATTCGACCAATACTTCAACGAAGTTCTGCAAAGCACCTGGCTGACCGGAAGTTGCCTTCTTGGCCGCCATGCGGAAAATCAGAACGAAGATCAGACCCAATGCGACCGACCAGCCCAGAGTATCCAGGTGGAAAGCCCAGAAACCCATTTCTTTGGCTTCTGCTGCGGAGTGGGCAAAGCCCCAGCCGCCATTAGGAAGCTGACCGAAGGTCAGGTTCTGCAAGTGGTGCTGGATATAGCCCGAAGCGGTTGTTTCTGCCATGGTTGCCTCAAACGCCCTAAGGTTTCGAAAGTCTTGTTTTCATTAGCAGGGGAGCGAACCAGCTGACCAGTTGGGTCAACACGAAGACGCCGAATACAGCCAGCGGCGCCAATGGCTTCACACCTGCAAAGGTCAGTGCAAACAGCACTGCCGTCAAAATCAGTTTCCCCGCCTCGCCGGCATAAAAAGACCGGACGATAGCCTGGGCTGCTCGGGCGCCGGAAAACCGAAAGGCCCTGTGAGCAAAATACATATTGGGCAGCAAGGCTATCAGGCCTCCGCAGAGTCCTGAATATCCGGCTACGACTCCATGCCCGTACCAAAGCGCCAAAGCGGCGATCAGTAAAATCACAAATTGAGCCAATA
Organism: Pseudomonas sp. 58 R 12; assembly: GCF_900005865.1. NCBI lineage: Bacteria > Pseudomonadati > Pseudomonadota > Gammaproteobacteria > Pseudomonadales > Pseudomonadaceae > Pseudomonas > Pseudomonas sp. 58 R 12. The sequence continues at coordinate 624,921 of NZ_CVTP01000016.1, forward strand.
AAACCGGAAAAACGGCCAGGCGATGGAACGGCAACGTGTTTGGCGTGCGGGTTTCCATCACTTTTGCTCCTCAATGGTCGGCTGCCGGAAATCAATAACTTGGCATAATTTGTGCCGACAAAATGCGCGCAGAGTATAGGGGCGGTTCAGCCCCTATTCAACTGCCGGGTAGTGATTTCCGATCGCGCGCTACATGAGCAAATGTTTCAGCGGATGTGAGCAAGAACACCCTGAAGCTCATCCAGCGAGTTATACCCGATAACCAGTTGCCCTTTGCCCTTCTTGCCGTGACGAATTTGCACCGAAGAGCCCAGCCGCTCGGCCAGGCGCTGCTCAAGACGCGCGATATCCGGATCAGGTTTGGCCGTTTCGACCGGTGCAGGTTTGCCGCTGAGCCACTGGCGAACCAGGGCCTCGGTCTGACGAACGGTGAGACCCCGTGCGACAACGTGTCGCGCCCCTTCAACCTGTTGATTTTCCGGCAAACCGAGCAAGGCACGGGCGTGGCCCATTTCCAGGTCGCCATGGGACAACATGGTCTTGATGACTTCCGGCAAGGCGATCAGGCGCAGCAAGTTGGACACGGTCACGCGGGACTTGCCCACCGCGTCCGCGACTTGTTGCTGGGTCAACTGGAATTCCTGCTGCAGACGCTGCAAAGCGATCGCTTCTTCGATCGGGTTGAGGTCTTCACGCTGGATGTTCTCGATCAACGCCATGGCGATGGCGGTTTCATCCGGCACATCGCGCACCATCGCCGGGATGGTTTCCTTACCAGCCTGCTGGCTCGCGCGCCAGCGGCGTTCACCGGCGATGATTTCATAACGGCCGTCACCAATCGGGCGTACCACGATTGGCTGCATCACGCCCTGAGCCTTGATCGAATTGGCTAACTCCTCCAGCGCCTGGGGGTCCATGTCCCGGCGTGGCTGGTATTTGCCGCGCTGGATCAGGTCCAGGGGCAGGTGCTGCAGCTCGCGCTCGTCGGCCTGCACCGCTTGTTCTTCAAGCGATGTGACGGTCGGACCACTCAGCAGTGCATCCAGTCCACGTCCGAGACCTCGTTTCTTGACGGCCATGGGAATTCCTTAAGTTGGCTGGGCTGCAGCGGTGCGTGAGTTGCGGCGTTGGCGACGAACCATCTCGCCGGCCAGTGCCAGGTAAGCAATGGCACCGCGCGACGTTTTGTCATAGGCCAACGCGGGCATGCCATAGCTTGGCGCTTCGGCCAGGCGGATGTTGCGTGGAATCACGGTGTCGTACAACTGCTCGCCGAAGTGTTCCTTAAGCTGCGCCGACACATCGTTCATCAGGCTCAGGCGCGGATCGTACATCGTGCGCAGTAAGCCTTCGATCTGCAGGTTCGGGTTGAGCAACTCGGCGATTCGCTTGATGTTATCCACAAGGTCGCTCAAACCTTCCAGTGCGAAGTATTCGCACTGCATGGGGATAATCACCCCATCGGCGGCCACCAACGCGTTGAGCGTGAGCATCGATAGCGACGGTGGGCAGTCGATCAAAATGTAGTCGTAGTTCTCGCGGATCGGCGCCAAGGCGCTGCGCAGACGGCTTTCTTTCATCTGCATTTCGAGCAGCACCACTTCCGCCGCGGTCAAATCGCGGTTGGCCGGCAGCAGTTGATAACCGCCGTGCTCGGAATAGTGCATGGCCTGAGCCAGGTCGCACTCGCCAATCAGCACGTCGTAGACCGAGTTTTCCAGGCCGTGTTTATCCACACCGCTACCCATGGTGGCGTTGCCCTGTGGATCGAGATCGATCAACAGCACCCGACGCTTGGTGGCGACCAGGGATGCTGCGAGGTTGATGCAGGTGGTGGTTTTACCCACGCCACCTTTCTGGTTCGCTATTGCGAATACCTTAGCCATTCTTGCTTGTGTTCCCAATCATGCCGTGCGGCGCAGTATCAGCAGATGGCGTTGGCCTTGGCAACCGGGTACGGCCAAGGCGTGTTCGCTATCGAGGTGGAAGTCTGCCGGCAATGCTAACAGCTCGTCGCTTGGATGAACGCCCTTCATTGCCAGCCAGCGCGTGTCACGGTCGCCAAGGTGGCGAGTCCAGTTGCTGAAGTTCTCCATGCTGCTGAACGCCCGGGAAACAATTCCGTTGAAGGGCTGCTCAGGCGTGAAGTCTTCGACGCGGCTGTGGATAACCTGCAGGTTGTCCAGTTTGAGTTCGAGTTTGACCTGGGTCAGGAAGCGGGTTTTCTTGCCGTTGCTGTCAAGGCAGGTCACTTGCGACTCGGGAAACAGGATGGCCAGCGGGATGCCAGGCATGCCGCCGCCACTGCCCACGTCCAACCAGCGACCGTTTTCGATGAATGGCATTACGCTCAAGCTATCGAGCAAGTGACGCGAAACCATTTCATCAGGGTCACGCACGGCAGTCAGGTTGTAAGCCTTGTTCCACTTGATCAACAGGGCCAGGTAGCCCAGCAGCAATTCGTGCTGGGCCGGGGTCAGGTCGATGCCCAACTGGCACGCACCTGTGGATAACTCTTCGGCGTGTTGCGAGGTAACAGACGAACTCAAGCGCTTTGCTCCAACTGACGGCCCGCGCCGCGTTTTTTCAAATGAATCATCAACAGCGAAATGGCTGCCGGGGTGACACCGGGGATACGTGACGCCTGGCCCAGGGTTTCTGGCCGAGTTATCCCCAGCTTGCTTTGAATTTCTTTCGACAACCCGGAAATCCCGGTGTAGTCGATATCCACAGGCAGCTTGGTGTTTTCACTGGCGCGCAGGCGAGCGATCTCATCCTGCTGGCGGTCAATGTAACCGGCGTATTTGGTCTTGATTTCGACCTGCTCGGCAACTTGTGGGTCTTCTGCGCCGTGGCCGGTCACTTCGACCAAGCCAGCGTAGTCGATTTCCGGACGGGACAGCAGGTTCAGCAAGTTGTATTCGTGGGTCAGCGGCGTGCCAAATTTTTCGGCGATCGCGTCGCCCTGCTCGGTGCCCGGGCGAACCCAAGTGCTTTTCAGGCGCTGCTCTTCCAACGCAATGCTTTCGCGTTTTTTGCAGAAAGCTTCCCAGCGTGCGTCATCGACCAGGCCCAGCTCGCGGCCTTTTTCGGTCAGACGCAGGTCGGCGTTGTCTTCGCGCAGGATCAATCGGTATTCCGCCCGGGAAGTGAACATCCGGTACGGTTCCTGGGTACCCAGGGTAATCAGGTCGTCGACCAATACGCCGATATACGCTTCATCGCGGCGCGGGCACCAGGTGTCTTTGCCCTGCGCGCGCAATGCCGCGTTGGTCCCGGCCAGCAAACCTTGGGCGCCGGCTTCTTCGTAACCGGTGGTGCCGTTGATTTGCCCGGCGAAAAACAAACCGCCAATGACTTTGGTTTCCAGGCTGTACTTCAGGTCACGCGGGTCGAAGTAGTCGTACTCGATGGCGTAGCCCGGACGCACGATGTGCGCGTTTTCCATACCGCGAATCGATTGCACGATCTGGATCTGTACGTCGAACGGCAGTGAGGTGGAAATCCCGTTCGGGTACAGCTCGTGGGTGGTCAAGCCTTCGGGCTCGATGAAGACCTGGTGGCTTTCCTTGTCGGCAAAGCGGTGGATCTTGTCTTCAATCGACGGGCAATAACGTGGGCCGATGCCTTCGATCACCCCGGAATACATCGGCGAACGGTCGAGGTTCGCCGCGATGATTTCGTGGGTGCGTGCATTGGTGTGGGTGATCCAGCAGCTGACCTGTTTGGGGTGCTGTTCTTTGGAGCCCATGAACGACATGACCGGGATCGGTGTATCGCCGGCTTGTTCGGTCATCACCGAGAAATCCACAGAACGCCCGTCGATACGCGGCGGGGTCCCGGTTTTCAAACGGCCGACGCGCAGCGGCAATTCACGCAGTCGTTTAGCCAGGGCGATCGAGGGGGGGTCACCCGCACGGCCGCCGGAATAGTTCTGCATACCGATGTGGATAAGTCCGCCGAGGAACGTACCGGTGGTCAACACCACGGATTCTGCGTGAAAACGCAGGCCCATCTGCGTGACAACACCGCGTACCTGGTCTTGCTCGACGATCAGGTCATCCGCTGCCTGCTGAAATATCCACAGGTTCGGCTGGTTTTCCAGGGTTTCGCGTACCGCCGCCTTGTACAGGATGCGGTCGGCTTGAGCCCGGGTAGCCCGTACGGCCGGGCCTTTGCGGCTGTTGAGCACGCGAAATTGAATACCACCTTTGTCAGTCGCCATGGCCATCACGCCGCCAAGGGCGTCGATTTCCTTGACCAGATGGCTTTTGCCGATCCCACCGATGGCGGGGTTGCAGCTCATGGCACCGAGGGTTTCCACGTTATGCGTCAACAACAGGGTTTTGACACCCATGCGTGCTGACGCCAGTGCTGCCTCGGTACCGGCATGACCGCCGCCGATGACGATCACTTCAAAACGGGAAGGGAAATCCACCACGCACCTCGTGCCTGCTTATGTAGGTAATCAGGAATTGTCTGTTGAAAGAGATTGGAGCAATGCCGGCAAGTATAGGGACTTAGCCCTTGCTAAAGAACCCTTTGCACAAAATTTAACCAGCTGTGGATGAATCACAGACAATAGAAATTAAAAGAGAGAAATTTATTAAATCTTTGTTTTTATGTTTATTTCTACTGATCACCTTTTCTGTGGATAGATCTCTACAAGCCCCTATTTACAATGTGTACAGAGATTCAAAAGTCTGTGGTCATGTGCCAATGAGGCCCTTGGATAAGTGGTTTAAGCCTGTGGATTAAACAGGTGGTTATCCACAGGCAGGTTTTTACTCAGGTTTCAGGCCCTGTTATCAACTGGGCACAAGGGCGGTTATTCACAGGGTTTAATCCACAGAAATTGGTTCAACCGTGTGTATTTCGCCCACACGCAGGCCAACCAAATCCTCACATTCGTTGGTAAGCGCAGAAAGTAGAGATCTATTGTGGGAACACCGTAGGGCAGTTAATAATAGCGATTATCATTAACCTAGTTCGTCATGCCCTATGTCCCCTTCTTCACACACGGTTGCAGTCCAGCATATCTATGAGCAGCACCATTCCTGGTTGCACGGGTGGCTCAAAGGGAAGTTGCATAACGCCTGCGATGCCGCCGATGTGGCGCACGATACGTTCGTGCGGATACTAGGCGGACGGCATGCGGCGCAGATCGTTGAACCGCGGGACTATCTGGCGACCATCGCCAAGGGCCTGGTGATTGATCGTTATCGCCGGCACGCCATCGAACAGGCCTACAGACAAACACTGGCTGAACGGCCTGAAGGCACCGCCATCAGTGAAGAAGACAAGGCCATCATCATTGAGACCCTGGTGGCTGTGGATAAAGCCCTGTCCGGACTCGGCGAGCGGGCGCGGCGGATTTTCATGATGTCGCAGATCGAAGGGCTGACTTATCAACAGATCGCCAATCAACTGCAGGTGTCACTGACCACAGTGAAGAAGCATATGATTCGGGCATTGACTGAGTGTTCGCTGATCATGGCCAGCCTGTAATGGCGATTCCCGATCGCAAGACCTTCGAGTCCGCAGCCAGTTGGTATGTGCAATTTCAATCCCAACCGGCTACACCCGCAGAACGCCAGGCCTGGCAGCAATGGCTCAACGATGATCCGGCCCATCAGGCGGCATGGAACCAGATGGAGCAATTACAGCGCAGTCTTGGCGCTCTGCCCCAGGATTTAACCCGCCGTGCATTGTCGACCACGCAGCAACGTCGCCAGGTACTGAAGTGGATGCTGGTGTTGGGCGGTACCGGGTACTTGGGCTGGAATGTTCAGCAACACACGTCTCTGGGCAATGTATTGGCCGACTACCGGACTTCCGTGGGTGAACGCCGGCGTATCGAATTGGCCGATGGCACGCGGCTTGATCTCAACACCGGCACGGCGATTGATGTGGTGTTCGACGGGCGTCAGCGTTTGATCCGCCTGCGCGAAGGTGAAGTACTTATCCACACGGGAAAATTGAGCGGGCACACGCCCTTTTATGTCGAAACCCGCCAAGGGCGAGTCCAGGCATTGGGTACCCGATTTACCGTGCGCCAACTGTCGGACACCACACGTGTCGGCGTTCTGGAGGATCGCGTGAGCGTGTCGCCAGGTGACCAGCCCAACCATGTCCGCGTGCTCGGAGCAGGTGAAAGCGCTGACTTTGATCGCCAAAACGTCGGGCCGAACATTGTGTATCGCGGTTCCCAGGCGGCCTGGGTCGATGGCCAGTTGATCGTATTGGATGCTCGACTCGGGGATGTACTCGACGAGCTCGCGCGTTATCGGCCGGGCGTATTGCAATGCGACGTGGCTTCGGCACGTCTGCGCGTTTCCGGTACGTTGCGCCTGGATTCAACGGATGCGGTACTGGCCAATCTGCAAGCGACCTTGCCGATCAAAGTGAAGTATTTCACTCGCTATTGGGTTTCGGTGAAGCGAATCAGCTGACTGGAAAAATTATCCATAAGGGGGTTATCTTTTTTTTGCCTGGTGCGGCCCTACAGGTAATCACGACGCAACCTTCAGGGCTAACCCACCTATGCGCCTCCCTACCAAGTTTCGCCAGCGGCTTTCCTACCACGGTTTGACCGGCAGCCTACTGCTCAGTACTGCAGCCACGGCCGCTGTTTTGCTATCAACCAGCGCCATGGCCGCCAGCACGGTGCAACACTACGCCATTGCTGCAGGCCCGCTGGATAATGCCTTGAGCCAATTTGCTGCCAGGGCGAATGTGATTCTGTCTTTTTCGCCCCAGCAAACTACGCGTTTGAACACGCCAGGGTTGGAAGGTGACTATTCGGTGGATCAAGGCTTTGCGCTACTGCTGCAAAACTCGGGATTGCAGGCGGTCGTCCAGGCGCCCGGCAGTTATGTCCTGCAGGCCATGCCTGCTGGCGAACTCACACTGGCGCCCACCACGGTAAGCACTTATCAACAGGCTGGTTTCAATCAGGAGATCGCCGGTGACGTGGGCTACAAGGCGCAAAACAGTCGCATCGGCACCAAGACCAGCACGCCTTTGTCAGAAACACCGCGTTCGGTTTCGGTTGTCACCGGCCAACGCATCAAGGACCAGAAGTCGCAGACGCTGACTGAAGTATTGGGCTATGTGCCTGGCATCTTCGCCCCGCCTTTTGCGGCCGGCGATGGCTTGGCCGGTGACCTGTTCTTCATCCGCGGTTTCAACGCCACGGATTACGGCTACGGCCTACTGCGAGACGGCCTACGCGTACAAGGCAATCGGTACGACACAACGAGCGAGCCTTACGGTCTAGAGCGAGTCGAAGTATTCCGCGGCCCTTCTTCCCTGCTCTACGGTGAAAACGCACCAGGTGGGTTGGTGAACCTGGTCAGCAAACACCCGACCGCCACACCGCAAGGTGAGGTGCAACTGGGTTACGGCTCAAACAACCGACGCCAAGTGGGTGTGGATATCTCCGGCCCGCTCAATGACAGCGACAACATTCTTGGGCGAGTGGTGATGCTTGGCCGCAAGTCCGATACACAGACCGATCACGTCCCAGACGATCGACTCTACATTGCGCCTTCCCTGACCCTGAATTTTGACGACTACAACACCCTCACCCTGTTGGCCAATTACCAGAAGGACCACACCAACCTCGAACTTGGCCTACCAGCCGCAGGTACCTTGCTTACAAACCCCAATGGCAAGCTGTCCAAGCACACCATGCTCGGTAACCCGGATTGGAACACCTTTGAACGCGAATCCTGGAGCACCGGCTACGAATTCAGCCACAGCTTCAACGACGATTGGCAGTTCCGCCAGAACTCGCGCTATATGCAGTCGCGCATTAACCGTCATGAAACCTGGCCTGGCGCGTTGAATAACCGTGGCTTTGGCACTCAGCTGAACATGACTGCCTACGACCGCTACAACAAGTCGATGGTCTACTCCCTGGATAACCAACTGGAAGGCAAATTCCAGGTCGGCGGGCTGGAAAATACCGTGCTGTTCGGCGCGAGCTATGACCGTACCTCGTTCAACCAGGATTGGGACGCAGGCTCTGCCGGCACCATCAATGTGTATAACCCTGTGTACCTGCGAGATCCTTTGACGCCGGTGGCTGTGCAAAACACCTTGCTCGAACAACAGATGAAAGGGGTTTATGCACAGATCCAGAGCAAGTATGACCACTGGTTGTTCTTGCTTGGCGGTCGCCAGGATTGGGTCGACAGCGATTTTCGCGACAAGGTGAACAAGGCCAGCAACACAGGCTCCGAAGACCGCAAGTTCACCTACCAGGGTGGGGTGATGTACCAGTTCGACAACGGCCTTACGCCGTATGTCAGCTACTCCACCGCGTTCGTCCCGGTGCAGCAGATTTCCAACGCCGGTTCACCGTTGAAACCGATCACCAGCAGCCAATACGAAGTGGGTGTGAAATACGAGCCGATCGGCTGGGATACGGCGATGACGGTTTCGGTGTATGACTTGCGCAAGCAGGACGACACTTATCTCGATGCCACCACCAACAGCTATCGCCAAGTCGGCGAAAGCCGGGCCAAGGGCGTGGAAGTTGAGGTGAACAGCGCCATCACGCCTAACCTGAATGTGACTGCGGCCTACACCTACACTGACGCGCGGATTACCAAGGATTCGGCCACCTCGCTGGTTGAGGGGCACCAGATGACGGGCGTTCCACGTAACCAAGCGTCGATCTGGGGCAAATATCGATTCCTCGACAGTCAACTCAAAGGTCTGTCCCTGGGGGGCGGTGTGCGCTACTTCGACAGTACGTTTGCCTACACGGCACCCAGCCTTTACGGAAAACTGGATGCCGGCAGCGTGACGCTGGTAGACGCTGCAGTTGGCTATCAAATCGACAAAAACTGGTCAGTCGATTTAAACGCCAAGAACCTGTTCGACAAGGAATATGTATCTGGTTGCAACGATGCAGGGCGTTGCTATTGGGGTGACAGCCGTACCTTGCTCGGTACGGTGTCTTACAACTGGTAAGGTTGTGGATAACTCGGTTATTTACCAATGCAGAAGCTGGAGAAGATCCGGCCTAACAAATCATCTGAGCTGAATGCGCCGGTGATTTCCCCCAACAGCTGCTGCGCCTGACGTAAATCCTCAGCCAGCAGCTCCCCTGCGCCCGCCAGGGTTAATTGTGCCCTACCGTGCTCCAAGGCTGCGCTCGCATGGCGCAACGCCTCCAAGTGCCTGCGGCGCGCACTGAAGCTGCTTTCCGAGGTCTGCTCGTAGCCCATGCAGGCCTTGAGGTGATCACGCAGCAATTCCAAGCCATCACCTGCTGACTTTGCGCTGAGGTTGATAGTGACATGGCCATCCGCGCTGGTTTCCATCGCGATGGCTTCACCCGTCAAATCGGCTTTGTTGCGAATCAACGTGACCTTGGCCGGGTCTGGACGTTGCTCGAGGAATTCCGGCCATAGGGCGAAAGGATCCACAGCCTCGGGCGCCGTCGCATCCACCACCAGCAACACCCGATCCGCTTCGCTGATGGCCTTAAGGGCGCGTTCCACGCCGATCTTTTCAACCTGGTCATCGGTATCGCGCAAACCCGCAGTGTCAACCACGTGCAGTGGCATGCCGTCGATGTGGATATGTTCGCGCAGGATATCCCGGGTCGTGCCGGCGATCTCAGTGACGATGGCTGCTTCACGTCCCGCCAGTGCGTTGAGCAGACTGGATTTGCCCGCATTGGGCCGCCCAGCGATCACTACCGTCATTCCATCACGCAACAAGGCGCCCTGCCCGGCTTCGCGCAGCACTGTGGATAACTCGTCGCGCACCTTGTCCAGCATCGCCAATACGTGGCCATCGGCAAGAAAGTCAATTTCTTCCTCGGGAAAATCAATCGCCGCCTCGACGTAGATACGCAGGCTGATCAATTGTTCGGTCAAGTTATGCACACGCAAGGAGAACGCCCCCTGCAGCGAGCGCAACGCATTGCGCGCCGCTTGTGCAGAACTGGCTTCGATCAAGTCAGCGATCGCTTCGGCCTGAGCCAGGTCGAGCTTGTCGTTCAAAAACGCGCGTTCGCTGAATTCTCCTGGGCGGGCCAAGCGGCAGCCCAATTGCAGGCAGCGCTGCAACAACATATCCAGCACAACGGGGCCGCCATGGCCCTGCAATTCGAGGACGTCTTCGCCGGTGAAGGAATTTGGGCCCGGGAAATAAATTGCCAGGCCTTCGTCCAATACGCTTTCGTCAGCGTCCAGGAACGGGCCGTAATGCGCATAGCGCGGTTTCAACTCACGACCACTGATGGCCTTCGCTGCCAAGCCCGCGAGCGGCCCGGAAATTCGAACGATACCGACACCGCCGCGACCTTGAGCGGTAGCGACAGCAGCGATGGTTTCACGACGAGCGCTCATCAGCAGGTTCCAGAACAAAAGTGACGGAAAGCAAAACGCCCCACTAGGGGGCGTCTTGAGTGGTTATCCACAGAGTAAATTACGCCTCGGCTTTTTTGGTAGCCGCTTCGATTTTACGTGTGATGTACCACTGTTGAGAGATCGACAACACGTTGTTGACCACCCAATACAGCACCAGACCAGCTGGGAACCACAGGAAGAAGAAGGTGAAGATGATTGGCATCATTTTCATTACCTTGGCCTGCATCGGGTCCGGCGGAGTCGGGTTCAGACGCTGCTGGATAAACATGGTTGCGCCCATGATGATCGGCAGGATAAAGAACGGGTCTTTGATCGACAGGTCAGTTATCCACAGCATGAACGGTGCCTGGCGCATTTCCACGCTTTCCAGGAGTACCCAGTACAGCGACAGGAATACCGGCATCTGTACCAGAATCGGCAAGCATCCACCCAGCGGGTTGATCTTCTCTTTCTTGTACAGCTCCATCATGGCCTGCGACATTTTCTGCCGGTCATCGCCATGTTGCTCTTTCAGTGCCGCCAGTTTCGGCGCCACGGCACGCATGCGCGCCATCGACTTGTAGCTGGCTGCCGACAGAGGGAAGAAGATCCCTTTGATCAGCATGGTCAGGAAGATAATCGACCAGCCCCAGTTACCGACAATGCTGTGGATATGTTGCAGCAGCCAGAAAATCGGCTGGGCAATGAACCACAGGAAGCCGTAATCCACAGTCAGTTCGAGACCTGGGGACAACTCTTTCAGTACAGCCTGGCTTTTCGGACCGGCGTACAGGGTGGCGCTGGTTTCTGCCTTGGCACCTGGAGCAACGGTCAATGCCGGGCCAGTGTAGCCAATGATGTAATTGCCTTTGGTGTCCTTGCGAGCCGCAACCACGTTGTTCTGGCCAGGCTGAGGAATCCACGCCGTCACGAAGTAGTGTTGCAACCAGGCAACCCAGCCGCCGTTCACGTTATAGGTGATCGGTGCCTTTTGTTTGTCTTCGTTGACCTTGTCGATATCTTTCATCGACACTTTTTTGTAAGGCTCCGAACTTGTCCACAGGGCTGCGCCCAGGTACGTCGCGGTGCCAGTGGCGGTGCTGGACGACGGATCGGAGCTGGCATCACGCTTGAGCTGCGCAAACATCGCGCCGGTCCAAGGCTGAGCGCTCTGGTTGTCGATCAAGTAGGTGACAACAACGTCGTACAGGCCACGTTTGAGGGTGAACCGCTTGATGTAGTTGACGCCGTCCTTGCTGAACTTCAAGTCAACAACCAATTGGTCCTGGCCGTCGGCCAGTTGGTAACTCTTCTTCTCCGAAGAGAAAACCGGACGACCGGTAGCGCTTGCATCGGGACCGTTGGTGCCGATCAGGCCACTTTGAGCCAGGTAAACACGCTCGCCACCGTTATCGAACAGTTGGAATGGAATTTCCGGATGATCCTGACGGCGCGGATACAGCGGAAGCGTCAGCTTGGCAACATCGCCACCTTGCGGGTCGATAGCCAGGTCCAATACATCCGTCTTGATCTGGATGAGGTCCGTGCTGGCGGCAACTGGAACTTCGGCAGGTGCGTTTGTCTCGCCCGGTGCACGTGGAATGTCGTCACTGGCGGCAGTTTTGGTGCCACTCACTGTGTCGGGAAGCCCCGCAGGAACAGCATTGGCAGCAACATTCTGAGTCGGCAGGGCAGCTTGGCCGTAGTCCTGGTTCCACTTAAGAACCATGACGTAGGACACGATTGCCAGGGCGACGATCAGGATCGTGCGTTTAATATCCATGATTACTCGGCCATCGAAGAAGAACGGGAGGTAGGGATAGATGGAACCGGGTCATAACCACCGGGATTCCACGGATGACAGCGACCTAAACGACGAAAGGTCAGCCAGCCACCGCGCAGAAGACCATGATTTTCTATGGCCTCTAACGCGTAGCAGGAACAACTGGGGTAGAAACGACAGTGGCTGGCCATCAGAGGACTAATGGCATAGCGATAAAACTGGATCGGAACGATTGCCAGTTTACGCATCAAGGCTGTCTACCCCTACAGTTTCGGTGCTGACTGCTGGTGCTGGCTTGTGGGTACGCGCCAAACGTTTCCAGAGCTTGCCGAAATGCTGAATCAATTCGGGGTTTTCTACGTCCCCCAAGCCTTTGCGCGCGACGATAACAATATCCCAACCAACCAGAGTGTCCTGGTGGAGGCGAAACGATTCGCGCATCAGACGCTTGAGGCGATTGCGCTCAACGGAGAGCTTTACGCTCTTCTTGCCGATCACCAACCCGAGACGGGGGTGATCAAGATCGTTGTTACGCGCAAGGAGCAGGAGATTTTTCCCCGGAACCTTGCCGGTGGGGGAGTCAAAGACTGCCTTGAAATGCCGGGGGGTCAGCAAACGCTTTTCCCGACTGAAGTCCTGACTCACCACCAGTACCGGATTATCAAACTGCCAGACGCGCACGACCTTTGGCGCGACGACGCGACAGGACAGCACGGCCGTTCTTGGTAGCCATGCGAGCACGGAAGCCGTGAGTGCGGGCGCGTTTGATGGTGCTTGGTTGGAAAGTACGTTTCATGGCGTTGTTACCTGGTTCGTCCACAACGGGCCGGAATGGCCCCCGTTTTAAGAGACCGGCGATTCTAGAGAAAGCAAGCCTCTAGGTCAATTTCCAACCAGCTTTTCCTTCAATTAGATCTCTAGGCTCCATTTGGCCTTTTCTGTCTGCTTGGCCTTCACGGGCAGTGGCATAGATATAAAAATAAAGAAGGAAGTTATTTAAAGCTTTTCTGTAAAGCTTATAAAAGCTAGGCAGGCCATCCTCTGTGGATAAGTGCCTTTAGGCCATATTCCACGTGATGTACAGAGAATGACAACACGGGGGAGAAACGGTGCTCTGCCTGTGCTGCGCTGTCGGATAAGCTGTGTGTGGAATGGTCTGTTATCCACAGGCCAGTTACCCACAGACTTTCGCCCCCACTTGTACAACGACCTTAGGAGCGCTTATCCACAGAGCTTATGCACAGACCATTGGTCGACTTCTTTACCGTTAAGACGTTGATTTTGGCTGGCCTCTGATCAACCTACATGTGGATAAGTGGGCGGCTCGCCGCTACAATGGCGGCTGTTTTTGCCTCACCGGCTTTCAACTTAGGGGATATCCGTGTCAGTGGAACTTTGGCAGCAGTGCGTGGAGCTTTTGCGCGATGAGCTGCCTGCCCAGCAATTCAACACCTGGATCCGTCCGCTACAGGTCGAAGCCGAAGGCGACGAGTTGCGTGTCTACGCGCCCAATCGTTTTGTCCTCGACTGGGTCAACGAGAAGTACCTGAGCCGCGTTCTCGAATTGCTCGACGAACATGGCAACGGCCTCGCGCCCGTGCTTTCCTTATTAATAGGCAGCAAACGCAGCTCCGCACCTCGTGCTGCGCCGAATGCGCCGTTGGCCGCTGCTGCGTCGCACGCTCAAGCCGCTGCTGCACCGGCCCACAGTGCACCTGCGCCGACAGCCTCCAAGTCCTCTGCGCAAAAGAATGCAGCACAGCATGAAGAGCCGTCCCGTGACAGTTTTGACCCGATGGCCGGGGCCGCCTCCCAGCAAGCACCGGTTCGCGCTGAACAGCGCACCGTGCAGGTAGAAGGCGCGCTCAAGCACACGAGTTACCTGAACCGCACGTTTACCTTCGAGAACTTCGTTGAGGGTAAATCCAACCAGCTGGCTCGTGCAGCTGCTTGGCAGGTAGCCGATAACCCCAAGCACGGCTACAACCCACTCTTCCTTTATGGCGGCGTTGGCTTGGGTAAGACTCACTTGATGCACGCTGTGGGTAACCACCTATTAAAGAAGAACCCGAATGCCAAGGTCGTGTACCTGCACTCGGAGCGCTTCGTGGCTGACATGGTCAAGGCCTTGCAGCTCAATGCCATCAACGAATTCAAGCGGTTCTACCGGTCGGTTGACGCCTTGCTGATCGATGACATTCAGTTCTTCGCCCGCAAGGAACGTTCCCAGGAAGAGTTTTTCCACACCTTCAACGCCCTGCTCGAAGGCGGCCAACAGGTCATCTTGACCAGTGACCGTTATCCGAAAGAAATCGAAGGCCTGGAAGAACGTCTGAAATCGCGCTTTGGCTGGGGCTTGACCGTAGCTGTAGAGCCGCCGGAACTGGAAACCCGTGTCGCGATCCTGATGAAAAAGGCCGACCAGGCCAAGGTCGACTTGCCGCACGACGCGGCGTTCTTCATCGCCCAACGCATTCGTTCCAACGTTCGTGAGCTGGAAGGCGCGCTCAAGCGGGTTATCGCGCACTCGCACTTCATGGGCCGCGACATCACCATCGAGCTGATTCGTGAATCCCTCAAAGACTTGTTGGCACTGCAGGACAAACTGGTGAGTGTGGATAACATCCAGCGCACTGTGGCCGAGTACTACAAGATCAAGATTTCCGACCTGCTGTCCAAGCGCCGTTCGCGTTCGGTAGCACGTCCCCGTCAGGTGGCCATGGCGCTCTCCAAGGAGCTGACCAACCACAGCCTGCCGGAAATCGGTGATGTGTTTGGCGGGCGTGACCACACGACAGTCTTGCACGCATGCCGCAAGATCAATGAACTTAAGGAATCCGACGCGGATATTCGCGAGGACTACAAGAACCTGCTGCGTACACTGACAACTTGATGACACCAGCGCAGCTTATTAAGGCAAGGGACTAGACCATGCATTTCACCATTCAACGCGAAGCCCTGTTGAAACCCCTGCAACTGGTCGCAGGCGTCGTCGAGCGCCGACAGACCTTGCCGGTGCTTTCCAACGTATTGTTGGTCGTCGAAGGCCAGCAGTTGTCCCTGACCGGTACCGATCTGGAAGTGGAGCTGGTCGGTCGTGTGCAGCTGGAAGAGCCTGCCGAACCTGGCGAGATCACTGTGCCTGCGCGCAAGCTGATGGATATCTGCAAAAGCCTGCCAAATGACGCGTTGATCGACATCAAGGTTGATGAAGCCAAGTTGGTGGTCAAGGCGGGTCGCAGCCGTTTTACCCTGTCCACTTTGCCAGCCAATGATTTCCCAACGGTTGAAGAAGGCCCAGGTTCGCTGACCTGCAGCCTGGAGCAGAGCAAACTGCGTCGCTTGATCGAGCGCACCAGTTTCGCCATGGCGCAGCAGGACGTGCGTTACTACCTCAACGGCATGCTGCTGGAAGTGTCGGAAGGCATCATCCGTGCCGTGGCTACCGACGGTCACCGCCTGGCGATGTGCTCGATGCGCGCCGATATCGGTCAGCCAGACCGTCACCAGGTGATCGTGCCGCGTAAAGGTATTCTCGAGCTGGCGCGCCTGCTCACCGAGCCGGAAGGTAATGTCAGCATTGTGCTGGGCCAGCACCATATTCGCGCCACCACCGGCGAGTTCACCTTCACTTCCAAACTGGTCGATGGCAAATTCCCGGATTACGAGCGCGTGCTGCCTAAAGGTGGCGACAAGCTGGTGATCGGTGACCGTCAGGCCCTGCGTGAAGCTTTCAGCCGCACCGCGATTCTTTCCAACGAAAAGTACCGTGGTATTCGTCTGCAGTTGGCCAACGGTCAGCTGAAAATCCAGGCCAACAACCCTGAGCAGGAAGAAGCGGAAGAAGAAGTGGGCGTCGACTACAACGGCGGTTCGCTGGAAATCGGCTTTAACGTGAGTTACCTGCTGGACGTGCTGGGTGTGATGACCACTGAACAGGTTCGCCTGATCTTGTCGGACTCTAACAGCAGCGCTCTGGTGCAGGAATCCGATAACGACGACTCGGCTTATGTTGTCATGCCGATGCGCCTGTAATCATGCTCAGCAGAAGCTAGATGTCCCTCAGTCGCGTCTCGGTCACCGCGGTGCGCAATCTGCACCCGGTGACCTTCTCCCCTTCTCCCCGCATCAATATCCTCCACGGCGCTAATGGCAGTGGCAAAACCAGCGTGCTGGAAGCCATCCACTTGCTGGGGCTTGCCCGTTCATTTCGCAGTGCCCGCCTGCTACCGGTTATCCAGTATGAACAATTGGCGTGCACGGTGTTTGGCCAGGTCGAACTGGCTGAGGGTGGGCACAGCAGTCTTGGAATATCCCGTGACCGCGGCGGAGAGTTCCAGATTCGCATTGATGGGCAAAATGCTCGCAGTGCTGCGCAGTTGGCGGAAATCCTGCCACTGCAACTGATCAACCCTGACAGCTTTCGTCTGTTGGAAGGCGCGCCGAAAATCCGTAGGCAATTCCTCGATTGGGGAGTGTTCCACGTGGAACCGCGTTTCATGGCCACTTGGCAGCGCCTGCAGAAGGCCCTGCGGCAGCGGAACTCATGGCTGCGGCATGGTACACTTGACGCCGCTTCGCAAGCGGCCTGGGACCGGGAACTGTGCCTGGCCAGCGACGAAATAGATGAATACCGCCGTGCCTATATCAAAGCCTTGAAACCAGTCTTTGAGCAGACCTTGAGTGAGTTGTTGGACCTCGAGGGCCTGACGCTGAGTTACTACCGTGGTTGGGACAAAGAGCGTGAGCTGAGTGCTGTGCTCGCGACGTCCTTACAGCGGGATCAGCAAATTGGCCATACCCAGGCCGGACCCCAACGGGCTGATTTGCGTCTTAGATTAGGCGCTCACAATGCTGCGGACATTTTGTCCCGTGGTCAGCAAAAGTTGGTGGTGTGTGCGCTGCGGATCGCCCAAGGCCATTTGGTTAGCCAGGCCCGGCGCGGTCAGTGTATTTATCTGGTGGATGACTTGCCGTCCGAACTAGACGAGCAACATCGCCGCGCGCTATGCCGTTTGTTGGAAGAATTACGCTGCCAGGTGTTTATCACCTGTGTAGACCACGAATTATTGAGGGAAGGCTGGCAGACGGAAACGCCAGTCGCTTTGTTCCACGTGGAACAAGGCCGTATCACCCAGACCCACGACCATCGGGAGTGAAGGCATGAGCGAAGAAAACACGTACGACTCGACCAGCATTAAAGTGCTGAAAGGTTTGGATGCCGTACGCAAACGTCCCGGTATGTACATTGGCGACACTGATGACGGTAGCGGTCTGCACCACATGGTGTTCGAGGTGGTCGACAACTCCATCGACGAAGCTCTGGCCGGTCACTGCGACGACATCAGCATCATCATCCACCCGGATGAATCTATTACCGTGCGCGACAACGGTCGCGGTATTCCGGTAGACGTGCACAAAGAAGAAGGCGTTTCGGCGGCAGAGGTCATCATGACTGTGCTCCACGCCGGCGGTAAGTTTGACGATAACTCCTATAAAGTCTCCGGTGGTTTGCACGGCGTAGGTGTGTCAGTCGTGAACGCGCTGTCCGAAGAGCTGATCCTGACTGTTCGCCGTAGCGGCAAGATCTGGGAACAGACCTACGTGCACGGTGTTCCACAAGAACCGATGAAAATTGTCGGTGACAGCGAAACTACCGGTACGCAGATTCACTTCAAACCGTCTGCCGAAACCTTCAAGAATATCCACTTCAGCTGGGACATCCTGGCCAAGCGTATTCGCGAGTTGTCCTTCCTTAACTCCGGTGTGGGTATCGTCCTCAAGGACGAGCGCAGCGGCAAGGAAGAGCTGTTCAAATACGAAGGCGGTCTGCGTGCGTTCGTTGAATACCTGAACACCAACAAGACTGCGGTCAACCAGGTGTTCCACTTCAACATCCAGCGTGAAGACGGCATCGGCGTGGAAATCGCCCTGCAGTGGAACGACAGCTTCAACGAGAACCTGTTGTGCTTCACCAACAACATTCCACAGCGCGACGGTGGTACTCACTTGGTGGGTTTCCGTTCCGCACTGACGCGTAACCTCAACACCTATATCGAAGCCGAAGGCTTGGCCAAGAAGCATAAAGTCGCCACCACCGGTGACGATGCGCGCGAAGGCCTGACCGCGATCATTTCGGTGAAAGTGCCGGATCCCAAGTTCAGCTCCCAGACCAAAGACAAGCTGGTGTCTTCCGAAGTGAAGACCGCAGTGGAACAGGAGATGGGTAAGTACTTCTCCGACTTCCTGCTGGAGAACCCGAACGAAGCCAAGCTGGTTGTCGGCAAGATGATCGATGCTGCACGCGCCCGTGAAGCCGCGCGTAAAGCCCGTGAGATGACCCGTCGTAAAGGTGCGCTGGATATCGCCGGCCTGCCGGGCAAACTGGCTGACTGCCAAGAGAAAGACCCTGCCCTTTCCGAACTGTACCTGGTGGAAGGTGACTCTGCTGGCGGCTCCGCCAAGCAGGGTCGTAACCGTCGCACCCAGGCTATCCTGCCGTTGAAGGGTAAGATCCTCAACGTCGAGAAGGCTCGCTTCGACAAGATGATTTCCTCCCAGGAAGTCGGCACCTTGATCACGGCGTTGGGCTGCGGTATCGGCCGTGACGAGTACAACATCGACAAGTTGCGTTACCACAACATCATCATCATGACCGATGCTGACGTCGACGGTTCGCACATCCGTACCTTGCTGCTGACCTTCTTCTTCCGTCAGTTGCCAGAGCTGATCGAGCGTGGCTACATCTACATCGCCCAGCCGCCGTTGTACAAAGTGAAAAAGGGCAAGCAAGAGCAATACATCAAAGACGACGACGCCATGGAAGAGTACATGACGCAGTCGGCTCTGGAAGATGCCAGCTTGCACCTGAACGATGAAGCCCCGGGCATCTCCGGTGAGGCGCTGGAGCGCTTGGTTAACGACTTCCGCATGGTGATGAAGACCCTCAAGCGTTTGTCGCGCCTGTACCCTCAGGAACTGACCGAGCACTTCATCTATCTGCCAGCCGTGAGCCTGGAACAGTTGGGCGATCATGCGCACATGCAGGATTGGCTGGCCCAGTACGAAGTGCGCCTGCGCACCGTCGAGAAGTCTGGCCTAGTGTACAAAGCCAGCCTGCGTGAAGACCGTGAACGTAACGTGTGGCTGCCAGAGGTCGAACTGATCTCCCACGGCCTTTCCAACTACGTCACCTTCAACCGCGACTTCTTCGGCAGCAATGACTACAAGACAGTGGTTACCCTGGGCGCGCAGTTGAGCACCCTGCTGGATGACGGCGCTTACATTCAGCGTGGCGAACGCAAGAAGCAGGTTAGGGAATTCAAGGAAGCCCTTGACTGGCTGATGGCTGAAAGCACCAAGCGCCACACCATCCAGCGATACAAAGGTTTGGGCGAGATGAACCCCGACCAGCTGTGGGAAACCACCATGGACCCCGCTCAGCGCCGCATGCTGCGTGTGACCATCGAAGACGCCATTGGCGCAGACCAGATCTTCAACACCCTGATGGGTGATGCGGTCGAACCTCGTCGTGACTTCATCGAGAGCAATGCGTTGGCGGTTTCTAACTTGGACTTCTGATACAGATAATCGCAAACACAAAAAAGGCCAACGCTTAGCGTTGGCCTTTTTTATTGAGTGCAGATGGGTGACTTTCCAAATGCTCCACGTGGAACATCATCATTTTCAGTCTTGAGATGCCGCTGCCACACTCTCCAACCGATACCCGTACCCGTAGATCGTCAGCAACTGCCAACCGCGGTCTGCGGTCAACCCCAGCTTGTTGCGCAGCCGATAGATATGCGTATCGAGCGGCCGCGACGAGACCATTTCTTCATGGGTCCAGAACCGCTCGTAGAGATACTCTCGGGACAGTGGCCGCGCCAGGTTGGCAAACAAGCAGCTAGCCAGACGATACTCACGTTCGGTGAGGTTGATCGGTTTACCTGCGCGCGTCACGGTCAGTTCAGCATCGTCAAAGGTCAGGTCATTAAAACTCTGTACTTCGTGAGTTGCTGACTTCTGCAGGCCGTGGCGACGTAGAACCGCGGTGACTCGTGCTTTCAACTCATTAGGACGAAAGGGTTTGCTGACGTAATCATCGGCGCCGCTGTTCAGCGCAGTGACGATATCGCTCTCGGCATCACGGCTGGTGAGCATGATTACCGCGGGTGGCGACTCCATGTGTTCACGGGTCCAGCGCAGCAGCGCGATACCGGTGATGTCCGGCAGTTGCCAGTCGAGTATCAATAGGTCGAAGGTTTCGCGACGCAGTTGGCGTAGCAGGTCTTCACCGCGTTCGAAGCAATGCAGGGTCCAGGGCTGTTCGGCGGTGCTGGGGATTTGTCGCAGTGTCTGTTCCACCCGTCGCAATTCCGCGGGCTCGTCATCCAGTATTGCGACACGCATGAGTGGGTCCTTTCTTGAAGAGTACAGCAGCCGTCGGCCGGTTTATTTACAGGCACATACAGCGCAGATGCCGGTCTTTGAATCTGAATAATTGTGCTCAGATTCGTCGACCCCTTGGATCTCTCTATACGATGACATCAATGAGCTATTAACCCATTGAAAGTCTTCGATACCGATGGGGGAAAGATACCGGCTCCCGACCGTAAGGAAAAGGATCAGCCGACGCATGCGCTGTCGTAAACTCGTGTTCGCTGATGTCAGATGCCCTCTGGAATCCCAACCGTGATGAGCACCATGATCCTTTCCCCCAACTGCTTGCGCCTTGCCCTCCCCTCATTGTTGATCATGGTGTTCGGTTCTGTGGATGCTGCCGCCAAGATTCGCTCGCCTTACATTGATGACAACCAGCTGTGTCGCGCCCAGCCTTTGCCGGCAGTAGTCCTGCACCTCACGGGGGACGCCTGGAAGCTCGATCCCAAGGGCAAGGCGAGCCCTTTGCTTGAAGGCATGACCATTGATGAACAGGAAGGCGTGAAGACCTCGTCGACCGCGTTTGTCAGCCTGTTGCTCGGCGATGGTTCCCGTGTGGTGTTGCCCGCCAGCTCCCAAGTGCGATTGCACCTTGAGAAAAAGCTTTCGATTCCCCAGGTCGTGCTCGAACAGGGCCAGGCCGAGGCCTATGTGATCAAGCGCGCCAGTGACCACGACCGCTTTCAGATCGTGACGCCGGTGGGTGTACTGGGCGTGCGAGGTACGCACTTTCGGGTGCGCAATGATGCGGAGCAATCGGTGCTTGAGGTGTTGGAAGGCCAGGTAGCGGTCAAACGCGAGACGAAAACCAAGCCAGTGGAAAACGAAGTAAAAGTGGGTGCGCGGCAAGGTCTGCTTTTCAAGACACAGGGTGAACTGAAACCCGTGGAACTGCTCGCCGCACCGAAGCTTGTTGGGCAGGACGGTCAGAAAGGCGACGCTCCCGTCTGGAGTTTGTACCTTCGGCCTTTGCCCGGTGCCCAGCGATACCGTGCCCAGGTCGCCACTGATAGAGCCTTTATGAACATCAAGCAGGAAAATTTTTCCAGCGTGCCGAAAATGAGCTTCACTGGGCTCAAAGCCTCGTTTTATCACGTGCGGCTGTCGGCATACGATGAAAACGGCCTGGAGGGAGAAACCGGGGTCTATGACATCTTTTACTACCCGCCCACCACTCAGGCACATGAGCAATGATGCTCTGGCGCAAGACCGAGAAACGTCAACCTACCCATGCTCAGCGCCTGTTCCATGGCTTGGTGCGTGAGTGGTTATGGATTGGTTTGCTGCTGCTGCCCTTCACCGCTTATCTGTCATTGAGCCCAGGCCTGGCTCTGAATAACCCGTTGTACGACAGCCTGCGCCGTCTCACTCCCCTGCCGGTCGACCCGCGTATCCTGCTGGTGACCATCGATGATCCCAGCCTGAAAAAGCTCGGCCAATGGCCCTGGCCGCGAAGCCTGCACGCGGATCTGATCGACCGCCTGAGTGCCGCCCAGCCCGCGGGTATTCTGTTCGATGTGATCTTCAGTGAACCCGGCGATCCTGCACAGGATAAGCGCCTGGCCGATTCGGTCTGCAACGCCGGCAATGTCTTGTTGCCGCTGGTGCGCGAAGGTACGGCAAGCTACAGCCAACCCGGCGCGCAGATGCTGCCGTTGCTCAAATGTGCCAAGGGCGTGGGCCACATCAATGTGGAGGCGGACAGTGATGGCATAGTCCGTAGCTTGTATATGCGTGAAGGCCCACCCGATGCTACGGCGCCGCAACTGGCCTGGCTGGCCTACGAGATGAGCGGTGAGTTATCAGAGATGCCGGGTGAACCTCAGCGGTCGATCACCCAGCACTGGCATCGTGAACATGCAATCCGTATCCCGTTTATCGCGCCACATGCGCGTTTTCCCAGTGTGTCCTATGTCAGTGTCCTGCGCGGTGAGGTACCTCCCGAGCAGCTGCGCAATCGACTGATCCTGGTCGGGTCGACGGCTTCCGGGATGGGCGATCGGTTCGTTACACCACTCTCCTCCACGGTCGGCAACACGGCGGGCGTGGAGATCCAGGCCAACGTGCTGAATGGCTTGCTGCAAGGCCGCAGCATCGTTGATCTGCCGGGCTGGCTCGCGGCGCTGATGGCGACCTCCCTGGTGGCGTTGCTGCTGGGCCTGCTGCTCTACCGACCGCGCTATGCGCTCTGGATGACCCTGGGCTGCATGGCCATCTCTCTGCTGGGCGCCTGGGCGTTGCTGCGCCTCGGCCATTGGTGGTCGCCCGCGGCCTGTTTGATCGGCTTGTTGCTCAGCTACCTGATCTGGAACTGGCGTCGTCTCAGCGTGATCATCGCCTACTTCGGTTGGGAACTGACCCGCCTTGATAACGAGCCCAAAGTACTGCCCGAACGCCGCCGTGCGCCCGCCAGCAAAGGCGATGTGCTACAGGCGCGTATCTTTGCCCTGGAACAAGCCGTAAGCCGCACGCGCGACACACGACGCTTCATGTCCGATGGTCTGGAGTGCTTGCCGGTAGCGACGCTGATTACCGATCCCAAGGGCAATATCCTGCTGGCCAACCGCATCGCCCGCGAAGTGTTCGGTAATGTCCTGGTCAATGAAAACCTGTTGGAGCAACTGGCAGATCTCGGCTACCCGCCGCTGCACAATGGCGTCCGCCCTGCCCTCTCAGCGCTGGAGCTCGTCGAGTTCCGGGATATCCACCAGCGCAGCCTGCGCATGGAGCTTGCACCGTTGCTACCGGCCGAGGGCGATGTTGCACTTGGATGGCTGCTAAGCCTGACGGACTTGAGTAAGGAACGCGAAGCCCAGCAACACCGCGAGACCATGTTGCGGTTCCTCTCCCACGACCTGCGCGCACCGCATTCGGCGATCCTCGCGCTGCTGGATGTGCATAACGGCGAGTCACCGGTTTTCGCTCAGATCGAACAACAAGTGCGTCGCGCCTTGAGCCTCACCGAATCCTTCGTGCAACTGGCGAAAGCCGAAGCTGACGGTTACCAGTTCCAGCCAACGTTGTTCGCCATGTTGGTAATGGATGCCTTTGATCAAGTGGCAGTGATCGCCCAACTGAAGGGGATCCATCTGGTTCACGACCTGAATGAAGCCGATGAGGGTATGGTCTCGGCTGACCAGTCACTGCTTACGCGTGCGTTGTTCAACGTGCTTGAGAACGCCATCAAGTATTCGTCCTCCGGTACGACCGTGAGGTTGAGGAAAAGCAGCGCGCAAGGCTGGTTGGAATGTCGCATCAGTGACCAAGGCCCAGGGATTGCCGAAGAGGACTTGCCGGAACTGTTCAGCCAATACCGTCGCTTCGATTCAGCTCAGGGCAGCGAGGGATTAGGATTGGGACTGACCATGGTCAAAGCCGTGGTGGAGCGTCATGGTGGGCGCATCAGTTGCGAAAGCGTGGTGGGCAAAGGCAGCACTTTCAGCCTGCAACTGCCGCTGCTGGAAGACTGAAAAAATCGACTTTAGCGCTGTGCATAAAAAACCGGTCACAAGGACCGGTTTTTTTATGCTGAAAAAACTTATGCACGTTTTTCGTGATTTTATGAGCTTTTGAAATATCTAACAAAATCAAATTCTTATAAGACAAAAAGGGCAATTCGCCAACAATCCGTGCACAGCTTATCCACAGATACTCAGATCACGGGTGTGTCGACCACAATCGGCTCCGGCGGCAGCGAACCCATCGCCCGTTGCTGCGCTTGATTCCATGCCTGGGCACGGTCATTCAACGCGGCAATTGCCCGTGGACCTTCACCTTCGGCGTACATCGGTTCGCCAATGACCACCGTGATAGTCCCCGCGCGTTTGGCCCAGCCAGTCTTAGGCCAAAATTTGCCGGCATTATGCGCAATCGGCAGCACTGGCAGGTTGGCGTTGACCGCCAAAGCCGTACCTCCGCGCGAGAACTTGCCTACGGTGCCGAAGGGCACACGTGTACCTTCGGGGAAGATCAGTACCCAAACGCCATCCTTGAGCAGCTCGTCGCCCTTCTTGGCCACATGCTTGAGCGCTGCCTTGGGGTTGTCACGGTCAATAGCGATCGGACGCAACATGGCCATGGCCCAGCCGAAGAACGGCACGTACAGCAGCTCACGCTTGAGCACCTGGCTCAACGGCGAGAAGTACGCCGAAAGAAAGAACGTCTCCCAGGTGCTCTGGTGGTTCGACAGAATCACGCAGGGCTGGTCCGGGACATTTTCCGCGCCTTTGATCTCGAAGCGAATGCCCAGGAACACCTTGGTCAACCACAACGCGCAACGGCACCAATAGACATTGATAAAGCGATAACGCGCTTTGAATGGCAGGAACGGTGCAATAAAAAAGCTCAGGGTGCACCAGAGAAACGAACTGGTGCCCAGCAGCAGGTAAAAGAAAAAGGTTCTGATGGCCTGCAAAATCGACATGGCGGCATTTACCGTTGCGGGACAACGCCCGCCTGTTAAAAGCGCTCTCCCGAACATCCTTGGTCAGGAAGTCGAGGGCAGCTAGTTGTTGATAAGTTCTGCGGCCACGGCCGCCAGATCGTCAAAAATCAAAGTGCCTACCGGCAGGTTTTTCGCCTGGGTCTTTTCGCCTTTTCCGGTCTTAACCAAAACTGGCTGAGAGTCGACGGCTTTGGCCGCCTCCAGGTCACCGAGGCTGTCCCCGACGAACCATATCCCAGCCAAGGGCACCTTGTAATGTTCTGCAATGGTTTTCAACATGCCGGGTTTGGGTTTGCGGCAATCGCAGCCCTCATCCGGCCCGTGGGGGCAATACACCACCAACCCTACCTCGCCACCCTGCTCGGCCACCAAGGTGCGCAGGCGCGTGTGCATGGCGTCCAGGGTTGCGATGTCGTAGTAGCCACGGGCGATGCCGGACTGGTTGGTGGCGATGGCCACCGTCCAGCCGGCTTTGCTCAACTGCGCGATGGCCTCGATCGAGCCGGGCAGTGGAACCCATTCCGCCACCGACTTGATGTAAGCGTCGGAGTCGTAATTGATCACCCCGTCCCGATCGAGAATCAGCAGTTTCACCATGGTCAGCTCAGCGTCGAAATGTCAGCGATGTTGACGAACAAGCCACGCAGACGCGCGAGCATGGCGTAGCGGTTTTTCCGCACGCCTGCATCTTCGGCATTGATCATCACGGCTTCGAAAAACGCATCCACCGGCTCACGCAAGGTCGCCAGGCGCGCCAGTGCTTCGGCGTAATTACGCTCAGCGATCAGCGGTTTCACTGCGTTTTCAGCCTTGGCGATGGCTGAGTTCAGCGAGAACTCCTTGGCATCGGCGAACAGGCCAGGGTCGACGTCAGCGTTGCCCAGGCCTTCGGCCTTGCTCAGCAGGTTCGACACACGCTTGTTCACGGCAGCCAATGCGTCGGCTTCCGGCAGTTTGCGGAAGGCCTGCACGGCTTGTACGCGCTGGTCGAAGTCCAACGCCGAACCCGGTTGCAGGGCACGCACAGACAGGTACACCGACACATCCACGCCTTCATCTTCGTAGCGCGCGCGCAGGCGGTCGAACACGAATTCCAGCACTTGCTCGGCGAGGCCGGCTTGCTTGACCTTGGCACCGAACTGGCCGACCGCGAACACCACGGCCTGGGTCAGGTCGAGGTCCAGCTTCTTGTCGATCAGGATGCGCAACACGCCCAGGGCCGCACGGCGCAAGGCATACGGGTCTTTACTGCCGGTGGGCAGCATGCCGATACCAAAGATGCCAACGAGCGTGTCGAGCTTGTCAGCGATGGCCACGGCTGCACCGGTCAGGGTGCTTGGCAACTCAGCGCCAGCACCGCGCGGCATGTACTGCTCGTTCAGCGCCAAGGCAACGTCATCCGGCTCGCCGTCGTTGAGCGCATAGTAGTAGCCGGCAACACCTTGCATCTCCGGGAACTCGCCGACCATCTCGGTGGCCAGGTCGCACTTGGACAGCATGCCCGCACGCGCCGCCCAAGCAGCATCGCCGCCAATGCGTGGCGCAATATAAGCGGCCAGCTTGGAAACCCGCACGGCCTTGTCGTAGACGCTGCCGAGTTTTTCCTGGAACACCACGTTTTGCAGGCGCAGGTTGAAGTCTTCGAGCTTCTGCTTTTTGTCTTGCTTGAAAAAGAACTCGGCGTCGGTCAGGCGCGGGCGAACGACTTTCTCGTTACCGGCGATGATCTGCTGCGGGTCCTTGCTCTCGATGTTGGCCACGGTGATAAAACGCGGCAGCAACTTACCGTCAACGTCCAGCAGGCAGAAATACTTCTGGTTGTCCTGCATGGTGGTGATCAGCGCTTCTTGCGGCACATCGAGGAAACGTTCTTCGAACGAGCACACCAGCGGCACCGGCCATTCGACCAATGCGGTCACTTCGTCGAGCAGGCTTGGCGGCACGATAGCGGTGCCTTCCTGCAGGCGGGCCAGCTCCTCGGTGCGCTTGCTGATCAACTCGCGACGCTCATTGGCGTCGGCCAGCACGTAGGCGGCACGCAGGTCGGCGGCGTAGTTGGCCGGCGAAGTGATGCGCACAGCTTGCGGGTGGTGGAAGCGATGACCACGGGAATCACGACCTGCTGTTTGGGCGAGGATCGTGCAGTCGATGACCTGGTCACCGAGCAGCATTACCAGCCACTGGGTCGGACGTACGAACTCTTCTTTGCGTGCGCCCCAGCGCATGCGCTTCGGGATCGGCAAGTCGTTCAGCGAGTCTTCAACGATGGTGGGCAACAAGCTGGCGGTCGGTTTGCCAGTGATGACCTGGCTGAACCGCAGTTTCGGGCCGCTCTGGTCGATCTCGCTCAGCTCGACGCCACACTTCTTGGCGAAGCCAAGGGCGGCTTGAGTCGGGTTGCCTTCGGCGTCGAACGCAGCCTGGCGTGGCGGGCCGTCGATGTTGATGCTGCGGTCCGGCTGCTGGGTTTCCAGTGCGGTCAGCAGTACAGCCAGGCGACGTGGCGCGGCGTAGACCTTCTTCGCTTCGAACTTCAAGCCAGCGCTTTGCAGGCCTTTTTCGATACCGGCCAGGAACGCGTCGGCCAGTGTGTTGAGAGCCTTGGGTGGCAGCTCTTCGGTGCCCAGTTCAAC
Source organism: Pseudomonas sp. 58 R 12 (assembly GCF_900005865.1). Classification (NCBI taxonomy): domain Bacteria; kingdom Pseudomonadati; phylum Pseudomonadota; class Gammaproteobacteria; order Pseudomonadales; family Pseudomonadaceae; genus Pseudomonas; species Pseudomonas sp. 58 R 12. Next base: position 652,590 of record NZ_CVTP01000016.1, read on the forward strand.
CAGGAAATCTTGAGCACTCATTGTGCAGCCTCCAGCTTAGCCAACACTTCATCACGCAGGTCCGGGGTTGCCATCGGGAAGCCCAGCTTGGCGCGAGCCAGCAGGTAGGCTTGGGCGACGGAACGCGCCAGCGTGCGTACACGCAAGATGTATTGTTGACGCGCGGTCACCGAGATAGCACGGCGCGCATCCAGCAGGTTGAAGGTATGGGACGCCTTCAACACCATTTCATAGCTTGGCAACGGCAGCGGCTGGTCGAGTTCGATCAGGCGCTTGGCTTCGCTTTCATAGAAGTCGAACAGTTCGAACAGCTTGTCGACGTTGGCGTGTTCGAAGTTGTAGGTGGACTGCTCCACTTCGTTCTGGTGGAACACATCGCCGTAGGTGACCTTGCCGAACGGACCGTCAGCCCACACCAGGTCGTAGACCGAGTCCACGCCCTGCAGGTACATGGCCAGGCGCTCGAGGCCGTAGGTGATTTCGCCGGTCACCGGGTAGCATTCGATGCCGCCCGCTTGCTGGAAGTAAGTGAACTGCGTCACTTCCATGCCATTGAGCCAGACTTCCCAGCCCAGGCCCCAGGCGCCCAAGGTTGGCGATTCCCAGTTGTCTTCGACGAAACGGATGTCGTGCACCAGTGGGTCCAGGCCGACGTGTTTGAGCGAGCCCAGGTACAGTTCCTGGAAGTTGTCCGGGTTCGGCTTCAATACCACCTGGAACTGGTAGTAGTGCTGCAGACGGTTCGGGTTTTCGCCGTAGCGGCCGTCAGTCGGGCGACGACTGGGCTGCACATAAGCGGCGTTCCAGGTTTCCGGGCCGATGGCCCGCAGGAAGGTAGCGGTGTGGAAAGTGCCGGCGCCTACTTCCATATCGTAGGGCTGAAGTACCACACAACCTTGCTCGGCCCAGTATTGCTGGAGGGCGAGGATCAAGTCTTGGAAGGTACGCACGGCTGGCGTAGGCTGGCTCACGAAATTCACCTGTTACTTGGGCTGCGATTTAAAGAGCGGGAGTATACCCGATTCGGCCGCGCCACCATCCCCTGGAGCCTTATGCCACGCTGCTTTTGGTGTTCTGAAGATCCGCTGTACATGGCTTATCACGATCAGGAGTGGGGAACGCCGCTGCGCGATGCGCAGGGTTTGTTCGAGTTGCTTTTGCTCGAAGGGTTCCAGGCGGGCCTGTCCTGGATCACCGTTTTACGCAAACGCGAGCATTATCGAAAGGTCTTGTTCGGGTTTGATGCGCAACGGTTGGCGCAGTTGAGCGATGGCGAGATCGAAGCCCTGATGCAGGATCCTGGCATCGTGCGCAATCGACTCAAGCTCAACGCCACTCGACGCAACGCTGCGGCCTGGCTGGAATTGGACGACCCAGCGGGGTTGCTCTGGTCGTTTGTCGGCGGCAAACCCAAGGTCAATCATTTCAAGGACCACAGTGAAGTCCCGGCGATCACGCCCGAGGCCGAAGCCATGAGCAAAGCCCTGAAAAAAGCCGGCTTCGCCTTTGTCGGGCCAACCATTTGCTACGCGTTCATGCAGGCTTCGGGGATGGTCATGGACCACACTCAGGACTGCGACCGTTACGCGGACTTGGCCAACGCCGGTTAGAATGCCCGCTTTGCGCACCACACACGAACAGGAGTGACCTGTGGAAAAGTTTAAAGGCGCCTTGCTGGTAGGCGCTCTCCGGTTGTTTGCCCTGCTGCCTTGGCGCGCAGTCCAGGCCGTCGGCACGGCGATTGGCTGGATCATGTGGAAAACCCCCAACCGTTCCCGCGAGACGGTGCGGATCAATCTTTCCAAATGCTTCCCCGACATGGACCCCGCCGAGCGCGAAGCGTTAGTCGGCCGCAGCCTGATGGACATCGGCAAGTCCCTCACCGAAAGCGCCTGCGCCTGGATCTGGCCAGCCCAGCGCTCCATCGACCTGGTGCGCGAAGTCGAAGGCCTGGACGTGCTGCACGAAGCCTTGGCTTCGGGCAAAGGCGTGGTCGGCATCACCAGCCACCTGGGCAACTGGGAAGTGCTGAACCATTTCTATTGCAACCAGTGCAAACCCATCATTTTTTACCGGCCGCCCAAGCTCAAGGCAGTGGATGAGTTGCTGCGCAAGCAGCGGGTGCAACTGGGTAACCGGGTGGCGGCGTCGACCAAGGAAGGCATCCTCAGTGTGATCAAGGAAGTGCGTAAGGGCGGCCAGGTGGGTATTCCGGCGGACCCGGAGCCGGCGGAATCTGCGGGGATCTTCGTACCGTTCTTCGCCACCCAGGCGCTGACCAGCAAGTTTGTGCCAAATATGTTGGCGGGCCACAAAGCGGTCGGCGTGTTCCTGCATGCGCTGCGGCTGCCGGACGGTTCGGGTTACAAAGTGATCCTGGAAGCGGCGCCGGAAGATATGTACAGCACCGACACCGCCACGTCCTGCGCGGCGATGAGCAAGGTGGTGGAGCGGTATGTCGGCGCTTACCCGAGCCAGTACATGTGGAGCATGAAGCGCTTCAAGAAACGCCCGCCGGGTGAGGCGCGGTGGTACTGAGCCACCTCTGACTCAAGACCCGTGAAGATCTGATGTGAGAACTGGCTTGCCTGCGATGGCATCACCTCGGTGTAACTGAGAGACCGAGTTGCCTGCATCGCAGGCAAGCCAGCTCCCACAGAAGATCGGCTCAAGTTTGGCGATCGAGTTTCTTCAAGAACACCGTCATCTCTTTTTCGGCCTGTTTATCACCATGGGCCTGGGCCGCTTCGATGCCCTTCTCCCACGCCAGCCGTGCCGCTGCGCGATCCTCCAATCCCATATGTGCCTTGCCCAACAGCTTCCAAGCCGCCGAATACTTAGGATCGAACTCGACGCATTTGTGCAAATGCTCCGCTGCCTTGGCGTTTTCCTTCAAGTCCAGATAACCCTTGCCCAAACCAAAGCGAAGCAGTGAGTTATCCACGCCCTTGGCGAGCATTTTTTCCAGGGATTCGAGCATTTACTGTCACCTTGAGCGAAAGAAGGCTGTTGTGGCGAGGGAGCTTGCTCCCGCTCGAGTGCGAAGCGCTCGCAAAATCTACGGGACCGCTACGCAGTCCAACGGGAGCAAGCTCCCTCGCCACAGTGGAATACCCGATTTAGAAGAAGCTCAACCCCACGTGGAACAGTTTCTCCACATCGCGGATATGTTTCTTATCCACCAGGAACAGGATCACATGGTCCCCGGTTTCGATCACCGTATCGTCGTGGGCAATGATCACCTCTTCGTCACGAATAATCGCGCCGATGGTCGTCCCCGGCGGCAAGCCGATATCGCGGATGGCCTTGCCGATCACCTTGCTCGACTTCGAGTCACCGTGGGCAATGGCCTCGATGGCTTCCGCCGCGCCACGGCGCAGGGAGTGCACGCTGACGATGTCGCCCCGGCGCACGTGGGCGAGCAAGGTGCCGATGGTGGCCAGCTGCGGGCTGATGGCGATGTCGATATCGCCGCCCTGGATCAGGTCGACATAGGCCGGGTTGTTGATGATGGTCATCACCTTCTTCGCGCCCAGCCGCTTGGCCAGCAAGGAGGACATGATGTTGGCTTCGTCATCGTTGGTCAGGGCCAGGAAGATATCCGCGTCGGCAATGTTCTCCTCCATCAGCAGGTCGCGGTCCGAGGCGCTGCCTTGGAGTACGACGGTGCTGTCGAGGGTGTCGGACAAATGCCGGCAGCGTGCCGGGCTCATCTCGATAATCTTCACCTGATAGCGGCTTTCGATGGCCTCGGCCAATCGCTCGCCGATCTGCCCGCCGCCCGCGATGACGATGCGCTTGTAGGTCTCATCGAGTCGGCGCATTTCGCTCATGACGGCACGAATATTCGCCTTGGCGGCGATGAAGAAGACTTCGTCGTCGGCCTCGATCACCGTATCGCCCTGCGGCAGGATCGGCCGATCCCGCCGGAAAATCGCCGCGACGCGGGTTTCCACGTTGGGCATGTGCTCACGCAACTGGCGCAGTTGCTGGCCGACCAGTGGGCCGCCGTAATAGGCCTTCACCGCGACCAGTTGCGCCTTGCCGCCAGCAAAGTCGATTACCTGCAAGGCGCCCGGAATCTCGATCAGGCGCTTGATGTAATGGGTGACCACCTGTTCCGGGCTGATCAATACGTCCACTGGAATCGCGTCGTTGTCGAACAAACCGGCGCGGGTCAGGTAGGCCGCTTCGCGCACACGGGCAATTTTGGTCGGGGTGTGGAACAGGGTGTGAGCGACCTGGCAGGCGACCATGTTGGTTTCGTCGCTGTTGGTCACAGCCACCAGCATATCCGCGTCATCGGCACCGGCCTGGCGCAGCACCGTCGGGAACGACGCGCGGCCTTGTACGGTGCGGATGTCGAGGCGGTCGCCGAGGTTGCGCAGGCGCTCGGCGTCGGTGTCGACCACGGTGATGTCGTTGGCTTCGCTGGCCAAATGTTCAGCCAGCGTGCCGCCGACCTGCCCTGCTCCAAGGATGATGATTTTCATCCGGTCACTCCCTTAAAACCATTCAGCCGCGCGCGGCGGCAATCTTGATCAGTTTGGCGTAGTAGAAGCCATCGTGTCCGCCTTCTTGCGCCAGCAGTTGGCGACCGTGGGGCTGCTTGATGCCGGCGGTTGTGGCGAGATCCAGCTCCCGAGCACCACTGGTGCGGGCGATGAAGGCTTCGATCACCTCGGTATTTTCAGTCGGCAAGGTGGAGCACGTGGCGTAGAGCAGGATGCCGCCGACTTCCAGGGTCGGCCACAGCGCGTCGAGCAGCTCGCCTTGCAGCACGGCCAGGGCGGCAATGTCGTCGGGTTGGCGGGTGAGCTTGATGTCTGGGTGGCGGCGGATCACACCGGTGGCGGAGCACGGTGCATCGAGCAGAATGCGCTGGAACGGTTTGCCGTCCCACCAGGTGGCGGTGTCACGGCCATCGGCGGCGATCAGCTCGGCGCTGAGGCCCAGGCGTGCAAGGTTTTCCCGCACGCGCACCAGGCGCTTGGCTTCGAGGTCGACAGCGACGACACCGGCGAGGTCTGTTTCGACTTCCAGAATGTGACAGGTCTTACCGCCAGGTGCGCAGCAGGCGTCGAGCACGCGTTGGCCGGGCGCCAGGTCGAGCAGGTCGGCAGCCAATTGTGCGGCTTCATCCTGCACGCTGATCCAGCCTTCTACAAAGCCCGGCAGGCTGCGCACATCGGCGGCCGCTTCGAGCACGATGCCGTCGACGCTGTACACGCACGGCGTAGCGTTGATGCCAGCGTCGGTGAGCAATTGCAGGTAGGCGTCGCGGCTGTGATGACGACGATTGACCCGCAGGATCATCGGCGGGTGCGCATTGTTGGCTGCGCAAATGGCTTCCCATTGCTCAGGCCAGAACGCCTTCAACGATTTTTGCAGCCAGCGCGGATGGGCGGTGCGCACCACCGGGTCATGTTCCAGTTCGGCCAGCAGCGCTTCACTCTCGCGCTGGGCGCGGCGCAGCACGGCGTTGAGCAAGGCCTTGGCCCAGGGCTTTTTCAGCTTGTCGGCGCAACCGACCGTCTCGCCGATGGCGGCGTGAGCGGGTACGCGGGTGTAGAGCAACTGATAGAGGCCCACCAGCAGCAGCGCCTCGACGTCGGCATCCGCAGCTTTGAACGGCTTTTGCAGCAACTTGGCGGCCAGTGCCGACAAGCGTGGCTGCCAACGAGCAGTGCCAAAGGCCAGGTCCTGGGTGAAGCCGCGATCACGGTCTTCAACCTTATCCATCTGCGTGGGCAGCGAACTGTTCAGCGATGCCTTGCCGTTGAGCACGGCGGCAAGGGCCTTGGCGGCGGCCAGACGCGGGTTCATTGGGCGACCACCCCGAGAACAGTGCCCAGGGCAAACTTCTCACGACGGCTGTTGAACAAATCGCTGAAATTAAGCGCCTTGCCACCGGGCAATTGCAGACGGGTCAGGCACAGCGCCTGTTCGCCACAAGCGACCAACAGGCCGTCCTTGCTGGCGCCGATGATTTCACCCGGCGCGCCTGTGCCCTCGGCCAGGGTCGCGGCCAGTACTTTCAAGGCTTCGCCGTTGAGGGTGCTGTGGCAGATCGGCCACGGGTTGAAGGCGCGTACCAGGCGTTCCAGCTCCACGGCCGGGCGCCTCCAGTCGATGCGCGCTTCGTCTTTGTTCAGCTTGTGGGCGTAGGTGGCCAGGCTGTCGTCCTGCACGTCGCCTTCCAGGGTGCCGGCAGCCAGGCCGGCGATGGCCTGGATTACGGCGGGCGGGCCCAGCTCGGCAAGGCGATCGTGCAGGCTGCCGCCGGTGTCTTGGGCGGTGATCGGGGTGGTGACTTTCAGCAGCATCGGGCCGGTGTCCAGACCCGCCTCCATGCGCATTACGGTTACGCCGCTTTCGCTGTCACCCGCCTCCACCGCGCGCTGGATCGGCGCCGCGCCGCGCCAGCGCGGCAGCAGCGACGCATGGCTGTTGATGCAACCCAGGCGCGGAATATCCAGCACCACTTGCGGCAGGATCAAGCCGTAGGCCACCACCACCAGCAGGTCCGGCTTCAGGGCCGCCAACTCGGCCTGAGCCTCGGTGTTACGCAGGGTTGGCGGCTGCAGCACGGGAATGTTGTGTTCCAGCGCCAGTTGCTTGACCGGGCTCGGCATCAGTTTTTGCCCACGACCGGCCGGGCGATCCGGCTGGGTGTACACCGCGACGATGTCATAAGGGCTGGCAAGCAGTGCCTTCAGGTGTTCGGCCGCGAATTCAGGAGTGCCGGCAAAAACAATGCGCAGTGGCTCGGTCATGGGTGGTCTCGGTTAAAAGCAGTCACAAAAGAAAAAGGCTTGCCGCAGCAAGCCTTTGGAAGGAGGGCATCAAGCTTGCTGGCGATGCTTTTTTTCCAGCTTCTTCTTGATCCGGTCGCGCTTGAGCGTCGACAGGTAATCGACAAACAGCTTGCCGTTGAGGTGGTCGCACTCGTGCTGGATGCACACCGCCAGCAGGCCTTCGGCGATCAGCTCGAACGGCTTGCCGTCGCGGTCCAGGGCCTTGATCTTCACGCGCAGCGGTCGCTCGACGTTCTCATAGAACTCCGGCACCGACAGGCAGCCTTCCTGGTATTCGCCCATCTCTTCGGTCAGCGGTTCGAACTCGGGGTTGATGTACACCCGCGGCTCGCTGCGGTCTTCCGACAGGTCCATGACCACGACACGCAAATGCACGTTGACCTGGGTCGCGGCGAGGCCGATGCCCGGGGCTTCATACATTGTTTCAAACATGTCATCGACCAACTGACGAACCTTGTCGTCCACTACGGCCACCGGCTTGGCGACAGTGCGCAGGCGCGAGTCGGGGAATTCGAGGATGTTCAAAATAGCCATAAGCGTAATTGCTGCACATGTGAGGTAGAGGCAAATCGGCGTTGGGATGGACCCAGACCGCCGGTGTGAAACACCCAAAAGCCGCGAAGGCTCTGGCATTTCACGCGAACGCACATAATAAAGGAGATTCACCCCATGAGGAAATCGCTACTCGTCTTGCTGTTGTGGGCCCCGTTCGCCATGGCCCTGGTGCCGCCGCCCGTGCAGCGGCTGGATCAGCCGACGCAACAGGCTATCCAGCGCTTTTTACTGCATAACCGCATTCTTGATTCGCCTCGAGACCTGGACAACGCGCCGTACATCGTTGCCGCCGATGCTGGCCGAGTGCTGGGTGCCAATGGCGAGCGGGTATATGCCAGGGGCGACTTGGAGCCTTCCCAGCCGAATTACGGAATATTCCGACGAGGCAAGGTTTACACCGACCCGGTGACTAAAGAGCTGTTGGGCGTTAACGCCGACGACATTGGTACTGCGCGATTTGTCGTGGCGGGCGACCTTACTACCCTGACCGTACAGCGCGTCACGCAGGAGGTGCGCGCCGGAGACCGCTTGCTGCGTGCACAACCACCTATCGACCCGACAACCCTTGCGACCGCGCCCACCGTGCCCTTTGTTGAAGGACACATCATCGATATCCCCAAGGGTGTTACGCACATCAGCGTGCTCGACGCGGTGACCCTCAACAAAGGCCGACGCGATGGTCTGGTCGAAGGCCAACTGCTCAGCGTGATCAAGACCGGCGCCACCGTCCGCGACAGCCTCACTGGCGCGCCGACGCAACTCCCTGATGAACGCGCCGGCACCCTGCTGGTGTTTCGCACCTACGAAAAGCTCAGTTACGGCCTGGTGCTCAGTGCTTCACGGCCGCTGGCGGTAATGGACCGTTTCAAGACTGCCCATCAAACACAATAAATAGCCTGCTAAATAAGTTACCAACAGAGTTATCCACAGCTTGTTCCGGTCAAGGACGATCACATGCATCCCATAAACAACCGCGAAGTATCCCCGTCAGAACTGGAAGCCCGACTACGCTTGCACAGGCTGCCGGAACTGGGTCCGAAGCGTTTTCGCTTACTGATCGAAGCGTTCGGCTCGGCGTCAAAGGCCATCAGCGCGCCTGCGAGTGCCTGGCGTTCGCTGGGGTTGCCAGCCATCAGCGCCGATGCCCGGCGCAGTCATGAGATCCGCGACGGCGCCAGTGCGGCATTGGCCTGGCTGGCGTTCCCGACCCAGCATTTGCTGATGTGGGACCAACCGGAGTACCCCGCTCTGCTCGCCGAGATTGACGATGCGCCGCCGCTTTTATTCGTCGCCGGTGACCCTTCAATCCTGGAAAGACCGCAACTGGCGATGGTCGGAAGTCGTCGCGCTTCTCGTCCTGGTATGGACACCGCCGCTGCGTTTTCGCGCAGTCTGGCGAGCGCCGGTTTTGTCATCACCAGTGGCCTTGCATTAGGCATCGACGGCGCAGCCCATCAAGCGGCATTGGATGTGGGCGGTCAGACAATCGGCGTACTCGGCACTGGGCTCGAAAATTTTTATCCACAACGCCACAGACGGCTCGCGGAGGCGATGATTGACCAGGGCAGCGCCGTGGTTTCCGAGTTTCCACTGGACGCACCGCCCCAGGCCAGCAACTTCCCCAGGCGTAACCGGATCATCAGTGGTTTGTCCCTGGGCGTACTGGTGGTGGAAGCCAGCATGGCCAGTGGTTCGCTGATCACCGCGAAGCTGGCCGCCGAGCAGGGGCGTGAGGTGTATGCGATCCCGGGCTCCATCCATCATCCCGGCGCCAAGGGCTGTCATCAGTTGATCCGCGACGGCGCTGTGCTGGTGGAGACCATCGAGCACATCCTTGAAGGTTTGCGTGGCTGGCAAGCGCTGTCGCGCCCGGCGCCGATGCCTGTCATCCATCCGCTGGTGGCGCTGTTGCACGCAGCACCCCAGACCAGTGAGGCCTTGGTGATTGCCAGCGGGCGCCCGTTGTCCCAGGTGCTGGCGACGCTGACCGAGTTGGAGCTGGAAGGTCAGGTTATCTGTGAAAATGGGCGCTGGCTTGCGCGCTGCTAGGTTTTGTAAAGAAGATCGGTAAACTGCGCAGAGCTTTAGTCTGGAGAGTAAACAATGGTCAACCGGTGGCGTGTGCTGGAAACCGCACGAGAAATTCGCGCAGGCGCGGTGATTGCCTATCCGACCGAAGCGGTCTGGGGCTTGGGCTGCGACCCGTGGAATGAAGAAGCAGTGGACCGTTTGCTCGCCATCAAGAACCGCTCGGTGGACAAGGGCCTGATCCTGGTGGCGGACAATATCCGCCAGTTCGACTTTCTGTTCGAAGACTTCCCGCAGGATTGGATCGATCGCATGGCCAGCACCTGGCCTGGCCCGAACACCTGGCTGGTGCCTCACCAGGGGTTGCTGCCGGAATGGGTAACAGGTGTGCACGACACCGTGGCGGTGCGGGTCACTGATCATCCGCTGGTGCGGGATTTGTGCTCGTTGGTGGGGCCGTTGATTTCCACCTCGGCCAACCCTCAGGGGCGCCCGGCTGCGCGCACACGGATTCGCGTGGAGCAGTATTTCCGTGGGCAGGTGGATCTGGTGTTGGGTGGTGCGTTGGGTGGGCGCAAGAACCCGAGCCTGATTCGGGATTTGGTGACGGGTGAGGTGGTGCGGCCTTCCTGAGACCGAGTCATGGCCATCGCGGGCAAGCCCGGCTCCCACAGTTGATCGGTGTCCTTCATGACAACGCGGTCAAATGTGGGAGCCGGGCTTGCCCGCGATGAGGCCCTTACAGACTCCAGATATCCATAGCCTTATGGCAGGAGAATGGTCGACCCAGTAGTCCGCCGCCCCGACAACGCCGTCTGTGCCTTCGCCGCATCCGCCAGCGCATACCGCTGGTTGATATCAATACGCACCTTGCCGCTCTTGATCATCGAGAACAGGTCATCAGCCATCTCCTGCAAGTTCTGCGGATTATTGGCATAGGTCGCCAAGGTAGGCCGGGTGACATACAGCGAGCCCTTGGCCGACAGAATCCCCAGGTTCACCCCATCCACCGCGCCTGACGCGTTGCCGAAGCTCACCACCAGCCCGCGCGGCGCCACGCTGTCCAGCGAGGTCAGCCAAGTGTCCTTGCCGACGCCGTCGTACACCACCGGCACTTTTTTGCCGTCGGTCAATTCCAGCACGCGCTGTGCGACGTTTTCCTTGCTGTAGTCGATGGTTTCCCAGGCGCCGAGGGATTTGGCCAGTGCGGCCTTTTCCGGCGAACTGACGGTACCGATCAACTTCACGCCCAGGGCCTTGGCCCATTGGCAGGCCAGCGAGCCCACGCCACCGGCAGCGGCGTGGAACAGGATGGTTTCACCGGCTTTCACTTCATAGGTCTGGCGCAGCAGGTACTGTACGGTCAGGCCCTTGAGCATGGCGCCGGCCGCTTGTTCGAAGCTGATCTCGTCCGGCAGGTGCACCAGGTGGGCGGCGGGCAGCACGTGCAATTGGCTGTAGGCACCCAACGGACCACTGCCGTAGGCCACACGGTCGCCGACCTTGAATTGGGTGACTTCGCTGCCGACCGCGTCGACCACGCCGGCGCCTTCTGCGCCCAAGCCCGATGGCAGGGCTGGCGGCGCGTACAGACCACTGCGGAAATAGGTGTCGATGAAGTTCAGGCCGATCGCCTCGTTACGTACGCGAACCTGCTGCGGGCCAGGCTCCGCTGGCGTGTAGTCGACATACTCAAGCACTTCGGGGCCGCCATGGGCACTGAACTGGATACGTTTTGCCATCTGCCTTCTCCTTGGTTCGAACTCGCGTAGCCGCCTATCGAACTCCTAAGCTTGATCTTCGTCAACTGCGACGCAATGGGGTGCGGTGTTATCCTGTGCGCCCATTTGCCGCCGACGCCCAATGGCTTCGCGTAGCTTTGCCCGATTCAAGGTGATGCCATGACTACCCGCACCGAGGCCGTAAAAGCCTACCTGCTTGACCTGCAAGACCGCATTTGCAGCGCCCTGGAAACCTTCGAGACGGACACTCGCTTTATCGAAGACGCCTGGACCCGGCCTGCGGGCGGCGGCGGTCGCACCCGTGTGATCGCAAACGGTTCGGTGATTGAAAAAGGCGGCGTTAACTTTTCCCACGTATTTGGCAGCGGTCTCCCACCGTCCGCGAGCGCGCATCGCCCAGAGTTGGCCGGTCGCGGCTTTGAGGCCCTGGGCGTGTCGCTGGTGATCCACCCGCATAATCCCCATGTGCCGACCTCTCATGCCAACGTGCGCTTTTTCATCGCCGAAAAAGAAGGCGAAGAGCCGGTGTGGTGGTTTGGCGGCGGCTTCGACCTCACGCCCTACTACGGTAACGAAGAAGACTGCATCCACTGGCACCGCGTGGCCGAGCAGGCCTGTGCGCCATTCGGCGCGGACGTGTATTCGCGCTACAAGGCTTGGTGCGACAGTTATTTTCATATCAAGCACCGCAACGAACCGCGTGGCATTGGCGGCCTGTTCTTCGATGACTTGAACGAGTGGGACTTCGACACCTGCTTCGCTTTCATCCGCGCCATCGGCGACGCTTTTATCGACGCCTACCTGCCGATCGTGCAACGGCGCAAGGCCATCGCGTACACCGAGCAACAGCGCGAATTCCAGGAATTCCGTCGCGGCCGCTACGTTGAATTCAACCTGGTCTACGACCGTGGCACCCTGTTCGGCCTGCAATCGGGCGGGCGCACTGAGTCGATCCTGATGTCGCTGCCGCCGCAAGTGCGCTGGAGCTATGACTGGAAGGCTGAGGCTGGCAGCGAAGAAGCGCGCCTTACCGATTACTTCCTGCAAGACCGCGATTGGCTGGGCATCGCTGCGCCCAAGGCGGCGGTCTGATGGATCGTTATGTGGTATTTGGCAACCCCATCGGCCACAGCAAATCGCCGCTGATCCACCGCATGTTCGCCGAGCAGACGGGCGAGCAACTGGACTACAGCACCTTGCTTGCGCCGCTTGCGGATTTCACCGGCTGCGCCCGTGAGTTTTTCCTACAAGGCCGTGGCGCCAATGTGACTGTGCCGTTCAAGGAAGACGCCTACCGCCTGGCCAACACCCTCACCGAGCGCGCCCAACGCGCTGGCGCGGTGAACACGTTGAGTAAACTCGCCGACGGCACCCTGCTCGGCGACAACACCGACGGTGCTGGCCTGGTGCGCGACCTCAAGGTCAACGCCGGGTTGACGTTGCAAGGCAAACGCATCCTGCTGCTGGGCGCCGGTGGGGCGGTGCGCGGCGCGCTGGAGCCGTTACTGGCCGAGCAGCCGGCTTCGCTGATCATCGCCAACCGAACGGTGGAAAAGGCGGAGTTGCTTGCCGAGTTGTTTGCCGATTTGGGCCCGGTGTCTGCCAGTGGGTTCGACTGGCTGCGTGAGCCGGTGGACGTGATCATCAACGCTACGTCGGCCAGCCTGTCAGGCGATGTACCGCCGATTGCTGGCAGCCTGATCGAGCCGGGTAAGACCTTTTGCTACGACCTGATGTATGCCAAGGAACCTACCCCGTTCTGCCGCTGGGCGACTGAACAAGGCGCAGCCGTGGCAATGGATGGGTTGGGCATGTTGGTGGAGCAAGCGGCCGAAGCTTTCTACCTGTGGCGCGGTGTGCGCCCGGAGTCGGCGCCGGTGTTGGCTGAGCTGCGCCGGCAGTTGGCTGCCAACTGATTTCACGCCCATGAAGATCTAATGTGGGAGCTGGCTGGCCTGCGATGGCGGTCCAGCAGATACAGATGTAATGGCTTATCCACCGCTATCGCAGGCAAGCCAGCTCCCACAGTTTTAACTGCGTTCAGTCTTCGAAATGGAGGGGGCAGTTTGCCGGTCCTTCCAGCTTCTTCAGTTCTTCCACCACCTGCGGCCTGGCCCGGCGCAATGTCAAACTTCGCCCCAACCCCTTCAACCTTCGCGCTTCCTGGTGCAGCATCTCCACCCCCGAATAATCGATAAAGTTGATCTGCTGCGCCTCAATCACCACCCGCTCGCCCTGCAAACTTTGCAGGCGTACCTGCAGATAATGGCTGGCGCCAAAAAAGATCGAGCCGCCCACCCGCAGCACATCTTCATCCCCGTCTCGCCATTGCTGAACCCGAGGTTGCGACGTGCGTTTGAGATAGAAAAACAGCGACGCCAATACCCCGGCGTAAATCGCCGTTTGCAGCTCCAGCAACAAGGTCGCCACGCACGTCAGGCTCATCACCACAAACTCAGCGCGACTGACGCGGAACAACGCGCGAATGCCGCGATGGTCCACCAAACCCCAGCAAATCAGCAGGATGCTCGCGGCCATGCTCGGGATTGGAATGTGCGCGATCAGCGCCGCACCCAACAACGCGAACAACGCCACCCACAGCGCGGAAAACACGCCGGCCAACGGCGAGCAGGCGCCCGCCTCATAGCTGAGGCCCGAGCGGGTAAAGGAGCCGGCCGACAGATAGCCGGAGAAAAATCCGCCAACGATATTGGATAAACCCTGCGCACGGACTTCCTGGTTGGCATCAAGCAATTGCTGTGAACGCGCCGACAGCGAGCGGGCAATCGACAGGCTGGTCACCAGCCCCAACATGCCCACCGCCACGGCGCTGGGCAGCAGGCGCAGGATCATGTCCAGGTCCATCGGCAACGGGCTGAACGGTGGCAGTTTGCCGATAAACGAACTGACCCGTGCCACATGTCCGAACAGGGCGGGCCACAGCCACGCCGCCAGGCTGCCGAGTGCCAGGGCGATCAACAGCGTCGGCCAGCGGGGCACCAGGTATTTGAGCAGTGCGCCGACCAGCAAAGTGCCTAGGCCAAGGGTGAGAGAGGCGTGGTCCCATTCTCCACCGTGATCCACAAGCGCCAGTAAACTCTTGATCGCCGTGGCCTGGCTCGGCAAATCCAGGCCCAGCAGGTTGGGCAACTGCCCCAGTGCGATCACGACCGCAGCACCCAGGGTGAAACCCAGCACCACCGAATGGGAGACGAAATTCACCAAAGTGCCAAAGCGCAGCATGCCGAGTAACCACTGAAACACCCCGGCAAGGAATGTCAGCAGCAGGATCAGCGTGATGTAGTCCTGTGACCCCGGCACGGCCAACGGACTGACGCTGGCGTAGAGCACAATGGAGATCGCCGCCGTGGGGCCGCAGATCAGGTGCCAGGATGAGCCCCAGAGGCAGGCGATCAATACTGGGATGATCGCGGCATACAGGCCGTACTCGGGTGGGAGACCCGCGATCAGCGCGTAGGCAATCGACTGCGGCAGCGCGAGCACGGCGCCGCTGAGACCGACGATTGCATCGCGTCCGACGCTGGCGCGGGTTTGGCGCGGGAGCCAGGCGAGGAAGGGGAAAAGTGTGTGGCGGTTGGGCCGGGGCATCGAAGGCTCGGGTAGAAAAGGTTTGGCTCAGGGTATCAGTACACACCGGATCTTGTGGAAGCTGGCAAGCCAGCTTCCACAAGGGATTGGTGTTGGGCTTTAGAGTTTGGCTTTTACCGCCGCCAACGCATCCTTGCCATCCAGGGTTTTTACGCCGTCCAGCCATTTATCCAGCACCGCCGGATTCGCCCTGATCCACGCTTTCGCCGCATCCGCATTGCTGACCTTGTTGTTGGCCACCTCAGCCATGATGCTGTTCTCCATCTCCTGGGTAAAACTCAGGTTGGTCAGCAATTTGCCTACGTTCGGACAGGCCTGTGCGTAACCCTTGCGGGTCAGGGTGTACACGCTGCCAGTGTCGCCAAAGTATTTCTCGCCGCCTTTGAGGTAGTGCATTTTCAATTGCACGTTCATCGGGTGTGGCGTCCAGCCAAGGAAGGTGACGAATTTCTGCTTCTTAACGGCCCGCGAGACTTCGGCAAGCATCGCCTGTTCGCTGGACTCCACCAGCTTCCACTGGCCGAGATCGAAGTCGTTCTTCTTGATGATCTCCTGCAGCGAGATATTCGCCGGCGCACCGGAGCCGATGCCATAGATTTTCTTGTCGAACTTGTCCGCAAACGTGTTCAGGTCGGCAAAGTCATGCACCCCGGCGTCCCATACGTAGTCGGGCACGGCGAGGGTGAACTCGGTGCCGTCGAGGTTTTTCGCCAGTTGCACCACATCGCCATTGGCCACGAATTTGTCGTAAAAGCCCTGCTGCGCCGGCATCCAATTGCCCAGGAACACATCCACCTGGCCGTCCTTGAGCCCACCAAAAGTGATTGGCACCGCGAGGGTGTCGACCTTGGCCTTATAGCCCATGCCCGTCAGCAAAAAACCGGTGATGGCATTGGTGGCGGCGATATCGCTCCAGCCCGGATCAGCCATCTTCACGGTCTCGCAACTGGCGTCCGCGTACACATTGGCGCTACTCAACACCAACATACCCAGCACTACAGTCAACTTTTGCATGGCCTTCCCTCAGTCTATTTATTGGTTTTGGCAGGGTTGTGGATAACGTGCCTTGCGCTCCAGGTCGTCGAGGTCGATGTGGTTGCGCATGTACTGCTGACTGGCGTCCACCCATGGCTGGTGATCCCAGCTCTTCAGCTTGCCTTGGGTCAGTGCTTCAAACACCAGGCGACGGCGACGTTGGCTGGCGAGCACCTGTTGGTGGATCGCCGGGATGTCCCATTTGGCCCGCGCCTCACTCAAAAACGCCTCGAACAGTGGCCGGTGTTCCGGTGACTGGCTGAGGTTTTCCCGCTCGTGCGGGTCGTTGTGTACATCGAACAGTAGACAAGGGTCGTCTTCGCTGTAGATGAATTTGTAGGCACCCCGGCGAATCATCATCAGCGGGCTGACAGTGCCTTCGGCCATGTATTCGCCAAACACTTCGTCGTGCCCGCCCTGCCCTTGCAAGTGCGGGACCAGCGAGCGGCCGTCCAGCGGCAGGCGCGGGTCAAGCTCGCCGCCGGCCAGTTCCACCAGCGTCGGCAGCAGGTCGGCGGTGGAGACGGCCTTGGTTACGCGGCCCGGCGCGAATTGCCCCGGCGCACTGACCAGCAGCGGCACGCGGGCGGCCATTTCAAACCAGTGCATTTTGTACCAGAGGCCGCGCTCGCCGAGCATGTCGCCGTGGTCGCCGGAGAAGATGATGACCGTGTCGTCAGCCAGGCCGGTGTCTTCCAGGGTTTGCAGAAGCTTGCCGACATTGTTGTCGATGTAGCTGCACGCGCCGAAGTAGGCACGGCGCGCATCACGAATCTTATCCACAGGCAGCGGCTTGTCCCACAGGTCGTAGACCTTGAGCAGGCGCTGGGAGTGCGGGTCGAGATCACCTTGCGCGGGCGTTGCAGGCAACGGGATGTCGGCGTCGTCGTACAGGTCCCAGAAAGGCTTGGGAATTGTGTACGGATCGTGTGGGTGCGTCATCGACACGGTCAGGCAGAACGGCTGGTCGCCGTCCTCGCGGATGTGGTCGAACAGGTATTGCTGCGCCTTGAACACCACTTCTTCGTCGAAATCCAGCTGGTTGGTGCGCACGCACGGGCCGGCTTGTAGCACCGAGGACATGTTGTGATACCAAGTCGGGCGTACGTCCGGCTCGTCCCAGTTCACCGCCCAACCGTAGTCGGCGGGGTAAATATCGCTGGTCAGGCGTTCTTCATAACCGTGCAGTTGGTCTGGCCCGCAGAAGTGCATCTTGCCCGACAACGCCGTGCGGTAGCCGAGGCGACGCAGGTAGTGGGCATAGGTCGGTACATCGGCGGGAAAATCGGCGGCGTTG
The DNA here is from genome assembly GCF_900005865.1 of Pseudomonas sp. 58 R 12. Lineage (NCBI taxonomy): Bacteria > Pseudomonadati > Pseudomonadota > Gammaproteobacteria > Pseudomonadales > Pseudomonadaceae > Pseudomonas > Pseudomonas sp. 58 R 12. The sequence continues at coordinate 669,674 of NZ_CVTP01000016.1, forward strand.
TCGTAGGCGCCGATCTTGCTCGGCAACTGGCCGCTGACCAGCGTGAAGCGCGACGGCGCGCATAACGGGCTGTTGCAGTACGCCGCATCGAACACCACACCCTGTGCGGCGAGGCGGCTTAGATTAGGCAGCTTGATAGGCGAAGAACCGTAGAACGGAAGCAACGGCGCGGCCATTTGATCGGCCATGATAAAAAGAATGTTCTTGCGCTTCATGGGTTCTCGGCATTCCATAGGCGGTGTTTATGCGAATGAGCATGCAGCCCATGGAAATTGGGGTAAAGCCCATGAAAAGCAATGTCTAGGATAAGCACAGCTTATGTATGAAGCCCTCGGTGACGTGTCCCTCGATTTGCTGCGCGCCTTCGAAGCCGCAGCGCGCCACCGCAGCTTTACCGCCGCCGCGATGGAGCTGGGCACCACCCAACCGGCCATCAGCCAGCAGATCAAGCGCCTGGAAGAGCAACTGGCGATCCGTTTGTTTGATCGGATCTACCGGGGTATCGAACTGACCGACGCCGGTGCCCTGTTGTTCGAGCATGTGCAGGGCGGTTTACAGGCCATCAACGCGGGCCTCAGTGCGATTACCGAGCAGGATCAGCACGAGGTGCTGCAAGTGGCCACCGACTTCGCATTCGCCGCCTATTGGCTGATGCCGCGTTTGCATCGCTTTCACGCAGCCAACCCCCAGGTGGATGTGAGCCTGGTGACCAGCGAACGCAACCACGCCACCCTGCGCAGCGATATCGATGTGGCGGTGCTGTTTGGCGACGGGCGTTTCAAGCAGGGCGACAGCCTGTGGTTGTTCAACGAGGAAGTGTTCCCGGTGTGCAGCCCGCAGTGGCTGAAGAACCAGGCCACACCGCTGACTGTACAAAATTTGTACGATTTCCCCTTGCTGCACCTGCGCCAGGAAAATAACAGCCAGTGGTTCGACTGGAGCGGCGTGTTTCGCGAACTGGGCATCGCCACGGCGCCCACGCCCGGCCAACTGCGCTTCGACAACTACACGCTGCTGATCCAGGCCGCGATTGCCGGCCAGGGTCTGGCCATCGGTTGGCGCCATCTGGTGGATAACCTGTTGGAGCAGAACTGGCTGTGCCGACCGCTCAGCGACACCGTCATCTCGCGTTTCGGCTATTACGTGGTGCAGCCCCAACGCAAACGCCGGGGGCAGCTGGTGGAGCGGTTTGTCGACTGGCTGGTGGCCGAGCAGGCCAGCAGCGCGCAGTCGCTGACCGGGCTGGCCCTGCCGTCCATTGCGGTCTAGGATTTGGCGCACATTGGATCCGGAGTCGGTCATGCAACGTATCAAGGGCTATCACGCCCATATCTACTTTGACGCCAGCACCATTGAGCAGGCGCGCACCTTGTGCGAAGACGCCGCCAAGCTTTTCCCGCTGCGCATGGGCCGTGTGCACGAACGGCCCGTGGGCCCGCACCCGGACTGGAGCTGCCAGCTCGCGTTCGACGCCGAATACATTGGCGTGGTGTTGCCGTGGCTGGTCATCCATCGCAATGGGCTGGTGGTGTTCCTGCACCCGGATACCGGCGATGACCTGAAAGATCACACCGACTATGCCATCTGGATGGGGGCCATGCGGGAACTGAACTTGTCAGCTTTTTCTTAAATGCCATCCCTAAATATGGGATTGATATTTATATATTGAGACTTCCTCGCGCGTAGGTTTATATTCGCTGCATCCGCTCAGAACTCAGGTGAAGCGATGCAGGCGCAATTGATCGCGCTCGATTGGGGAACCAGTTCCCTTCGTGCTTATAAACTCGGCCCCGCAGGCGTAGTGCTGGAACAGCGCTCGCTGGCGTGGGGCATCATGCATTTGCCCAGCGAGCCCCGCGACATCGCCGGCGTGCGCTGCAGCGATGGCTTTGAGTTGGCGTTCGATGCGGCGTGCGGGGATTGGCTCGAGGCGCAACCCGGCCTCCCGGTGATCGCCTGTGGCATGGTCGGCAGCGCCCAGGGTTGGAGCGAAGCGGCTTACCGCAATACGCCGGTTGACGTTGCCCGCCTGGGCCAGGCGCTGCATAAGGTGCGCAGCTTGCGTGGGGTCGATGTGCATATCGTGCCCGGTGTAATCGAGCAGGTCGGTTTGCCTAACGTCATGCGCGGCGAAGAAACCCAAGTATTGGGCGTGCTGCAAGGGTTGGGCGCCGATGTATTGATCGGCCTGCCCGGCAGCCATTCCAAGTGGGTCGAGGTGGTCGATGGCTGCATCACTCACTTCGACACCTTCATGACCGGTGAGCTGTTTGCAGTACTGAGCAAGCACAGCATCCTCGGCCGTACCCAGCAACCGTCTGAAATATTCCAAGTCGAAGCGTTTGACCGAGGCGTGCAAGTGGCGCTCTCCAAAGACGGCCAGCGCGGCGTGCTGTCCACCTTGTTCAGCGCGCGCACCCTTGGGCTCACCGCCGAACTCGCCCCCGACGAACAGCCCGATTACCTCTCGGGTTTGCTCATCGGCCATGAACTCGCCGGCTTGCCCGGCAAGGCCAAACACACGCCGATCATTCTGGTCGGTGCCGCGCCACTCTGCGCCCGCTATCAACGCGCCCTGGCCCTCTGCGGCTTCGCCCACGTCAGCCTGGCGCAGGAAGCCAGCGAACGCGGCCTGTGGCAACTGGCAGTGGCGGCCGGGCTCACTCAACCTGTATCGGAGGCCTGACATGCTCAAGCAAGCACTCGCGCAAAACGGTTTGATCGCCATCCTGCGCGGTATCCGCCCGGACGAAGCCAAGGCCGTTGGCCAGGTGCTGTACGAGGCCGGATTTCGGGTGATCGAAGTCCCGCTGAATTCGCCCGACCCTTACACCAGCATCCGCACCCTGCGCGACAGCCTGCCCGCCGATTGCCTGATCGGTGCCGGTACGGTGTTGCTGCCTGAGCAGGTCGAGCAGGTGAAAGCCGCTGGTGGCCAGGTGATCGTGATGCCCCACAGCGATGCCAAGGTATTGCGCGCCGCCAAAGCAGCGGGCCTGTTCCTTTCACCGGGTGTAGCAACGCCCACCGAAGCCTTCGCCGCACTGGCCGAAGGTGCCGATGTGTTGAAGTTGTTTCCGGCCGAGCAAATGGGCCCGTCGGTGATCAAGGCGTGGCTGGCGGTATTGCCGGCAGGCACGTTGTTGCTGCCGGTGGGTGGCATCACCCCGGACAACATGCAGGTGTTTATCGACGCCGGCGCCAAAGGCTTCGGGCTGGGTTCCGGGTTGTTCAAACCGGGCATGACAGTGGATCAGGTAGCGAGCCGCGCCCAGGCGTATGTCGCCGCCTGGAAAGCCCTGAACTGAATTCAAGTTTCGCGCCCACAGGCGCCGCATCTATAAGAGAGATAACAGATGAAAATCACCAAACTGACGACCTTTATCGTCCCGCCGCGCTGGTGCTTCCTCAAGGTCGAGACCGACCAGGGTGTGACCGGCTGGGGTGAGCCCGTAGTCGAGGGCCGCGCCCACACCGTGGCGGCTGCCGTCGAAGAACTGTCCGACTACCTGATCGGCAAAGACCCACGCAACATCGAAGACATCTGGACCGTGCTCTATCGCGGGGGTTTCTACCGCGGCGGCGCCGTGCACATGAGCGCCCTCGCCGGTATCGACCAGGCGCTGTGGGACATCAAGGGCAAGGCTCTTGGCGTGTCGGTCAGCGACCTGCTCGGTGGCCAGGTACGTGACAAGATTCGCGTGTACTCGTGGATCGGCGGCGACCGCCCGGCCGACACCGCTCGTGCTGCCCAGGAAGCCGTGGCCCGTGGCTTCACTGCGGTGAAAATGAACGGTACCGAAGAATTGCAGTTCGTCGACAGCTTCGAAAAAGTCGACCTGGCTTTGGCCAACGTCGCCGCCGTGCGTGATGCGGTCGGCCCGAACGTCGGCATTGGCGTCGACTTCCATGGCCGGGTGCACAAGCCCATGGCCAAGGTGCTGATGAAAGAACTGGACCCGTACAAACTGATGTTTATCGAAGAGCCAGTGCTCAGCGAAAACTACGAAGCCCTCAAGGAGCTGGCACCGTTGACCAGCACCCCGATTGCCCTGGGCGAGCGCCTGTTCTCGCGCTGGGACTTCAAGCGCGTGCTCAGCGAAGGCTACGTCGACATCATCCAGCCGGACGCCTCCCACGCCGGCGGCATCACCGAAACCCGCAAGATCGCCAACATGGCCGAAGCCTACGACGTGGCCCTGGCCCTGCACTGCCCGCTGGGCCCGATTGCCTTGGCGGCTTGCCTGCAACTGGACGCGGTTTGCTACAACGCGTTTATCCAGGAACAAAGCCTGGGCATTCACTACAACGAGAGCAACGACTTGCTCGACTATGTGAAGGACCCGCGTGTATTTGATTACGACAAAGGCTTCGTGAAAATCCCTAACGGACCGGGCCTGGGTATCGAGATCAACGAGGAATACGTGATCGAACGCGCGGCCATCGGCCATCGCTGGCGCAACCCGATCTGGCGCCATGCCGACGGCAGCTTTGCCGAGTGGTGATAGTTCTCTGAAGAAACCCATTCAAAATGTGGGCGCTGGCGTGCCTGCTCCCACATTGACCGGGTTCTTTCAGCAAGATTTGTCCTCAATAAACATAAGAAGAGGCACCCCCTCATGCACCCTGAATCCTTCACCGGGCAGGCGTCTTTAGTCACGCCTACCAGAAAGCGTTTTTTCATCATGGTGCTGTTATTCATCACCGTGGTGATCAATTACCTCGACCGCAGCAACCTGTCGATCGCCGCCCCGGCGCTGACCAGTGAACTGGGGATCGACCCGGTGCACGTCGGCCTGATCTTCTCCGCCTTCGGCTGGACTTACGCCGCCATGCAAATCCCCGGTGGCTGGCTGGTCGATCGCGTGCCACCGCGCATCCTCTACACCGCAGCACTGCTGTTGTGGTCCATCGCCACCGTAATGCTCGGCTTCGCCGCCAGCTTTATCGCGTTGTTCGTGCTGCGCATGGCGGTGGGCGCGCTGGAAGCGCCGGCCTATCCGATCAACAGCCGTGTGGTCACCACCTGGTTTCCCGAGCGTGAGCGCGCCACGGCGATTGGCGTCTACACCTCGGGCCAGTTTGTCGGGCTGGCATTTCTCACGCCGGTACTGGCTTGGCTGCAGCATGCGTTTGGCTGGCACATGGTGTTTGTGGCGACCGGTGGCGTGGGGATTGTGTGGGCGGTGATCTGGTACGCGGTGTACCGCGAGCCCAAGGATTTCAAAGGCGCGAACGCTGCGGAAATCGAGCTGATCCGTGAAGGCGGCGGGCTGGTCGACATGCAGGAAAAAACCGTCAAGGCGCCGTTCAGTTGGGTCGACCTGGGCATCGTGTTGAGCAAGCGCAAACTCTGGGGGATCTACCTGGGGCAGTTCTGCCTCAACTCCACACTGTGGTTTTTCCTGACGTGGTTCCCGACCTATTTGGTGAAGTATCGCGGCATGGACTTCATCAAGTCCGGCCTGCTGGCATCGCTGCCGTTCCTTGCGGCGTTTGTCGGTGTGCTGTGTTCCGGGCTTTTTTCCGACTGGTTGATTCGTCGCGGCGCGTCGGTGGGTTTTGCACGCAAGCTGCCGATCATTGGCGGTTTGCTGATTTCCACGGCGATCATCGGCGCCAACTATGTGGACTCGACCGCGTGGGTGATTGCGTTCCTGGCGGTGGCGTTCTTTGGTAATGGCCTGGCGTCGATCACCTGGTCGCTGGTCTCGACTCTCGCGCCTGCACGGCTGCTGGGTTTGACCGGTGGTGTGTTCAACTTCATCGGCAACCTGTCGGCGATTGCCACGCCGATCGTGATTGGCTTTCTGGCCAGCGGTGATTCGTTTGCGCCAGCGATTACCTATATCGCGGTGCTGGCGTTGCTTGGGGCGCTGTCCTACATCTTGCTGGTCGGCAAGGTCGAGCGGATCGAGTTGTAAAAAAAAGGGCGACCTCGCGGTCGCCCTCTGCCCTGGGTCATGGCACAGACATTTCGTTGCGGAACACATTCAGCGGGTCCCAGCGCTGTTTGGTGCGGCGCAGGCGGCTTTCGATCATGAGGTCAGGGAAGAAGATCTTGTACCACTGCGGGTTCAGGCCCTTGCTTGGGTCGCCGCCAATAAACAGCATGTCGCGGTCCGGGTAATTGATGTAGCACCCCTGGAATTGGGCATTGACCGGAACGCCACTGTCATTGGCGAAGGCTGCGAAAAACAACCCTTGGATCCACTTCTCATGTGCTTGATCCGCCGCGATCTCTTCATCACGCCAATAGCACTGTGGTTGCCACTTCAAGTACGACGAGCGCTGCGCGACTGATGATTCACGGCGGACTGCGGCGCTGGCTTCATTGATCTGCCCACCGAACGACTGGATCTGGATCAGGCTTTGAGTCAGAAATTTCTCAGAATCATTCCACGTCAGCGTGTCCCAGATCGCCTGCAGCACCGTTGGGGTGAACACGCCTGTCTGGTAAGCCGACTTATACCGGCCACGCTGGTTGGGCCCGGACCCGTTGAGTGTCTGCTGGCAATGCAGCCAATCCATTTGACGTGTGGCCGCCAGCGCCGTCGACAGTGAGTTGATCGTGCGCCCTGCCGGGTTGCTGCGTGGCAGGTGGGTCGTGGGTAGTTGGCTGAGGCATTCGGTGGCGGGAATGCCGATGGCATTGAGCATGGCGGTCACGAAATCATCGAAGGCTGCCCGATCATTCAGCCCGCCATCCTTGTCCACATAATGAACATCCAGGGTGACATTGCCGGTGTTCTGATGGCGCATTTCCAACTTGGTCGCCAGGCCCCAGGTGTCTGGGTGGGCTTGGTTGCGGGCAAACCAGTCCTGATAAGCCGTCAGCAGGTTGTCGAGCGCTGGCTTGGTCAGCAGCGACCAGTCCCACTCCATCACCAGCCACAGCACTTCATTGGGGGCGTCAGGCAAGTCTTCGAAGTAGTAGCTGGTGATAATCCCGAACTGCCCGCCGCCTGCGCCGCAGCACGCGGCAAACAGATCCAGCTCGTCCTGATCTGTGCTATTGCGGGCTACATGCACCGGTATCAGGCCGTCGCCTTGGGCGTTTGGCACGAGCATATCGACACCGCTCAACCAGTCGCACACCAAACCATCCTTGCGCGACAGCAACCCATAGCCGCCCCCGCAGATATGGCCTCCCAGCCCGACCGAGTAACACGAGCCGCCGGGCAGGCTCTTGTTAGCCAATTTGTACAGCGCTACGTAGGCGTCCCAGTTCTGGCCGCCCGCTTCCAGGCGAAAGCTGTAGCGATGAGGTGAGGTGGGTACCAGGTCGGAGCGGATCTGTCCGTTGGCGTCGTACAGCACTTGGTTGAGTTGGCTGATATCCAGAATCGACAGTGCCTCATTGATGCTGTTGGGCATCTTGTTCGACACGAAACCTTCATAGCAATGACCGCCGCTGCGCACGGTGATCCGGCCATTGGGCACCGCCAGCGCCTGAGCGGCTGCGGCGATGATGTCCTGCGGGGTGTAACAAAGGTAAATCAGGTCGGCGCCATTAGGTGCGGATTGACCCTGCACATTGCCCAGTGGCCAGCGCAGGTTGAAGCCTTTTTGTAAGGTTGAGTGGCGGCGGTCCGATGCGGTGATGAGATCAAATGCCATGTTGTACTCCGGGGAGCCAAAGATGACTTCTGATGCGAATAACTTAACGACCGAGAGGCAAGAAATACGTGGCTTGCAGAGGTGGTTAGACGGCAATAGGCATGAAGTGGGTTAAGAGGGGAACGGTGTGTTCCCCTCCAAGCCTAGCGGAAGAAATGCAGCTGTCGCGTGGTCAGTTCAACACGCCATCCAGGATTTCATAAACGACGCCCGTGCCCACGGCGATCAGCACCACATCCGGCCCGGAGCGGCGCCATTCGTAACCCGGGTACACCGGCAGGCGTGCCAGGGCACGGCCGTCAAGGCGTTCGCCGTAGTAGCCACGCGGCAACGGCTGGCCACGCACCAGGCGCACATTCGGCGGTGGCGGTGCGCCACGGGAGAACTGGCCGTGATTGTCGTGGATGATCTGCCGCACCGGGCCGAAATCCTGGGGTGGGCCGCCGCGACGGTTGTCCTGCGGGCCGCGATGCTCGTCGCCACGTTGTTCGTGCTGGCCTGGTGGACCGCCACGGTCAGGGCCGCCTTGGTCGTACGGCGCGGCCTGCACCAGGGCGCTGGCGCCGAGCACCAGCACGCCAAGGCCTGCAATCACGGATTTGGGCATTTTCATCGGGTATTCCTCAGGGCACACACACAAAAAAGGGATCTCGAACGAGGTTCGAAATCCCTTGGTCTTGCTGTTTAGGCTGTGCCCGAGCGGGTTGATTCCTCTGTATCAGGAACTTTACCTACTGGTTACGGGGCCTTTACTTACGGGCGTTACGTACGCCTTCCGACAGCGCCGCGCAGAGGCTCAACACGCCGTCGATGGCTTGTTGGTCATTGCTGGCATTGGCGATGTGATCGATCAGCGCCGAACCCACCACCACACCGTCCGCCAAGCGCGCGATCGCTGCGGCTTGTTCCGGGGTGCGGATACCGAAACCAATGCTGATCGGCAGGTCGGTATGCCGACGCAGGCGAGTCACGGCTTCTTCGACGTGCTCCAGGGTAGCGGCGCCAGCACCGGTCACACCGGCTACCGACACGTAGTACACAAAGCCGGAGCTGCCGTTGAGGACGGTCGGCAGGCGCACGTCATCGGTGGTCGGCGTGGTCAGGCGGATAAAGTCGATACCGGCGGCCTGGGCCGGGTCGCACAGTTCGCCGTTATGCTCAGGCGGCATGTCGACCACGATCAGGCCATCCACACCGGCTTCCTTGGCGTCGGCGATGAACTGCGGCACACCGTATTTGTGGATCGGGTTGAAGTAGCCCATCAACACCAGCGGCGTGTCATTGTTGTCCTTGCGGAACTCGCGGACCATTTGCAGGGTTTTCACCAGGTTCTGCTTGGCTTCCAGCGCACGGATGTTAGCCAACTGGATCGCCGGGCCGTCGGCCATCGGGTCGGTGAAGGGCATGCCCAGCTCGATCACGTCGGCGCCAGCGGCGGGCAAACCTTTGAGGATGGCCAGCGAGGTGTCATAGCCTGGGTCGCCGGCGGTAACGAAGGTCACCAGGGCGGCGCGGTTTTGTTCTTTGAGTTGGGCAAAGCGAGTTTGCAGGCGGCTCATCAGTGTTTCTCCTGCTTTGCATGCTCTTGTTGAGAAAGGTCCATATGGTGCATGACGGTCTGCATGTCTTTGTCGCCACGGCCGGACAGGTTGACCACCATCAAGTGATCCTTCGGCAGGGTCGGTGCGCGTTTGAACACTTCGGCCAGGGCGTGGGCGCTTTCCAGTGCAGGAATAATCCCTTCCAGGCGGCAGCATTTGTGGAATGCATCGAGGGCTTCATCGTCGGTCACCGAGGTGTACTGGACGCGGCCGATATCATGCAACCAGGCGTGTTCAGGGCCGATGCCAGGGTAGTCCAGGCCTGCAGAAATCGAGTGGGCGTCGATGATCTGGCCGTCGTCGTCCTGCAACAGGAAGGTGCGGTTGCCGTGCAGCACGCCCGGTACGCCGCCGTTGAGGCTGGCGGCATGCTTGCCGGTTTCGATGCCGTGGCCGGCGGCTTCCACGCCGATGATTTCGACGCTGGTGTCATCCAGGAACGGGTGGAACAGGCCCATGGCGTTGGAGCCACCGCCGATGCATGCGACCAGGCTGTCCGGCAGGCGGCCTTCCTGGGCTTGCAGTTGGGTGCGGGTTTCCTTGCCGATCACGGCCTGGAAGTCACGCACCATCGCCGGGTACGGGTGTGGGCCGGCCACGGTGCCGATCAGGTAGAAGGTGTCTTCAACGTTGGTCACCCAATCACGCAGGGCTTCGTTCATTGCGTCTTTCAGGGTGCCGGTGCCGGCCACCACCGGGATCACTTCCGCGCCCAGCAGCTTCATGCGGAACACGTTGGCCTGTTGGCGCTCGATGTCGGTGGTGCCCATGTAGATCACGCATTGCAGGCCAAAACGCGCGGCTACGGTGGCAGTGGCCACGCCGTGCATGCCGGCGCCGGTCTCGGCGATGATGCGTTTTTTACCCATGCGCCGCGCCAGGAGGATCTGGCCGATGCAGTTGTTGATCTTGTGCGCGCCGGTGTGGTTCAGCTCTTCGCGCTTGAGGTAGATCTTGGCGCCGCCGCAGAACTCGGTCAGGCGTTCGGCGAAATACAGTGGGCTCGGGCGCCCGACGTAGTCGCGCTGGAAGTAGGCCAATTCCTCATTGAATGCCGGATCAATCTTGGCCGCTTCGTATTCGCGGGCCAGGTCGAGGATCAACGGCATCAGGGTTTCAGCAACGTAACGGCCGCCGAACGCGCCAAACAGGCCGCTGGCGTCAGGGCCGTTGCGTAGATCGGTCTGGGACTGAGTCATGGGACGCTCCAGGAAAGAATCGGTATGAGAAACAATGAGGGCCACTCTACCCCTGACGGCCTATGCTGAAAACCGATAAGATCGCCGTAACCTGTCAGGAAAACTCACAGATGAGCCGAGACCTTCCACCCCTCAATGCCCTTCGCGCGTTTGAAGCCACCGCGCGGCTGAACAGCGTCAGCCAAGCAGCCGAACAATTGCACGTGACCCACGGCGCCGTCAGTCGGCAGTTGAAGGTGTTGGAGGAACACCTGGGTGTCAGCTTGTTCGTCAAGGATGGGCGCGGCCTTAAACTCACAGATTCCGGCGTGCGGCTACGGGATGCCAGCGCCGAAGCCTTTGAGCGATTAAGGGATGCATGTGCAGAGCTGACCCAGGCCAGCGCTGACGCGCCCTTCGTGCTTGGCTGTTCAGGCAGCCTGCTGGCGCGTTGGTTGATCCCGCGCCTGGGTCGCTTGAATGCGGACTTGCCGGATCTGCGCCTGCACCTGTCGGCAGGTGACGGTGATCTTGATCCTCGCCGCCCCGGCCTGGATGCGCTGCTGGTGTTCGCCGAACCGCCTTGGCCGGCGGATATGCAGGTGTATGAACTGGCCAGCGAACGCATCGGCCCGGTGATGAGCCCGCGTTTTGCCGGTTACGAGCGGTTGCGCGAGGCACCCGCCGCTGCGTTGTGCGATGAAGCGTTGCTGCACACCACATCGCGCCCGCAAGCCTGGCCCAGCTGGGCGCAGCAACACGGCATCAAGCCGGGCGCGTTGAAGCACGGCCAGGGTTTTGAGCATTTATATTATTTGCTGGAGGCGGCGGTGGCAGGGCTGGGTGTGGCGATTGCGCCGGAACCGCTGGTAGCAGAGGATTTGCGGGCGGGTCGCCTGGTGGCGCCGTGGGGGTTCAGTGAAACCCCGGCGCACCTGGCGTTGTGGCTACCCAAGCGCGCCGCAGACGGGCGCGCCGGGCAACTGGCGCAGTGGCTCAAGGTTGAGCTGTTGCGACAGGCTGATTAGCGGGTAAAAAATCAGTCACCACGTTTGCACAGCAGATAGGCTGCCAGCAGACCCAGTGCGCCGACAGCAACGCCGGCTGTGGTCCATGGGTGCTCTTGCGCGTAGTCACGGGTAGCAACGCTGGTTTCGCGGATTTTGACTTTGCTTTCTTCGTAGGCATCGCTGATCAGATGACGGGAGTGCTTGAGGGCATTCTCGGCATTGCTTTTCAGGGCCTTCAACGTTTTGCGCGACTCGTCGGACGCATCGTCCTTGAGGCTCTCAAGGGACTTGAGCAGGCTCGAAATCTCGGCTTCCATGCTTTCCAGTGACGCTTTGCGTAAAGAAGTGTTGGCCATGTGGACATCTCCTGAAGTGATTGAGTGGCGTGTGTAGATACCGACTGCGGCCTATTCAAAAAGTGCAGTAAATCTGAACTTTCGAGGACGAATCGTCGCCAGAAGCAGTAGGAACATTGACTGCTACGCTCACTAGAGACCTCAGGAGAAACGCCATGTCTGATCATCACACGTACAAGAAAGTCGAATTGGTGGGTTCGTCCACCACCAGCATCGAAGACGCCATCAACAACGCGGTGGCTGAAGCCAACAAGAGCATCAAGCACCTGGAATGGTTTGAGGTGACTGAAACCCGCGGCCATATCGAGAATGGCAAGGTTGCGCACTATCAGGTCACGCTCAAGGTAGGGTTCCGAATTGCCAGCAGTTGATCCTGTGAGTTGAACTTGCTGACTGGCCGATTGCCATAACCTGCGCTACAACGTTGGGGTGCCGATGCGACAGCGTCGGCACGTTCTATTCGATCAGCGTAAGGAAGTAACGGATGAAGAAGTTTCTGTTAGCAGTCGGTTTGTTGAGCATTGCAGGTACAGCCCTGGCGGCGGGCAAGCCATGCGAAGAGCTGAAAAGCGAAATCGCAGCGAAAATCGACGCCAAGGGCGCTTCAGGTTATTCGCTCGAAGTGGTGGATAAAGGCGCTTCTACCGACGCTCAAGTGGTCGGCAGCTGCGAAGGCGGTACCAAGGAAATCGTCTACAAGCGCGGTTAATCTCGTGCTCCAGACATAAAAAACCGACGCGAGTGCGTCGGTTTTTTTTCGCTTCGGGTTTAGCCTTTCATGACTTGCGCGAGCAGCTCGTAGGAATGAATCCGGTCAGCATGTTCGTACAGGTCGCTGGTGAAAATCAGCTCATCGGCGCCGGTCTGCTCGATCAACACCTCCAGCTTGGCGCGAATCTTCGCCGGGCCGCCGACCATCGCCAGGCCCAGGAAGCTGCCGACCGCGTCTTTTTCATGGGGCAGCCACAGGCCGTCCATGCTGTCCACCGGTGGGCGCTGCACCAGGCTTTGGCCGCGCATCAGCGCGAGGATGCGTTGGTACACCGAAGTGGCCAGGTAGTCGGCCTGCTCATCAGTGTCTGCGGCGACCAGCGGAATGCCGAGCATCACGTAGGGTTTGTCCAGCACGGCTGAAGGCTTGAAGTGGTTGCGGTAGACGCGAATCGCTTCATGCATCAAACGCGGTGCGAAATGCGAGGCGAATGCGTAGGGCAAACCGCGTTCGCCCGCTAGTTGTGCGCTGAACAAGCTGGAACCGAGCAGCCAGACCGGCACATTGGTACCGCTGCCGGGCACCGCAATAACCCGTTGGTCAGGCGTGCGTGGGCCCAGGTAGGCCATCAGTTCGGCCACATCGTCCGGAAAATCATCCGCGCTGCCGGAACGCTCACGGCGCAGGGCGCGGGCGGTCATTTGGTCGGAGCCGGGTGCGCGGCCCAGGCCCAGGTCGATACGGCCGGGGTAGAGGCTTTCCAGGGTGCCGAACTGTTCAGCGATCACCAACGGCGCGTGGTTGGGCAGCATGACACCGCCGGAACCGACGCGGATGGTCGAGGTGCCGCCGGCCAGGTAACCCAGCAATACCGAGGTGGCAGAGCTGGCGATGCCGTCCATGTTGTGGTGTTCGGCCACCCAGAAACGGTTATAGCCAAACTTTTCCACATGCTGGGCCAGGTCCAGGGAATTACGCAGCGCCTGCGCCGGGCTGCCGTTGGCGCGCACGGGCACGAGGTCAAGGGTCGAGAATTTTACGTCGGACAGCGATTTCATAAGCCTGCTTCTCCAATGGGGGCGCAGGCTTCTTAGACGAACCAAAACCTGCCGCTTCATGTGCATGGTCTATGCAATGAGGGCATATACCCGAGATTCAATAGCGGAATGGAAATTTCCTACTAAATTGCTAGGTTTCTCCGACAAGATGAACTTTGCCACGCCAACTATCCTCAGAACCCTTACTGAAGCAAAACCACCGTTCGAGGAGACCGCTATGAGTATCGTTAAAAAAGCATCCGCGCATTGGGAAGGTGACCTGAAGACTGGCCTGGGTTCCATTTCTACGGAGACCGGCGTATTGCGTGAAGCACCTTACGGCTTCAAGGCCCGTTTCGAAGGCGGCAAAGGCACCAACCCTGAAGAATTGATTGGCGCGGCCCACGCTGGCTGTTTCTCCATGGCGTTTTCCATGATTCTCGGCGACGCCGGGCTCAAGGCTGACAGCATCGACACCCAGGCTGACGTCACGCTGGATCAGGTCGAGGGTGGTTTTGCGATCACCGCCGTGCACTTGACCCTCAAGGCCAAGATCCCAGGCGCGAGCCAGGCGCAGTTCGATGAGCTGAGCAAGAAGGCCAAGGAAGGATGCCCGGTGTCCAAGGTGTTGAATGCGACCATCACCCTGGATGGCACGCTGGTTAACTGACACAGCAGATCCAATGTGGGAGCTGGCGTGTGTGGGAGCCAGCTCCCACACTTAGTTATGCGTTAAATCAGAACTCGTGTTTCACAAATGTGGTCCTATAGCCATTGCAGCCTTAGCCGCACACTCGTGCGCAATGCATTCAGGGAGCTTCACACATGAAACGTTTTGCCTTGGCGATCATCTGCGGTGTATTGGCCACATCGGCTGTGGCCGCTCCGAAAGATTGTGAAGAGCTCAGGAAAGAGATCGAGGTAAAGATCCAGGCCAAGGCTATTCCCTCCTACACCCTGGAAATCATTACCGCCGAAGAAGCCAAGAATCACGACAGCGCCATGCTTGTCGGTTCGTGCGAAAACGGTACCAAGCGTATCGTCTACCAGAAGAACAACGACTGATCAGATGCAGTTGACGCTGCGTTCTTCCGCGAGCAACTGACGTGCCGAGTCATACAGCCGGATATTAGGTGTGAAGGCCAGCGAGCGCCCTTCCAGCACATAGCGTTGGCCAGCCTGGAAGTGGTCGTATTGCAGGGTCATGAAGCAGGTGCGATACATCATCGAGCTGAGTCCGCCCAGGCCACCGCCTGCGGGCACTTCAAAATCGAAGCGCACCATTAATTCGTGACTGCCGGGCGGCATTTGGAAGTAACGCCCATCATTCAGGTTCTTACCGTCCAAACGCTGTGCCATCACCAGCCTGGACCCCGGCGTCGGCGTCGTGAAATCGACCCAGGCCTGTTGCGGGTCTGCCGGTGGCACAGGGGTTGTGGTGCAGGCACTGAGGAACAGGGCGGCGACGGGAAGCAAGAGCTGACGCATGGCAGGCACTCAACGGGATGAGAGAATTAAGCCTGGCGCCGACGGCAACAGACTCCCTATGAGTATAAACACGTCATGCCATGAAAAAATTCCACGCAGGCGCGATAGTCTGGCGGGCAGATTTCCCAGGAGCGGTCGGGGCATGGTCAGGCGTTTTCTTCCAGGGCTGATGGTGGTGGTGCTCAGCGGCTGCTCGAGCGTGAGCTATTACAGCCAATTGGCGAGTGGCCAGTGGCAATTGCTGCGGGCCCGGGAGCCAGTGGCGCAGGTTATCGCCGACCCTTTCCGCCCACCGCTGCTGCGCGAGCACCTGGCGCAATCACAAAAAGCGCGAACGTTCGCCAGTGAACATCTGCGCCTGCCTGACAACCAGAGTTACCGGCTGTACGCCGATATCGGCCGGCCTTATGTGGTCTGGAATGTCTTCGCCACGCAAGAATTTTCCCTTTCACCTGAAACCCATTGCTTCCCCATTGCCGGTTGCGTGGCCTATCGCGGCTACTACAACCAGGGCGCGGCGCGGGGCGAGGCGGCGTTGTTGAAGCAGCGGGGCATGGATGTGTCGATTGGCGGCGTCGAGGCTTACTCCACGCTGGGTTGGTTCAACGACCCGATCATGAATTCGATGATGAATTGGGGCGATGAACGCCTGGCCACGCTGATTTTTCATGAGCTGGCGCACCAGCGCTTCTATGTGAAGGACGACACCGAGTTCAATGAGTCGTTTGCCACGTTCGTTGAGCAGGAAGGCACTCGCCAATGGCGAGCCGCGCGAGGTTTGGCACCGCTTAGCAACGCATCACTGCAGCAGCGCGACCAATTTATCCGCCTGATTCTCGACACCCGTAAACGCCTGGAAGCGCTCTACGCCAAGCCCTTGGCGGCCGACGTGATGCGCCAGGCCAAGGCCGCGCAGTTCGAGCGCTTGCGCAGTGATTACCGACAATTGCGCGATAGCCAGTGGGGCGGTGATAAGCGGTATGACGCCTGGATCAACCAGCCGATGAACAATGCGCGGCTGTTGCCGTTTGGGTTGTATGACAGGTGGGTACCGGCGTTTGCGGCGTTGTTTGCGCAGGAGGGTGGGGATTGGGTGAGGTTTTATGCGGCGGTGGAGAAGATGGGCGGGTTGCCGGTGGAGCAGCGTAGAGCAGCGTTGAAACAGTTGGAAGGTGTTGGGCTTTAGGGCCTCATCGCAGGCAAGCCAGCTCCCACAATAGACCGATTTCCAGCATGAGAATGCGGTCGAATGTGGGAGCGGGCTTGCTCGCGAAGGCTATTTCAGCTGCGCGGCATAAACGCCTGATGCATCTCGGCCAATGTCTCAAAATGCCAAGTCGGCGCCTCGGCATTCAACTCCTCGAAACTGCCAAACCCATACCCCACCGCCGCCGAATCCAGCCCGTTGCTGCGCGCGCCGACCAGGTCATGCTTGCGATCACCAATCATCAAGGTGGTGGCCGGGTCCAGGCCTTCCTCACTGATCAGGTGGGCGATTAACTCGACCTTATTGGTGCGCGTGCCGTCCAGCTCGCTGCCGTAAATCACTTTAAAATGCCTGGCAAAATCGAAGTGCCGGGCGATCTCGCGGGCAAACACCCAAGGCTTGGACGTCGCCACATACAGTTGGCGGCCCTGGCTATTCAAGTCCTCCAACAGTGGCATCACGCCGTCAAACACGCGGTTTTCGTATAAGCCGGTGACTTTGAAACGCTCGCGATAGAAATTCACTGCCTCCCAGGCCTTGGCTTCATCGAAGTCGTAGAACTGCATAAAGGCTTGCAGCAACGGCGGGCCGATAAAATGTTCCAGCTTTGTCAGGTCTGGCTCGTCGATACCCAGCTTGCCGAGGGCGTATTGGATCGAACGGGTGATGCCCTCGCGCGGGTCGGTGAGGGTGCCGTCCAGGTCAAACAGGACGGTTTGGTAGGGCAGGCTCATCGGTCGAATCCTTCAGCCAGGTGCAGGTCTTTGAGCTTCACGTAGTTCGCGGCGCTGTAGGTGAAAAAGGCGCGCTCCTTGTCAGTCAACGCGCGGACTTGTTTAACCGGGCTGCCAACATACAAAAAACCGCTTTCGAGCTTCTTGCCCGGTGGCACCAGGCTGCCGGCGCCGATGATCACGTCATCTTCCACCACCGCGCCGTCCATCACGATGCTGCCCATGCCGATCAGGATGCGGTTGCCCACGGTGCAACCGTGCAACATGACTTTGTGGGCGATGGTCACATCGTCGCCGATCAACAACGGGAAACCGTCCGGGTTGAACGGCCCGGCGTGAGTGATGTGCAATACGCAGCCATCCTGCACGCTGGTGCGTACACCGATCCGGATGCGGTGCATGTCGCCGCGAATCACCGTCAGTGGCCAAACCGAGCTGTCGGTGCCGATTTCGACATCGCCGATCACCACCGCCGAAATATCGACAAAAGCCCCGGCGTCCAGGGTTGGCGTGTGGTTCTGATAGGTGCGAAGGGTCACGATAGCCTCTCTCTCTTCTGCTGATAGCTGCGGTGGGTGTTGATTGTAATTAAGATGGCCCCATCTTTGTCTTATCAGTTTCTTCAGCCAAGGTGCCAACCGTGAGCGCGAACAACCCTCTTCTGCAGTCCTACGACCTGCCGCCGTTCTCGGCGATCCGTGCCGAGCACGTCCAGCCGGCCATCGAACAGATCCTTGCCGATAACCGTGTTGCCATCGAAGGCATCCTGCAAAGCCAGGGGAAAAATCCGACGTGGGCCGGCCTGGTCCTGGCGATGGATGAATTGAACGACCGCCTGGGCGCCGCCTGGAGCCCGGTCAGCCACCTCAACGCCGTGTGCAACAGCGCTGAACTGCGCGAAGCCTATGAGGGCTGCCTGCCCGCGTTGAGCGCCTATTCCACCGAGATGGGCCAGAACCGCGCGCTGTTCCAGGCTTTTGAAGCCCTCGCCAATAGCCCGGAAGCTGCCGGTTTCGACGTGGCGCAAAAAACCATCCTGGAACACGCCCTGCGTGATTTCCGCCTGTCGGGCATCGATTTGCCGCCGGAACAGCAAAAGCGCTACGCCGAAGTGCAAAGCAAGCTGTCCGAGCTGGGCAGCAAGTTCTCCAACCAGTTGCTCGATGCTACCCAGGCCTGGACCAAGCACGTTACCGAGGAAGCCACGCTCGCCGGCCTGACCGACTCGGCCAAGGCGCAAATGGCTGCCGCTGCCCAGGCCAAGGGCCTCGACGGTTGGTTGATCACCCTCGAATTCCCCAGCTACTACGCGGTAATGACCTACGCCCAGGATCGCGCGCTGCGTGAAGAAGTCTACGCGGCGTACTGCACCCGCGCGTCGGACCAAGGCCCGAATGCCTGTCAGAACGATAACGGCCCGGTGATGGAACAGATCCTCGACTTGCGTCAGGAGCTTGCCCAATTGCTGGGCTACGCGTCCTTCTCGGAGTTGAGCCTGGCCACCAAAATGGCCGAGTCCAGCGACCAGGTGCTCAGCTTCCTGCGTGACCTGGCCAAGCGCAGCAAACCGTTTGCCGCCCAAGACCTGCAACAGCTCAAGGCTTATGCCGCCGAACAAGGCTGCGCCGACCTGCAAAGCTGGGACAGCGGTTTCTACGGCGAGAAGCTGCGTGAGCAGCGTTACAGCGTGTCCCAGGAAGCCCTGCGCGCCTACTTCCCCATCGACAAAGTGCTCGGCGGCCTGTTCGCGATCGTCCAGCGTCTGTACGGCATCGAGATCGCCGAGCAAAAAGGCTTCGACACCTGGCACCCGGATGTCCGCCTGTTTGAAATCAAGGAAAACGGCCAGCACGTCGGCCGCTTCTTCTTCGACCTGTACGCCCGCGCCAACAAGCGTGGCGGTGCCTGGATGGACGGCGCGCGCGACCGTCGCCGCACCGTAGACGGTGTACTGCAAAGCCCGGTGGCCAACCTGGTGTGCAACTTCACCCCGGCCGACAGCGGCAAGCCTGCCCTGCTGACCCATGATGAAGTCACCACGCTGTTCCACGAATTCGGCCACGGCCTGCATCACTTGCTGACCCGCGTCGAGCATGCCGGTGTGTCCGGCATCAACGGCGTGGCCTGGGATGCGGTGGAGTTGCCGAGCCAGTTCATGGAGAACTGGTGCTGGGAGCCGGAAGGCCTGGCGCTGATCTCTGGCCA
The DNA here is from genome assembly GCF_900005865.1 of Pseudomonas sp. 58 R 12. NCBI lineage: Bacteria > Pseudomonadati > Pseudomonadota > Gammaproteobacteria > Pseudomonadales > Pseudomonadaceae > Pseudomonas > Pseudomonas sp. 58 R 12. The sequence goes on from NZ_CVTP01000016.1 coordinate 688,822, forward strand.
TTACGAAACCGGCGAGCCGCTGCCCCAGGACCTGCTGGAAAAAATGCTCGCGGCGAAGAACTTCCAGTCCGGCCTGATGATGGTGCGCCAGCTGGAATTCTCGCTGTTCGACTTCGAACTGCATGCCACCCACGGGGATGGCCGCAGCGTGGCGCAAGTGCTGGAAGGCGTGCGCGATGAAGTCTCGGTGATGCGTCCGCCGGCCTACAACCGCTTCCCCAACAGCTTTGCGCACATCTTCGCCGGGGGTTATGCGGCGGGTTACTACAGCTACAAATGGGCTGAAGTGCTCTCGGCGGATGCCTTCTCCAAGTTTGAAGAAGACGGCGTACTCAATGCCGAAACCGGCCGTGCTTTTCGCGAGGCGATCCTGGCTCGTGGCGGTTCCCAGGCGCCGATGGTGCTGTTCGTCGACTTCCGCGGACGTGCGCCGTCGATTGACGCACTCTTGCGCCACAGCGGCCTGAGTGAGGACGCGGCAGCATGAGCGAAGGGCCTGTGATTACCAAAAAGCAATTCATCGCCGGGGCGGTCTGCCCGGCGTGCAGCGAGCCGGACAAGTTGAAAATGTGGACCGAGGACAACGTGCCGCATCGCGAGTGCGTGGCCTGCGGTTATACCGACACACTGAATGACCAGGGTCTGTCGGTGCCCAAGGAATTGGGTACGCGGGTCAACACCTCAGCGTTGAAAGCGCCGGCTGATCCTAAAATTCAAGCCGTACAGTTTTTCCCCAACCCGAAGCTGAAAAAAGAGTAGGCGTCATACGCTGATCTAATGTGGGAGCAGCTTGTGTGGGAGCTGGCTTGCCTGCGATAGCATCACCTCGGTCTGATAGGACGACTAAGGTGTTTGCATCGCAGGCAAATCAGCTCCCACACAAGCTGCTCCCACTTTTTTTGCCTGCATTTATTCGACTTAGGTCGCTGAATCGATTCCCCTTATCCTTAGCCTGCTATCATTTGTAACTATTGATTGCCAAAAAGCTCACTAGAAGCTGATAACCCGTGACCAAATGATGAGGTGCCACCATGTCTGATCAAGATCAAGACAACCCCCGGCGTGACTTTTTGCGCAAATCCTTGACCTTGATCCCGGTGGTCACGGTTGCCAGCACCGGCCTCGGCGGCTCGATGCTGATGGCTACGCCAGAGCCAGCGCAGGCCGCGCCCGCGAAGCCTGCGGCCAGCGACAACGCCTATGAGCCTACGTATTTCACCGCCGAGGAATGGGCGTTTATCAATGCCGCCGTCGAGCGCCTGATTCCCGCCGATGCCCAAGGCCCAGGTGCCCTGGAAGCGGGTGCACCGGAATACATCGACCGCCAGATGAATACGCCTTACGCCAGTGGTGCCCTGTGGTTCATGCAAGGCCCCTTCAACGCTGACGCACCGCCCGAGATGGGCTGGCAGAGCAAATTGGTACCCAAAGAGATCTATCGTCTGGGCATTGCCGCGACGGATGCATGGTCGAAGGCGTTCAACGGTAAAGCTTTTGCTGCGCAAGACAGCGCTACCCGAGACGATATGCTGCGCCGCCTCGAGGCTGGCGGTAGCGAAGTTGCTGCGCATTTCGAGACGGTGCCGCCGAAGATGTTCTTCAACTTGCTGCTGCAAAATACCAAGGAAGGCTTCTTCTGCGACCCGATCCACGGCGGTAACAAAGGCATGGTCGGCTGGACCATGATTGGTTTCCCCGGCGCTCGCGCCGACTTCATGGACTGGGTTGAACGCAACGAGCAATACCCCTTCCCGGCAGTTTCTATCCGCGGTGAGAGGGCATAAACGTGGCGACCATCATGAAGAAAGTAGATGCAGTGATCGTCGGCTTCGGCTGGACCGGCGCGATCATGGCCAAGGAGCTGACGGAAGCGGGCCTCAACGTGGTCGCGCTGGAACGCGGGCCTATGCAGGACACTTACCCGGACGGCAACTATCCGCAGGTCATCGACGAATTGACCTACAGCGTGCGTAAAAAACTCTTCCAGGACATTTCCAAAGAGACGGTGACCATTCGCCATAGCGTGAATGATGTGGCGCTGCCTAACCGTCAGTTGGGTGCGTTCTTGCCGGGCAACGGCGTCGGCGGTGCGGGCCTGCACTGGTCGGGCGTGCATTTTCGCGTCGACCCGATCGAGTTGCGCATCCGCACCCATTACGAGGAGCGCTATGGCAAAAACTTCATCCCCAAGGACATGACGATCCAGGACTTCGGCGTGAGCTATGAAGAGCTGGAGCCGTTTTTCGACTACGCGGAAAAAGTCTTCGGCACCTCCGGCCAGGCCTGGACGGTGAAAGGCCAACTCGTCGGTGAAGGCCGTGGCGGCAACCCCTATGCGCCTGACCGTTCCAATCCGTTCCCGTTGGAATCACAGAAAAACACCGTCTCCGCACAACTGTTTCAAAAAGCGGCTAGCGATGTGGGTTACAAACCCTACAACCTGCCGTCGGCCAATACCTCGGGGCCGTACACCAACCCCTATGGTGCGCAGATGGGCCCGTGCAACTTCTGTGGTTTCTGCAGTGGCTATGTTTGCTACATGTACTCCAAAGCCTCGCCGAACGTGAACATCCTGCCAGCTTTGCGCCAGGTACCGAATTTCGAACTGCGGCCTAATTCCCACGTGCTCAAGGTCAACCTCGACAGCACCAAGCGCAAGGCCACCGGTGTGACGTACATCGACGCCCAGGGCCGGGAATGCGAGCAGCCGGCAGACCTGGTGATCCTCGGCGCATTCCAGTTCCACAACGTGCGTTTGATGCTGCTGTCCGGAATCGGCAAGCCTTACGACCCGATCACCAATGAAGGTGTGGTGGGCAGGAATTTCGCCTACCAGAACATGGCGACCATCAAGGCGTTCTTCGACAAGGACACCCACACCAACAACTTCATCGGTGCGGGCGGCAATGGCGTGGCCATTGATGACTTCAACGCCGACAACTTCGACCACGGGCCTCACGGCTTTGTGGGCGGCTCGCCGATGTGGGTCAACCAGGCCGGTAGCCGACCGATTGCCGGTACGTCCAACCCGCCGGGAACCCCGGCCTGGGGCAGCGCGTGGAAGCGCGCGACCGCCGATTACTACACCCACCAAGTGTCGATGGATGCCCACGGCGCCCATCAATCCTACCGGGGCAACTACCTGGATCTGGACCCGGTTTATCGGGATGCCTACGGCTTGCCGCTGCTGCGGATGACGTTCGATTGGCAAGAAAACGACATCAAGATGAACCGCTTCATGGTCGAGAAAATGGGCAAAGTCGCCGAAGCGATGAACCCCAAGGCGATTGCCGTGCTGGGCAAAAAGGTCGGTGAGCACTTCAACACCGCGTCGTACCAGACCACCCACCTCAACGGCGGCGCAATCATGGGCACCGACCCGAAAACCAGTGCCTTGAACCGTTACCTGCAGTGCTGGGATGTACACAACGTGTTTGTGCCAGGCGCATCCGCTTTCCCACAAGGTTTGGGCTACAACCCTACCGGCCTGGTGGCGGCGCTGACCTATTGGTCGGCCCGGGCGATCCGCGAGCAGTACCTGAAAAACCCCGGCCCACTGGTTCAGGCATAAGGAGCGATGACCATGAAAGCACTTGTTATCGCGACGTTTGCCCTATTCAGCAGCTGCTCGGTAAGCGCGGCTGAGACCGATCTGGTCAAGCAGGGCGAATACCTGGCCCGCGCCGGTGACTGCGTGGCCTGCCACACCGCAAAGGGCGGTAAACCGTTCGCCGGCGGCCTGCCGATGGAAACCCCCATCGGCGTGATCTATTCCACCAACATCACGCCGGACAAGACCGGCCTGGGCGACTACAGCTTTGAAGACTTCGACAAGGCCGTGCGCCATGGCGTCGCCAAGAGCGGTAGTACGCTTTACCCGGCGATGCCCTACCCGTCTTACGCACGTGTCAGCCAAAGCGATATGCACGCGTTGTATGCGTATTTCATGAAGGGTGTTGAACCGGTCGCCCAGGAGAACAAGGACAGCGATATTCCCTGGCCACTGAGCATGCGCTGGCCGTTGGCGGCGTGGCGCTGGATGTTTGCGCCCGAGGTGGCGGACTACCAGGCGCCCGCCAATGCTGACCCGGTGATCAGCCGTGGTGCTTATTTGGTGGAAGGCCTTGGCCACTGTGGCGCGTGCCATACGCCACGGGCTTTGACCATGCAGGAAAAAGCCCTGAGTGCCACTGATGGCAACGCGTTCCTGTCTGGCAGTGCGCCGTTGGAGGGCTGGATCGCCAAGAGCCTGCGCGGCGACCACAAGGACGGCCTCGGCAGTTGGAGCGAGGAGCAGCTGGTGCAATTCCTCAAGACCGGCCGCAGTGATCGCAGTGCGGTGTTTGGTGGCATGAGCGATGTTGTGGTCCACAGCATGCAGCACATGTCGGAAAATGACCTGACGGCTATCGCCCGTTACCTCAAGAGCCTGCCGGCGGTAGACCCCAAGGACCAGCCGCACCAGTACGACAAGCAGGTGGCTGATGCCCTGTGGAAAGGTGATGACAGCAAGCGAGGTGCGTCGGTGTACATCGACAACTGTGCGGCCTGCCACCGTACTGACGGCCATGGCTACACGCGGGTGTTCCCGGCGCTGGCGGGCAACCCGGTATTACAGACGGCGGATGCCACGTCGTTGATCAACATCGTGTTGAACGGCGGCACGTTGCCGGCTACGCACGCGGCGCCGTCGACCTTCACCATGCCAGCATTTGCCTGGCGCCTGTCGGACCAGGAAGTTGCGGATGTGGTCAGTTTCATTCGTGGCAGCTGGGGCAACCAAGGCGCGCCGGTGAAAGCCAGCGAAGTGGCGGACCTGCGCAAGAACGATATGCGCACCACCTCGGGTGACGACCTGGGACAGGTCACTCAAAAGCACTGACCGCCAAACGGCACTGGTCAGAAACCTTGTGCCTCGATACTGTATATAAAAACAGTATCGAGGCGTTTTCATGTCTACTCCGCTGCCGCCCCGTGGTCGGGGCACGGCCACCAACCTGCACAACCGCTTTGCGCCCACCGTCAGCGTGGTCGAGGACGACGGCTGGTATCAGGAAGTGCCGCCGACCCAGGGCACCGAAGTGCGTATCGAAACGGCCAAGACCATCATCACCCGCAACAACTCGCCGGACTTGCCGTTTGATCGTTCGATCAACCCTTATCGTGGCTGCGAGCATGGGTGTATCTACTGCTATGCGCGGCCCAGCCATGCCTATTGGGACATGTCGCCGGGGCTGGATTTCGAAACCAGGCTCATCGCCAAGACCAACGCCGCGGATGTGCTGGAGCAGCAACTGTCGAAGCCCGGCTACGTGTGTGCGCCGATCAATCTCGGTTCCAATACCGACCCTTACCAACCTATCGAGCGCGAGTACCGAATCACGCGGCAAACCCTTGAAGTGCTGCTGCGCTATCGGCACCCGGTGACCATCATCACCAAGGGGTCACTGATTCTGCGCGATCTCGACCTGCTCACCGAGCTGGCCCGGCAGCGTTTGGTGGCCGTGATGATCAGCCTCACCAGCCTGGACGACGAGCTCAAGCGCATCCTGGAGCCACGCACGGCGGCGCCCAAGGCGCGGTTGCGGGCGATTCGGGTGATGCGCGAGGCCGGGATCCCGGTGGGGGTGCTGTGCTCGCCAATGATCCCGATGATCAACGACAGCGAATTGGAAAGCCTGCTCACCGAAGCCCACGCGGCGGGCGCACAGAGCGCGGCGTACATGATGCTGCGCCTGCCGCTTGAGGTGGCGCCGTTGTTTGAAGAGTGGCTGGCGGCGCATTACCCGCAACGTGCGGCCCATGTGATGAGCCTGGTGCGCCAGGTGCGCGGCGGCGAGGTGTATGACAGCCGCTTTGGTGTACGCATGCGCGGCGAAGGGCCATTTGCCGATCTGCTGGCCCAGCGGTTCAACAAGGCGATCAAGCGGCTGGGGCTCGACCGTCGGGAAGGGTTCAATCTTGATTGCACAGCCTTCTGCCCACCGGGCAGGCAGATGGCATTGTTGTAGACTGACGTGTAAGGCGGCATCCGCCTTGTAGGAATAATCGCCTTTTGACATCACTGAAAGCCGCGTTCTAGAGCGGTTCATTCAGTTTGAGTTAAGTTTCGACGGTTACCTTGTTCAGCGAGTGACTGATGAGTCGGCACTCTGACCGTTGGGCGGTTTACAACTTTTCCAATGGCCTGGCGTCGAACTGACCTGAAAACTCCCCTGCATTAATCAAGAGGATGAATCATGAGTGACAAGGATAAACAGCCGTTGGCTGCGTCGGCTTCAGCCCCTCAGGTGGCGGAAACCGCCGATGCAGCGCTAAAGCATATCGTTGACGGCTTTTTGCATTTCCATCACGACGTCTTCCCCCAACAGGAAGAACTCTTCAAGAAACTCGCCACGGCCCAGAGCCCACGGGCGATGTTCATTACCTGCGCTGACTCGCGCATCGTGCCCGAGCTGATCACACAAAGCTCCCCTGGCGACCTGTTCGTGACGCGTAACGTCGGCAACGTAGTGCCGCCGTACGGGCAGATGAACGGTGGCGTTTCCACCGCTATTGAGTACGCCGTACTGGCCTTGGGCGTGCAGCACATCATTGTCTGCGGGCACTCGGATTGTGGCGCCATGCGTGCGGTGCTCAACCCCGCCAGCCTGGAGAAGATGCCGACCGTAAGGGCCTGGTTGCGACATGCCGAGGTCGCCAAATCCATGGTCGAGGACAACTGCGACTGCGCCAACGAAGGCGAGAGCATGAAGGTGCTGACTGAAGAAAACGTCATCGCCCAGCTGCAACATTTGCGCACCCACCCTTCCGTGGCTTCGCGCATGGCCAATGGTCAATTGTTCATCCATGGTTGGATCTACAACATCGAGACCAGCGAAATCCGCGCCTACGATGCGGATCAATCGACGTTCCTGCCGTTGGGCGGCGATGGGCCGATTCCTTCCGCGACGCCTAAAGCGCGCTTCTAAAACACTTCCCTGTCGGGTAAAGCGGTGGCTGCCATGGATGCAGCCAGGTTTTACCGCGCCCGGCCAATGCCTCGGGAGAGTCATCATGCGTGCTGCTCAATTGAAAGCTGTATTGCCACGAGAGCTGCTCGCCTCGGTGGTTGTTTTTCTGGTTGCCCTGCCCCTGTGCATGGGCATTGCTATTGCGTCCGGCATGCCGCCGGCCAAAGGGCTTATCACGGGGATCATCGGTGGTTTGGTCGTGGGTTGGCTGGCAGGGTCGCCGCTGCAAGTCAGTGGGCCCGCCGCAGGTTTGGCTGTGCTGGTCTTCGAGCTGGTGCGTCAGCACGGGATGATGATGCTCGGGCCGATCCTGTTGCTGGCGGGCTTTCTGCAACTGGTCGCCGGGCGTTTGCGTCTGGGCTGCTGGTTCCGTGTCACGGCGCCGGCGGTGGTGTATGGCATGCTGGCAGGGATTGGCGTGCTGATCGTGCTGTCGCAGATCCACGTGATGCTCGACGGCGCGCCCAAACCTTCGGGGCTGGATAACCTGGCAGGCTTCCCTGCGGCGTTGGCTGAAGCGATCCCGACCCTGGGCGGCGGCCTTGGCTGGCAGGCGGGATTGCTCGGTTTATCGACAATGCTGGTGATGTACACCTGGGACAAATTACGCCCGCAACGCCTGCGCTTTGTGCCGGGCGCCTTGTTGGGCGTTGGCCTGACCACCGTTGTCAGTTTGGTGCTGGCGTTGCAGGTCAAGCGTGTGGAGGTGCCGGAAAATCTCGCCGATGCCATCGACTGGCTGCGTCCCAGCGACTTGCTGAACCTCGCTGATCCGCAACTGTTGATCGCCGCGTTCGCCGTGGCGTTTATCGCGAGTGCCGAAACCCTGCTCTCCGCTGCGGCGGTCGACCGCATGCACAGCGGTCAGCGTTCTGATTTTGACAGGGAATTGTCTGCGCAAGGTGTAGGCAACATGCTGTGTGGCCTGGTCGGTGCCCTGCCGATGACCGGTGTGATCGTACGCAGTTCGGCCAACGTACAGGCCGGTGCCACGACGCGCTTGTCGGCGATGTTCCACGGTGTGTGGCTGTTGGGTTTCGTATTGCTGCTGTCGAGCGTGCTGCAAAGCATTCCAGTGGCGAGCCTGGCGGGTGTGCTGGTGTATACCGGGATCAAGCTGGTGGACATCAAGGCGTTCAAGGCGCTGGGGCGCTATGGGCGGATGCCGATGTTTACCTATGCGGCCACGGCGCTGGCGATCATCTTTACCGACCTGCTGACCGGCGTGCTGGTGGGCTTTGGGTTGACGTTGGTCAAACTGGCGTTCAAGGCCTCACGGCTTAAGGTCAGCCTGATCGACTTGCCCCAGGTCGATGAGATGGAGCTGCGCCTGACGGGGGCGGCGACCTTCCTGAAAGTGCCGGCGTTGACTCAAGTGCTGGCAACAGTGCCCGCTGGGACGACCTTGCACGTACCGCTGAACAACCTGAATTACATTGACCATTCTTGCCTGGAGTTACTGGAGGAATGGGGGCGTGCCAATGCGGCGAAGGGTTCGACACTGGTGATCGAGGCGCGTGGGTTGAAGCGCCGGTTGGAAGGGCGGGTGCGAATGACAACGGGGATAGGTTCGGCGCCATCTGTAAGCTGACGAAACCGGATCAAAATGTGTGCGGGCTTGCTCGCGAAGGCGGAGTGTCAGTCACCGGAAGTGTTGACTGAACCATAGCATTCGCGAGCAAGCCCGCTCCCACATGGGTTTTGCATTGGATCTAAGATCTAGGCCGGCTGATCCAACGCCAACTCAACCCCCAACTGCCGCGACAGGCACGGCCAGCGCTTCCACGCGGCCTCGGTGTTCGGGCTTTTGAGCGTTTCGCGGTAAGCCTCCACCGACTCCAGCGCAAAGCTCTCTTCGTTGAGCATTTCATCCACTGCGTGATGCACCGCCTCATCCAGTTGATTAGCGAATGTTTCGCCAATCAGTTGGTGGGCAATCACGTTAGCCACAGTGGTATCCGCTGGAATCAACGGCTGACCGAAATGCTTGATATACAGATCGTTGACTTCTTCCACCAGGCGATGGGCCAGGTAAGCCTCATCCAGCAGGCCGTCGAGCCCCTCGTGGCCCGCCAGGATCGCAGGCGGCTGCAGGAAGAAATGCTCGGCGATCTTCAGCACCGGTTTGATCTGGCTTTCGATACCGGCCTCGCGGGCCACGTCGTTGGCAGCGTCCAGCAAATCCGGGACGAGGTCGATGTAGGCGGTGACAAAGCGGCTCATGACAATGTTGCGATCACCGTCAGCCAGGGAAATGGCCGAATGCAGGTGCGGCAATTGTTTTTCCAGTTGCTGGGCAAGCTGGCCCGTGCTGGTTTCGTGTTGGTGGGCACGGGAAATCTGCTCGCGCAATGCGGCGGTGTTCATGAAGGCTCCAGTGATGCAGGCGTAGGAAAAGGGAGAGGATAAGGTAGCTCGTTTATACGAGCGCCTCAGACGCATTTGTCATAATTATTTCATGGTTATGCGCAGGCGTTATATCGAATCGCGATAGCGCAGCGCATAAACGATTCCGCAGCCTGTTTCATTAGGCCCAAATGCCTCATTTCAGCTCATTTACCCCTACACATTGCGGGGTTGCAGAGCCTGTCTATACTCGGATTTGTACGCGATTAGCTGATGACGCCAGACTGCATAAGCAGGCAAGGCTAAGCGGTTGTAAGCAGTATGGAAGCCGCTCCCTTCGACGCAGGTGCAAACCGGCGGGATAACAAGAACGATAAGGGGAACCCGCAATGATGCGACATCCACATGTTTGGATGGGCCTCCTGTTGTGGTCAGTATTCGGCCAGGCACATGCCGCCTGGACAACGAATATGGCGCCAGGGGCGACAGAAGTCAGTCACGCTGTGTTCGACCTGCACATGACCATTTTCTGGATTTGTGTGGTGATCGGCATCATCGTGTTTGGCGCGATGTTCTGGTCGATGATCGTTCATCGCCGGTCCACGGGCCAGGTCGCGGCGAAGTTCCACGAGAGCACGACCGTGGAGATCCTCTGGACCGTAGTGCCCTTGCTGATCCTGATCGCGATGGCCATTCCGGCGACCAAGACCCTGATCAATATCTACGACAGCAGTGAATCGGATATCGATATCCAGGTCACCGGCTACCAGTGGAAATGGCATTACAAATACCTGGGCCAGGACGTGGAGTTCTTCAGCAACCTGGCCACGCCCGCCGAACAGATCTACAACCAGGCGACCAAGGGCGAACACTACCTGCTGGAAGTCGACCAGCCGCTGGTGTTGCCAGTGGGGGCCAAAGTGCGCTTCCTGGTGACGGCCGCCGACGTGATCCACTCGTGGTGGGTGCCGGCTTTTGCGGTCAAGCGTGACGCCATCCCCGGCTTCGTCAACGAGGCCTGGACGCGTGTCGAGAAGCCCGGCATCTACCGTGGCCAGTGCGCCGAACTGTGCGGCAAGGACCACGGCTTCATGCCCATCGTGGTCGAGGTCAAGTCCAAGGCCGATTACGAAACCTGGCTCGGCGAGCGCAAGGCAGAGGCCGCCAAGCTCAAGGAGCTGACCTCCAAGGAGTGGACCCTGGAAGAGCTGGTGGCGCGTGGCGACAAGGTCTACCACACCACCTGCGTGGCGTGTCACCAGGCTGAAGGCCAGGGCCTGCCGCCGATGTTCCCTGCACTCAAGGGCTCGAAGATCGCCACCGGCCCGAAAGAAGGCCACCTGAGCATCGTCTATCACGGCAAGCCCGGCACCGCGATGGCCGCCTTCGGCAAGCAGCTCTCGGAAGTGGATATCGCCGCCGTGGTGACCTACGAGCGCAACGCGTGGGGCAACAACAAAGGCGACATGGTCACGCCTAAAGACGTGCTGGCCATCAAGCAGGCGGAAAGCAAATGACCTCTTTCATGGCGTTTACCTCGACCCGCCCTGCCCACTTGCTCTCAGGAGAACGGCCATGAGCGCTGTGATCGATGACCATGGTCACGCTGACCATGCCCACGGCCCCGCCAAGGGTTTGATGCGCTGGGTGCTGACCACCAACCATAAAGACATTGGCACCCTGTACCTGTGGTTCGCCTTCACCATGTTCCTGCTCGGCGGTTCGTTCGCCATGGTGATTCGTGCCGAATTGTTCCAGCCCGGCTTGCAGATCGTCGAGCCGGCGTTTTTCAACCAGATGACCACCATGCACGGGCTGATCATGGTGTTCGGCGCGGTCATGCCGGCGTTTGTCGGCCTGGCCAATTGGATGATTCCGCTGATGATCGGCGCACCCGACATGGCCCTGCCGCGCATGAACAACTTCAGCTTCTGGCTGCTGCCGGCGGCGTTTCTGCTGCTGGTATCGACCCTGTTCGCCCCCGGAGGTGGGCCGAATTTCGGCTGGACCTTCTACGCGCCGCTCTCCACCACCTATGCACCGGAAAGCGTGACGTTCTTTATCTTCGCCATCCACCTGATGGGCATCAGTTCGATCATGGGCGCCATCAACGTGGTCGCGACCATCCTCAATCTGCGTGCCCCCGGCATGACGTTGATGAAAATGCCGCTGTTCGTCTGGACCTGGCTGATCACCGCGTTCCTGTTGATCGCAGTCATGCCGGTGTTGGCCGGCTGCGTGACCATGATGCTGATGGATATCCACTTCGGCACCAGCTTCTTCAGTGCGGCCGGTGGCGGTGACCCCGTGCTGTTCCAGCATGTGTTCTGGTTCTTCGGCCATCCCGAGGTGTACATCATGATCCTGCCGGCCTTTGGCGCCGTCAGTTCGATCATCCCGACCTTCTCGCGCAAGCCGTTGTTCGGCTACACCTCAATGGTCTACGCCACGGCGAGCATTGCGTTCCTGTCGTTCATCGTCTGGGCGCACCACATGTTCGTGGTCGGTATTCCGTTGGTGGGCGAGCTGTTCTTCATGTACGCCACCCTGCTGATCGCCGTGCCCACCGGGGTGAAGGTGTTCAACTGGGTCAGCACCATGTGGCAAGGCTCGCTGACGTTTGAGACGCCGATGCTGTTTGCGGTGGCCTTCGTGATTCTGTTCACCATCGGCGGGTTCTCCGGCTTGATGCTCGCGATTGCCCCGGCCGACTTCCAGTACCACGACACCTACTTCGTGGTGGCGCACTTCCATTACGTGCTGGTGCCCGGCGCGATTTTCGGCATCTTCGCCTCGGCCTACTACTGGCTGCCGAAATGGACCGGCCACATGTACGACGAAACCCTGGGCAAGCTGCACTTCTGGCTGTCCTTCGTGGGCATGAACCTGGCGTTTTTCCCGATGCACTTCGTCGGGCTGGCCGGGATGCCGCGCCGGGTGCCGGACTACAACCTGCAGTTCGCTGACTTCAACATGGTTTCGTCGATTGGCGCATTCATGTTCGGGGCCACGCAGATTTTCTTCCTGTTTATCGTGATCAAGTGCATCCGTGGCGGTACACCGGCGCCGGCTAAACCGTGGGATGGCGCCGAGGGCCTGGAATGGAGCATTCCTTCGCCCGCGCCGTATCACACCTTCACTACGCCGCCGGAGGTCAAGTGAGCACATTGGTGGCTACTACTCCCAGCTCCCACAGAAAGTCAAAAGCGGGGGTGGTGTGATGGCTGAGTCCGTTCCGCTCAAACGCCTCGTCACCCGCCTGCTGATCCTGGTGGTGGCGATGTTCGCCTTCGGCTTTGCGCTGGTGCCGATCTATGACGTGATGTGCAAAGCGTTCGGCATCAACGGCAAGACCGCCGGGCAGTACGAGGGCTCGCAGGTGGTGGACCCCTCACGCCAGGTGCGCGTGCAGTTCCTGTCCACCAATGCCATCGATATGGTGTGGGATTTTTATGCCAAGGCTGACGAAGTGGTGGTCAACCCGGGCGCGGTGACCGAGATGCTGTTCGTGGCCTACAACCCCACTGACAAACCGATGACGGCCCAAGCCGTGCCGAGCATTTCCCCGGCCGAAGCGGCGATGTACTTCCACAAGACCGAGTGCTTTTGCTTCACCCAGCAAGTGCTGCAGCCAGGCCAGCGCATTGAGATGCCGGTGCGCTTCATTGTCGACCGCGACATGCCCAAGGATGTGAAGCATCTGACCCTGGCGTACACGCTGTTTGATATCACCGCGCGCCAACCGCCCGTGGCTGTCCATACCGGTGGCTAGCTACTGTTTGCCCGCTCAATCAGGAGAGCGAATACATGTCGACTCATGATACGTACTACGTACCGGCGCAAAGCAAATGGCCGATAATTGCCACGTTTGGCTTGTTGATCACCGTGTATGGCCTGGGTCTGTGGTTCAACGACTTGAAGGCGGCGCGCCCGGAATCCCACGGCCCGTGGATCTTTTTCGTGGGTGGCTTGCTGCTGGCCTACATGATGTTTGGCTGGTTCGGCGCGGTGATCAAGGAAAGCCGTGCCGGTTTGTACAGTTCGCAGATGGACCGCTCGTTCCGCTGGGGCATGACCTGGTTCATCTTTTCCGAAGTGATGTTCTTTATCGCGTTCTTTGGTGCGCTGTTTTATGTGCGGCACATGTCGGCGCCGTGGTTGGCTGGCGAAGGCTCAAAAGGCATTGCGCATATGCTGTGGCCAAACTTCGAGTTTGCCTGGCCGTTGCTTAACAACCCTGATCCGAAACTGTATCCCGCGCCGGAGGGGACCATCAGTCCGTGGGGCCTACCGCTGGTCAATACCATCTTGCTGGTGAGTTCCAGCGTGACCATTACTATCGCCCACCATGCCCTGCGCAAAGGCCATCGCGGCGCGCTGAAGATTTGGCTGGCGATCACCGTGCTGCTGGGCCTGGCATTTCTTGGGTTCCAGGCCGAGGAATATATCCACGCTTATAAAGAGTTGGGGCTCACGCTCGGCTCGGGCGTGTACGGCGCGACCTTCTTCATGCTCACCGGCTTTCATGGGGCGCACGTCACCATCGGCACCATCATTCTGTTCGTGATGCTGATGCGCATCCTGAAGGGACATTTCAATGCCGAGCACCAGTTCGGCTTCGAAGCAGCGAGTTGGTATTGGCACTTTGTGGACGTGGTGTGGATCGGGCTGTTTTTCTTCGTCTATGTGCTGTGAGGCGCCTTACCACGGCGCATGAGAAACCAGCTGGCCGCTGAAAAAGCCCCAGGCGATCAGCGCCACGGTGATCACGGCCAGTACCACGCGCACGGTCAAGGCGGTGACGAGGCGGTTGGAGTTGCCCTCGTCCTTGACCAGAAAGAACAAGCCACTGAACAGGCTCACGACAGTCGCGATCAGCATCAGGGCAATAGCGGCTTTGAGCATGGTCTGGCTCCAATTGGATGGGCGGGCAATGAAAACAAGTATAGCCAGCGCCATGAAAAGCTTTCGCCCCGGGATTGCGCCGACGCTGGTGGTGTTGGTGCTGCTGCCGTTGATGGTGGGCCTGGGGTTCTGGCAATTGTCCCGCGGCCATGAAAAACAGCTGATGGTGGACAATTATGCCGAGCGTCGCGCGGCTGATCCGATCAGCAGTGCACAGCTCAACGAGCTGGCTGACCCGGCTTTTCGTCGTGTGCGCCTGCGCGGGCAATTCGACGCCGAACACAGTGTGTTTCTCGATAACCGCCTGCGTGACGGCAAGGCCGGCGTAGAGCTGCTGCAACCCTTCCACGACCAGGCCAGCGGGCTGTGGCTCTTGCTCAATCGCGGCTGGCTGCCTTGGCCGGATCGGCGCACGCCGCCCGTCTTTGCCACCCCTGAGCAGCCCTTGAACCTGGATGCCTGGGTGTACGTCGCCCCCGGCGAAACCTTCCAACTGCATGCCGACCCGGCGAGCGCGCAATGGCCGCGCTTGCTGACCGCCCTGCATCCGGCCGCGCTGTGGGCTGAACTGGGGCGCAGCGGTTTCGCCTACGAGCTACGGGCCGAAGCAGGCCCCGGCACCTACGAAACCACCTGGCCCATCGTGGCCATGGGGCCGGAAAAACACCTGGCGTATGCCGTGCAGTGGTTCGCCATGTCGCTGGCCCTGCTGGCGCTTTACCTCTACCTCGGATGGCACAACAAAAAGGAGAAGCCCCATGGGAGCGGCCATGAATCCACTCAACATGTCTGACGTGCCTGATCGGCGCAAAGGCCGTTGGCAGCTGTTGCTGATCCTGATGATGGTGATCGGCCCGATGGCGCTGGCGACCTTCATGTACAAATTGCAGTTCTGGGTGCCGGAAAGCCGCAGCTACCATGGCGAGATGATCGGCAACGGCCAGACCCGCGCCGATATTGGCGTGCAAGCCGATGAACAGCGTTGGCAACTGCTGGTCACCGCGCCCGCTGCCTGTGCCGCGGATTGCCAGCAACTGGTGTACCTCGCGCGCCAATTGCAGATCGGTCTCGGCCGCGACGCCTCCCGTGCCAGCCACGCCTTGGCCAGTGCGCAGCCGGTCACCACCGACTACGAGGCCAAGCTCAAGGCTGAATACCCGCAACTGCAGCGTTACCCGCTGGACCTGGCGACCTTCACCAAGGACGCCGGCGCGCCGGGCGATGCACAGCTGTGGATCGTCGATCCCCACGGCAACCTGGTGCTGCGCTACGACGCTAAGGTCAAGGGCAAGGACTTGCTCAACGATCTGCGCCATCTGCTGAAACTGTCGAATATCGGATAAGGGCATCGTCATGGCCAAACCTGGATTTCGCCTCGCGTTGTTTGCCACCTTGCTGGCGCTGATCGTCGTGCTGCTGGGGGCTTATACCCGCCTGACCCATGCTGGACTGGGGTGCCCGGACTGGCCTGGCTGCTACGGTTTTATCAGCGTGCCGCAGAGCGAAACTCAGCTGGCCCATGCCGAACTGCATTTCCCCGATACACCGGTTGAGGCGGACAAGGGCTGGAGCGAAATGATTCACCGCTACTTCGCAGGTACGTTGGGCCTGCTGATCTTGCTGCTGGCGGCGCGCTCGTGGAGCCATCGGCGTGATCCCGGTCAGCCGGTGAAATTGCCGCTGTTTCTATTGGCGGTAGTGTTTGCACAGGCGGCGTTTGGCATGTGGACGGTCACGTTGAAGCTGTGGCCGCAGGTGGTGACGGGGCATTTGCTCGGCGGCTTTGCGACCCTGAGCCTGTTGTTTCTGTTGACCCTGCGCTTGTCGGGCGTGCTGCCTGCGTTGATCGTGCCCAAGCGCCTGCAGTATTGGGCGACGGCAGGCTTGGTGCTGGTGATCGGGCAGATTGCGCTGGGCGGCTGGGTCAGCTCCAACTACGCGGCGGTGGCCTGCGTTGATTTGCCAACGTGCCATGGCGAATGGTGGCCGGCGGCGGATTTTGCCAACGGCTTTCATCTTACCCAGCACATCGGCCCCAATTACCTGGGCGGGCAGCTGGACAGCGAAGCGCGCACGGCCATTCACCTGACCCACCGCATCGGTGCTGTCATCGTCAGCCTGGTACTGCTCGGCCTGGCCTGGCAACTGCGCGCCGTGGGCATGACGCGGTTGGCGGGCTTGCTGCTGATCGCCCTGGCTGCGCAAATCTGCCTGGGCCTGAGCAATGTGGCGTTCGGGCTGCCGCTGGCAGTGGCTGTAGGCCATAACGCTGGGGGCGTTGCGTTGTTGCTGAGTCTGGTGCTGGTCAATTACCACGCTCGCACCAGCCTGGTTCGGGTGCGTAATCAACGGCCGTTCGGCTGGCGTTTCAGCCCGCGCAAACACGTATCGGGCCTCATCACCCTTAAAGGAGAGATGCCATGGCGACCTTGATCGGCGCGCGTCACGGCCAGGCGATCTGGCGTGACTACCTGGAGCTGACCAAGCCGAAAGTGGTGGTGTTGATGCTCATCACCTCGCTGGTGGGGATGTTTCTCGCAACGCGCGCGGGTGTGCCGTGGACAGTGCTGGTGTTTGGCAACCTGGGCATTGCACTGTGTGCCGGTGGCGCGGCGGTGGTGAACCACGTGGTGGACCGGCGGATTGATGCGGTGATGGCGCGCACTCATAAGCGGCCGTTGGCGCAGGGGCGTGTGTCGCCGTTGGCTGCGTTGGCCTTTGCATTGTTTCTGGCTGTTGCGGGATTGGCGCTGTTGCTGGCGTTCACCAACCCATTGGCAGCATGGCTGACCCTGGCTTCGCTGCTGGGATACGCAGTGATCTACACCGGTTTCCTGAAGCGTGCGACGCCGCAAAATATCGTCATCGGCGGCCTCGCCGGTGCCGCGCCGCCATTATTGGGCTGGGTCGCCGTCACCGGCCATGTCAGTGCCGAACCCCTGCTGCTGGTGCTGATCATCTTCGCCTGGACCCCGCCGCACTTCTGGGCCCTGGCCATCCACCGCAAGGAGGAATACGCCAAGGCCGATATCCCGATGCTGCCGGTCACCCATGGCGAGCACTACACCAAGGTGCATATCCTGCTCTACACCTTCGCCTTGCTGGCGGTGAGCCTGATGCCGTATGTGATCCATATGAGTGGCCTGTTGTACCTTGCGTGCGCGCTGGTATTGGGCGGGCGCTTTCTGCAATGGGCCTGGGTGTTGTACCGTGGCGCTCGGCCGCACGCGGCGATCAACACCTTCAAGTACTCTATCTGGTACTTGTTGCTGCTGTTTATCGCCCTGCTCGTAGACCACTACTTACTGTTGAACCTATGACTCGAACTCAAAAAACTGTCTTCATCCTGGTGGCCCTGGTGGCATTGATCATGGGCCTGACCGTCAACAAAGTGCTCTCGGGCAAAGGCCAGGGCGACCCTACTGCCTTGATCGACGCCGGCATCATCCTGCTGCCGCAAAGCCGTCAGCTACCGCCAGTGACCATGACTAATCAGGACGGCCAGCCAGTGCTGGCCAATGAGTTGAAAGGCAAGTGGAGTCTGCTGTTCTTCGGCTACACCTTTTGCCCGGACATTTGCCCGACGACCCTCGCCCAACTGCGCCAGATCAAGAGCGAGCTGCCCAAGGACGTTGTGGATAAGTTGCAGGTGATCCTGGTCAGCGTCGACCCGCACCGCGACACGCCGACTCAGCTCAAGCAGTACCTGGGCTACTTCGACCCGCAGTTCCAGGGCCTGACCGGCGCGAATGTGGAGGATGTGCAGAAGGTCTCGAATGCCGTGAGCATTCCGTTCATTCCGGCGGATACCAGCAAGCCGAACTACACCGTCGACCACAGCGGCAACCTGGCGCTGATCGGGCCGGATGGGACGCAGCGTGGGTTTATCCGGGCGCCGTTGAACAATCAGAAGCTGGTGGTGCAACTGCCGGTGTTGCTACAGCGTAAATAAGCCGGACGCCAATTCAGCCTACACCACAAAACAAATGTGGGAGCTGGCTTGCCTGCGATAGCGGTGGGCCAGTCAACATATTCGGTGACTGACGCTCCGCCATCGCGGGCAAGCCCGCTCCCACATTTTTTGATCTCCAGTGTCTGGGAGATCGAGTTGGATCAGAACGCCGGCTTGATCGCGCCTTTGTACTTCTCTTCGATGAATTTCTTCACTTCCGGCGTGTGCAGGGCTGCGACCAGCTTCTTCACAGCGTCCGAGTCTTTGTTGTCTTCGCGGGTGACCAGGATGTTCACGTAAGGCGAGTCGCTGCCTTCGATGACCAGGGCGTCCTTGGACGGGTCCAGCTTGGCTTCCAGCGCGTAGTTGGTGTTGATCAGCGCCAGGTCAACCTGGGTCAGCACGCGCGGCAGGGTGGCGGCTTCGAGTTCGCGGAACTTCAGGTTTTTCGGATTGGCGGTGATGTCCTTGATGGTCGACAGGATGTCTGTCGGATCCTTCAGGGTGATCAGGTTGTGCTTGGCCAGCAGCAACAGCGCGCGGCCGCCGTTGGTGGCGTCGTTCGGGATCACCACGTTGGCGCCATCAGGCAGCTCAGCGAGGGTTTTGTATTTGCTGGAGTAAGCGCCCAGGGGTTCCAGGTGCACACCGGCTACGCTCACCAGGTGAGTGCCCTTGGTTTTGTTGAACTCATCCAGGTACGGCTGATGCTGGAAGAAGTTGGCGTCCAGGCGCTTTTCAGCGACCTGTACGTTCGGCTGCACGTAGTCGGTGAAGACTTTGACCTGCAGGTCCACGCCTTCTTTGGCGAGGGCAGGTTTCACGAATTCCAGGATTTCCGCGTGCGGGACCGGCGAAGCGGCGACCGTAATGGTCTCGGCGTGGGCGGAAAACGCGGCAACGGCGGCGAAAGCAACCAGTAGTTTTTTCATCCAGCAAGCTCCTTGTTCGGGCATGGCCGGCGGGGGCCGGCAATGGCCGTTATTTTCGAGAATAGTGCGTCACCAGCTTATCGCCGATGGTCTGCAGAATTTGTACCAGCACGATCAACATCACCACGGTGACGACCATGACGTCGTCCTGAAAACGCTGGTATCCATAACGAATGGCCAGGTCACCCAAGCCTCCGGCGCCCACTACACCCGCCATCGCGGTGTAGCCTACCAGTGCGATCGCAGTGACTGTGATTGCAGCAATGATACCGGGCTTAGCCTCCGGCAAAAGCGCCTTGATGATGATCTGCCGGGTGGTGGCGCCCATTGCTTGAGTCGCCTCGATGATGCCGCGATCCACTTCGCGTAGGGCGGTTTCCACCAGCCGTGCGAAGAACGTCGAAGCACCTACCACCAGCGGTGGAATCGCGCCGGCCACGCCAAGCGACGTGCCTGTGATAAAGATCGTCGTAGGGATCATCACAATCAGCAGAATGATAAATGGCAGAGAGCGTATGGCGTTGACCACGAATGCCAGTACTGCGTAGGTGGTCTTCTGCTCCAGCAACTGTCGGGGGCTGAAGAGAAACAGCAGAACACCCAGCGGCAGGCCCACCAGCACGGTGAACAGCAGCGAGGTACTGAGCATCAGCATGGTGTCGCCGGTGGCAACCCAGATGTCAGCCCAGTCAACTTTGTCGAAGTAATGCAGTAAAACGTCCATTAACGCAGGACCTCCATGTGCACATCGGCTGCGGTAAAGCGGGCGAAGGCCGCTTCCATGTCACCGCCGGTGATGGCCAGGGTCAATTGCCCGTAGGGGATGTCTTTGATGCGGTCGATACGACCGGCAAGGATGCTGTAGTCCACACCCGTTTCACGGGCGACGGTACCCAGCAAAGGCGCGTAGGTCGATTCACCCTGGAACGTCAGGCGCACGATGCGGCCTGGGACGTGGGCGAAATCATCGCGTTGCTCTCCTTCATCGACCTGCTCGGATTCTTGTACGAAGCGCTTGGTGGTCGGGTGCTTGGGGTGCAGGAACACATCGGCGACCGAGCCTTGCTCGACGATCACGCCGGCGTCCATCACCGCCACCTGGTCGCAGACGCGGCGGATCACGTCCATTTCATGGGTGATCAGCACGATGGTCAGCTTCAACTCGCGGTTGATCTCGGCCAGCAGTTGCAACACCGAAGCGGTGGTTTGCGGGTCGAGGGCGCTGGTGGCTTCGTCGCACAGCAGGATCTTTGGCTTGGTCGCCAAGGCACGCGCGATGCCGACGCGTTGCTTCTGGCCGCCGGACAACTGCGCCGGGTACTTCTTGGCGTGGTCTGACAGGCCGACACGGGCGAGTAACTCGGCGACGCGTAGGTCGATTTCCTTGCGCGACAATTCGCCGGCCAGGGTCAGTGGCAGTGCCACGTTGTCGGCAACGGTCTTGGACGCGAGCAGGTTGAAGTGCTGGAAGATCATCCCGACCTGCTGGCGGAAACGGCGCAGGCCGTTGGCGTCCAGGGCGGTGACTTCTTCGCCATCAACGGTGATTTGGCCGCCACTTGGTTCTTCGAGGCGGTTGATCAGGCGCAGCAGGGTGCTTTTGCCTGCACCGGAGTGGCCAATCAGGCCGAACACCTGGCCGTTTTCGACACTCAGGCTGGTGGCATGCAGCGCGGGAATATCCTTACCGGCGACGCGGTAAGTTTTATGGACGTTATGAAACTCGATCACGTAGCGAACCTTGTGGGGCGCATGGAAAAGGGATCAGCGGTTAGCCGGGCGCGCATTTTAGCCTGTCCGTATAGCGTTTCTTAGCATTTATTTCGCATTCAACCAGCGATTTGGCAATAACGCGATCAAAGGTCATAAAAAAGGAACGGCCCAAAACCTCATCAGTCACTACTTAAGCAACGCGATATCCCAGGTGCCGTGCCTGGGGTTTTTGCTCAAACGAGCCGGGGATCGCTCTGGCCACTTTGAATAAGGAGTTTTGTCTGATGAGTAACAAGAAGCCAGCCACCCCGTCGAAGAGTGAACTCGCGGGCACCGATACCCTGGACCGTAGCAACACCAACGCCAAGCTGCAGGCCCTGGAGGAATTCCGTTCCGATGCGACCGGCCAGGCCCTGCGTACCAACCAAGGCGTCAAGATTTCCGATAACCAGAACACGTTGAAAGTCGGCTCCCGTGGCCCGTCGCTGCTGGAAGACTTCATCATGCGTGAAAAAATCACGCACTTTGACCATGAGCGCATCCCGGAGCGCATCGTGCATGCCCGTGGGACGGGCGCTCATGGCTTTTTTGAAACCTATGCAGACCACTCGGCGCTGACCAAGGCCGGCTTTCTGCGCAATCCCGGGCAGAAAACCCCGGTATTCACGCGCTTCTCTACCGTGCAGGGCCCTCGCGGCTCAGGCGACACGGTGCGCGATGTACGCGGTTTCGCAGTGAAATTTTTCACCGACGAAGGCAACTTCGACCTGGTTGGCAACAACATGCCAGTGTTCTTCATTCAGGACGCGATCAAGTTTCCCGACTTTGTTCACGCCGTGAAACCTGAACCCCACAACGAAATTCCTACTGGCGGTTCGGCCCACGACACGTTCTGGGATTTTGTTTCGCTGGTGCCGGAGTCGGCGCACATGGTGGTGTGGGCAATGTCCGACCGCGCCATTCCCAAAAGCCTGCGTGCCATGCAGGGCTTTGGCGTACACACGTTTCGCCTGATTAATACCGAGGGCAAGTCCAGCTTCGTGAAATTCCACTGGCGTCCAAAAGTGGGCACCTGCTCGCTGGTGTGGGACGAAGCGCAGAAGCTGGCCGGTAAAGACACCGATTACCACCGCCGCGACCTGTGGGAGTCGATTGAAACCGGCGATTACCCTGAGTGGGAACTGGGTGTGCAGATCGTTGCAGAAGAGGACGAGCATAAGTTCGACTTCGACCTGCTCGACCCGACCAAGATCATTCCCGAAGAACTGGTGCCGATCACGCCGCTGGGCCGGATGGTGCTGAACCGCAACCCGGACAACTTTTTCGCTGAAGTCGAGCAGGTCGCCTTCTGCCCAGGCCATATCGTGCCGGGTATCGACTTTACCAATGACCCGTTGCTGCAAGGCCGTCTGTTTTCCTACACGGACACCCAGATCAGCCGCCTCGGTGGTCCGAACTTCCATGAGATCCCGATCAACCGCCCGGTCGCGCCGAACCATAACGGCCAGCGCGATGCCCTGCATCGCACGGTGATTGATAAGGGTCGTGCTGCTTACGAGCCGAACTCCATCGACGGCGGTTGGCCGAAAGAAACGCCTGCCGGCCCGACCGACGGCGGTTTCGAGACCTACTACGAGCGTGTCGATGCGAACAAGGTGCGTGAGCGCAGTGAATCGTTCGGCGACCATTTCTCCCAGGCCACGCTGTTTTTCAACAGCATGAGCCACCACGAGAAAGAGCACATCATCGCCGCCTACAGCTTTGAATTGGGCAAGGTCGAGCGCGAGCATATTCGTGCGCGTCAGGTGAATGAAATCCTCGCCAATATCGACCTGGAGCTGGCCAAGCGCGTTGCGCAGAACCTGGGTCTGCCGGCGCCGAGCAAAGGCACAGTAGCGCCACGTGAGACTTCGGTCAAAGAGTCCCCGGCGTTGAGCCAGGTGAACTTGCTGTCGGGCGATATCAAGACCCGCAAGGTGGCGATCCTGGCAGCAAACGGGGTTGATGGTGCTGCCATCGACGCAATGAAAAAAGCGCTCGCAGCAGAAGGCGCGCATGCCAAGTTGCTGGGGCCAACCTCGGCACCGGTCACCACGGCGGATGGCAAATCCCTGCCGGTGGATGCGTCCATGGAAGGCATGCCGTCGATTGCGTTTGATGCGGTATTCGTACCGGGCGGCGCGGACTCTGTGAAAGCGCTGAGTGGCGACGGTGTTGCACTGCATTACGTGCTGGAGGCCTACAAACACCTGAAGGCAATTACGTTGGCCGGTGAGGCCAAGCAGTTGCTGGACGTGCTCAAGCTTGAGGCGGATGCAGGCTTGATCGTGGGCGGGGATGCCAAGGCGTTCAAGGCGTTCTTCGCGGCGATCGCGCAGCATCGGGTTTGGGATCGTGAGCCTAAGGCCAAGGCGATTCCGGCTTAAGTCATTGGTTGTTTGTTAGATCGTCATCGCGGGCAAGTCCGCTCCCACAGTTCAAATGTGGGAGCGGGCTTGCCCGCGATGCTTTTAGTCCGCCTTGCGCGGAATCAGCACAACCTGCGCCGGAATGTGTTTCAAAATCTGCCGGTGAATCTTCAGGTCATACCCCGAATCAATCCGCTTCACCCGTTTGGTCAGTAACGTGGCCAGCCACGGGTAATCCTCGGTGCGCGGCGCCTGGATGCTCACGTCGCACTGGTAATTCACGACGTCGGTGGCGATTGCATCCAGCTGATGGCGCAGTGCTTCGATGTCGGTGAGGTTCAGTGCCACGGTGGTGCTTGGCGCTGCCGGGTCGATGACCTTGGCGGCGGGCTTGGTTTCAGCGGCTTTCAGGGCGGCTTCGGCTTTATCCAGCTCGGCTTTGCGGGCGTGGCTGATGGCGCTGTTAACGCCGCCAGTAAGTGCCGGTGCCTTTGGCATCAGCGCACGCGCACGGCTTAGCGCGGTGGCAGCTGCGTTAACGTCACCTTTTTGCAACACGATCTGGCTGCGCTGCAGGTAGGCCTCGGCCAATTGGCGTTGGTAGCCCTCAAGCGTCGGGTCGTTGGGCGACTGGGCTTGCAGGGTAGTCAACTGATCTTCGGCGGTAGCCAGCTCGCTGCTGGCCAGGTTTTGCTCCAGCTGCGCGATGGCCACAGCGCGTGCGTCCGGTGCCTGTTGGGCGGCGGGCGGTGTGCTTTGACAGGCGCCCAGCAGCAGGGAAAATGCGGCAAGGAGCAGATAACGTGCGGTGAACGGCTTCATTCCTGCGACTCTCTATTTGCGCAAAAAGCGAGCAAGTCTACACCCCTCGACGGGGCAGGACAAAACTCAGCAGAAACAGGGCGGCGGCCGTGACCACAATCGATGGCCCGGCAGGCGTGTCCTTGAACCAGGACAGCGCCAAGCCCCCGCACACTGCAAACATCCCCAACAGGCTGGCGCCGATCGCCATATGCTCCGGTGAACGGGCATGGCGCTGAGCGGCGGCGGCGGGAATGATCAGCAGCGACGTGATCAACAATACGCCGACAATCTTCATCGCGACAGCAATCACCACGGCGATCAACAACATCAGGGCCATGCGCAGGGCCGGCACGGGCAAGCCCTCTACCGTGGCCAGCTCTTCATGCACGGTGATCGCCAGCAGTGGGCGCCACAGGGCTACCAGCAACACCAGCACGGTCGCGCTGCCGCCGAGGATCCAGGCCAAGTCAGTGGGGCTGATCGCCAGCAGATCGCCGAACAGGTAGGCCATCAGGTCGATACGCACTTCGTGCATAAAGCTCAGCACCACCAGGCCCAAAGACAGGGTGCTTGGCGCCAGGATGCCCAGCAGGGTATCGGAAGCCAGTGGCTGGCGCTGTTGCAGGGTTACCAGCAGCACCGCCAAGAGCAGGCAACCCACGGTCACGGCGATGGTCGGGCTTACATCGAGCAAAAAGCCCATGGCCACGCCTAGCAACGCGGCATGCGACAAGGTGTCGCCGAAATACGCCATGCGCCGCCAGACCACGAACGAGCCCAACGGACCCGCAACCAGTGCCAAAGCCAAGCCTGCCAGCAGGGCGTAGAGCAGAAAATCAGCCATGCTTGCAGCTATCTCCATGAACGTGAGGGGTAGAAGGATCCTCCACGACCGCGCCATGCAGGTCATGCGCGTGGTCGTGGTGGTGGTGATAGATCGCCAGGCTCTGCGCGTTTTTGCCGAACAGCTCGACGAACGCGGGGTCGCCACTGACCTGTTCCGGGTGGCCGGAGCAGCACACGTGTCGATTGAGGCAGACCACTTGGTCGGTGGTGCTCATCACCAAGTGCAAGTCGTGGGACACCATCAGCACGCCGCAGCCATGCCGGTCGCGCAGGCGCGTGATCAGGCTGTACAGCTCGGCCTGGCCGGCGACGTCGACGCCCTGCACGGGTTCATCCAGTACCAGCAGTTCCGGCTCGCGCAACAAGGCGCGGGCCAGCAGCACGCGCTGCATTTCGCCGCCGGAGATGCTTTGCACCGGGCTGTCGATCACCTGTTCGGCGCCGACTTCCTTGAGCGCTGCCTGCGCGCGGGCACGGTCCACGCCCGGCACCAGACGCAGGAAGCGCAACACGGAAAGCGGCAGCGTCGGGTCGACATGCAGCTTCTGCGGCATATAGCCGACGCGCAGCTTGGGCTTGCGCCAGACGCTGCCGGTGTCGGGCTTGAGCAGGCCGAGCACGGCGCGCACCAGTGTGGTTTTGCCGGCGCCGTTGGGGCCGATCAGGGTGACGATCTGCCCAGGCTCCACGCTCAGTGCGATGTTATCCAGCACGTTTTGCCCGGCGAACGTGACCCCGACTTGTTCCAGGCGGATTAACGCATTGCTCATCAAGCCCCCTGGCAGCCCGAGCACAGGCCGACTACTTCGACCGTTTGCCCTTCGACCGTAAAGCCGACATCGGCAGCGCTGCTGATAATGGCGTCGCTGATGCTTTTTTGTTCAAGTTCGATGGCGGCATGGCACGCGCGGCAGATCAGGAATTGACCTTGATGCGCGTGTTCCGGGTGGTTGCAGCCGACAAAAGCGTTGAGCGAGGCAATGCGGTGCACCAGGCCGTTTTCCAGCAGGAAATCCAGCGCACGGTAGACCGTGGGTGGCGCTGCGCGGCGGCCGTCCTGCTCGCTGAGCACCCCGAGAATGTCGTAGGCGCCCAGTGGCTTGTGGCTCTGCCACACCAGTTCCAGTACACGCCGACGCAAGGCGGTCAGGCGCAAACCCTTCTGTGCACAGAGGGTATCGGCCTCCGACAGCGCGGTATGCACGCAGTGGGAGTGGTCGTGGGGACGGCTGGCAAGCGGTGTAATAGGCATGAGCGGCGACAGACATTTGATAGAGACGTTATTATGTTACCCGTTCCTACGCCATCGAGTGGTCATCGTGTCCCGACTTTTTCCCGTTTTTGTCGTATTTATCACCAGTTTGTTCATCAATGGCGCCGCTCAGGCCGAGGTCAAGGTGCTGACCAGCATCAAGCCTTTGCAGTTGATTGCTGCGGCTGTGCAGGACGGCGTGGCGGTTCCGGAGGTGTTGCTGCCGCCGGGTGCATCGCCGCATAACTACGCGCTGCGTCCATCCGACGTACGGCGCGTGCAGGCGGTGGACCTGCTGTACTGGATCGGTCCGGATATGGAGAGTTTCCTGCCGCGCGTGCTGAAAGGTCGTACGGCAACAACGGTAGCGGTGCAGGATCTTCCGGGTATGAAGCTGCGGCGGTTTGCCGAAGATAGCCACTCTCACGCCGACGATGCCGACGAACATGATCATGATCACCGCCCAGGCAGCCTGGATTCGCACTTGTGGCTGTCGACCGTGAATGCTCGCGTGATTGCGGCGCGTATGGCTGCTGATCTGGCGGCCGCTGACCCGGCCAATGCCGTGCGTTATCAGAGCAATGCGAAAGCCTTTGATGGGCGCCTGGATGTTCTGGATGCCCGTCTGAAAGCTCGTCTGGCGCCGATTGGCGGCAAGCCTTACTTCGTGTTTCATGAGGCCTTCGATTACTTCGAAGAGGCTTATGGGCTCAAGCACGCCGGTGTGTTCAGCGTTGCCGCTGAAGTACAGCCGGGCGCCCAGCACGTGGCGGCGATGCGTACGCGTTTGCAGGAAGTGGGCAAGACCTGCGTGTTCAGCGAGCCGCCGTTGCGTCCGCGTTTGGCTGAAACCCTGGTGGCGGGTTTGCCGGTGAAGCTGGCGGAGTTGGATGCGCTGGGCGGGTATACCCCGGCTACGGCTCAGGGTTATGAGCAGGTGTTGGAAAAGTTGGGGAATGACTTGGCTGGGTGCCTGGAATCGTTGTAACAGACGGCGCAGGTCAAATGTGGGAGCTGGCTTGCCTGCGATTGCGGTGGGCCTGCGACGAAATTGCTGGCTGACCTGACGCTATCGCAGGCAAGCCAGCTCCCACATTGACCGAGTTGGGGCTTTAGAGGGCGAACGGCAGTTGGATTGTGACCTGCTGGCGTTGTGCCAAGCGGTGCTCGAACTCTGCCGGGTCATGGATCAACACATCCTGCCCTGCAAACGACTCGGCGGCGATCAGGCGTGACAGCCAGAACCGCACACACGCCACCCGCAACATCGTCGGCCACAGTTCGGCTTCCTTGGCGGTGAACGGTCGCAGGCCGGCATAGGCGCCGAGCAGCGCACGGGCGCGTTGTCCGTCAATCACGCCATCGGCATCCGAACACCAGTCATTCAGGGCGATCGCCACGTCGTACAGCATCGGCCCGGAGCAGGCGTTGTAGAAGTCGATCAGGCCTGTGAGGTGCGTGCCTTCGAACATCGCATTGTCGCGGAACAGGTCGGCGTGGACGTTGGCGCGCGGCAGGGCGAGGATCTGGGCCTTGTGAGCGTCGATTTCCGTCAGTGCAGCTTGCAGCAGGCGCTGCTGTGCGTCGTTCAGGTGCGAAATCAGTTGCGTGCCTTCAGCCAGCATCCACTCCAGGCCGCGGTCGGTCTTGCGTTCCAGCACCTTTTCGCCTTGTGTCGCCAGGTGCAGGTGGCCAAGCAGGTCGCCGACCTGGGTACAGTGCTGGGCGTTGGCGTCCTTGATGTGCTTGCCGGCCAGGCGCGGTTGCAGCAGTGCCGGTTTGCCTTTCAGCTCGCGCAATGCAACGCCGTCGGTTGTACGCAGGGCGTAAGGCACGGGCAGGTCAGCGTCGTGGAGCACGTCGAGCAGCTCGATAAAGAACGGCATTTCTGCGACCGGGCCGCGCTCAACCAGGGTCAGGACATACTCGCCCTGCTCCAGGCTGATAAAGAAATTGGTGTTTTCACTACCGGCGGCAATCCCCTGGAAATCAAGCAGGCGGCCGAGCCCGTAAGGGGCGAGAAAGGTTTCCAGCTCGGGCCGAGCCAGGGGGGTGAACACAGACATGGTTAAAACTGCCAGTACGGGCGCCGCTGTGCGCGGCGCCAATTTAAGTTAAGAAATCATTTCCATTCGAAGATCTTCCATGACGGGATCAGCATATCCGGCTGGTCAGAGCGGATGAAGTTCGCATCGGTTCCGTCCGCGCGCACCAGGAAATACGGAGGCGCCCCTTTCGGAGTGACCTTGATTGCGTACAGGAACCCGTTCTGACGGTATTCCTGGATGGTCTTGTCGCCTTCCGTGCGAATGGTCACTTCCGGATCACCCCCAGGCGCATCGTCTGCCGCCATGGCAGCCAACGGAGCGAGTGCAATCAAGCCGGTCAACAGCAGGCGATTGAATGTGCGCATGATAACCTTGTCCCTTTGTCGTCATTGGTCCGGCTATTCTAGCGCCTGACCCGCCGAAAAGGTTGATTCTGCTCATGAGCCAAGCACCCCTCGTCCTGGTGGACGGTTCTTCTTATCTGTACCGCGCTTTTCATGCGCTGCCACCGCTGACCACCTCCAAAGGCCTGCCGACCGGTGCGGTCAAGGGCGTGTTGAACATGCTCAAAAGCCTGCGCAGGCAGTACCCGGACAGCCCGTTCGCGGTGGTGTTCGACGCCAAGGGTGGGACCTTTCGCGATGACATGTACGCCGAATACAAGGCCAATCGCCCAAGCATGCCCGATGACATGCGCCTGCAAATCGAGCCATTGCATCAAAGCGTAATCGCGCTGGGCTTCCCGCTGCTATGCGTCGAAGGCGTCGAGGCCGATGATGTGATCGGCACCCTGGCCCGCAGCAGTGCCGCCGCTGACCGCCCGGTGGTGATTTCGACCGGTGACAAGGACATGGCGCAACTGGTGGACGGCCACATTACCTTGGTCAATACCATGACCGGTAGTGCGATGGACATTGAGGGCGTAAAGGAGAAATTCGGCGTCGCTCCGGAGCAGATCATCGACTATCTGGCGTTGATGGGCGATTCGTCCGACAACATTCCGGGTGTTCCGGGTATTGGTCCTAAGACCGCGTCCGGCTTACTTGTAGGTGTGAACGGCGGCCTAAAAGAGCTTTATGAACAGCTGGATATCGTGCCGACCCTGCCTATCCGTGGCGCGAAGACGCTGCCGGCCAAGCTGGAAGAGCACCGGGAGATGGCGTTCCTTTCCTACCAGCTGGCGACGATCAAGATTGATGTGCCGCTGGATGTGGGCCTGGATGATCTGCACCTGATCGAACCGAACCGTGAAAAACTGCTGGAGCTGTATACGCTGCTGGAGTTCAAGAGCTGGATTGACGAGATCCAGCGTGACGCCAAGCGTGTCGAACTCAAGGCTGCTCCTGTCGTTGAAGCAGTCGTTGAAACCGTGGCGCCAGCGCAGACCACCTACACCACCATCCTCGACCAGGCGACGTTTGATGTCTGGTTGAAGAAGCTCAACGAGGCGAAGTTGTTCGCCTTCGACACAGAAACCACTGGCATCGACGCCCAACAGGCACAGTTGGTCGGTGTTTCCTTCGCCGTGCAGCCCCATGAAGCCGCCTACATCCCGCTGACCCACGCCTACATCGGCGTGCCGGAGCAGTTGGACCGTGACACCGTGCTGCTGGCCCTGAAGCCACTGTTGGAAGACCCGACCAAACTCAAGGTTGGCCAGCACGCCAAGTTCGACATGAACATCCTGGCCAACTGCGCCATCGGCGGCGACCCTGCACACGGCATTACCGTGCGGGGCATCGCGTTTGACACCATGCTCGAATCCTATGTGTTGAACGCCACCGCAACCCGGCATGACATGGACAGCCTGGCGAAGAAGTACCTGGATTACGACACCGTCAGTTTCCAGGATATCGCCGGCAGGGGCGCCAAGCAGCTCACCTTCGACCAGATCGCATTGGAGCAGGCCGGCCCTTATGCGGCTGAAGATGCCGATGTGACCTTGCGTCTGCATCAGGCGCTGTTCGCGCAACTTTCAGCCATCCCGAGCCTGGTGAGCGTGCTCACGGATATCGAGATTCCGTTGGTACCGGTGCTGGCCCGTATCGAGCGCCAGGGTGCGCTGGTGGACAAGGCGCTGCTGGGCATCCAGAGCATCGAGCTGGGCAACAAGATGGTCGAACTGGAGCGCCAGGCGTTCGAGATCGCCGGTGAGGAATTCAACTTGGGTTCGCCCAAGCAGCTCGGCGCGATTCTTTACGAAAAGCTCGGCCTGCCGGTGCTGAAAAAAACCGGCAAGGGCCAGGCGTCGACGGCCGAAGAAGTGCTGGCCAAGCTGGCTGAAGATGACTATCCGCTGCCCAAGGTGCTGATGCAGTACCGCAGCATGAGCAAGCTGAAAAGCACTTACACCGATCGCTTGCCGGAACAGATCAACCCGCGCACCGGGCGGATCCACACGTCCTATCACCAGGCGGTGGCGGCTACCGGGCGCTTGTCCTCGAGTGACCCGAACCTGCAGAACATCCCGGTGCGCACCGCCGAAGGGCGGCGGATTCGCCAGGCGTTTGTTGCGCCGAAGGGCTACAAACTGCTGGCGGCGGACTATTCGCAGATCGAGCTGCGGATCATGGCGCACCTGTCGAAGGACGAAGGGTTGATGAACGCCTTCCGTCACAACCTCGACGTGCACACGGCGACGGCCGCCGAAGTGTTCAAGGTTGAGCTGGGTGAGGTTACGTCTGACCAGCGCCGCAGCGCGAAGGCGATCAACTTCGGTTTGATCTATGGCATGGGCGCGCAGAAGCTTGGCAAGGACATCGGCGTCGATACCAAGACGGCCAAGGCGTACATCGACGTGTACTTCGCCCGTTATCCCGGGGTTCGCGAGTACATGGAGCGCACCCGCGCCCAGGCTTCCGACCAGGGCTACGTCGAAACTTTCTTCGGGCGCCGGCTGTATTTGCCGGATATCCATTCCAACAAGCCCCAGGAGCGCGCGGCGGCAGAACGCACTGCGATCAACGCGCCAATGCAGGGCACGGCGGCGGACATCATCAAGAAAGCCATGGTGCTGGTGGACAATTGGCTGACCGATTCGGGCCTGGATGCCAAGGTCATCCTGCAGGTGCACGATGAATTGGTGCTGGAAGTGCGTGAGGACTTGGTGGCCGAAGTCAGCGAGAGGATCCGTGAGCACATGAGTGCGGCTGCTCAGCTGGATGTGCCGCTGCTGGTGGAGGTAGGTGTGGGTGATAACTGGGACGAAGCGCACTGATTACGGGGCTTTGCCACCACCTTGCGTGGTGGCAGAGTGCTTTAGTCCGGAAGTCGCCGTCAGTTATTTCCAATAGTTTTTTGAGCCTGCCGGAACTTAACCCGTGAACTGCCACTCAGAGTTACTGAATGGGTGGTGAAGCCCTTCAATGCTCCTATGTTGTGTTAAGTGTTGGCAGATATCTGGACCCCGCCCTAGCGGTCCGGAACTTGAACCCCGAACTTCCCCTCCCCATACGAAGTCCGGGGTTTTTTTTGCCTGCAGAAAAGTTACTCCGCGACTTCCGCGCCCTTGTCGGCCAATTCCATCCAGCCGGCCAGCACGGTGTAGGCGTCTTCCAGGCCCAAGCGCTTCGGCGCCGAGAACAGCTGGATAGTGATCGCGTCACCCCAGCCTTTACGGATTTCGGCCTGCACTTTGAGCAGGGTGTTCTTGGCGGCGCCGTAGGTCAGTTTGTCGGCCTTGGTCAGTAGGATATGCATCGGCATACCGCTGGCAACAGCCCAATCGAGCATCAGCAGGTCGAAATCGGTCATCGGATGGCGGATGTCCATCATCAAAATCAAACCCTTCAAACTCTCGCGACCACCCAGATAAGCCTCGAGGTGACGCTGCCAGTGCAGCTTCAGCGGGATGGGTACTTTTGCGTAACCGTAGCCCGGAAGGTCGACCAGACGCCGATCATCGTCTAGCTTGAAGAAGTTGAGGAGTTGCGTGCGACCCGGGGTTTTCGAGGTGCGTGCCAGGCTGGCGTGAGTCAGGGTGTTCAGTGCGCTGGACTTACCGGCGTTGGAACGACCGGCAAAGGCGACTTCAAAGCCTTCGTCATCGGGGCATTGGTCAACTTTGGCGGCGCTGAGCATGAATGTGGACTGTTGGCACAGGCCGAGGATGGGATTCTTGAGTTGCATGAGATTTCCGATGTGGGCGATGCCGAGAAAGGGTGCGGCAAGCGGTGTCGTTTCCGTTTCAGTAGCGCCAGTATATAATGCCGCAGATTTTGTGTGTGCTTTGTCCCAGCGAAGGACGAGGTTCACGGGAGCGAAAGACCTTTATTGCGCATTAGAACGCAAAACGCTCTCAAACCCTGAAATGGTCGACGTATGACCAAGTGGTTGCGCGCTGTCGGTGTCCTGGTCCCGCTTTAATGGTGCTCAGGCTACACAGGATCCTGAAGCGGTGTACAACCGAGTTTGCGTGGTCACGCTGGTGCAACACGTGACCCAGGGTTTCAAGGCAATGCCGCCGCGTGGTTTGTGCATGGACTGCAGTACTGAGGATTACCAGGCCATCATTGAGTTGATGGTGAGTAAACCCGGTTGATAACTCTTAAACCCTTAGCCGTAGTTGGATTAGCTGATGAACAAACTGATCGTGAGTCTGCTGTTGACCTTGGGCATCACCGGTGTTGCCCATGCTGCAGGCGACGCTACAGCGGGCCAGGCGAAAGCCGCCGTATGTGGTGCTTGCCATGGACCGGATGGTAACAGCCCGGCGCCGAACTTCCCCAAACTGGCCGGCCAGGGAGAGCGCTACCTGACCAAACAGATGCAGGATATCAAGTCTGGCAAGCGCACGGTCCTGGAAATGACCGGCTTGCTGACCAACCTCAGCGATCAGGACCTGGCAGACATCGCCGCGTATTTTGCCAGCCAGAAAGGCAGTGTGGGAGCTGCCGATCCGAAACTGGTGGCCCGTGGTGAGAAACTGTTCCGCGGCGGTGACCTGGAAAAAGGTCTTCCTGCCTGCACCGGCTGCCACTCGCCAAATGGCGCTGGTATAGCAGCCGCTGGCTTCCCGCACTTGAGTGGCCAGCACGCAACCTACATCGCCAAACAGTTGACCGATTTCCGTAAGGAAGAGGCCGGGCGAAGCAACGACGGCGATGCGATGATCATGCGCACAATCGCTCGCAAGCTGAGTGATGAAGACATTGCGGCGGTCTCCAGCTACATCCAGGGCCTGCACTGAGGCGCGCACGACGTTAACGCTCGATTAATCCATCGATGCAAGCATAAAAAGGGTGGCTTAGGCTGCCCTTTTTTGTGGCCGCTACCGTTACACTAACGAACTCATGCCCGCGTAGACCTGTCACAACAAAGGTCGCGTGAGGCGACTTTATTTGTCCAGGAGTAAAGCATGCGTAATCTGATCCTCAGCGCCGCTCTCGTCACTGCCAGCCTCTTCGGCATGACCGCACAAGCTGCCGATGTGCCGCTTGAAGCCGGGAAAACCTATGTTGAATTGGCCAACCCGGTTCCGGTTTCGGTGCCAGGCAAGATCGAAGTGGTGGAGCTGTTCTGGTATGGCTGCCCGCATTGCTACGCTTTTGAGCCGACGATCAACCCATGGGTTGAGAAACTGCCTAAGGATGTGAACTTCAAACGTATTCCAGCCATGTTTGGCGGCCCATGGGATGCTCACGGCCAACTGTTCCTGACCCTGGAAGCCATGGGTGTGGAACACAAGGTCCATAACGCTGTATTCGAAGCTATCCAAAAACAAGGCAAGCGCCTGACCAAACCAGACGAAATGGCTGACTTCGTTGCCACCCAAGGTGTCGACAAAGACAAGTTCCTGGCTACCTTCAACTCCTTCGCGATCCAGGGCCAGATCAAACAGGCCAAGGAACTCGCGCAGAAGTATGGCGTGCAAGGTGTACCGACGCTGATCGTCAACGGCAAATACCGTTTTGACCTGGGTACTGCTGGCGGCCCGGAAGCTGTGCTTAATGTTGCCGACCAACTGATCGCCAAAGAGCGCGCAGCCAAGTAAGGGGCCCGTCATGCGCCGCTGGGGTACCGAACGTGTGGTTGGCCTGCATGATCCGCAGGTCAACGAACATCACCTGGAAACCACGGGTTTGCCGCCGGACAGTCGTCTGCGGCTGCTGAGCTTCAATATCCAGGTGGGCATCAGTACCGAGAAGTATCGGCATTACCTCACCCGTGGCTGGCAACACCTGTTGCCCCACAACGGGCGTGCCGGCAACCTGCAAAAGA
This sequence comes from Pseudomonas sp. 58 R 12, assembly GCF_900005865.1. Taxonomy (NCBI): domain Bacteria; kingdom Pseudomonadati; phylum Pseudomonadota; class Gammaproteobacteria; order Pseudomonadales; family Pseudomonadaceae; genus Pseudomonas; species Pseudomonas sp. 58 R 12. The sequence continues at coordinate 723,260 of NZ_CVTP01000016.1, forward strand.
TCGGCAACCTGTTGAATGACTTTGACCTGGTTGCCCTGCAGGAAGCCGATGGCGGCAGCATGCGCTCCGGCTATATCAATCAGGTGGAGCACTTGGCCCAGCTGGGTGCCTTCCCTTATTGGTACCAGCAGCTCAATCGCAACCTCGGGCGTCTGGCGCAGCACAGCAATGGCGTGCTCAGCCGCTTGAAGCCTTCTGCCATCGAAGACCACCCGCTACCAGGCCCCAAGGGCCGGGGCGCTATCCTTGTGCGTTTTGGCGAGGGGCCAGAGGCTTTGGTCGTGGTGATGATGCACCTGGCGCTGGGTGCGCGCACCCGGACCATGCAATTGGCCTACATCCGAGAGTTGATTGGCAATTACAAACACCAGGTGCTGATGGGGGACATGAACACCCACGCCAGCGACCTGCTGCTGAATTCCCCGTTGCGCGACCTTGGGCTACTGGCACCGCAAGCCGAAGCCACGTTTCCCAGCTGGCGCCCGCAACGCTGTCTTGACCATATCCTACTAAGCCCGACCCTCACACTCGAGAGTGTGCAGGTGCTGGCGCAGCCCATCTCCGATCACCTGCCGGTCGCGGTAGAGATTCGCCTGCCGGGTTCGCTCACGGCCGATGCATTCCCCGCGCTGAGTCCCGGCCCTCGCGGACCCCTTGCATGAGCGACGACGCCCAGCGCTGGAAAGAGAAGTACCTTAAAAGCATCGAGCAACAGGAAAAGCTCGAACGTCGCTGGGCCGCCCGTCTTGACCTGCTGCGCCGTGGGCTCGTACGCAGTACGTTGGCGGCTGAGGGCACCGATCGCGCGGTTGATCAATGCATGAAGGAAATGCGCGACGTTGTCCGCACGGATGACATGGACGCCGCCCTCGCCGCGTTGCTGCCGCGCCTGGAAAAGGCCGTTCTGGATTCAGAGCAGCGCCGCGAAACCCGGGTCGACCAGATCAGCACCGCGCTGACCTCCCTGGTCACGCAACTGCAAAAGCTGCCATTACCGCGTGAGGTCGCCCGGCCGCTGAAAACATTCGCCAAGCAGTTGGACGGACGCGTCGGCCAGGCACGTGAGATCCCGTTGTTGCTGAGCGAGTTGAGTGGCCTGCAAAGCCAGGCGCTGAATAACCTGGAGCCGGACAGCGAAACTATGCGCTCAGGGCCTGGGCTCTTGCAGCGCCTGTTTGGTTCCAAGGATTTTGCGAACGAGACGGTAGCGGACGAGCCGGTCCCCAGCCCGGCGGCGCCCCTCCCTGTGGCCAAGCCTGTCGCCGAACCTCAGCAGCCCGAGCAGTCCGAGGAACTGACGCAAGCCTTGCGCGCCTTTGCGCCACAGCCTCAAGAGCCGGTTGTCCCTGCAGTTGAATCAGATGCACCGGCAAAGGTTGCCGAGGTCTCCAGTGAAACGTTCGTCTACGAGGCCGCCGCTCAAGCCGCTCCTATTGAAGTGCTCGCAGCGCCCTTGGCGCGTGTGGAGCCCGAGCCCGAGCCCGAACTTCAGGCAGAACAGCCGGCACCGGAAAGCGCCCTTGCCGCCTTCATTGAAACATCCGAACTTCAGGTCGAAACCCCGGATAAGACTGTCATCGGCAGCCTGTCGCTGCCGCCTGTGCTGGAGGTCGAAGAGTCCGACCCCGACGAGCTGCAATCGGATGGCGTGTATTCCTTGCCCGACTCGCCGGAGCCGTCCTACAGCTCCGTGGCCAAGCACATTGAAGACACCCTGCTCGGCCTGCTGGAGGAGCTGGCATTGCCCGAGCGCCATCAGCCCCAGGCCGAAGCCATGCGTGAGCGTCTGGCCCACGGCCTGAACTGGTACGAACTGCTGCCTATCCTCGACGACCTGGCAGTCTTGATGCTGGCGATCACCGACAGTGGCCAGCATGAGTTCGAGGCTTACCTCAAGCAGCTCAACGAGCGCCTCGAAGCGTTCCAGGGGCATTTGCAGGTCGCCAGCGACGGCCACGCCGATAGCCGTTCCGCCGCCCGGGAGCTGGACACGCAGATCCGCGAACAGGTCGACGGCCTGCAAAGCAGCGTGCAGGAAGCCGCCGACCTGGACAGCCTCAAGCACGTATTGGAAAGCCATCTCGAAGGCCTGCTAGGCACCATGGATGAGCACCAGCAGCAGCGCGATCAACGTGAGCAGGAAACGGCTGCACGTCTGAAGGGCCTGGCCGAGCGGGTTGCCAATATGGAGCAGGAAGCCCAAGGCTATCGCGAGCACCTGGAGGTTCAACGCCAGAAGGCCCTGATCGATCCACTCACCGGCTTGCCCAATCGCGCAGCGTGGAGTGAGCGCCTGGATCAGGAGGTCAACACTTGGCACCAGCGCGGCAACAACCTTTCGCTGGCGATGCTGGACCTGGATCACTTCAAGCGCATCAACGATGGCTACGGCCATCTGGCTGGCGACAAGGTGCTGAAGATCATCGCCAATGTGCTGCGCAAACGCCTGCGACCGACTGACTTTATCGCGCGCTTTGGCGGTGAAGAGTTTGTCTTGCTGATGCCTGACTCATCCTTGACGGATGCCCTGGCGGCGGGCGAGGTGTTGCGCGCAGCGATTGAAGCGTGCCCGTTTCATTTCAAGGGCGAGCCGGTGACGATCACGGTGTCCATGGGCGTGGCGCAGTTCCAGCCGGGAGAGCGCAGTGACCTGGCGCTCAAGCGCGCCGATGCGGCGCTATACCGGGCAAAGGCGGCGGGACGGAATCGGGTGCAGGCAGCCTAAAAAATGTTCCATTTTGTAATTTGACCGCCGGGCCACAATCGGTACGTTACACTGTTGCATTATCGTCTTCAGTGTAATGCCTTCCGCCATGAAATCCTTGTACTTTGCTTTTGTGCTCCTTCTGCTTGCGGGCTGCGCCAGCGGCCCTCGCCTGGACACCAACCACCCCTCGGTGAATCACGATAACCGCGTGCAATTCGTGGTCGTCCATTACACTTCCACCAACCTTGAACGCTCCCTGGCATTGCTCACCCACGGCCAGGTCAGCAGCCACTACCTGATCGGCGACGATGCCTCCGCCACCATTTACAAGCTGGTGGATGAGAGCCAGCGCGCCTGGCATGCCGGGGAAAGCGAGTGGATGGGGCGCACCTGGCTTAACTCCAGCTCCATCGGTATCGAGATCGTGAACCCTGGCTACAAGGACACGCCGACTGGCCGACTCTGGTACCCCTACTCTGAGGCGCAGGTGCAATCCCTGGTGGTCTTGCTCAAAGACATCAGTAAGCGCAACGGCATCGACCCCAAAAACATTATTGGTCACAGCGATATCGCACCGCTGCGCAAGTTGGACCCGGGCCCGCTATTTCCTTGGAAGCGCCTGGCTGCTGAAGGGCTGGGCGTATGGCCGGATGCCCAGGCTGTCGCGCGCTACCGGGTGCAATACGCCACCGAGCTGCCGAGCATTACCTGGTTTCAGGAAGAGTTGGCGCGTCTGGGCTACCAGACACCCCAGACCGGGGAGCTGGATGTAGCCACGCGTCACGTGATCGCAGCGTTCCAGATGCATTTCCGGCCATCGCTGTTTGATGGCGCGCCGGATGCGGAGAGTGCAGCGATCCTGCGAGCGTTGAACCACCGTTAAAGCGGCAACGCCATATAGAACTGAGTGCCTTGCCCCGGCCGCGAATACACGCCCATGCGGCCGCCGTGCAATTGTACGATCTCCTTGCACAGCGCCAGCCCCAGGCCAGCGCCGCCTTTCTTGCGACCCACCTGAACAAAGGGCTCGAAGATCCGCCCCTGTTGCCCGTAAGCGATGCCTTCGCCGTTATCTTCGACGCTGATAATCACCCGCTCGCCATGCCGGCGCGCCTGCAGGCGAATCTGTCCGCCCGTGGCGGTATGGCGCAGGGCGTTACCCAGCAGGTTGTCGAGCACCCGCTCCAGTTGTGCCTGGTCTGCATACAATCTGGGCAGGTCGGATTGAGTTTCTACCAGCAGTTCGACGTTTTGCGCGTTGGCCGGCTCGACGAAGCGCGCCCGGGCGTGTTCCAGCAGGTCAGTCACATCGCACGGCCCCAGCGTGAGTTTCTGCAGGCCGTTCTGGTAGCGCGAGAAATTGAGCAAGTCGTTGATCAACTGCATCAGGCGCTGCATCTCTTCATTGACCGTGTCCAGCAGGTCCGCTTCACGGGACTCTGCGGGAAACTTCGCGCGTTCGCGGAACAGCCCGAATGCCATGTGCATGCCCGTCACCGGCGTACGCAGTTCATGGGAGGCGCGTAGGACGAACTCGCTGCGCACCCGCTCGAATGCCCGTTGTTCGGTGACGTCATGCAGCACCATCACCGCGCCGAGGATGTGCCCCTCGGTATGGCTCACAGGGGTCAAGCTGTAGGTCAGCAGGCGCAGTTCGCCTTCGACTTCCACTTCCAGATCATCCGGCGCCCGCTCCAGGTTGCCGCCTCGCAGTACCAGTTGCAGTTGCTCGTCCAGTTCCGGACGCACCAACGCCTCGCCCAGGCCTTGGCCGAGGCGTTCCTCGTCCCAACCTAATTGCCGCTGGGCGACAGGGTTGAGATGCTCCAGGCGGCCTTGGCGGTCGATCATCAGCAAGCCATCGTCAATGCTGTCGAGCACCGCTTGCAGGCGCTGCTGGCCCGCCAGCAGTTCATCGACGTTGGTCGCCTGATGCTGGCGCAACGCTTCGGCCATGATGCCGAAGCGCCGGGTCAACAGGTTCATTTCCGCGGCAGAGGAGATGGGCAGCGTCACTTCGAAATCGCCCTGCCCGATCTTGTCCGCCGCCTTGGCCAGGGCTTCGATCGGCCCGCCAAAACGCCGGGCAATGCCATGAGCCGTAATGAATCCGATGATCAGCACCGCGAGCCCCACCAATCCCAGAAGGCCGGCAATCAGCAAGGCGCGCGCGCGGGACTTGTGTTCGGTGGAGCTGATGTTTTCCAAGGCGTGCTTGTGTTCGGCGATCAGGCCGTTACGCAGCACGTTGAACGTTTCGTGGAGTTTTTCCTTGCTGCCCGGCGGCGGCGAAGCCTGCTGAGACTCATCGAAAGCCTTTAGGAAACTCAAGTAGTCCGTCTTGGCCTCGCTGAAGCCGCTTCCGGTGTGCGCTTGCCGCTCATGGGCAATCCCCTGATCGAGCAAATCAAAGTAGCGTCCTTTCGAGGCTTCCAGGGCGCCCAGATCAGGGCGCGCCTCCAGCATCATCATCAACTGGTCGCCCAGGCTCTGACGCAGCTTGAGCCCCAGGTCGAGGGTAACGAAGTTGCTGCGAATTGAAGACTCCTGGGTCTTGGCCATTTGCATGACGCTGACCAGGCCCAGGATCAAACCCAGCAGGGCAACGGTGATCAGCGCGGAGATGCTCAGGAATAACCGAGTGCGCAGTTTCATCGCTAACTTCATAGGGTACAGCTCACAGGTTGTACTGTTTACGTTTGCGGTACAGGGTCGACGCGTCGATACCCAGGGTGCGAGCCGCCTGGTCCAGTGTGTCGCTGGTAGCGAGAACAGCGCCGATGTGTGCCTTCTCCAGCTCGTCGAGGCTCAGCGCCGCACCGATACGCGGCGCATTGTTGGTCGGCTGCTCAGACATCCCAAGGTGACTGATTTCGACCTTCTCCTGGGGACAAATGATGCTGGCGCGCTCCACCACGTTGCGCAGCTCACGGATATTCCCCGGCCAGCGATAGTTGAGCAACGCTTCGCGTGCTTCATCGCTGAAGCCGCGTGCAGGTCGGGCGTATTCCTTGACGAAGCGCGCCAGGAAACGGTCGGCCAGGGTCAGGATGTCTTCACTTCGCTCTCGCAGCGGCGGCAGGTGCAAGGTGATCACGTTGAGGCGATACAGCAAGTCCTCGCGGAAACGGCCGTCGCGCACCATGTCTTCCAGATTCAGGTTGGTGGCCGCGAGGATACGTACGTCGGCACGACGGGTGACCGGATCGCCCACACGCTCGTATTCCTTGTCCTGGATGAATCGCAGCAATTTAGGTTGCAAGGTGAGTGGAAAGTCGCCGATCTCGTCGAGAAACAGCGTGCCCCCATCTGCTTGGTTGACGCGGCCCAAGGTGCTTTCACTGGCACCGGTAAAGGCCCCACGGCTATGGCCGAACAACTCACTTTCCATCAGCTCTGCGGTCAGCGATGGGCAGTTAATAGTCACACAGGATTTCTTTGAGCGCTTGCTCCAGCCGTGAATGGCTCGTGCCAGCTCACCTTTACCGGTACCGGATTCACCCAGGATCAAAATGTTGGCGTCTGTCCCGGCCACCTGGCGTGCGGTTTCCAGCACCACCATCATCGACGGGCTGTGGGAGTCGAGGCCATCTTTCGGTTGGCGCACTTCGCCCTCGAGGGCCTCGAGGCGCGCAGAGAGTTGACGCACTTCCAGTTGCTTGGCGGTGGCGAGGCGCAGTTGGTCGGGGCTGCAAGGCTTCACCAAGTAGTCGGCGGCGCCAGCCTGGATCGCGTCAACAGCGGTGTCGACCGCCGAATGGGCGGTCACAATCACCACGCGCATCCAGGGCGCCTGGATGCGCATCTGCGCCAGCACATCCAGACCGTTGTCTTCGCCCAAGCGCAAGTCCAGGAAGCACAGGTCGAACACCTGGCGCTGCATCAAGGTATCGGCCTGGGCAGCGCTGTTCGCGGTAGCCACTGTGTAGCCTTCATCTTCCAGGCAATAACGGAAGGTGCGGAGGATCGCGGATTCGTCATCCACTAAAAGAATGCGGCCTTGAAGTTCCTTGGCTGATTCCATCTGTCCCGCGCTCCCTAAAAGTATGAATGATGGTGTTTAGTCCCGGAATAATCGGGCAAGTTGCATGGTTTATTCTGATCGATAAATGACGACGTCGTGCAGGTATCTGCAGTCCTGTCTACAAAGCCCCGTCTGATGGCGTTTTCATGCCGTCTTGCCAGTTCGGCAACACACCTTCCGCTTTCTATCCCTTGATCCGACCGCTGGCCGTCGTGCATTTCGCACGGCGCCAAGTGGGGGATCGTGCAGGATGCTGGGCTCATGGTTATTCATGAATAGATAAGTTGTTGATTTAATTAGGTTTTATTTTGTAAAAAAACTGGCATGCGCTCTGCAATATCCCTCTCAACAAATAATCAAAATGTGGGAGACCAGCAGCATGACTCGCCAAAGCCTTAGCCAATTGCGTGTATCGCCACTGCGCTTGCAGCAAGGGCTGTTTGCCAGCTTGGCGCTGATGGTCACGTTGATTGGTGGTCAGCAGTTGCAACATTGGCAGCAGAGTCAGCAGCAGGTTCCTCAGTTTGAGCGTCCGGCCATGACCCAGACCCATTTCCGTTCCGTTGGCAGCGTTGCTCCCAGCGCAACAGCCCCGCAATTGCGGATGGTTGACCAGGCGTCTTCCCTGAGTGAACTGCCATCCCAAGAGCGTTGGGTGTTCTAGGCAACAAAAAGGCCACTTGTGTTGAGTGGCTGTACGGCACCACAGCTGTTACCTCTTAAAGAACGATAAGGAGAATCACCATGTTGAGTTGGGCAATCACATTTCTGATCATCGCCATTGTGGCTGCAGTCTTGGGCTTCGGTGGTATCGCGGGCACCGCCACGGGTATCGCAAAAATCCTGTTTGTGGTCTTCCTGGTGATGTTCATCGCTTCTTTCTTCTTTGGTCGTCGCGGCCGAGGCTGAAAATGACCACTCTGTCCTTCAAAGCCATTACTGCCGCCCTGCTTCTGGGCGGTAGCGGCTTGGTGATGGCCGCCAATGACGGCCAATCCCGAGCCAACGAATTGCTCAGCGCGGACCCGCAATACCGTGAAACCTGGCAAGGCGTGGTGAAGAAAGAAGAGCGTCTGCCGGAATGGGTATTGAACCTGTCGGGCACGGCCGAGCAAATGAATGCCGTGGAAGAAGACGGTGATAAGTATTTGGTTGGGCCGCTCTGCGAAACCGCTGACACGTGCCTGAACAAGCGCTTGATCGTTGCCTTCAGCCTCGACAAGGAAGATGCCTACGCCATGTTGGTGGAAGTCCCGGCCGGCCTGCCGGCGGACAAGTCACCCACGCGGCACGCCGACTACCGTTTTATCGGCAAGCCGGACGAGGGCATGCAGAAGCTCCTGATGGAGCAACTCAAGAAAGATCCGAATTGGTACTAGGTTCCGTTTGACGCGATTGTCGTCTGCGGAACTAGCGTCCATGGAAAGAAGCCCCCTCGCTTCTTTCTATCTGCACAGCACGCCAAGTGCTGTGCATGACCAAGGGGCCGGGTTGTGCTGATCAATCGCGATCGGCGTGACCTACGGGTACAGGGAGTACCTGCGAAAGGGCCGGGTCAGGCGAAAGGCTGCGACGCAGGTTCACAAGCTTATGGCTTGCTGAACTTGCGGCGCGCTTATGACGTCAACCCTCTGCCTCGTTGTCCCTCTTCATATACCTGCCTATACCTCCCTTAGTCGCAAATTTCCGTTCTGCTTGTTCCCAACCATTTCTTAGTGTGTCGGCTCGACCATCTATCGATAAAATTGGTCTGGGCCTATAGGGCATTTCTGACACTAAACAGCGGAGTTCCCAAGCATTTCTAGCAATGCTCGCGACACGCGCTGAATCTCTGCGCGAGCCGGGTTTGGCAGGTTCACGGCATGTTTGTCGGACAAAATGTCACATTTGAACTGACCGTTTGGACAGTTATTATGAAAAAAGACCATGCCGATTCGGCATAGGGTAGGCGTTTACGGCATTAGACGTCGCTCCCTTGCATGGGAATAGTTGCGCCTTTTTTCGCCTGCCAGTAAGCCATTTCGGCCACGCTGCGGTGACCTTCCATGGAGGCAGATGCACACACTTTTTCGCCCTCGGGCGTTGCAGCTGGCGCGTTTGCCTTAAGTTCACTTGAAGTAAGGGTAATGACATGAAGAAGGCAAAGCTAAGCCTCGCCTGGCAGATCCTCATCGGTTTGGTGCTGGGGATCGCAATCGGTGCTGTGCTCAACCATTTCAGCGCTGAAAAGGCCTGGTGGATCAGCAATGTGTTGCAGCCAGCGGGCGATATCTTTATCCGCCTGATCAAGATGATCGTGATCCCGATTGTGATCTCCTCGCTGATCGTCGGCATTGCCGGTGTCGGTGACGCGAAAAAACTCGGGCGTATCGGCGTCAAAACCATCCTTTACTTCGAAATCGTCACCACCATCGCCATCGTGGTCGGCCTGCTGCTGGCCAACCTGTTCCACCCGGGTGCTGGCATCGACATGAGTACCCTGGGTACCGTCGATATCTCCAAATACCAGGCGACTGCCGCCGAAGTGCAGCATGAGCATGCGTTCATCGAGACCATCCTCAACCTGATCCCATCGAACATCTTCGCCGCCGTGGCCCGCGGCGAAATGCTGCCGATCATCTTCTTCTCCGTGCTGTTCGGCCTGGGATTGTCGAGCCTCAAGCCTGAGCTGCGTGAGCCGCTGGTGACCATGTTCCAGGGCGTGTCCGAGAGCATGTTCAAAGTCACCCACATGATCATGAAGTACGCCCCGATCGGCGTATTCGCACTGATCGCCGTCACCGTCGCCAACTTCGGCTTCGCCTCCTTGCTGCCGCTGGCCAAGCTGGTGATCCTGGTTTACGTCGCCATCCTGTTCTTCGCTTTCGTGATTCTCGGCCTGATCGCCCGCCTGTTCGGCTTCTCGGTGATCAAGCTGATGCGCATCTTCAAGGATGAGCTGGTGCTGGCCTACTCCACCGCCAGCTCCGAAACCGTGCTGCCGCGCGTGATCGAGAAGATGGAAGCCTACGGCGCGCCGAAGGCCATCTGCAGCTTTGTGGTACCGACGGGTTACTCGTTCAACCTCGACGGTTCGACCCTGTACCAGAGCATCGCGGCGATCTTCATTGCCCAGCTGTACGGCATCGACCTGTCGATTGGCCAGCAGTTGATGCTGGTGCTGACCCTGATGGTCACCTCCAAAGGTATCGCCGGCGTACCGGGCGTGTCCTTCGTGGTACTGCTGGCTACCCTGGGCAGCGTGGGTATTCCGCTGGAAGGCCTGGCGTTCATCGCCGGTGTCGACCGCATCATGGACATGGCGCGTACTGCGCTCAACGTGATCGGCAACGCCCTGGCCGTACTGGTCATCTCCCGCTGGGAAGGCATGTACGACGATGCCAAGGGCGAGCGTTACTGGAACTCCCTGCCGCACTGGCGCAGCACGCAAGCGCGGCCAGTCGGCCAAGCTACGCGCGGCTGATAGCACGACGGCTCTGAAACAAACCCCGGAAAATTCCGGGGTTTGTCGTTTCTGCCAGCCCCGTTATCATTCGCCCCATTCTTTGGGGGATTCAACTGATGCTCAATGGCCTGTGGCTTGGCTTCTTTGTCGTGGCAATGGTGTCAGCACTGGCGCAATGGCTGATTGGCGGTAATGCCGGGATTTTTGCGGCAATGGTCGAAAGCATTTTCGCCATGGCCAAACTGTCGGTGGAAGTGATGGTGCTGCTGTTCGGCACCCTGACGCTGTGGCTGGGTTTTTTGCGCATCGCCGAAAAAGCCGGGATCGTCGATTGGCTGGCCAAGGCGCTGGGCCCATTGTTTCGCCGCCTGATGCCTGAAGTGCCCGCCGGCCACCCTGCCATTGGCTTGATCACCCTCAATTTTGCAGCCAACGGCCTGGGCCTGGATAACGCGGCAACGCCCATCGGCTTGAAAGCGATGAAGGCATTGCAGGAACTCAACCCCATCCCCAACACGGCGAGTAACGCGCAGATCCTGTTCCTGGTGCTCAACGCGTCTTCGTTGACGCTGTTGCCGGTGACCATCTTCATGTACCGCGCGCAGCAAGGTGCTGCGGACCCGACGCTGGTGTTTTTGCCGATCCTGCTGGCGACCAGTGCGTCTACCTTGGTGGGTCTGTTGTCGGTGGCGATCATGCAGCGCCTGCGGCTGTGGGATCCGGTGGTGCTGGCCTATCTGATTCCGGGTGCGTTGGTGCTGGGCGGCTTCATGGCGTTGCTGGCGACGCTGTCCGCCACCGCACTGGCGGGCTTGTCGTCGATCCTCGGCAACCTCACGCTGTTCGGCCTGATCATGCTGTTCCTGGTGATTGGCGCGCTGCGTAAGGTGAAGGTGTACGAGGCGTTCGTCGAAGGCGCCAAAGAAGGCTTCGATGTGGCCAAGAATTTGCTGCCGTACCTGGTGGCGATGCTGTGTGCCGTCGGCGTGCTGCGAGCATCCGGCGCGCTGGACTTTGGTCTGGAAGGTATTCGCCACGTCGTGGCCTGGACCGGCATGGACACGCGGTTTGTGGATGCCTTGCCCACTGCCATGGTCAAGCCGTTCTCCGGCAGTGCCGCGCGGGCGATGCTGATCGAGACCATGCAAACCCAAGGTGTGGACAGCTTCCCGGCGCTGGTGGCGGCGACGATCCAGGGCAGTACCGAGACCACCTTTTACGTGTTGGCGGTTTATTTTGGTTCGGTGGGGATCCAGCGGGCGCGGCATGCGGTGGGATGTGCGTTGCTGGCGGAGTTTGCCGGCGTCGTGGCGGCGATTGCGGTGTGCTACTGGTTCTTTGGCTGAGGCTTAAACCCCTTTCGCAGGCAAGCCAGCTCCCACATTTGACTGTATTCACACATCAAAATGTGGGAGCTGGCTTGCCTGCGAAGAGGCCCTCAGCGTTTCGGTGCACTATTGCCCTGCGCAACCACCCAATCCACCACCTGCTTATTCAACTGATCCCCCGCCAGTCCAAACCCAGCCACCACGGCCGGCACCTTGGTGTCATTCACCGGCTGTCTCACCTCAAATCGCCGGCTGGCAATAATCCGCTGATCACTCCCCCGCACCAGCCGCGCATCCAGGCGAATCACCACCTCCACCGCACTGCCTCGGTACTCACTCTGGAATGCCTGCAATTGCCCGCCCAGCTCATAGTCGGCCTGCAGATTGGTCTCGTCGGTGCTCAATAACGTTACCCGCCCATCGCGCTGAAACCCGTCCAGCAGGCGATTACGCAACAGCACCGGGGTCGGATCGCTCCAGCGCGAGTTCGCATAACTGCTGATCAGGTCGCCATTGGGCACCACGGCAATGCGCGGGCTGTCTAGAAATTCGCTGGTCTGCGGCTTGGTCACGCGCAGCGACCAGGCGACCGGGGTGCCCTGTGTGGTGGTCTGGGCCGAGGCCAGGCGATACACATCCGAAGGGTCGGCCTTGGGCAGGATCGAGCACGCGCTGACGAGCGCCAGGGCCACAGGGGCGATCATTTGGTAAGCACGCTTCATGGCGTGAACTCCTTGTTCTGGTCGCTGCCCAGCAGGTAACCGCTGGGGTTGGCTTCCAGGCGGCGAGAGATAGCGCGCAGCGAGCCGAGGGTTTCGCGCAGTTCGCGCACGGCCGGTGCCAGTTCATTGAGGCCTTGCATGCCGCTGTTTACCGAACTCTTGTTGTCTGTCAGCAAGGTGTTGATGGTGGCGGTGCTCTGTTCAAGAGACTTCATGGCTTTTTCTGCGCTGCCAAAGGCTTGTTTGCGTTGATCGTTGAGCAAACCGTTGGCATTGCGCATCAGCACCGTGGTTTGCTCCAAGGCGGCAGTGGCCTGCTTACTCACTTGCATCAGTTGCTGCATCACCACCTTGATGTCGCCACGCTGGTCGGCGATGGACCCCGTGGTTTTTTCCAAGTGGTCCAATGTGTTGCTCAGGCGCTCGACATTCTGCGCGGAGAACATGTCGTTGGCGTTGTGCAGCAGCAGGTTGATGCTGGTCATCAAGTCGTTACTGTTATTGAGCAGGCGCGCGATGGGCGAAGGCGAAGCGATGATTTCCGGCAGGTTGCCGTCTTTGCCTTTGAGTTCGGGGCTTTGGGGCGTGCCGCCGCTGAGCTGGATGATCGAGGTGCCCGTGATACCGGTCAGTGCCAGTTTGGCCTGGGTGTCTTCCTTGATCGGCGTCTGGCCGGCCAGGCGGATGCGTGCGAGGACGCGGCGCGGGTCCTTGGGGTCCAGGCGCAGGCTGATAACGTCACCCACTTTGATGCCGCTGTACTGCACCGAACTGCCCTGGGAAAGCCCGCTGACGGCTTCGTTGAAGACCACTTCGTAATCCTGGAAAGCGCTGTCGATGCTGGACTTGGCCAGCCACAGGCCGAACAGCATCGCGCCGACCACCACGATCACGCTGAACAGACCGATCATCACATGATGGGCTCGGGTTTCCATGTCATACCTCGTTAAGCGATTGAGCGGCATCCAATGCCGCGCGGCCCCGGGGGCCGTGGAAATATTCGTGAATCCACGCGTCGTCCGTTTCCGAGACGACGTCGATGGCACCGGCGACCAGCACTTTTTTCTGTGCCAGCACCGCCACGCGGTCGGTGATGGTGTACAGCGTATCCAGGTCGTGAGTGACCAGGAACACACTCAGGCCCAGCGCATCGCGCAGGGTCAGGATCAGTTGGTCGAACTGCGCCGCACCAATCGGGTCGAGGCCGGCGGTGGGTTCGTCGAGAAACAGGATGTCCGGGTCCAGCGCCAGCGCACGGGCCAGGGCCGCGCGCTTGATCATGCCGCCCGACAACGAAGCCGGGTATTTGTCGGCCGCCGACAGCGGCAGCCCGGCCAGGGCCAGCTTGACCGCAGCCAAGTGCTCGGCGTCGCGGCGGCTGAGGCCGGCGTGTTCAATCAGTGGCAGCGCGACGTTTTCGGTGACGGTCAGCGAGGAAAACAGTGCGCCCTTCTGGAACAGCACGCCGAAGCGTCGTTCCACCAGCGAGCGTTCGTGTTCCGAAAGATTGGGCAGGTTTTTACCGAACACCCGCACTTCACCTTCGCTGGGCCGGCGCAGGCCAACAATGCTGCGCAACAGCACCGACTTACCGCTGCCGGACCCGCCGACGACCGCGAGGATCTCGCCTTTGTACAAATCCAGGTCGAGGTTCTCGTGCACGCTCTGCCTGCCAAAGCGATTGCACAGCCCGAGCACTTCAATCACCGCCTCACTGGGCGCTCGGTGTAGACGACTCACCAGCCCATCTCCATGAAGAACAGCGCAGCCACCGCATCCAGCACGATCACCACGAAAATCGACTGCACCACGCTGGAGGTGGTGTGAGCGCCGACCGACTCGGCACTGCCACTGACCTTGAAGCCTTCCAGGCAACCAATGGCAGCAATCAAAAAGGCGAAGATCGGCGCTTTCACCATGCCCACCAGGAAATGCTGCACACCAATGTCCGATTGCAGCAACGAGAGAAACATTGCCGGGGAAATATCCAACGCCACGGCGCAGACCACGCCGCCGCCGACAATCCCGGAGAGCATTGCCAGAAAGGTCAGCATTGGCAATGACACCAGCAACGCCAGCACGCGCGGCAATACCAACAGTTCCATCGGGTCGAGGCCCAGCGTGCGGATGGCGTCGATTTCTTCATTGGCCTTCATTGAGCCGATCTGCGCGGTAAAGGCACTGGCGGTGCGGCCGGCGATCAAGATGGCGGTAAGCAACACGCCGAACTCGCGTAGGAAAGAGAAGGCCACCAGGTCCACGGTAAAAATCGTCGCGCCAAAGCTCTTGAGCACCGTGGCGCCCAGGAACGCTACGACGGCGCCGACCAGAAAGGTCAGCAGGGCCACAATAGGCGCAGCGTCGAGGCCGGTTTGTTCGATGTGCGCGACCATCGGCGTGATGCGCCAGCGCTTGGGGCGGAAAATACCGCGAGCAAAGGTTTCGAGAATCAGGCCGATAAAGCCCAGCAGTTTTTTGCTGTCCTGCCAGACGGTGTCCACCGCCCTGCCGATGCGCGCCAGCACCTGAATGCCGGTGGCTTCTTCCGGTGCTTTCTCCGGCACGCAAAAATCATTCAGGGAGCGGTAGACGGTCTTCAGCAGCGCGCGGTCGGCGGCTGACAGGCTGCAATCGGTCTGTTCGGCGGATTGCTCGATACGGGTCGGCCCCAGCAACTCCACCAGCAGCGAGGCGCCGGCAGTATCCAGCGCGCCGAGGCCGTTGAGGTCGATGCGCGCGCCGGCGTCGTATTGGCCGTCAAGTTTGTCCGACAGCTTCTTCAGGCCGGCATAGTGGGCAAGCGTCCAGTCCCCCGTAATCCTCAGCTGTGGCGGGGTGGTGGACGTATCGAGGTGAGCTGCGCCGGCGGTCGTACGGGTGGTCATAAGCTCCGAGCTTGTTTGGCTATCCACAATTCCTACGTAATAGCACGATACGTCCTACTTTGGATTGTCCGTTTGTGCTGTGTCGGTGACTTTGAACCGCAGTACGCCGATCACCTGCCCGTCTTCTGTCAAAACCTGCACTTGCCAGCGGCCTACCGAGTCGCCTGGGAAATTCTGCTTGTGGGTCCAGGCGCGATAGCCCTCTTTGCGCCCGCCGTGGATATCCAGGGCGATGCGGTCGACCTCTTTGCCGTTGAATTTCCACACGTGGTAGATCCGTTCATCCAGCCCGCGCGGGGCGTTGATCGCGGTGTAGGCGTACAGCCCGCTGCTTCGCAGCTGCGCGGCGTTGACTTCCTTGAGGTCATCGCCGGGGGTGCGGTCTTGCAGTTGGGTACTGATGGCGACTTCAGTCATCCACAACGTGGCTGGCGGTACCCAGCTGCGTAGAAACCAACCGGCACAGCCTATGGCGGCAGTGACCCCGAGCAGCATCGCCCAGCCTTTGAGGCTGCGCAGCGGCAGGCTCACCGCCAGGCTCGGAATCGACAAGACCATGGCTACGCCGAGGGCGAGCTTGTAACTCTGGGCCGTGGTCAGGTGCATGATGATCGGCAGTGCGGTGAGCAATGCGGCGAACAGGGTCAGGGTATGCAGCGCCAGAAACAGCGAGCGCTTGGGCGCCAGCCACTTGTAGTACAGCGGGTCGATGATCGACACCAGCGCCGCCGCCCCAAGCAGCCCGGTGAAAATCGATTGGCCGCTGTTCCAGGCGGTGGTGACAAAAAAGAACGGCAGCACAAAAAACAGACTTTCCTGGTGGATCATCTGGGTCGCGTAGCGCAACAGGGGTTCGGGAATTTCGCGCTTGAAGACTTTGGTGAACAGCTGGGTAAAGCTGTTTTCCAGCATCAGCCATAGCCAGCTCACCAGCATGATCACGGCGATCCAGCTCGCCATGCCTTGCTGGCGATCCACCAGGATGAAACTGCACACACCCGAGATAAAACCGCCGAGTGCAATCACCCCTGGGTAGCGCTTCATCAGCTCGAGGATGCGGGTGATTATGCGGGTCAGGTTTGGCATTCGGCGGTTCGCAGTCTTTGTAGGAAAAAATCCGAGACAGAATAGCGTCTTAGCCCGTCGTCCGGTGCCTCATTACGCGATCCGTTTGCGATAAACCCGCACGCCGATCAGCATAATGGCGATCAGCCCGAGTACGCCGGCGCCGATCCAACTGAGGGCGTCATAGCTCAGCAGCGGTTTCTCGATGCGCCAGTAGCCGGGCTGCTTGAACACTTGGCGCATGGCTTGGTTGGTCTGGTCCAGGCTCACCGCCTTGATGCGCTTGGCCGGGTCGCTGAAGCGGCCTTTGTTGTAATCGCCGGATGCACTCCAATAGTAGTCGGCCAACGCGCTGTTACCTTGAACGGCCCAGGCCTGGCGCGCGATGGCAGCCTGTTGCAGGCGCGCGAATACCGCAGGGTCGAGGCCATCCTTGAGCAGTTGCGCCTTGAGGTCCTGGAGTACCTGTTCGGCTACGGGGAGGTTTTCCCGCTCAAGGTCGGCGTTCAGGCTGAGGAAGCCGACGCCGCCGAGTACTTCGCGTTCGCTCCAGGGGCCGTAGGACAAGCCGTGCTTGAGGCGTAGTTGGCGGTACAGCGCCCAGTCGAGGTAGTCTTTGAGCAAGTCGTAGGTTTCGTCATGCTGGTCGTCCAGCACCGGCTCGGGAAACAGCCAGTGCAGCTTGGCGCTGTCGCCTACCCAGCCGTGAATCAGTTCACGATGACTGGCGGCGGCGTGCTGGATGTCAGGCCGCGCGGGGTGTTCAGTCGGCTCGACCGGGTCGAGTTGGCCATAGGTGCGTTCCAGATAAGCCGGCAGCAGTTTGTCGAGGTCGCCGACGATGATCAGCGTCATGTTGTTAGGCGCGTACCAGTTTTTGCGCAGCTTCTCCAATTGGTCGCGGGTCAGGTGATCGACCTCCGCACGTTCAGCACACTTGAGGCCAAGCTCGACGGCCAGTTGATTGCTGGCAGTGTGGCCCAGGTCCTGGCGGTCCAGTAGGCGTTGCAGGTGTGAATAGTGGCCGCCGTCTTCGCGCTCGACCACTTGTTTGGCGGCGTTGATGTTGGCGTCGGTCAGTTCGGTACGGGTGATGATCGCCAGCAGCAGGTCGAGCACCTTGCGCTGGTTTTGCGCGGGCGCTTCGATCACAAAGGTGGTGTCGGCATTGCTGGTGTACGCGTTCCACTCCCCGCCCAAGGCTTGCATGCGGTCTTCCAGTTCGCCTTCGCCGCCGCCGTCGATGCCGCTGAACAGCAAGTGTTCCAGCAAGTGCGGCAGCTCTTTGTCCTCGCAACTGAAGTCATCCAGCCCTACGCCCACCACCAGGCGAATCGCCACGTGCCCGCGCTCAGTGCCCGGTTTGAGCAGCAATTGCAGGCCGTTGGGCAAGGTGTAGCCCTCGACTTGCAGGCGGTCAAAGGCAAAGGCGTGGGCACAGCTCATGAGCAGGCAAGCGAATAACAGGCGACGCATAACAAGCTTCCTGGCGAGTGAGGTCAGCTTTAACTGACTTCACGGGCCATCATCCGTTCAGGGCGAGTGTGTGATGTCGGCAATATCTTCGGCGGAGAGCGCGCCGGTGTCGGACGTTTCCAACACTACATAAGCACTGCTGCAAAACAACGAGTTCAGGCGTTTCATGTCGGCAATCAGTTCCAGATGCAGGGAACTGGTCTCCAGGCTCTGTACGATTTTGCGCTGCAGGCGGCTGACATGGGCGTGGGCCAGACGGCGTTCCTGGGCGCGGAAACGGCGCTTCTCGCGCAGCAATTGGCGAGCGCTTTCCGGGTCCGCGCTGAGGAATACCGACAAGCCGAGGCGCAGGTTGGCGATCAGTTGGCCGTGCAGGCCGGTCAGTTCTTCCAGGCCCACTTCGGAGAACTGGCGGCGCTGGGAGGTTTTCTGCTGCTGGACTTTGCGCAGCATGCGCTCGATCAGGTCGCCGGCCAGTTTCAGGTTGATCGACAACTCAATGATCTCGGCCCAACGGCGGCTGTCCTGTTCGCTGAGGTCTTCGCGGGGCATTTGCGCCAGGTAGAGTTTGATCGCGCTGTAGAGCGCTTGGACATCGTCACTGAGGCTGCGCATTTCCTGGGTGATAGCGGTCTGTTTGCCGCGCAGTACCTCCTGCATGGCGGTGAGCATGTTGTCGATGAGGTCGCCCAGGCGCAGGGTTTCGCGGGCGGCGTTGGCCAGTGCCAGGCTCGGCGTGGTCAGCGCGGTAGGATCCAGATGGCGCGGTTTGGCCTTGCCGTTGACCTCTTCACGCTCAGGCAGCAGCCAGGCGCACAGCCGTGCCATCGGGCCGATGGTGGGCAACAGGATCAGGCAACGACTGACGTTGTAGAGCAGGTGGAAGGTGATGACCATGCCTTGGGCGCTGTAGTCCAGGCCGTCCATCCACAGCACCAGCGGGTCGAGTACCGGGATGATCAGCAGCAGGCCGATCAGTTTGTACAGCAAGCTGCCCAAGGCCACTTGGCGGCCGGCGGCGTTCTGCATGCTGGTGCTGAGGAAGGCCAGCACGCCGCTGCCGATGTTGGCGCCGATCACCAGGCCGATGGCCACGTGCAGGCCGATCACGCCGGCGCCGGCCAGGGTGGCGGTCAGCAGCACGGCAGCCAGGCTTGAGTAGGAAATCATCGCGAACAAGGCACCGACCAGGGCGTCGAGCAGGATGTCGCCGGTTAACGAAGCGAACAGCACTTTCACGCCCTGCGCGTGGGTGATCGGCCCGGCGGCTTCGACGATCAGTTGCAGTGCGAGGATGATCAGCCCGAGACCGATCCCTACCCGGCCCAACTGCCCTGCCCGCGTCTGTTTGCGCGACAGGAAGAAAATCACCCCGAGAAAGATCAGCAGCGGTGACAGCCAGGACAAGTCAAAGGTCAGCACGCGCGCCATCAATGCGGTACCGACGTCGGCGCCGAGCATGGTCGCCAGGGCGGGCATGAGGCCCATCAGGCCCTGGCCAACAAAGGAAGTCACCAGCATCGCCGTGGCGTTGCTGCTCTGCACCATGGCGGTCACCAGGATACCGGCGACAAACGCCAGCCAGCGCTTGGACATGTTCTGCCCGATGACTTGGCGCAAGTTGGAGCCGAAGACCCGCAGGATGCCGGTCCGGACGATGTGCGTGCCCCAGATAAGCAGGGTCACGGCGGAAAGCAGATTGAGCAAGGTCAGCATGCTCGGCCCCCCGTGTGGGTGTGCGCCAATCGACGCAAATGAGAATTGCCGCTGCCGTTCTACGTCTTGTGATTAAGCTGTAGTTGGCGAATGGGTTCTGCGCCAGCATCGCATAGCTAAAGTGGGGATTGAAACAAAACTGTCATGAAATCAGCTTTTTGCAGACGAGAAAAAAGGGCTCGAAAGCCCCTTTTTCAGCAGCGAGTCAGTTTTATTGACCCGGAATATCTTTGCGCAGTTTCACAGGATCCTGCTGTTTGCGCTTTTTCGCGATGGCGGTACGCATCTTGATGTTCACCGCTTCCACTGCCAGCGAGAACGCCATGGCGAAGTAGACGTAGCCTTTTGGCACGTGCACATCGAACGATTCGGCGATCAGCACGGTACCCACGACCAGCAGGAACGACAGCGCGAGCATCTTCAGCGACGGGTGCTTGTCGATGAATTCGCTGATGGTGCCGGCCGCCAGCATCATCACCAGCACTGCCACGACAATCGCCGCAACCATGACCGGCACATGGGAAACCATGCCGACAGCGGTGATCACCGAGTCCAGGGAGAACACGATGTCGATGATCGCGATCTGGATGATGGTGTAGATGAACTTGCCACCTTTGCCGCCCGGTTCTTCGTGGGTTTCGTCTTCACCTTCGAGCGCGTGGTACATCTCCTGGGAGCTTTTCCACAGCAGGAACAGGCCACCGAAGAACAGGATCAGGTCGCGACCGGAAATGCCTTGGCCGAAGACCACGAACAGGTCGTTGGTCAGTTGCATGACCCACGTGATCGACAGCAGCAACAGAATGCGCGTGACCATGGCCAGCGCCAGGCCGAAGATCCGGGTGCGCGCCTGCATATGCTTGGGCATGCGGCTGACCAGGATCGAAATCATGATGATGTTATCGATACCCAGAACGATCTCGAGGGCCGTCAGCGTGAAGAAGGCAATCCAGATTTCCGGATTGGTCAGCCATTCCATGTGTATTCCTTTGAGCAAGTGTTAGACCGCGCAAGCTGCAGCGCCGCGCGGTGAGTGAGTCGGTACGATTATAGAGTGCTGAACAGCGGAAAAATCCCCATCAGCAATGCGGCGAACATTATGCACAGGCATACCAGCACTGCCCACTTCAGCGTGAAGCGCTGGTGATCGCCAAATTCGATACCGGCCAGGGCTACCAGCAAGTAGGTCGAAGGTACCAGCGGGCTGAGCAAGTGCACAGGCTGGCCAACAATAGACGCGCGGGCCATCTCGACGGCGGTGATGCCGTAGTGGCTGGCGGCTTCGGCGAGTACGGGCAGTACGCCATAGTAGAACGCGTCGTTGGACATGAAGAAGGTGAAGGGCATGCTGACCAGCGCGGTGATTACCGCCAGGTACGGGCCCATCGCTTCCGGGATGACCGCCAGCAGGCTCTTGGACATGGCGTCGACCATGCCGGTACCGGACAGAATGCCGGTGAAGATACCGGCGGCGAAGATCAGCCCCACCACCGCCAAGACGCTGCCGGCATGGGCGGCGACGCGGTCTTTCTGCTGTTGCAGGCACGGGTAGTTGACGATCATTGCGATACTGAACGCCACCATGAACAGCACCGGCAGTGGCAACAGACCGGCGATCAGGGTGCACATCAGCGCCAGGGTCAGCGCGCCGTTGAACCAGATCAGCTTCGGACGGCGGGCATCCGGGAATTGCGACACGCTGATTTCACTGTGGTCGATCTCGTCACCTTGCAGGTGCAGTTCACCCAAGCGCGCACGTTCGCGCTTGCCGTACATGTAGGCGATCACTAGGATCGCGACCACGCCAGCGGCCATGGCCGGGATCATCGGCACGAAAATATCCGATGGGTCCACATGCAGCGCACTGGCGGCGCGGGCGGTCGGGCCGCCCCAAGGGGTCATGTTCATCACGCCACCGGCGAGAATGATCAAGCCGGCCATGATCCGCGGGCTCATGCCGATGCGCTGGTACAGCGGCAACATGGCGGCCACGCAGATCATGTAGGTGGTGGCCCCGTCACCGTCGAGGGACACGACCAGGGCCAGCACAGCGGTGCCGACGGAGACTTTGAGCGGATCACCCTTGACCATCTTGAGGATCTTGCGCACGGCCGGGTCGAATAGGCCGGAGTCGATCATCAGGGCAAAGTAGAGAATGGCGAACATCAGCATCACGCCGGTCGGCGCGAGCTTGGTGATGCCTTCGAGCATCATCGGGCCGATCTTCGGGGCGAAACCGCCGAACAGCGCAAACAGGATCGGCACGATGATCAGGGCGATCAGCGCGGACAGGCGCTTGGTCATGATCAAGAACATGAACGTGATGACCATGGCAAAGCCAAGGAAAGTCAGCATAGGAATACTCCAGGCGTAGCGCGGCTAGGGAATGGCGAACCGGTGGGGGTCAGCGCAGAACGAAAGGCACGAGGCGTACGGGTGGAGTTGGGGCGAACAGGCGGGTACGGGCGGACATCGGGAATCACCATTGTTGTTGTGTACAGCCGGTCTGTTGCCGGCAGTTGGAGGTGATCCTAGTCGCGAAAGCTTTCAGCCAGCTTTCGCTGGCAAAACAGGTGATGAGAGGTGCAATAAGTTGTCGTAGCAGCTGTCGAGCGCCAGCGAGGCTGCGTCAGGCAGTCCGCCGACGCAGCCTCGCTGGCAGCTCGACAGCTGCTACGGGAGTTGCGGGTGTCTATGGGAGCTCCAGACCGCCGGCGGCCTTATGCAATGCCCGCAAATGCTCGCCCACCTGCTTGAGGTTGGCTTCGCACGCAGCAATTTCGGCGGAGCGGGAAGGCTCCAGCAGCGCCCTCACCTCTTTATCCAGTTCGCCGGTCAGCGATTGCAGCTGCTTCTGGCGTTCGGCGCTTTCCGATTCCAGGCGTTTAGATTCCGACGGTTGCGGCAGCCCGTAGCCACCGCTGCCCAGCAGCTCTGCCGGGCGGCTGAGGAAGCCGCTGTTGGCGAGGATCTGTTGCAACGTGGCGTTGGCTTTCTCCATGCCACCGTTTTTCAGCTCGCGAGCGCCGAGGTAGCGTTGCTTGACCTCGTCCTGGGCCAGCATCAACTGTTTACGAAAGCTCGCCTGCTCCAGCAGCAGCAACGCGGCGCTGGTGCGCAGGTCGGCCTGGCCGAACCACTGGCGGCGTTCCTCTGCGCTGAGAGACAGCCAGTCTTCGACCCGGGTTTGTTTGATCGGCAGGTGTTTTCGCAGCACATCGAACATCGCTTGGTAACGCTCGCGGAAGGAGTCGAAGTGATAGCCCAGGCGCAAGGCCTTGCGCTTGTCGTCCAGCACACTTGTGTCGGCCAGGCCGCGGGCGCTCAGAACCTCCAGCAAACCATTGGGGGTGATGTTATCCAGGCCGGTCAGTTGTGGGTTGGCGCTGCCGCTGCGTAACAGCTTGAGGCTTTCCACTGCGCAGTTGTTGGAAATGAAGAAGTAGTTGCCGTCATAGCTCCAGTGCATTTCGGCGGCATGTTCGACGGTGTCGTTGATTTCCTGGCGGGTCAGTTTCAACGGTACAGAGGCCAAGCCGCGCAACTCGGTCTTGGTGTACTCGTCGATCACTTGCGCCAGCGGCAGTACAAACAGTCGCGACGGGTACTTGCCAACCAGGCCATCCCAGCTCGACAGCTGTACGTCTCCGACAAACGCGCGGTAGGACAACACCAGATGCTGGTCCAGGTCCAGCCGACAATCCGGCCCTCGCGGGCGGCCCGGCGCACAGATCACCAGGCGCAACATGCTGTGGCCCCAGCGGCTGACCAGGTTCTGGTTGGCTTCGGCCAGCAGGTAGTCAATTTCGTAGACGCGCTCCGGGTCGACATGGCCCAGCGGTGTCTTGGCGAAGTCGTTGCCGGCGTTCAGGAATGCGTAGCTCTTGGCGCAGGTGTCTTGTTCGGGCGGGGCCCAGCCGAAGTGTTCCTTGTAATAGCGGAACAGTGAGGGGCGGCGGCAGGCGTAGCTTGGGTCGAGGAGGAAGTACTCCATATTGACCGCGACAAATTCCAGCGGGCTGGTGGTTTCGTAGATGTCCGGGCTGCGGGCGACCTGGTGATTGTTCTGCTCACGCTCGCCGCGCCGACCAACGTATTGCGGCCAGCCGGCAAGGTCCAGCAGGCGAGGGTCATCGCTTAGGGTAAAGCGTCGGCCGTTCTGGCCACGACATTGATCAGGCAGACCGATGAGGCCGGTGAGGCTGTTCTGGCGGCTGCAACGATTGATCAGCGCACGGTCTTCTTTGGACCACAGGCGCGCACGGTCATAGATATGGGTCAGTTCATGCAGCACCGTGGCAAGCATTTCCCGGCGCACAGTGCCGTGGGGGCGATTGGTTTTCTGAGTAGCGGCGCTGCCATCGGTGAGGCTGGCGAGCAGGTTGCGGTTGAGGTCCAGCTCGGACACCAGGGAGGCTTGACCGTAGGCGTTTTCGGGCATCTTGTCGGTCCAGCCGACATCGATGCGTCGGTCCAACTGCTCGATAAAGCGCGGCGGCAAAGAGCGCATCGCTTCGTCGAGCAACGCCTGGCTGGCCTGTTGTTCAGCCGGGCTCAAGCCCTCGGTCTTGAGCCGCAGTTGCAGGCTGGCCTGGGCCGCGCTGGCACACAGCAGCACGGCCCCGGCCAGGAGCCAGGCGGCAATTCGCTTCACAGTGCGAGGATAGCTTCAGCGAGCGTCTGGTCACTGGCGTCACGGGCTTCGGGCAAGCGTGTGCGCAGGGTGTCGA
Source organism: Pseudomonas sp. 58 R 12 (assembly GCF_900005865.1). Lineage (NCBI taxonomy): Bacteria > Pseudomonadati > Pseudomonadota > Gammaproteobacteria > Pseudomonadales > Pseudomonadaceae > Pseudomonas > Pseudomonas sp. 58 R 12. Next base: position 747,358 of record NZ_CVTP01000016.1, read on the forward strand.
AGGCTGCTTCCAATCGCGCGCCACGGATCTCGCCGTTGGTAGCTACGAAGCTGGCGGCGTCATCGTGGGCTTCGCGCACCACTTTGGAATCGCGGATGGAAGTGGTGGTGTCCGAGGTGAAATCAATGGTGCGGCCAGAGGCGCGAACAATGATGTTACTGGTGGCAACCAGGGTATGCGCCTGGGCAACGTCGGCCAACAACAGCAGGCCAAGGGTGGCGGCGATCAGCGGGCTACGCATGGAATAACTCCAAATACAAAGATGGAAATACAAAGATGATTATTGGACGAGAATTGCTTGCGCCAGTTCAAGGTCGCTGGCGTTAAGTTTTGGTTGGTTACGGCGCAGGTAATCCAGCGCCGACTCCAGCCGTGCACCCCGCCATTGGCCGTCAGTGGCGATAAATGCAGCAGCGTCGTCCTGGGCGGCCATTATCACTTTTTTGTCGAAGGGTGCGGAGGTCACTTTACTGGTGGCGTACGCGCTGACGACGGTGCTCTGAGTGGTCAGGTCAAAGGCCGAAGACAGTGGCGACCAGCCGGCGGAAAATATCAAAGGGACTATTAAAAGGCGGTATGAAAAAGCCATAGGACTCGACTATTGAAAGCGAGCGCCAAGGCTAGCGCAATGCCCGGGCGAGAGCCAGCGCCCAGGCATCCGTCCTGTCGTCAGATCGCCAGGATGGCCTGGGCCAGTTGGGCGTCAGTCGCGGTGTTCAGTTGCGGAGCCTGTTGGCGAATCTGCGCCAGGGCGCTTTCCAGTTTTACTCCACGAATGGCGCCTTCGCTGGCGACAAAGCTGGCGGCGTCGTCACGAGCGGCGCGCACGACCTTATTGTCACGCAGGGACGAAGTGGCATCGGAGCTGGCGTCGGAAGTGGCCTTCAGCGCGCCGACGATGGAGTCGGTGGTCACGATGAAGCTGGTCGCATTGGCATTGGCAGCCAGGGCCAACAGGGCTGCAGCACTCAGCAGGCGAAGACGGGACATGGGGTGACTCCTGTAGATGAACGGATAAGGTGGCGCAGGGCAACCATTCGGATCAGACGCCCGTGCTACGCGGTTCGCCACGTGTTGAGTGGATATTAAGCCGACACTTATCCATTCGGGAAGCGCCTCGACTGCCTAGTCACGCCAGAACGGCTTGGACAGTTCAGCCATTTGGTCCCCATGGCTGATACCGAGATCCGACAGCTCCCGGCCATCAAGCCGCGACAGCTGGCGTCGTTCATAGGCGCGGCGCATCCATTTAGCGAGGATGGAGGTCGTCTGGTGCAAAAACCGCTTATAAGGAGGGGATGGCATATCCATGGCGGTTACCTTTCATGAGGTCTTGGAACACCATGTTGAGCGAGCCCGTGTGACCGGTACAGATACACCAATGCTAAATTGTACCGCTTAACTGTTGTATTTTTTAAACTGTACCTGTCGCTATGAAAGACTTCTGTTTTCCCGTTCAAAACCACCATCCCGGAAACAACAAAGCCCGCCTCCGGTTTCCCGGGGCGGGCTTTGTTTTGAAGAATCAGTGCTGGCAGTGGACCCGGTGGGTCAGGGCCAGCGAGCGCTAAGTTAGCGCCAGAACGGCTTGCTCAGCTCTTCGTAACGTTGAGCTTCGCTGATACCTGCGTCAGCCAGCAGACGCGAATCCAGGCGAGCCAGTTGGTGACGGCTGGAGATGCGGCGCTGCCACAACATCAGGTTGGCCAGAACGCGCAGAGGCATTGCGGCTTGGTTGTTTACAGCTTTTTCAGAGAACAGATCGGAACTGAGTGTACGTTCCATGATGACATCCTTCCGCTTGTGGCGGGATTAGGTAGTGGTTTAACTGATGCCAATGATCCTCTTCCGACGCAAGACTCTCTAGATACAGTTCACTTGTATTGTGAGAGGGCAGTTAACTGTTTAAGGGTGCTGTACTGTACGAAAACGGGGCAACTGTACCTGTCCGCACTAAATAAGTGCGAAATAGGCATTTTTGGCGAGGTATGTGGGATATTTAGGTAGGAAATGACCAGTACAGCAGTACAGTTTTTTCATTAAAAGGCCAGGAGGGTGCCGAGCTGATGAAACTGTATTTGCATCAGCTCGAATCTGTATCAATCACGCCTTGAGCATGTGCCCCGTTTCTTCCAGGTTAATGTGCCAGCTCAGTGCTTCACGCAGGATGTGTGGGGTATGCCCACCGAGGGCACAAGCAGCATTGAAGTAAGTGTTCAGCGCATCGCGGTAGGCCGGGTGCACACAATTGTCGATGATCACCCGTGCCCGCTCCCTCGGCGCCAGGCCGCGCAGGTCGGCCAATCCGACTTCTGTCACCAGGATGTCGACATCATGCTCGGTGTGGTCCACATGGCTGACCATTGGCACCACACTGGAAATTGCACCGCCTTTGGCAATCGACTTGGTGACGAAGATCGCCAAATGCGCGTTGCGCGCGAAATCGCCGGAGCCGCCAATGCCGTTCATCATCCGGGTGCCGCAGATATGAGTGGAGTTGACGTTGCCGTAGATGTCGAACTCCAACGCGGTATTGATGCCGATGATGCCCAGGCGACGCACCACTTCAGGATGGTTGGAGATCTCCTGCGGGCGCAATACCAGCTTGTCCTTATAGTGTTCGAGGTTGCCGAACACATCGGCATTGCGTCGTTCTGACAAGGTGATCGAGCTGCCCGAAGCGAAGCTCAGCTTGCCTGCGTCGATGAGGTCGAAGGTCGAATCCTGCAACACTTCAGAATACATGGTGAGGTCTTCGAACGGCGAATCGATCAACCCGCACATCACTGCGTTGGCAATGTTGCCGATCCCGGCCTGCAGTGGGCCGAGCTTGTTGGTCATGCGGCCAGCGTCGACTTCCTGCTTGAGGAAGTTGATCAGGTGATTGGCGATGCCCTGGGTGTCGTTGTCAGGCGGCGTCACGGTAGAGGCCGAGTCGGGCTGGTTGGTGATAACGATGGCGACGATCTTTTCCGGTGGAATCGGGATCGCGGTGCTGCCAATGCGATCGTCAACGTTGACCAGTGGGATTGGCGTACGTGTTGGCCGATAGGTGGGGATATAGATGTCGTGCAACCCTTCCAGATTTGGGTTGTGCGCCATGTTGATCTCGATGATCACCTGCTTGGCAAAAATGGCGAAGCTGGCCGAGTTGCCCACGGAGGTGGTGGGCACGATATGTCCTTGCTCGGTGATGGCGACGGCTTCGATCACGGCGATGTCCGGCAGCTTGAGCTGGTTGTTGCGCAGTTGCTCCACGGTCTCCGACAAGTGCTGATCGATAAACATCACTTCGCCGGCGTTGATCGCCTTACGCAAGGTGCTGTCGACTTGGAATGGCATGCGTCGTGACAGTACGCCGGCTTCGGTCAGTTGTTTATCCAGGTCATTGCCCAAGCTCGCGCCGGTCATCAGGGTGATCTTCAGTGGGGAAGTCTTGGCGCGTTCGGCCAGGGCGTGGGGGACGGCCTTGGCTTCACCGGCACGGGTGAAGCCGCTCATGCCGACGGTCATGCCGTCCTCGATCAGTGCGGCGGCATCTGCCGCGCTCATGACCTTGTTCAACAACGAAGGCAAGCGGATACGATCACGGTACATGGATTGTTATCTCGGGCTACGGAGGCAAGGTGCGCAGTTTAGTGATTTCAAAAAAATTCGGCCCGCTACCATGGTCGAATGCCGGGCAGCGATTTAGAGCCTTTGGTCGGGTTTCATGCAGTCATAAAAAACCCCAGCCTACAGCAGGCCGGGGTTTCGAGTATTGCGCTGAAGCATTGTTACTCGACGGCTTTGACCATGTCTTCGATGACCTTCTTGGCGTCACCGAAGACCATCATGGTCTTGTCCAGGTAGAACAGCTCGTTATCCAGGCCAGCATAACCGCTGGCCATCGAGCGCTTGTTGACGATGATGGTCTTGGCCTTGAACGCTTCGAGGATCGGCATGCCAGCAATCGGCGAGTTCGGGTCATTCTTGGCGGCCGGGTTGACCACGTCGTTTGCGCCCAACACCAGCACCACGTCGGCCTGGCCGAACTCGGAGTTGATGTCTTCCATTTCGAACACTTGGTCGTAAGGCACTTCTGCCTCAGCGAGTAGGACGTTCATGTGCCCAGGCATACGCCCCGCCACCGGGTGGATCGCGTACTTCACGGTAACGCCGCGGTGAGTCAGCTTTTCGGTCAGCTCTTTGAGCGCATGTTGCGCCCGAGCGACTGCCAGGCCGTAGCCCGGGACGATGATCACGGTGTCGGCGTTGGTCAGCAGGAAGGTGGCGTCGTCGGCCGAGCCGGATTTTACCGGGCGTGCTTCCTTCGAACCTGCCGCAGCACCGGCGTCCGGCGCATTGCCGAAACCGCCGAGCAGTACATTAAAGAAGGAGCGGTTCATCGCCTTGCACATGATGTACGACAGGATCGCGCCGCTCGAGCCCACCAGGGAGCCGGCGATGATCAGCATCGAGTTATTCAGCGAGAAGCCAATACCCGCCGCCGCCCAGCCGGAGTAACTGTTGAGCATCGACACCACCACTGGCATGTCGGCGCCGCCGATTGGGATGATGATCAGCACGCCAAGCACGAAGGCCAGGGCCAGCATCAGCGAGAACGCGGTGAGGTTGCCGGTGAACATGAACGCCAGGCCCAGGCCGAGCGTTGCGAGGCCGAGCACCAGATTAAGCTTGTGCTGACCGCCGAACTGAACGGGTGCGCCCTGGAACAGGCGGAACTTGTACTTTCCCGACAGTTTGCCGAAGGCGATCACCGAACCGGAGAACGTGATGGCGCCGATGGCTGCACCGAGGAACAGCTCCAGGCGGTTACCCGCAGGAATCGCGTCGCCCAGGTGTTTGACGATGCCCAGGGATTGCGGCTCCACCACCGCCGCGATGGCGATAAATACCGCGGCCAGGCCGATCATGCTGTGCATGAAGGCGACCAGCTCCGGCATCTTGGTCATTTCTACGCGCTTGGCCATGACCGAACCGGCAGTGCCGCCGACCAGCAGGCCGACAATCACGTAGCCGATGCCGGCAGTGGCGAGCTCAGCGCCGAGCTTATAGATGAGGCCCACGGTGGTGAGTACCGCCAGCGCCATGCCGAGCATGCCGAACAGGTTGCCGCGCCGCGAGGTGTTCGGGTGCGACAGGCCTTTGAGGGCCTGGATGAAACAGATCGACGCGATCAGATACAGCGTCGTGACCAGATTCATACTCATTATTTCTGCACCTCTTCTTTAACTTTGGGCGCTTTCTTCTTGAACATCTCAAGCATCCTGCGGGTGACCAGGAAGCCGCCAAACACGTTGACTGCCGCCAGTGCCACGGCAAGTGTGCCCATGGTTTTGCCCAGCGGTGTCACGGTGAGCGACGCAGCCAACATGGCGCCGACGATTACGATCGCCGAAATGGCGTTGGTCACCGCCATCAAAGGCGTGTGCAGCGCGGGGGTAACGTTCCAGACCACGTGGTAACCGACATAAATCGCCAGCACAAAGATGATCAGGTTGTAGATACCGGGGGAGATAAGCTCTTCCATCGTCTGAATCCCTGCTTAGGCGTTTTTGCGGATGACTTGGCCGTCGCGGCACATCAGGCACGCGGCGACGATGTCGTCTTCGAGGTTGAGTTCAAACTGCCCTTCCTTGTTGAAGACCAGCTTCAGGAAGTCCAGCAGGTTGCGTGCATATAAAGCCGACGCATCGGCGGCTACGGCACCGGCCAGATTAGTCGGGCCGCAAATGATCACGCCGTTCTGCACTACCACTTGATCGGCGACGGTCAGCGGGCAGTTGCCGCCCTGGGCTGCGGCGAGGTCGATGACCACCGAGCCAGGCTTCATTTGCGCGACGGTCTCGGCGCTCAGCAGCGTCGGTGCCTTGCGGCCAGGAATCAATGCAGTGGTGATGACGATGTCGGCCTGCTTGGCGCGCTCGTGCACGGCCAGGGCCTGGCGCTGCATCCAGCTGGTAGGCATTGGACGGGCGTAACCACCGACACCGACGGCGCATTCGCGCTCTTCATCGGTTTCGTAGGGCACGTCGACGAACTTCGCGCCGAGGGACTCAATCTGCTCCTTCACGGCCGGGCGTACGTCAGACGCTTCGATCACCGCACCCAGACGTTTCGCCGTGGCGATGGCCTGCAAGCCCGCCACGCCAGCGCCGAGGATCAGCACGCGCGCCGCTTTTACGGTGCCTGCGGCGGTCATCAGCATCGGCATGAAGCGCGGATAGTGATGAGCGGCGAGCAGCACAGCTTTATAGCCGGCGATGTTGGCTTGGGAAGACAGCACGTCGAGGCTCTGGGCTCGGGAGGTGCGCGGCGCGGCTTCCAGTGCGAAGGCGGTGATGCCACGCTCGGCAAGCTTGGCGATAGTTTCGTTGCTGAACGGATTGAGCATGCCCACCAACACGGTGCCGCTTTTGATCAGCTCAAGTTCACTGTCGCTGGGGGCCACTACCTTGAGAATAAGCTCGGCGCCAAACGCATCGCTGGCACTGCCAATGGTTGCGCCTGCCGTTTCATAGGCACTGTCGGGGACGCTGGCGTTGATGCCTGCTCCGCTTTGAACAGTGACCTTGTGGCCCTGGCCGATCAGCTTCTTGATGGTTTCCGGGGTGGCAGCCACCCGCGTTTCACCGGTCTGGGTTTCGAGAGGAACACCAATGTGCACGTCAAATCTCCTGCATGATCTTTTTGCTTTTGATCTTTTTGTAAAAAGGCCAGTGCACCGCGAGTGGCGCAGCTGGGGCGGCCGATCAGCACGATCCCGCTGAAATGACAGCGGGGCGCGGCATTTTGCAGGCGAACTTTACGGCCTTCAAGGGATTATGACGTGTGACGAAAAATTAACTACAAGTCACCCTGTGACTGATTGTCGCAACAAGCCGAAATAAACGCTTCTAATACATGGAGTTAAAGCGCTTCAGGCGTTTTTGCGGTGTTTTGCAATGGTTTGTGTGAATAGTCGCCTATTGGCTTGTAATAGTCGCTACAAGCCATGTAGGTCATGGCTTTTAGCCTGATTTTTGATTGACAGATACAGTCTGTTGAAATGCGACATATATGTACATCTGTAGGATCGAAAATTAATTGACTACATAGTCAGTAATTCAGCTTTAGCCTTTAGATACTAGGGCTGTAGCGCTGTGATTGGTCGATTAACCAGTCTCTGAATGCGTGCAGGGAGGCAGATTCTACTTTTCTCTCAGGAATCATCAGGTAGTAAGCCTTTGAGCTGGTCAGTGTCTCGGGGTTTGCAATCACCAGGTGGCCCTCCTCCAGCTCGCGCTGGATGAGGAACGGCGGGATCAGCGCGATTCCCATGTCATGCATGGCTGCCTGGGACAACATCGAGAATAGCTCGTAACGGGGGCCTGTCATGTCGCGGGGGATGTTCAGCTGTTGGGCACTGAACCACTGGCGCCACGCGTAGGGTCGAGTGGTCTGCTGCAGGAGCGGCAGCTCTGCAATCTCCTGAGCGCTGAGCTGCGTGCGGCTAGCCAAAAGTCGTGGGCTGCACACGGGGACAGGGTTCTCACCCATCAGTCGATGGGATTCAGTGCCGGACCAGTCGGCATCGCCGAAGTAGATGGCGGCGTCGAATTCGGTATCGGCAAACAGAAAGGGACGCGTGCGGTTGGTCAGGTTGACGGTGACTTCCGGGTGCTGGCGTTGAAAGTCCTTAAGGCGAGGTATTAACCATTGAGTGCCAAACGTCGGGACCACGGCCAGCTCAATGACGTTGGCGCCCTGCTGTCCCATTACCGAAAGCGTATCGCGCTCCACTGCGTCTAACTGTGTGGCAACGCGACGGCTGTAGGAAAGCCCTGCTTCCGTCAGCTTGACCCCGCGCCGTGAGCGCCGAAACAGCTCGACACTCAAAAACTCCTCAAGGCTGGCGATCTGTCGACAGATGGCGCCTTGAGTGATCGAAAGCTCGTGCGCGGCCTTGGTGAAGCTTTCGTGGCGGGCTGCTGCTTCAAAACTGACCAAGGCGGTGGTGCTGGGAATTTTTCTGCGCATATACCGTGTCCTCACTCATAAAGCGCTGATGGGCCGTTCTTAACCGTTACGAAGTGAGAAATTAGCACAACCCTATGCGGAAACCTCGTTTGCCCTGTGCGCCTGGCGGGCCTAGGCTCATTCCACGACTTCCGATTTTCTCCGCGAGGACTTATTCATGGCTGGTAAGGCAAGCTTCAACTGGATTGATCCACTGCTGCTGGATCAACAGCTCACCGAAGAAGAGCGCATGGTGCGCGACAGTGCTGAGCAATTCGCCCAGGACAAGTTGGCACCGCGTGTGCTCGAAGCCTTTCGCCATGAAAAGACCGATACGGCGATTTTTCGCGAGATGGGTGAGACCGGGCTGCTCGGCGCAATGATTCCGGAGCAGTACGGTGGCAGCGGTTTGAACTACGTCTGCTATGGGTTGATTGCGCGTGAGGTGGAGCGTGTCGACTCGGGCTACCGTTCGATGATGAGTGTGCAGTCGTCACTGGTGATGGTGCCTATCAACGAGTTTGGCACTGAGGCGCAGAAACAAAAGTACCTGCCGAAGTTGGCCTCTGGCGAATGGATTGGCTGTTTTGGCCTGACAGAGCCTGACCATGGTTCCGACCCGGGCGCGATGATTACCCGTGCGCGCAAGGTAGACGGCGGCTACAGCCTGACCGGCGCGAAGATGTGGATCACCAATAGCCCGATCGCGGATGTATTTGTGGTCTGGGGCAAGGACGATGCCGGTGACATCCGTGGTTTTGTCTTGGAGAAAGGCTGGAAAGGTCTGAGCGCCCCGGCGATTCACGGCAAGGTCGGGCTGCGCGCCTCCATTACGGGTGAAATCGTCATGGATAACGTATTCGTGCCCGAAGAGAACATTTTCCCGGATGTGCGTGGCTTGAAGGGGCCTTTCACCTGCCTCAACTCTGCACGTTATGGCATCTCCTGGGGGGCTTTGGGTGCCGCAGAATTCTGCTGGCACACCGCTCGCCAATACACTCTGGATCGTCAGCAGTTCGGTCGTCCATTGGCGGCGACTCAATTGATCCAGAAGAAACTGGCCGATATGCAGACCGAGATCACTCTAGCCCTGCAAGGCTGCCTGCGTTTGGGTCGTATGAAGGATGAAGGCACTGCAGCGGTCGAGATTACTTCAATCATGAAGCGCAACTCGTGTGGCAAGTCCCTGGATATCGCGCGTATGGCGCGGGATATGTTAGGTGGCAACGGTATTTCCGATGAGTTCGGGGTGGCGCGCCATTTGGTCAACCTCGAGGTGGTGAACACCTACGAAGGCACCCATGACGTGCATGCCCTGATCTTGGGGCGTGCGCAAACCGGTCTTCAGGCGTTCTATTAACAGGAGCACGGCATGGGCGCGCTTTCGCATCTGCGGGTACTGGATTTATCGCGAGTACTGGCGGGTCCCTGGTCCGGGCAAATCCTGGCGGACCTTGGGGCAGAGGTAATTAAGGTCGAACGGCCTGGCAATGGCGACGACACGCGTGCGTGGGGACCGCCCTTCCTTAAAGATGCCTATGGCGAGAACACCAGTGAGGCGGCGTATTACCTGTCGGCCAATCGCAATAAGCAGTCCGTGACTATCGACTTCACGCGGCCGGAGGGCCAGGCACTGGTGCGCGACTTGGCGGCCAAGTCGGACATCCTCATCGAGAACTTCAAGGTGGGTGGTCTTGCGGCGTATGGGCTGGATTATGAGTCGCTCAAGGAGATCAATCCGGAGTTGATCTACTGCTCGATTACCGGCTTTGGTCAGACGGGGCCTTATGCGGCGCGTGCTGGCTATGACTTCATGATCCAGGGGTTGGGCGGGCTTATGAGTCTGACCGGCAGGCCGGAGGGTGATGACGGGGCTGGGCCGGTGAAGGTGGGCGTGGCACTGACTGACATTCTTACGGGGCTTTATTCGACCGTAGCGATACTGGCGGCGCTGGCGCATCGGGGGCATGACGGTGGCGGGCAACATATTGATATGGCGTTGCTGGATGTGCAGGTGGCTTGCCTGGCTAACCAGGCGATGAATTACCTGACAACTGGGGAGGCGCCTAAGCGCTTGGGCAATGCTCACCCGAATATTGTGCCTTATCAGGATTTTCCCACGGCCGATGGTGACTTTATCCTGACGGTGGGTAATGACGGACAGTTTCGTAAGTTTGCTGAGGTGGCTGGGCAGCCTCAGTGGGCGGATGATCCGCGTTTCTCTACTAATAAGGTGCGAGTGGCCAATCGCGCGGAGCTGATTCCGTTGATTCGCCAAGCTACGGTGTTTAAGACGACGGCTGAGTGGGTGTCACAGTTGGAGCAGGTGGGTGTGCCTTGCGGGCCTATCAATGACCTGGCCCAAGTGTTTGCCGATCCACAGGTCAAGGCGCGCGGGTTGGCGATAGCGTTGCCCCATGCGCTGGCGGGGATGGTGCCCCAGGTTGCCAGTCCGATACGGTTGTCCAAGACCCCTGTGGAGTACCGGAGTGCGCCTCCTCTATTAGGGGAGCATACGGCGAAAGTGCTGCAGGATGTGCTGGGATTGGGTGTGGCCAACGTAGCTGTCTTGAAAGGGTTGGGTGTTATCTGAGTCTTCTCTTCTATATAGAGGGCGTTATCGTAGCTTTTCTGGTGGTTTTTTAATCAATCCTAACTAATTGATATAAAAAGCAAAATTAAGGGTTGACGGCAGATTCTGGAAGTCTATAATTCGCCCCACTTCCGGCGCAGTCGAAACGGAAAACTCCTTGGTAAACAAAGAGTTATGCGTGATTCGACAGCGAGTTGCTTCAGTTGATCGAAGCCCAGAAGGAGTTGGTAGAGCAGTGTTGTTTCGCTCTATTAACGTTTCGATCTTCTCGGTCGAAAGCGGAGAAAAAGAGGTGTTGACAGCAGCGTGTAACGCTGTAGAATTCGCCTCCCGCTAACGAGAGATCGGAAGCGCAAGTGGTTGAAGTTGTTGAAGAATTCTTCGAAAACTTCTGAAAATAATCACTTGACAGCAAATGAGGCTGCTGTAGAATGCGCGCCTCGGTTGAGACGAAAGATCTTAACCAACCGCTCTTTAACAACTGAATCAAGCAATTCGTGTGGGTGCTTGTGGAGTCAGACTGATAGTCAACAAGATTATCAGCATCACAAGTTACTCCGCGAGAAATCAAAGATGTAACCAACGATTGCTGAGCCAAGTTTAGGGTTTCTTAAAAACCCAAAGATGTTTGAACTGAAGAGTTTGATCATGGCTCAGATTGAACGCTGGCGGCAGGCCTAACACATGCAAGTCGAGCGGTAGAGAGAAGCTTGCTTCTCTTGAGAGCGGCGGACGGGTGAGTAATGCCTAGGAATCTGCCTGGTAGTGGGGGATAACGTTCGGAAACGGACGCTAATACCGCATACGTCCTACGGGAGAAAGCAGGGGACCTTCGGGCCTTGCGCTATCAGATGAGCCTAGGTCGGATTAGCTAGTTGGTGAGGTAATGGCTCACCAAGGCGACGATCCGTAACTGGTCTGAGAGGATGATCAGTCACACTGGAACTGAGACACGGTCCAGACTCCTACGGGAGGCAGCAGTGGGGAATATTGGACAATGGGCGAAAGCCTGATCCAGCCATGCCGCGTGTGTGAAGAAGGTCTTCGGATTGTAAAGCACTTTAAGTTGGGAGGAAGGGCAGTTACCTAATACGTGATTGTTTTGACGTTACCGACAGAATAAGCACCGGCTAACTCTGTGCCAGCAGCCGCGGTAATACAGAGGGTGCAAGCGTTAATCGGAATTACTGGGCGTAAAGCGCGCGTAGGTGGTTTGTTAAGTTGGATGTGAAATCCCCGGGCTCAACCTGGGAACTGCATTCAAAACTGACTGACTAGAGTATGGTAGAGGGTGGTGGAATTTCCTGTGTAGCGGTGAAATGCGTAGATATAGGAAGGAACACCAGTGGCGAAGGCGACCACCTGGACTAATACTGACACTGAGGTGCGAAAGCGTGGGGAGCAAACAGGATTAGATACCCTGGTAGTCCACGCCGTAAACGATGTCAACTAGCCGTTGGAAGCCTTGAGCTTTTAGTGGCGCAGCTAACGCATTAAGTTGACCGCCTGGGGAGTACGGCCGCAAGGTTAAAACTCAAATGAATTGACGGGGGCCCGCACAAGCGGTGGAGCATGTGGTTTAATTCGAAGCAACGCGAAGAACCTTACCAGGCCTTGACATCCAATGAACTTTCTAGAGATAGATTGGTGCCTTCGGGAACATTGAGACAGGTGCTGCATGGCTGTCGTCAGCTCGTGTCGTGAGATGTTGGGTTAAGTCCCGTAACGAGCGCAACCCTTGTCCTTAGTTACCAGCACATAATGGTGGGCACTCTAAGGAGACTGCCGGTGACAAACCGGAGGAAGGTGGGGATGACGTCAAGTCATCATGGCCCTTACGGCCTGGGCTACACACGTGCTACAATGGTCGGTACAGAGGGTTGCCAAGCCGCGAGGTGGAGCTAATCCCAGAAAACCGATCGTAGTCCGGATCGCAGTCTGCAACTCGACTGCGTGAAGTCGGAATCGCTAGTAATCGCGAATCAGAATGTCGCGGTGAATACGTTCCCGGGCCTTGTACACACCGCCCGTCACACCATGGGAGTGGGTTGCACCAGAAGTAGCTAGTCTAACCTTCGGGAGGACGGTTACCACGGTGTGATTCATGACTGGGGTGAAGTCGTAACAAGGTAGCCGTAGGGGAACCTGCGGCTGGATCACCTCCTTAATCGACGACATCAGCTGCTCCATAAGTTCCCACACGAATTGCTTGATTCATTGAAGAAGACGATAAGAAGCAGCCCGAAATTGGGTCTGTAGCTCAGTTGGTTAGAGCGCACCCCTGATAAGGGTGAGGTCGGCAGTTCGAATCTGCCCAGACCCACCAATTTTGTGTGGGAAACGCCTGTAGAAATACGGGGCCATAGCTCAGCTGGGAGAGCGCCTGCCTTGCACGCAGGAGGTCAACGGTTCGATCCCGTTTGGCTCCACCACTACTGCTTCTACGTTATGAAAGCTTAGAAATGAGCATTCCATCGTTATGATGGTGAATGTTGATTTCTAGTCTTTGATTAGATCGTTCTTTAAAAATTTGGGTATGTGATAGAAAGATAGACTGAACGTTACTTTCACTGGTAACGGATCAGGCTAAGGTAAAATTTGTGAGTTACTCAGTTTTGAGTATTATCGAATTTTCGGCGAATGTTGTCTTCACAGTATAACCAGATTGCTTGGGGTTATATGGTCAAGTGAAGAAGCGCATACGGTGGATGCCTTGGCAGTCAGAGGCGATGAAAGACGTGGTAGCCTGCGAAAAGCTTCGGGGAGTCGGCAAACAGACTTTGATCCGGAGATGTCTGAATGGGGGAACCCAGCCATCATAAGATGGTTACCTTACACTGAATACATAGGTGTATGGAGCGAACCAGGGGAACTGAAACATCTAAGTACCCTGAGGAAAAGAAATCAACCGAGATTCCCTTAGTAGTGGCGAGCGAACGGGGACTAGCCCTTAAGTGGCTTTGAGATTAGCGGAACGCTCTGGAAAGTGCGGCCATAGTGGGTGATAGCCCTGTACGCGAAAATCTCTTAGTCATGAAATCGAGTAGGACGGAGCACGAGAAACTTTGTCTGAATATGGGGGGACCATCCTCCAAGGCTAAATACTACTGACTGACCGATAGTGAACTAGTACCGTGAGGGAAAGGCGAAAAGAACCCCGGAGAGGGGAGTGAAATAGATCCTGAAACCGTATGCGTACAAGCAGTGGGAGCCCACTTTGTTGGGTGACTGCGTACCTTTTGTATAATGGGTCAGCGACTTATTTTCAGTGGCGAGCTTAACCGAATAGGGGAGGCGTAGCGAAAGCGAGTCTTAATAGGGCGTCTAGTCGCTGGGAATAGACCCGAAACCGGGCGATCTATCCATGGGCAGGTTGAAGGTTGGGTAACACTAACTGGAGGACCGAACCGACTACCGTTGAAAAGTTAGCGGATGACCTGTGGATCGGAGTGAAAGGCTAATCAAGCTCGGAGATAGCTGGTTCTCCTCGAAAGCTATTTAGGTAGCGCCTCATGTATCACTGTAGGGGGTAGAGCACTGTTTCGGCTAGGGGGTCATCCCGACTTACCAAACCGATGCAAACTCCGAATACCTACAAGTGCCGAGCATGGGAGACACACGGCGGGTGCTAACGTCCGTCGTGAAAAGGGAAACAACCCAGACCGTCAGCTAAGGTCCCAAAGTTATGGTTAAGTGGGAAACGATGTGGGAAGGCTTAGACAGCTAGGAGGTTGGCTTAGAAGCAGCCACCCTTTAAAGAAAGCGTAATAGCTCACTAGTCGAGTCGGCCTGCGCGGAAGATGTAACGGGGCTCAAACCATACACCGAAGCTACGGGTATCACGTAAGTGATGCGGTAGAGGAGCGTTCTGTAAGCCTGTGAAGGTGAGTTGAGAAGCTTGCTGGAGGTATCAGAAGTGCGAATGCTGACATGAGTAACGACAATGGGTGTGAAAAACACCCACGCCGAAAGACCAAGGTTTCCTGCGCAACGTTAATCGACGCAGGGTTAGTCGGTCCCTAAGGCGAGGCTGAAAAGCGTAGTCGATGGAAAACAGGTTAATATTCCTGTACTTCTGGTTATTGCGATGGAGGGACGGAGAAGGCTAGGCCAGCTTGGCGTTGGTTGTCCAAGTTTAAGGTGGTAGGCTGAGATCTTAGGTAAATCCGGGATCTTAAGGCCGAGAGCTGATGACGAGCTAACTTTTAGTTAGCGAAGTGGTTGATGCCATGCTTCCAAGAAAAGCTTCTAAGCTTCAGGTAACCAGGAACCGTACCCCAAACCGACACAGGTGGTTGGGTAGAGAATACCAAGGCGCTTGAGAGAACTCGGGTGAAGGAACTAGGCAAAATGGCACCGTAACTTCGGGAGAAGGTGCGCCGGTGAGGGTGAAGGACTTGCTCCGTAAGCTCATGCCGGTCGAAGATACCAGGCCGCTGCGACTGTTTATTAAAAACACAGCACTCTGCAAACACGAAAGTGGACGTATAGGGTGTGACGCCTGCCCGGTGCCGGAAGGTTAATTGATGGGGTTAGCTAACGCGAAGCTCTTGATCGAAGCCCCGGTAAACGGCGGCCGTAACTATAACGGTCCTAAGGTAGCGAAATTCCTTGTCGGGTAAGTTCCGACCTGCACGAATGGCGTAACGATGGCGGCGCTGTCTCCACCCGAGACTCAGTGAAATTGAAATCGCTGTGAAGATGCAGTGTATCCGCGGCTAGACGGAAAGACCCCGTGAACCTTTACTATAGCTTTGCACTGGACTTTGAATTTGCTTGTGTAGGATAGGTGGGAGGCTTTGAAGCGTGGACGCCAGTCTGCGTGGAGCCAACCTTGAAATACCACCCTGGCAACTTTGAGGTTCTAACTCAGGTCCGTTATCCGGATCGAGGACAGTGTATGGTGGGTAGTTTGACTGGGGCGGTCTCCTCCTAAAGAGTAACGGAGGAGTACGAAGGTGCGCTCAGACCGGTCGGAAATCGGTCGTAGAGTATAAAGGCAAAAGCGCGCTTGACTGCGAGACAGACACGTCGAGCAGGTACGAAAGTAGGTCTTAGTGATCCGGTGGTTCTGTATGGAAGGGCCATCGCTCAACGGATAAAAGGTACTCCGGGGATAACAGGCTGATACCGCCCAAGAGTTCATATCGACGGCGGTGTTTGGCACCTCGATGTCGGCTCATCACATCCTGGGGCTGAAGCCGGTCCCAAGGGTATGGCTGTTCGCCATTTAAAGTGGTACGCGAGCTGGGTTTAGAACGTCGTGAGACAGTTCGGTCCCTATCTGCCGTGGACGTTTGAGATTTGAGAGGGGCTGCTCCTAGTACGAGAGGACCGGAGTGGACGAACCTCTGGTGTTCCGGTTGTCACGCCAGTGGCATTGCCGGGTAGCTATGTTCGGAATAGATAACCGCTGAAAGCATCTAAGCGGGAAACTAGCCTCAAGATGAGATCTCACTGGGACCTTGAGTCCCCTGAAGGGCCGTCGAAGACTACGACGTTGATAGGTTGGGTGTGTAAGCGCTGTGAGGCGTTGAGCTAACCAATACTAATTGCCCGTGAGGCTTGACCATATAACACCCAAGCAATTTGACTACTCTAACGAGCATCAGATTGCGGTGTGTGAAGACGATAGAACCGAAAGTTCGATCTCACGAAAACACCGAAAGCTGTCACATACCCAATTTGCTGAAGCGAGGCCATCTGGCCACGACTCAGTACCCGAATTTCTTGACGACCATAGAGCATTGGAACCACCTGATCCCATCCCGAACTCAGTAGTGAAACGATGCATCGCCGATGGTAGTGTGGGGTTTCCCCATGTGAGAGTAGGTCATCGTCAAGATTAAATTCC
>NZ_CVTP01000025.1:0-5694 GCF_900005865.1 Pseudomonas sp. 58 R 12
CCTCAACGCCATCGCGGCAGCCAACGAACAGCACTCGACCTACAACTCGAAAAAGATCAAAAGCATCGAAGACCACGTGCAGCAAGTCTCCAGCGTGATCAAGGCCGGCGGCGACGCCACCCTGAGCGCCGGGCAGAACCTGCAACTGGTCGCCAGCGTGATCAAGGCCGGCAACGAGGCGTACCTGGTATCCGGCAAAAACCTCGAGCTCAAAGCCGCCGAAAACCAGGACTACAGCTTCTACAGCAAGACCAAAAAAACTTCCCAGGGCAAGAAATTCCGCCTCGACGAAACCGACGCCATGAACAACGTCGGCAGCCTCGTCAGCGCCGGCAAAAACAGCACCGTCGTGGCCGGTGAAAACCTGCTGCTGGCCGGCAGCGCCGTTACCGCCGAAAAAGGCGCCACGCAACTTGCGGCCGGCCAGGACGTGAGCATCCTCGCCGTCACTAACTCAGACAGCGCCCGTCACGAACGCAAGGAAAGCAAAAGCAGCTGGGGCGGCCTCAAGTCGAGCAAAGTCCAAGACAAAGTCGACGAAAAACGCACCACCGCCCTGGGCAGCATGGTCTCCGGCGAAACCGTCACCGTCGCCGCCAAGCGCGATGCCATCGTCACCGGTTCCAACCTGGTCAGCACCGGCGACCTCGCCGTGCAGGCTGGCCGCGACCTGACCATCGACGCGGCGCAAAACACCTTCGCCCGCACCGACATGCACAAGGAGAAGAACCGCGACCTCACCGGCGTGTTGACCGGCAACAAGCTCGGTCTGGACGACATGACCGGCAACCAGAAGCTGTACATCAACAGCTCCAAACACAACGGCACAGCCAATGAAATGACCTTGACCGGCAGCACGATTGGCTCTAGCGCGGGCAACGTGTCGCTGACGGCGGGGCGTGAGTTGAAGGTGGTGGCCAGTGATTTGGTGAGCACCAAGAACATGGAGTTGAGCGGGGCGAATGTCACCGTTACTTCGGGAATGGAGACGGCCAGTCAGACCAGTCAGGACAGTTCAAAAAGTTTGGCGGTTGGGCGTGTGATCGCGGGCTCGGTGGTGGACACCGCCACCAGCATGCGCGATGCCGTCAAAGCGGCGCGCAGTGCTGATGACCCACGCCTCAAGGCAGTCAAAATTGCTCAGGCAGCCCTCGCCGCCTACAACCTCAACGGCCAGGCGTCGGACGCCAATGCACAAAGCTCCGGCTTCAAAAACAAAACTGGCGGCACGCCCGGCAACGGTTCGCTGATCAAGATCGGCACTGAACTGGCCAATAACCGCAGCAAGAACAGCAGCGAATTCAACAGCGCCACCGCCAAGCAGAGCACGCTCAACGCTGGGCAAGACTTGTCGATCGTTGCCACAGGCGCGGCGGCGGGGACTCAGGGTGATATCCAGATCACCGGCAGCCGCTTGAAAGCCGCCAACACCCTGTTGCTGGCCAAAAACGATGTGCTGATGCAAAGCGCACAAAACACCACCGACCGCAAAAACGAAGGGTCGAAAACCAAAACCGCCATCGGCGCCAGCTTCAATATTGGCGAGCAAAACGGTTTCACCCTCGACCTCGGTGCGCAGGGTGCCAAGAACAATGGCAACGGTAACTCCGTTACTCAAGTCAACAGCACCCTCGATACCGGCAGCCTGTTGTTGCAAAGCGGTGGCGATACCACCCTCAAAGGCGCCCAGGTTCGCGCGGACAGGATCAAGGCCGATATTGGCGGCAACCTCAATATCATCTCTCTCCAGGACACCGAGTCATCGCGCAGCAAACAGAACAGCGCAGGCTTCGGCGCGAGCATCTGCGTGCCGCCGTTCTGCTACGGCTCCACCGTCGCCGCCTCGGCGAACCTTGCCGCCGCCAAGATGAACAGCGACTACAAGGGCGTGACCAACCAGAGCGGCTTGTATGCGGGCACAGGCGGCTACGACATCAATGTCGGCAAAACCACCACCCTGCAAGGCGCGGTGATTGCCAGCGAAGCCAGCGCTGACAACAACCGCCTCAGCACGGATCGTCTGATCGTCAGCGATATCAAGAACAAGAGTGAGATCGAGAGCCAGTCGGCGAGCATCTCGGTCTCCACCAGCAGCGGCGGCGGCACCTCGCCGGGCGGCGCCATCCCGATAGCACTCAAGGATAAAGACCACAGTTACACCCGCAGCGCGGTCAGCGAAGGCACGATTGTGGTTCGCAATGCCGAAGGCGCCAATGACCTAGTCGGGCTGAACCGCGACACTGCCAATGCCAATCAGAAGCTCGACCGGCCTGATGAAAAGGCCATGCAGGAACGTATCGACCTGATCCAAAGCTCGGCGCAGTTGGCCAGTGGAGTGATCAGTGCGGTGGGCAAGGCGAAGGCGGACGAGGCGAAAGCACTGGCCGATAAAGCCAAAACCCAGACCGAAGCCGGTTCGCCGGACGCCGCTGGAACGGTACTCGCAGCAAATGCCGCTTATGCGGAAGCCAAGCGCTGGCAGGTTGGTGGCGACAAGAAGTTAATGGCAGACATTGCGACCGGGTTGATTGCGGCAGGGCTGGGTGGTGCACCTGTGGGAACGACGGTGGGTATTGTCGCTAACACGGCCTCCAGCGATATCTTCAATAAAATTGGCGATTACGCCCACTCACGTGCGACTGATCCGAAGGCAGATGCGGCCACTCGGGCGGCTTGGGCTGAAGGAGGCGCGGCGCGTGTGATGTTGCATGCGCTGGCGGGCGCGGCTATGGGGTTGTCCAGTGGCAGTGTGCAGAGCGGTGCGTTGGGCGCGGGGGCTTCTGCGGCCTTGATGCCGAGCATTGCGGATGCGTTGGGTAAAAATGGTATCAAGGGTGTGGATCAAGATGCGATGGCCGCATTTATCGCAGCAGGCGTCGGGACTGTAGTCGGCTCTGGCAACGGTACCTCTGGCGCTGTTGTTGCGGCGGGGAATGCGATGTCGGTAGACGTCTATAACCGAGCTGCTCATGAGGCCGAGATAGCTGCGATTAAGGCTGAGGCGCAGAAAGGCGACTTCACGGAGGCCAATCTGGATAAGGCCACGTGCTACATCATCAAGTGCTGGGCTCATTTGGATAGGGGTACGAAGGAATATCACGATGCATATCTGAGCGAGACCGATATGGTCGGTTTGAGCAAGGAGCTTGAGTGGGTAAATGCGCAAAAAGACAAAGGGCTCTTCAATTACTCAATGACCGATACCGTATTTGACTTCAGCACACGCGATGCCCTTCCGGTGACAAAGGATGCTGCCGCGATAGGGGGGGGAGCGATTAGCGTGTCGGCGGGTTACGCATTATGTGTCTCGCTAGTCGGGTGCGGCTTCGGCATTCCGATGGGGACCTTCGGGCTCGGCAACGTGTCAGAAGGTATTACGGGAGTTTATAATCATTTCAACAATAGCCGGGGTGGCTATAACCCCGTAAAAGAAGTATTTAATGAGATTCCTGGCGGTTATGGACCTGTTATTTATAGTGGTGCAGATTTAGCATTGTCATTGGGCTCTGGCTTCGTTAAGGTTCCTCTTAAAATGGGCTTGGCGGACGGACTTAATAAGCCTAACTCGATGTTCGGAGTTACTGTGCATAGTTTTGATAATAATAAGTTTGTTTTTGGAAAAGCAGTACCCTATGGCTCAGCACTGACACTGTATCTGAAGTCTGTTGCTGATAAAGGGTATACTTTTTATGAGGGGGTTTCGCATGAGAAAAAATAAATGGATAGATGGGTTTTTTTTATCCATCTCCCTTTTTTTTATGATATTGGCTATTAGCTTGGTACTTGCAATGCTCATCGCGGCTGTGATTACTCTTGTCTTGGGTACGGACTCTCCGTGGGTTTACAACTGGATCGGATTTCCTCTTACATTTTTATTTTCCGCGTATTGGATCGTCACGAGATGGAAGTATGTCAAGTCTTATATATCTGGTAATGGGGGATGGTAGTACACGGTATTACTGAGATAAAGGAAACGGATTTGTTCAGTGGTAATCGGGGTCAGGCAACGTTTTTTGTGTGAGTGTGAGTGGAGCTTGCTTGGCAATATTGCGTTCTTTAAAAATTGAGTTTTTATTTTTATCTGTGTGAAATGCTTCAAATAAGGCGGTTATGAAAATAACCGCCCATTTTTATTTATGAATTTTGTGAATTCAACTTCCGCCCAATCACATCGAGCAAATCACACCCATCTCTCAGCGGAATTGCCAACAACAGTGCAAAGTCGTGCAGCACAATCGCATCACTGCTGATCTCCTCCCGAAACGCAAGGTTCTCCAAAAACTGAGTCACCGCACGAATGCGGTACGTGGCGGCGTCATAGAGAACATCAAGGGGCGCTTGCGTGTCGATCAGCAGCGCCGGGATAGCTGAATCGTGGCCTGTCAGGGGCATGTATCTATTCATTTTTGGACTCTCTACTTAAGTGATGAATGCCATCACTCAAACGTCGCCAACGAATGGGTGACAGCTGTACGCAGGTTGGCGAACCGGCAGTAGAGAAAACCGGCAGACCCGAAGGTCTCCCGCGCACAGCCGTCATAAGACGACTTTGCAGGCGCGCAAGTGGCTGCAAAAAAGCTCCCAGCTTGCGCATTCTCTACCGTCAGGTCGCCAAACCTGAATCGCCATGTGGGCGACCGGCGGACTATAAGTCCTCAGCGTAAAAACGCGCAAGGCATCAAAAAGCCAACACGTCATTCTGCAAGCCGGCTGCGACCTGCACGTGATCGCCACCCTCAACGCCATCGCGGCAGCCAACGAACAGCACTCGACCTACAACTCGAAAAAGATCAAAAGCATCGAAGACCACGTGCAGCAAGTCTCCAGCGTGATCAAGGCCGGCGGCGACGCCACCCTGAGCGCCGGGCAGAACCTGCAACTGGTCGCCAGCGTGATCAAGGCCGGCAACGAGGCGTACCTGGTATCCGGCAAAAACCTCGAGCTCAAAGCCGCCGAAAACCAGGACTACAGCTTCTACAGCAAGACCAAAAAAACTTCCCAGGGCAAGAAATTCCGCCTCGACGAAACCGACGCCATGAACAACGTCGGCAGCCTCGTCAGCGCCGGCAAAAACAGCACCGTCGTGGCCGGTGAAAACCTGCTGCTGGCCGGCAGCGCCGTTACCGCCGAAAAAGGCGCCACGCAACTTGCGGCCGGCCAGGACGTGAGCATCCTCGCCGTCACTAACTCAGACAGCGCCCGTCACGAACGCAAGGAAAGCAAAAGCAGCTGGGGCGGCCTCAAGTCGAGCAAAGTCCAAGACAAAGTCGACGAAAAACGCACCACCGCCCTGGGCAGCATGGTCTCCGGCGAAACCGTCACCGTCGCCGCCAAGCGCGATGCCATCGTCACCGGTTCCAACCTGGTCAGCACCGGCGACCTCGCCGTGCAGGCTGGCCGCGACCTGACCATCGACGCGGCGCAAAACACCTTCGCCCGCACCGACATGCACAAGGAGAAGAACCGCGACCTCACCGGCGTGTTGACCGGCAACAAGCTCGGTCTGGACGACATGACCGGCAACCAGAAGCTGTACATCAACAGCTCCAAACACAACGGCACAGCCAATGAAATGACCTTGACCGGCAGCACGATTGGCTCTAGCGCGGGCAACGTGTCGCTGACGGCGGGGCGTGAGTTGAAGGTGGTGGCCAGTGATTTGGTGAGCACCAAGAACATGGAGTTGAGCGGGGC
>NZ_CVTP01000017.1:0-447523 GCF_900005865.1 Pseudomonas sp. 58 R 12
TAACGCTGTAGAATTCGCCTCCCGCTAACGAGAGATCGGAAGCGCAAGTGGTTGAAGTTGTTGAAGAATTCTTCGAAAACTTCTGAAAATAATCACTTGACAGCAAATGAGGCTGCTGTAGAATGCGCGCCTCGGTTGAGACGAAAGATCTTAACCAACCGCTCTTTAACAACTGAATCAAGCAATTCGTGTGGGTGCTTGTGGAGTCAGACTGATAGTCAACAAGATTATCAGCATCACAAGTTACTCCGCGAGAAATCAAAGATGTAACCAACGATTGCTGAGCCAAGTTTAGGGTTTCTTAAAAACCCAAAGATGTTTGAACTGAAGAGTTTGATCATGGCTCAGATTGAACGCTGGCGGCAGGCCTAACACATGCAAGTCGAGCGGTAGAGAGAAGCTTGCTTCTCTTGAGAGCGGCGGACGGGTGAGTAATGCCTAGGAATCTGCCTGGTAGTGGGGGATAACGTTCGGAAACGGACGCTAATACCGCATACGTCCTACGGGAGAAAGCAGGGGACCTTCGGGCCTTGCGCTATCAGATGAGCCTAGGTCGGATTAGCTAGTTGGTGAGGTAATGGCTCACCAAGGCGACGATCCGTAACTGGTCTGAGAGGATGATCAGTCACACTGGAACTGAGACACGGTCCAGACTCCTACGGGAGGCAGCAGTGGGGAATATTGGACAATGGGCGAAAGCCTGATCCAGCCATGCCGCGTGTGTGAAGAAGGTCTTCGGATTGTAAAGCACTTTAAGTTGGGAGGAAGGGCAGTTACCTAATACGTGATTGTTTTGACGTTACCGACAGAATAAGCACCGGCTAACTCTGTGCCAGCAGCCGCGGTAATACAGAGGGTGCAAGCGTTAATCGGAATTACTGGGCGTAAAGCGCGCGTAGGTGGTTTGTTAAGTTGGATGTGAAATCCCCGGGCTCAACCTGGGAACTGCATTCAAAACTGACTGACTAGAGTATGGTAGAGGGTGGTGGAATTTCCTGTGTAGCGGTGAAATGCGTAGATATAGGAAGGAACACCAGTGGCGAAGGCGACCACCTGGACTAATACTGACACTGAGGTGCGAAAGCGTGGGGAGCAAACAGGATTAGATACCCTGGTAGTCCACGCCGTAAACGATGTCAACTAGCCGTTGGAAGCCTTGAGCTTTTAGTGGCGCAGCTAACGCATTAAGTTGACCGCCTGGGGAGTACGGCCGCAAGGTTAAAACTCAAATGAATTGACGGGGGCCCGCACAAGCGGTGGAGCATGTGGTTTAATTCGAAGCAACGCGAAGAACCTTACCAGGCCTTGACATCCAATGAACTTTCTAGAGATAGATTGGTGCCTTCGGGAACATTGAGACAGGTGCTGCATGGCTGTCGTCAGCTCGTGTCGTGAGATGTTGGGTTAAGTCCCGTAACGAGCGCAACCCTTGTCCTTAGTTACCAGCACATAATGGTGGGCACTCTAAGGAGACTGCCGGTGACAAACCGGAGGAAGGTGGGGATGACGTCAAGTCATCATGGCCCTTACGGCCTGGGCTACACACGTGCTACAATGGTCGGTACAGAGGGTTGCCAAGCCGCGAGGTGGAGCTAATCCCAGAAAACCGATCGTAGTCCGGATCGCAGTCTGCAACTCGACTGCGTGAAGTCGGAATCGCTAGTAATCGCGAATCAGAATGTCGCGGTGAATACGTTCCCGGGCCTTGTACACACCGCCCGTCACACCATGGGAGTGGGTTGCACCAGAAGTAGCTAGTCTAACCTTCGGGAGGACGGTTACCACGGTGTGATTCATGACTGGGGTGAAGTCGTAACAAGGTAGCCGTAGGGGAACCTGCGGCTGGATCACCTCCTTAATCGACGACATCAGCTGCTCCATAAGTTCCCACACGAATTGCTTGATTCATTGAAGAAGACGATAAGAAGCAGCCCGAAATTGGGTCTGTAGCTCAGTTGGTTAGAGCGCACCCCTGATAAGGGTGAGGTCGGCAGTTCGAATCTGCCCAGACCCACCAATTTTGTGTGGGAAACGCCTGTAGAAATACGGGGCCATAGCTCAGCTGGGAGAGCGCCTGCCTTGCACGCAGGAGGTCAACGGTTCGATCCCGTTTGGCTCCACCACTACTGCTTCTACGTTATGAAAGCTTAGAAATGAGCATTCCATCGTTATGATGGTGAATGTTGATTTCTAGTCTTTGATTAGATCGTTCTTTAAAAATTTGGGTATGTGATAGAAAGATAGACTGAACGTTACTTTCACTGGTAACGGATCAGGCTAAGGTAAAATTTGTGAGTTACTCAGTTTTGAGTATTATCGAATTTTCGGCGAATGTTGTCTTCACAGTATAACCAGATTGCTTGGGGTTATATGGTCAAGTGAAGAAGCGCATACGGTGGATGCCTTGGCAGTCAGAGGCGATGAAAGACGTGGTAGCCTGCGAAAAGCTTCGGGGAGTCGGCAAACAGACTTTGATCCGGAGATGTCTGAATGGGGGAACCCAGCCATCATAAGATGGTTACCTTACACTGAATACATAGGTGTATGGAGCGAACCAGGGGAACTGAAACATCTAAGTACCCTGAGGAAAAGAAATCAACCGAGATTCCCTTAGTAGTGGCGAGCGAACGGGGACTAGCCCTTAAGTGGCTTTGAGATTAGCGGAACGCTCTGGAAAGTGCGGCCATAGTGGGTGATAGCCCTGTACGCGAAAATCTCTTAGTCATGAAATCGAGTAGGACGGAGCACGAGAAACTTTGTCTGAATATGGGGGGACCATCCTCCAAGGCTAAATACTACTGACTGACCGATAGTGAACTAGTACCGTGAGGGAAAGGCGAAAAGAACCCCGGAGAGGGGAGTGAAATAGATCCTGAAACCGTATGCGTACAAGCAGTGGGAGCCCACTTTGTTGGGTGACTGCGTACCTTTTGTATAATGGGTCAGCGACTTATTTTCAGTGGCGAGCTTAACCGAATAGGGGAGGCGTAGCGAAAGCGAGTCTTAATAGGGCGTCTAGTCGCTGGGAATAGACCCGAAACCGGGCGATCTATCCATGGGCAGGTTGAAGGTTGGGTAACACTAACTGGAGGACCGAACCGACTACCGTTGAAAAGTTAGCGGATGACCTGTGGATCGGAGTGAAAGGCTAATCAAGCTCGGAGATAGCTGGTTCTCCTCGAAAGCTATTTAGGTAGCGCCTCATGTATCACTGTAGGGGGTAGAGCACTGTTTCGGCTAGGGGGTCATCCCGACTTACCAAACCGATGCAAACTCCGAATACCTACAAGTGCCGAGCATGGGAGACACACGGCGGGTGCTAACGTCCGTCGTGAAAAGGGAAACAACCCAGACCGTCAGCTAAGGTCCCAAAGTTATGGTTAAGTGGGAAACGATGTGGGAAGGCTTAGACAGCTAGGAGGTTGGCTTAGAAGCAGCCACCCTTTAAAGAAAGCGTAATAGCTCACTAGTCGAGTCGGCCTGCGCGGAAGATGTAACGGGGCTCAAACCATACACCGAAGCTACGGGTATCACGTAAGTGATGCGGTAGAGGAGCGTTCTGTAAGCCTGTGAAGGTGAGTTGAGAAGCTTGCTGGAGGTATCAGAAGTGCGAATGCTGACATGAGTAACGACAATGGGTGTGAAAAACACCCACGCCGAAAGACCAAGGTTTCCTGCGCAACGTTAATCGACGCAGGGTTAGTCGGTCCCTAAGGCGAGGCTGAAAAGCGTAGTCGATGGAAAACAGGTTAATATTCCTGTACTTCTGGTTATTGCGATGGAGGGACGGAGAAGGCTAGGCCAGCTTGGCGTTGGTTGTCCAAGTTTAAGGTGGTAGGCTGAGATCTTAGGTAAATCCGGGATCTTAAGGCCGAGAGCTGATGACGAGCTAACTTTTAGTTAGCGAAGTGGTTGATGCCATGCTTCCAAGAAAAGCTTCTAAGCTTCAGGTAACCAGGAACCGTACCCCAAACCGACACAGGTGGTTGGGTAGAGAATACCAAGGCGCTTGAGAGAACTCGGGTGAAGGAACTAGGCAAAATGGCACCGTAACTTCGGGAGAAGGTGCGCCGGTGAGGGTGAAGGACTTGCTCCGTAAGCTCATGCCGGTCGAAGATACCAGGCCGCTGCGACTGTTTATTAAAAACACAGCACTCTGCAAACACGAAAGTGGACGTATAGGGTGTGACGCCTGCCCGGTGCCGGAAGGTTAATTGATGGGGTTAGCTAACGCGAAGCTCTTGATCGAAGCCCCGGTAAACGGCGGCCGTAACTATAACGGTCCTAAGGTAGCGAAATTCCTTGTCGGGTAAGTTCCGACCTGCACGAATGGCGTAACGATGGCGGCGCTGTCTCCACCCGAGACTCAGTGAAATTGAAATCGCTGTGAAGATGCAGTGTATCCGCGGCTAGACGGAAAGACCCCGTGAACCTTTACTATAGCTTTGCACTGGACTTTGAATTTGCTTGTGTAGGATAGGTGGGAGGCTTTGAAGCGTGGACGCCAGTCTGCGTGGAGCCAACCTTGAAATACCACCCTGGCAACTTTGAGGTTCTAACTCAGGTCCGTTATCCGGATCGAGGACAGTGTATGGTGGGTAGTTTGACTGGGGCGGTCTCCTCCTAAAGAGTAACGGAGGAGTACGAAGGTGCGCTCAGACCGGTCGGAAATCGGTCGTAGAGTATAAAGGCAAAAGCGCGCTTGACTGCGAGACAGACACGTCGAGCAGGTACGAAAGTAGGTCTTAGTGATCCGGTGGTTCTGTATGGAAGGGCCATCGCTCAACGGATAAAAGGTACTCCGGGGATAACAGGCTGATACCGCCCAAGAGTTCATATCGACGGCGGTGTTTGGCACCTCGATGTCGGCTCATCACATCCTGGGGCTGAAGCCGGTCCCAAGGGTATGGCTGTTCGCCATTTAAAGTGGTACGCGAGCTGGGTTTAGAACGTCGTGAGACAGTTCGGTCCCTATCTGCCGTGGACGTTTGAGATTTGAGAGGGGCTGCTCCTAGTACGAGAGGACCGGAGTGGACGAACCTCTGGTGTTCCGGTTGTCACGCCAGTGGCATTGCCGGGTAGCTATGTTCGGAATAGATAACCGCTGAAAGCATCTAAGCGGGAAACTAGCCTCAAGATGAGATCTCACTGGGACCTTGAGTCCCCTGAAGGGCCGTCGAAGACTACGACGTTGATAGGTTGGGTGTGTAAGCGCTGTGAGGCGTTGAGCTAACCAATACTAATTGCCCGTGAGGCTTGACCATATAACACCCAAGCAATTTGACTACTCTAACGAGCATCAGATTGCGGTGTGTGAAGACGATAGAACCGAAAGTTCGATCTCACGAAAACACCGAAAGCTGTCACATACCCAATTTGCTGAAGCGAGGCCATCTGGCCACGACTCAGTACCCGAATTTCTTGACGACCATAGAGCATTGGAACCACCTGATCCCATCCCGAACTCAGTAGTGAAACGATGCATCGCCGATGGTAGTGTGGGGTTTCCCCATGTGAGAGTAGGTCATCGTCAAGATTAAATTCCGAAACCCCTGTTTGCTAACGCGAACAGGGGTTTTGTTTTGGGCGGTCGAAAAGACATCTAACATCCCAATTCCGCCAATAACTGTCCACAGTGCTAAAGTCGCACCCTCGATTTTGCTTTTCCCAAGGAAGCCGTTATGCCGGATGCGACGTCCCTCAGCGCTGGATTCATGGTGGTTCACGGCAATCGCCTGGATGAACTGCGCAGCCTGGTGGTCAGCTGGATGCGACGCTACCCCCTGGCGCCCCTGGAAAACGAAATCGCCCTGGTGCAAAGCAACGGCATCGCTCAATGGCTCAAGTTGGCCCTGGCTGAAGATCCGGAAGAGGATGACATGGGCGGCTGCGGTATTGCTGCCGCAATTGACGTGCAACTGCCCGGCAGCTTCATGTGGCAGCTCTACCGAATGGTGCTTGGCCGTGACGAAATCCCGCCCAAGTCCCTGCTGGACAAGGCCCCCCTGACCTGGCGCCTGATGCGCCTGCTCCCAGAGCTTATCGATCAGCCGCACTTCGAACCGTTGCAGCGCTTCCTCACCCACGACACCGACCTGCGTAAACGCTACCAACTCGCCGAGCGCCTGGCTGACTTGTTCGACCAATACCAGGTCTACCGCGCCGACTGGCTGGAAGACTGGGCTGCCGGCCGCCACCAACTGCGTAACGGCCGGGGCGACGCCAAACCGCTCAATCCTGCTAACTGCTGGCAAGCCGAACTGTGGCGCGCACTGCTGTTGGATGTCGGTGAAGAAGGCATGGCCGAAAGCCGTGCAGGCGTCCACCAACGCTTCATCGAACGCATCAATACGCTCGAGAGCGCCCCACCAGGGCTGCCATCCCGAGTCATTGTTTTCGGAATCTCCTCGTTGCCAGCACAGGCGCTGGAAGCCCTTGCCGGGCTCGCACGATTCAGCCAAGTCCTGCTTTGCGTACACAACCCGTGTCGCCATCACTGGTCCGACATCGTCGCCGACAAAGACCTGCTGCGTAACGAATACAAACGCCAAGCGCGTAAATCCGGCATGCCGGTCACTATCGATCCACAAACCCTGCACCAGCACGCCCACCCGCTACTGGCTGCCTGGGGCAAACAAGGCCGTGACTACATCAGCTTGCTGGACAGCTACGATGACCCCAACAGCTACCGTGCAGCGTTCCGCGATGGTCGTATCGACCTATTCAGTGACAGCGATCCCACCACGCTGCTCAATCAGCTCCAGGACGATATCCTCGAACTGCGCCCACTCAATGAAACCCGCGAACTATGGCCTGCCGTCGATCTGGAGCGAGATACCTCAATCCGCTTCCACATCGCCCACAGCGCTCAACGCGAAGTAGAAATCCTCCACGACCAACTGCTCCAACGTTTTAGCGCCGACCCCACGCTGCGTCCCAGGGACATCATCGTCATGGTCCCCGACGTCGACAGTTACGCGCCGCATATCCGCGCCGTGTTCGGCCAGCTTGAGCGCAACGACCCGCGCTTCATCCCGTTCACCCTGACTGACCAAGGCCAGCGCGGCCGCGACCCTCTGCTGATCGCCGTCGAACATCTGCTGAAAATCCCCGACAGCCGCTTCCCTGTCAGCGAAATCCTCGATCTGCTTGACGTTCCTGCCCTGCGCGAACGCTTCGCCATCAAGGAACGCGACCTGCCCACACTGCACCGCTGGATTGAAGGCGCCGGCATCCGCTGGGGCCTCAACGCCGAACAGCGCGCAGGCCTGGGCCTGCCCACGGAACTGGAACAAAACAGTTGGCGTTTCGGCCTGCGCCGCATGTTGCTCGGTTACGCCGTAGGCACCGGCGCCGCGTGGGACGGCATCGAGCCCTACGACGAAATCGGTGGTCTCGACGCCGCCCTGATCGGCCCGCTGGTCGCCTTGCTCGACGCACTCAGTGACGCCCATCAAGCCCTGTCGCACCCCGCGCCTCCGCAGACGTGGGGCGAACGCCTGCAACGCCTGATGCAGCTGTTCTTCCTACCGAGCAGCGAACACGACGACTACCTGTTGGGCCAACTCGAACAACTCCGAGAGACCTGGCTGGAAACCTGCGAGTCCGTGGGCCTACAAGACGAGTTACCTCTCACCGTAGTCCGTGAAGCCTGGCTGGCTGGCCTGGACCAAGGGCGCCTGTCCCAGCGCTTTCTCGCCGGGGCTGTTAATTTCTGCACCCTGATGCCCATGCGTGCGATCCCGTTCAAGCTCGTTTGCCTGCTCGGCATGAACGACGGCGATTACCCCCGCGCCCAACCACCGCTGGACTTCGACCTGATGGGCAGTGATTACCGCCCCGGCGACCGTTCACGCCGTGAAGACGATCGGTACCTGCTGCTCGAAGCCCTGCTTTCAGCGCGTGACCAGCTTTACATCAGTTGGGTGGGCCGCAGCATCCGCGACAACAGCGACCGCCCTGCCTCGGTACTGATCGGCCAACTACGCGACCATCTCGCCAGCGGCTGGCGTCACGCAAACAGCGATGAAGCGCTTATCGAAGCCATGACCCAAGAGCATCCACTGCAACCGTTCAGCGCCCGCTACTTCCATGAGGGCGACGCGCTATTCAGCTACGCCCGCGAATGGCAATTGCTCCACGAAGCCTGCGACGCCACCCCAACAGAACACGACCTGGCACCGCACAAACAGGACGAGCCCCTGAGCCTCGGCCAGTTACAAGACTTCCTACGCAACCCAGTCAAACACTTCTTCAGCCAACGTCTGAAAGTATTCTTCGAAGCCGCCGAAGTGCCGTTGGCCGACGAAGAACCCTTCGTCCTCGACGCACTGCAACGCTACAGTCTAAGCGACAGCCTGCTGAACGCCGCACTCACTGAACCCGATCATCTCGAGCAGGCCCTACACGCCCAGGCCTTGCGACTGCAAGGCAGTGGCCTGTTGCCTATGGTCGGTTTCGGCGAATGCCTGCGCAACGAATTGATCGAGCCGTTGCCCGACCTGCTGCAACGCTATCAACAATTGTTGGCCCTTTGGCCCACCCGGCATACTGGCGCAGAACCTGTCAGTTTTGAGTATCGAGGTGTTCAATTGGAAGGCTGGATCAGCGGTCTGCATCGACGCAGTGATGGCGGCCTGCTAAGCGTCACCACCATCCCCAACAGCATTGGCTCGATCAAGACACGCAAGTGGCATCGCCTCATTCGCCCTTGGGTCAATCACGTGGTTGCCTGCGCTTGCGGCCTGCCTTTAAGCACCGGCTTGGTGGCCAGTGACGACACCTTGCTCCTGCCGCCTCTGGATAAGTCCATCGCACAGGAAATCCTCGGCAACCTGCTGCTCGCCTGGCACACAGGCATGAGCAAACCGCTGCCCGTGGCCGTCAAAACCGCCTTCGCCTGGCTCGGTCAAACCGACCCCGTCAAGGCCCAGGCGGCCGCCAGTAAAGCCTACGAAGGCGACGCCCTGACCTCCGACGGCGAACGTCGCGAAACCCCAGCGCTCACCCGGCAATTCCCCGACTACGCCGCGCTCATCGCCAGCGAAGAATTCGAAGGTTGGTGCGAAACCCTGTATCGCCCCCTGATCAACGCTCCATGGCGCTCACTCACAGGTGAGGAGGCCGGCGCATGACCCGCAAACCTTTGGCCCTTGCCTTCCCGCTCAAGGGCAGCCAGCTGATTGAAGCCAGCGCCGGTACCGGCAAGACGTTCACTATCTCCGCCCTTTACCTGCGTCTGGTCCTCGGCCACGGTGGCGACGACTCCGGTTTTGGTCGCGAGCTGTTGCCGCCGCAAATCCTGGTAGTGACGTTCACTGACGCCGCCACCAAAGAGCTGCGCGAACGCATCCGCATTCGTCTTGCCGAGGCCGCGCGGTTCTTCCGCGAAGAAATTGAACAGCCCGACGCCCTGATCGCTGATCTGCGCGACGAGTACCCACCCGAACAGTGGCCCGCCTGCGCCAACCGCCTGGACATCGCCGCGCAATGGATGGACGAAGCTGCTGTCTCGACTATCCACAGCTGGTGCCAGCGCATGCTGCGCGAGCACGCGTTCGACAGCGGTAGCCTGTTCACCCAGACCCTGGAAACCGACCACAGCGACCTGCTCGGCGAAGTGCTGCGCGACTACTGGCGGCTGTTCTGCTACCCGATGCACGACGACGCCCTCAACTGGGTGCGCAATAACTGGGGTGGCCCTGCCGCGTTGATGCCACGGGTGCGCGCGCTGTTCGGCAGTGAACGGCCCAGCGATGAAGCCCGCGAACCCGCCGAACTGATAACGGCTTGCCTGCAAGAGCGTCGCGAAGCGCTGACAACCATCAAGGCGCCCTGGCAACAATGGGCCGCCGAGCTACGCGATATCTGCCTGCAAGCCGTGGCCGCCAAAGCCGTCGACGGCCGCAAGATGCAAGCGCGTTATTTCGAGCCGTGGTTCGAAAAGATCGGCGCCTGGGCTGCTGACGACACTCTCGAACAACTCGATATCGGTACTGGCTTCACCCGCCTCACGCCCGACGGTATGGCCGAAGCCTGGAAGGGCGAGCCGCCCCAGCATCCTGGCATCGACGCCATGGCCGGTCTCAAGTCGGCCCTCGATGCGTTGCCAACCCCCGAGGCCGCTGTGTTGCAGCACGCCGCCGGCTGGGTGGGGCAACGCTTCGAAGAAGAAAAACGCCGCCGCGCCGAAATGGGCTTCGACGACATGCTCATCCGCCTCAACGCCGCGCTGAAAGCTGACGGCGGCGAACGCCTTGCCAGTGTCATCCGCGAGCAATTCCCGGTGGCCCTGATCGACGAGTTCCAGGACACCGACCCAGTGCAGTACAGCATCTTCGACAGCATCTACCGCATCGAAGAAAACCACCTCGACAGTGGCCTGTTTCTGATCGGCGACCCCAAGCAAGCGATCTACGCCTTCCGTGGCGCTGACATTTACACTTACTTGCGCGCCCGCCAGTCCACCACCGGCCGCCACCACACGCTGGGCACCAACTTCCGCTCCAGCCATGCGATGGTCGAGGCAGTGAACCACGTGTTCCAGCGCGCAGAAAAAGGCCGTGGCGCGTTCCTGTTCCGCGAACCGGATGGTCAGAATCCGGTGCCGTTCCACTCGGTGCTGTCCCAAGGCCGCAAGGAACGATTGCACGTTAATGGCCAAACGCTGCCGGCGATGAACCTCTGGCATTTGCCCACAGAACAGCCGGTTTCCAACGTGGTTTACCGTCAGCAATTGGCTGCCGCCTGTGCCACGCAGATTGTTGAATTGCTCAACGGCGGACAGCAAGGCACAGCCGGTTTCCTACAACCGGACGCGAGCTTCAACGGCGTGCTTCCGTCAGATATCGCCATCCTCGTTCGCGACGGCAAGGAAGCTCAAGTCGTGCGGGCTGAACTGGCTGCGCGTGGCGTGCGCAGTGTGTACCTGTCCGACAAAGACTCGGTCTTCGCTGCCCAGGAAGCCCACGACCTGCTGGCCTGGCTCAAGGCCTGCGCCGAGCCGGATGTTGAGCGCCCGCTGCGCGCTGCCCTGGCTTGCGTCACCCTGAACCTGTCACTTCCGGAACTGGAGCGCCTGAACCAGGACGAACTCGCATGGGAAAGCCGCGTCATGCAGTTCCGTGGCTATCGCGTGATCTGGCGCACCCAAGGTGTGCTGCCAATGCTGCGTCGCCTGCTCCACGATTTTAAACTGCCGCAAACCCTGATCGCGCGCAGTGACGGCGAACGTGTGCTGACCAACCTGCTGCACCTCAGCGAACTGCTGCAACAGGCCGCATCGGAACTGGACGGCGAACAGGCGCTGATCCGCCACTTGGCCGAACACCTGGCGCTGTCGGGCCAGGCGGGTGAGGAACAAATCCTGCGCCTGGAAAGTGATGAACAATTGGTCAAGGTGGTGACTATCCACAAATCCAAGGGCCTGGAATACGACTTGGTCTTCCTGCCTTTCATCTGCTCAGCCAAACCAGTCGATGGCAGCCGTTTGCCCCTTCACTACCATGATGAACACGGCAAGTCGCAGGTCAGTCTGCGTCCGACCGCCGAGTTGATCGACCAGGCCGACAACGAGCGCCTGGCCGAAGATCTGCGCCTGCTCTATGTAGCCCTGACCCGTGCCAAACATGCGTGCTGGCTCGGCATCGCCGACCTCAAGCGTGGCAACAGCAATAGCTCCGTGTTGCACTTGTCGGCGTTGGGCTATTTGCTTGGCGCGGGTGCATCGCTGGGAGAGTCCACGGGTCTGGCGCGCTGGTTGTTGGATCTGCAAGAAGGTTGCACCGCAATCCACTATGCCCACGTGCCCGACGCGCAAGACATCATCTTCCACCCGCCGCGCAACGAAGCCCTGCTTAGAGCGCCCTTGCTGCCCAAACGCAAGGCGGCCGAAAACTGGTGGATCGCCTCCTACAGCGCCTTGCGCATTGGCGACAGCATGAGTGCCGCCAGTCTCGAAGCGCCGGAAAGCCCACAAGCCCAAAAGCTGTTCGATGACGAACGCCTCGACCCCGACGCTCCCCGCGAGTTAGCGGCGTCCGGCGGCGACATTCACCGGTTCCCACGCGGTCCGAACCCTGGGACCTTTCTCCACGGTCTGCTGGAGTGGGCGGGGGAGGAGGGCTTCAACGTCACCCCCGAGGCTATCGAAAAAGCCGTAGGGGCTCGTTGCAATCGCCGCAACTGGGAAGGTTGGATCGTCACCCTCAGCAGTTGGCTGGGCCACTTACTGCAAGCGGCGCTGCCTGTGGACAACGATCACGTCAGCCTGAAAAGCCTGCAGCATTACCAGATCGAAATGGA
The DNA here is from genome assembly GCF_900005865.1 of Pseudomonas sp. 58 R 12. Taxonomy (NCBI): domain Bacteria; kingdom Pseudomonadati; phylum Pseudomonadota; class Gammaproteobacteria; order Pseudomonadales; family Pseudomonadaceae; genus Pseudomonas; species Pseudomonas sp. 58 R 12. Next base: position 12,304 of record NZ_CVTP01000017.1, read on the forward strand.
GTTCTGGTTCGCCAGCCATAAAGTCGACGTACTCGCCCTCGACAAACTGGTGTGCCAGTACACCCACAACGGCGTTTCCCGCGTCGCCGCCGAACCCGTGTTGCTCAACGGTATGTTCAAGGGCTTTATCGATTTGACGTTCGAACATGACGGCCGCTATTACGTGGCCGACTACAAATCCAACTGGCTCGGCCCCGACGATTCGGCCTATACACAGGACGCCATGGAACAGTCGATCCTCGAGCATCGGTACGACCTGCAATACGTACTTTACCTGCTGGCCCTGCACCGCCAACTCAAGGCGCGCCTGCCGGACTACGACTACGACCGCCATGTCGGCGGTGCGCTTTACCTATTCCTGCGCGGCACCCAGTCCGTGAGCCAGGGCGCGTATTTCACCCGGCCACCACGGGAACTGATCGAAGGCCTGGACCTGCTGTTCCAGGGCAAGCCCCTCCCGCCCAAGGTTGAGCCCGCCTGGGAACAAGGAGTGCTGCTATGAGCCTGTCGCCGTTACCGCTCGAGGACCTGATGCCTCTCAGCCGTGCCACTGACCTGGTGCAGCTGCTGGAGCGTTGGGTGGATCGCGGTTGGTTGCGCGCCCTGGACAAAGCCTTCGTCGGCTTCCTGCACGAACTTGATCCGCACGCTGACCCGCTGGTGCTGCTGGCCGCTGCGCTGACCAGCCATCAACTGGGCCATGGCCACGTCTGCCTCGACCTGTTCGAAACGCTCAAAGCCCCGGACTTCGCCCTGTCGTTGCCGCCTGAAGGCGACCTGCAAACCGGCGCCATGCTGCTGCCGTCGCAGTTGCTCGACGGCCTCGACGGCGCCCACTGGTGCCACACGCTGGCCGCCAGCCATCTGGTCGCGTTGGCAGTTGATGGCAGCGAAGCCGCCCAGAGTCGCCCATTGGTCCTGTCCGGCAAACGCCTGTACCTGCGCCGCTACTGGACCTACGAGCGACGTATCGACACCGCCTTGCGCCTGCGGCTCGCCACCCAGGAAAGCGTCGCCGCCGATTTGCCGCAGCGCCTTGACAGCCTGTTCGACCAGCCGCCGCCTGACGGCGTGATCGATTGGCAAAAGCTCGCCTGCGCCCTGGCCACTCGCGGAGCATTCAGCATCGTCACCGGCGGCCCCGGCACCGGTAAGACCACCACCGTGGTGCGCCTGCTCGCGCTGTTGCAGGCGCCGGCGGTGGAAACCGGCAGCCCACTGCGCATTCGCCTGGCTGCGCCCACCGGCAAGGCCGCTGCACGCCTCACCGAGTCCATCAGCCAGCAAGTGCTGTCGCTGAAAGTGCCGGACAACGTGAAGGAAAAGATCCCGACTCAGGTCACCACTGTCCACCGCTTGCTCGGCAGTCGCCCGGGCACGCGGCATTTCCGTCATCACATCGGCAACCCATTGCCCTTGGATGTGCTGGTGGTGGACGAAGCCTCGATGATTGACCTGGAAATGATGGCCAACCTGCTCGACGCCTTGCCGCCCCATGCACGGCTTGTGCTACTGGGCGACAAGGACCAACTCGCTTCGGTAGAAGCGGGTGCCGTGCTCGGTGATTTGTGCCGCGACGCGGAAGCCGGCTTCTACAGCGCCGAGACCCGCCAATGGCTGCAAGCCGTCAGTGGCGAAGACCTCAGCACCAGTGGCCTGCAGGCAGACCTCGACGGCAGCCATCCCCTGGCCCAGCAAGTGGTGATGCTGCGTTACTCACGCCGTTTCGGCGAAGGCAGTGGCATCGGCCAACTGGCGCGTTGGGTCAACCAGCAAAATGCTGAAGAAGCCCGTAAGCTGCTGACGGCACGCAGCCACAGTGACCTGTTCTGCGTCAGCCTGAAGGGCGAGCGCGACCACGCCCTCGAGCGCCTGGTCCTGGACGGGCAGTGCAGCGACGGCGCCCAAGGTTATCGCTACTACCTCAACCTGCTGCAAAGCGCGCGTCCATCTCCCGACACCCCACGCGAAGCCCCCGCCTGGACCCGTTGGGCGCAACAACTGCTGCAAGCCTTCGATGCCTTCCAACTGCTCTGCGCGGTACGCAAAGGCCCTTGGGGTGTGGAAGGCCTGAATCTGCGCATCACCGCAGCCTTGCGCAAGGTGCGGCTGGTCGAGGGCGACGAGCAATGGTACGAAGGCCGCCCGGTGCTCATGACCCGCAACGATTACGGCCTGGGCTTGATGAACGGCGACATCGGCATCGCCCTCAAATTGCCCGAAAGCGATGGCGGCCCGCAGGTACTGCGTGTCGCCTTCCCACGTAACGATGGCCAGGGCGGCGTGCGTTTTGTGCTGCCCAGCCGCCTGAATGATGTGGAAACCGTGTACGCGATGACCGTGCATAAATCCCAGGGATCGGAGTTCATCCACACGGCATTGATCCTGCCGGATGCGCTCAACCCGGTGCTCACCAAAGAACTGATCTACACCGGCATCACCCGGGCCAAGCGCTGGTTCAGCCTGATCGAACCGCGTGGCGGCGTGTTTGAAGAAGCGGTAAGGCGCAAGGTCAAGCGCTTGAGTGGGCTGGTGCTTGAGCTGGGGCACGAATCAGAAAAAACTGAGTGACAGGTCATGTAATATTTCTTATTCAGGCGTCTGATTTTTCTGAAAAAATAGCGGGCCACGTGAAGACCCATTCCGCTGAGGGGTTCCACCACTGTGCTATCGTTGCGGCATCATCTGAAAAAAAACTGAGAGTATCGCTGCATGAACGTGGCTGTCTCGCCCACAGAGCGCAGTTTGAGCTGGAGACGCATGTTGCTGGTGGCGGCCCTGTGCGTGCTCGCACCACGCGTCTTCGCCCAGGCGCCCGAGCCCATTGACCTTGCCGCCCACCGTGCCCAAGCGGTCACCCAAGTGGTGCTCGGTATCCTCAGTTATGCGCGCTGGCCGGTAGAGCCTGCGCAATTGCGCCTGTGTATCGTCGGCCCGACCCAATACACCGACGACCTGGTCAAAGGCACGACCCAGGCCACCGGCCGTCCGGTCGTTGTGCAACGCCTGCTGGCCAGCCATCCCGATATCGTCGACGCCTGCGATGCGGTGTACATCGGCAAACTCAGTGCCGATGAGCGCAGCCAGCTGTTTACCTCATTGATCGGCCACCCGGTGCTCAGCATCAGCGAAGGCGGCGACCAGTGCACCGTGGGCAGCCTGTTCTGCCTGCGGGTGAGTGATGAGCAAGTGTCATTCGAAGTCAATCTCGACTCCGTCGCCCGCAGTGGCGTACGTATTCACCCCAGCGTGTTGCAGTTGTCACGTCGCCGAGCGCCCGCACCATGAAGGCCGATAAAGTGCGACCGACGCTACGCTCGGTCATCGGCCGGGGGCACCTGATCCTGGCGCTGGTGGCGGTGATTCTGGCCAGTGTTTCCCTGACGCTGCTCGGCGTGCTGGCGCTGAGGGTCTATGCCGAACACAACTTGCACCTGATCGCGCGCTCTATCAGCTATACCGTTGAGGCAGCGGTGGTGTTCAACGACAGTGCGGCGGCCACCGAGGCCCTCAGCGTGATTGCCTCCACCGAAGAGGTGGCCCAGGCTGAAGTCCTTGATGCCAATGGCAAGTTGCTGGCTCAGTGGGTGCGCCCGGAAACCAGCATGCTGTCGCGGGTTGAGCTGGAGTTGGCGCATACCCTGCTCGAGCAACCCATCAGCCAGCCGATCCTCCACCAAGGGCGAGCCGTCGGCAGCATTCTTCTCACTGGCCACGGCGGTAGCTTGCTGCGCTTCCTGCTCAGTGGTCTGGCTGGCATCCTGATCTGCACCGCCCTCAGCGCGTGGGTTGCCCTGCATTTGGCGCGACGCCTGTTGCGGGGCATCACCGGCCCGCTGCAAAGCCTTGCCGCCGTGGCCCACGCCGCTCGTAGCGAGCGTGACTTCGATCGCCGCGTACCGCCGGCGCAAATCGCCGAGCTCGACAGTCTGGGCAGTGACTTCAATGCCTTGCTCGGCGAGATGGAAGCCTGGCAAAGCCACCTGCAGAGCGAAAACGAATTCCTCGCCCACCAGGCCAACCACGACAGCCTCACCGGTTTGCCCAACCGGGCGTTCTTCGAAGGCCGCCTGATTCGCGCCCTGCGCAGCGCCGCCAAAGTCAAAGAACAGGTGGCGGTGCTCTATCTCGACAGCGACCGCTTCAAAGAGATCAATGACAGTTTTGGCCATGCCGCCGGCGATGCCGTCCTTGTGGCCGTCGCCCAGCGTGTGCGTGCGCAATTGCGTGAAGATGACCTGGTGGCGCGCCTGGGGGGAGACGAGTTCGCCATCCTGCTGGCGCCGTTGCACAAGGTGGCAGACGCCGAGCGTATCGCCGACAAAATCATTGCCAGCATGGACCTGCCGATCCCCGTGCCCGGCAATACCGAGGTATTGACCTCCCTGAGTATCGGCATCGCCATCTACCCCGATCATGGTGCCACCCCCGGCACCCTGCTCAATGCGGCCGACGCGGCGATGTACCAGGCCAAGCGCCTGTCCTCGGGCGGCCAGCACACGGCGGAGTCGGAGCACGCCGCCGTCAATCTTCAACACAGGAGTTGACCCCTTGTTCACCACCGCACGTTTCATGTTGATCACCCTGCTGATGGCACTGCTCGCCCTCGGCGGCTGTCAGACGCCCCCACCCAAAGGCCTGACCCCAGCGCAGGTCGCGGTCCTCAAGCAGCAAGGCTTTGAAATGACCGACGAAGGCTGGTCATTCGGCCTGTCCGGCAAAGTGCTGTTTGGCAGCGATGTCGAGACCCTCAACCAACCCAGCACCGACATCGTCCAGCGTATCGGCAAGGCCCTGCTTGGCGTAGGTATCGAACGCGTTCGCGTCGATGGCCACACCGATGCGTCTGGCAAGGAAACCTACAATCAGCAGCTGTCCCTGCGCCGTGCCAAAAGCGTGGCCACGGTGCTGACCGGCGTGGGTATGAAAGAAGAAAACATCCAGCTGCGCGGCTTGGGCAGTAGCAAACCGGTGGTCTCCAATGACACCGCTGAAGGGCGCACCGAGAATCGGCGAGTGTCGATCGTGGTGAGTGCGGGCTGAGCGAATTCAATTTGAAATGCAGTCAAAATGTGGGAGCTGGCTTGCCTGCAAACGCGGTGTATCAGTACGCGATGTACTGACTGACACACTGCCATCGCAGGCAAGCCAGCTCCCACAGTGGGTTTTGCGGTGCCTTGCTACAGTGTTCGCTTAGCTGCCCGGTGTCATCGCCTGCGTTGATGCACCATCACCGTATCTCAGCAAAGACCGTCAAGTATGTTTCCTGTAGGAGACGTCTGCCATGACGAATCTTGATGGCTAGGCTGACGAGGTTTCGCTTTTTCGCAAAGGGTGGGCTTAGTTAAATGGCCGCGCCAACTAACCACCGTAAAGGACTGCGATGAGCATAAACGTCAGTAATTTCCGCCAGGAAGTTTCTAAAGCTAGACTTTCAAACATTGCTTTTGACGAGCTGTTGAGCGCAAGAGAGTTGTTCGAGTCTGAGCGTAAGGGAGTTCGATTCGATACCAAAGCCGCGCACATCAATCCTCTACAATTACCCGTCCTGAATAAGGAGCTAGATAGAATCCGAACCATGGTCGATCATGAAAGCCATGTCTTGATTCTTGATGGTTTTAAGGTCGACAAACTTGCAAGTTTCAAATCGCTGATATGGACATTTGGATCTCTACTCGGTGTGCCAATGGTGCAAAACCATCTCGGTCACAAGGTGATTGAGGTTTATGACAGAGGCGGTAAGAGCATTGAGGAAGGTGCGAGATACCATCAAACCCGCCAAGGTGCCTATGTGCACAACGATGGAGTGAGCGACCCGTTGCCTATCGATTACTTGATCTTGGCTTGCGGACAAAAAGCGCTTTTGGGAGGTGAGAGCATTCTGATTGATGCAAGCGCGGTATACGCAGAGCTGATGGCGTTTCCAGAAATATTGGAAGAGCTTAAGTGCGACTTCTTTTTTGAAAACCGCGGTATGTCAGATGAGGAACAGTTGTTCAAAACACCTATTTTGAGCTTTTCCAATGAGGGTATCCCGCTGATCAGATATTTTCGCGTCTACATTGAGTCCGCTCACCTTAAGGCGGGAGTGCCGTTAACAGTGGCCCAATCCCAAGCGCTAGACTTTCTGGACACCGTTCTCGATCAGTCATCGGTTCAGCATCGAGTGTTGCTGGAACCAGGGCAGGTACTCATTTCAGCCGATAACAAGTTTCTCCACACCCGCACGCACTTTATAGATATGAATACTCCACGTTGCGTGATTGATGATGCGGAATCCTTGAACGATCTAAATCGCTACATGCTACGGATGTGGTTACGCAAACAATGATGCACCGATGCTCATAACTTACATCCCCCCACTATCCGCCATAAGCCGAACCCCATGGACAACTCCGATATCGCGATCACGCTGGTCCTGATCTCTGCCTTTATGCACGCCACTTGGAACGCCGTAGTCCGCGCCGGTAGCAGTCGCTTCATGACCTTGGCCATGGTGGATGGCTCCGCGCTGGTGATATGCCTGCTGGCGTTGCCTCTTGTCAGTGTGCCGAGCCTGGAGGTAGGGGGTTATATCCTCGTCTCGGTGATACTCAATACGGTCTATCGGTTATTTCTGGTCAAAGCGTACGAAACGGGTGACTTCGGTCAGGTTTACCCGGTGATGCGTGGGGTACCGCCGGTATTGGTCGCGCTGTTTTCCTACTTTCTGCTGCATGAACAGTTGTCACTTCAGGCGCTGGTGGGGGTGTCGCTGATATGTGTGGGAATTATCAGCCTGACCTTCGTGCACAGGATGACGGCGCAGATGTTCAAGCCGATCCTGATGGCGGTGTGCGCTGGAGCGTTTATCGCGTCTTACACGGTAGTGGACGCCAAAGGTGTAAGAGCCAGCGAGACGGTGCTGCAGTACATCATCTACCTGACGGTGTTCCAGAGTATTCCGATCCCACTGCTGGCATTTTCCAAAGAGCGCTCGGCTTTGGCTCAAGCCATACGTGGGCATTGGCGAGTCGGCCTATTAGGCGGCGTTTTTTACTTGGCGTCCTACGCACTGGTGTTGTTTGCGTTGTCGCTGGACGCGGTGGCCAAGGTCTCAGCGCTGCGGGAAACCAGTGTTATTATCGGCGCCATTATTGCCGCGCTGTTTTTTCATGAACGGTTCGGCTGGCGACGGATGCTGTCGGCATTCGTCATTGTTAGCGGGATCATCTTGATCAAAGTGAGCACCTGATGGCTCAGCGTCCGCCTCCCACACCGATGCTTCAAGCGTTCGTCAGCGCTGCGCAAACCGGTAGTTTTGCGCGTGCGGCGTCTGAGCTTAACCTCACTGCCAGCGCCATTAGTCATCAAATTGCGGGCCTGGAGGAATGGTGGGGCGTGCAGTTGTTTGAGCGGCATTCACGCGGCGTCAAGCTGACGCCGGCGGGGCAAGCCTTGTTGCCGGTTACCGATGGTTTTTTCAAGGCGCTGGATGGGGTACTGCAATCTCTCAACCCCGGTAAATCCCGACCGTTGTACCTCTCATGCACGTCTTCTCTCTGTTCGACGTGGCTAATCCCCAGGATGCATGGGTCGCACACAGAGGCCTCGTTCAACCTTGATCTGGTGTTGACTAGCGCCGATATGAACAGCACCAGCCTGGAAGCTCATCAATACGATGTCGCGGTGGTGATGGGGTACGGCGATTATCCGGATCATCATGTTGAACTGCTGATGTGCGACGCAGTATTTCCCGTTTGCTCGCCGGAATTTCTACGGTTGAAGGGGGATATTTCACTGGAGGATGTCTCCCGGTACCCGCTGATTCATCGGGTGGACGATCAGGTGTGTCCGGGGTGGGAAAGCTGGTTTGCGTTTCAGGGGCTGGCGGCGCCGCCTTATCACCATGGGCCGCGATTTCCGGATTCGAGCCTGGCGATCAGCCTGGCGGTGAAGGGCACAGGCATCGCACTGGGCAGGACTGCGTTGGTATACGACCAATTGGAAGACGGCGCGTTGGTTGCGTTGAAAAGCCCCGCGATGATGTCGCCAGCGGCGTACTACATCATTTGTCGAAACGGGCGGCAATTAGAGCCGGATATCGCTCGGCTGATTGAATGGCTCAAGACCAGTGCGAGTAAGTTTCTGCGCGAAGTTCGGGCTCGGTATCCGCAAATTGCCGGGGCTGGTGCGGTTTAAATGTAGGAAGGAGCAAGGCTCCTCCCGCATTCGAACGGTGTTCGCTTATCGGCAGACCCGAAGGTCTCCCGCGTACAGCCGCCATAAAACGGTAAAGACAGATAAAAAGCCTGGCAATACTTGGGCATCACATCCCAACTAATCAGAGTCGCTAAACCCGATCGCTGATGAGCAGCGAAGTCAGGAGGCTAGTGACCCAAACGGTAAGGCGCAATGGGGTAGAGAGCCTCTAGGAAACGTCCTGCTATTTAAAGCGAATCATCGTTGATGGCCCTTTAATCCGCGAACCTGATCTCCCGCGTCTCCCCCATCAACAACCCCTGATTCTGCTCCGTCACTTCCCTGATGTAATCCCACAACAACGTGATCCGCTTCAACTTCCTCAAATCCTCCCGGCAATACATCCAGAACTGCCGTGTGATCGCAATCTGCGCCCCCAGCACCGGCAGCAACCGCGGATCCTGCGCCGCCAAAAAGCACGGCAATATCGCCATCGACCGCCCCTGTTGCGCCGCCACGTACTGCGCGATCACGCTGGTACTGCGCAGGCTGGCGCTGGCGCCGGGCACCACGTTCGCCAGGTACAGCAGCTCCGAGCTGAACGCCAGGTCATCCACATAACTGATGAACGGATGCTCAGCCAAATCCGCCGGGCGTTGTATCGGCGGGTGTTGGTCCAGGTATTCTTGGGTCGCGTACAGCTGCAGTTTGTAATCACACAATTTGCAGCACACGTAGGGCCCGTGTTCCGGGCGCTCCAGGGCGATAACGATGTCGGCTTCGCGCTTGGACAGGCTGATGAAGTGGGGCAGGGGCAGGATGTCCACTGAGATCGCCGGGTAGGTGTCGACGAAGTGGCTCAATTGCGGGGTGACGAAAAAGCTGCCGAAGCCTTCGGTGCAGCCCATGCGCACATGGCCGGACAGTGCCACGCCGGAGCCGGACACCTGTTCGCAAGCCATGTGCAGGGTGCTTTCGATGGACTCCGCGTAGCCCAGCAAACGCTGGCCTTCGGGGGTGAGGACGAAGCCGTTGGTCCGGGATTTTTCGAAGAGCAGGGTGCCGAGGGACGCTTCCAGTGAACTGATGCGCCGCGACACGGTGGTGTAGTCCACCGCCAGGCGCTTGGCGGCCACGCTGGCCTTGCGGGTGCGGGCCACTTCGAGGAAAAACTTCAGGTCATCCCAGTTCAGGGAGCCCAGCGACGTGATGTTTTTTTGCATATTGGTCCGGCTTTTATGTGCGTTCTTATTAGAGATTTGCACATCTATACTCCAAAAACAGTCCGAACGCCTCATTCTTCAAGGCGATTCAACGCCTTGGTTCTCTGCATAACTATAAGATTTGGAGACCACATGAACGCATCTGCCGATATTTCCGTGCAACAGGTCAAGTTGCTGATCAACGGCGAGTGGGTCGAGTCCAAGACCACCGAGTGGCAAGACATCGTCAACCCGGCCACCCAGCAGGTGCTGGCCAAAGTCCCGTTCGCCACGGCCGATGAAGTGAACGCCGCCATCGACGCCGGCCATCGCGCCTTCCAGACCTGGAAGCTGACGCCGATCGGCGCGCGCATGCGCATCATGCTCAAGCTGCAAGCCTTGATCCGCGAACATTCCAAGCGCATCGCCGTGGTGCTCAGCAACGAGCAGGGCAAGACCATTGCCGATGCCGAGGGCGATATTTTCCGTGGCCTGGAAGTGGTGGAGCACGCGTGTTCCATCGGCACCCTGCAAATGGGCGAATTCGCTGAAAACGTCGCCGGTGGCGTCGATACCTACACGCTGCGCCAACCCATCGGCGTGTGCGCCGGTATCACCCCGTTCAACTTCCCGGCGATGATTCCGCTGTGGATGTTCCCGATGGCGATTGCCTGCGGTAACACGTTCGTCCTTAAACCGTCCGAGCAGGATCCGCTGTCGACCATGCTGCTGGTGGAGCTGGCGCTGGAAGCTGGTGTGCCGGCCGGCGTACTCAACGTGGTGCACGGCGGCAAGGATGTGGTGGATGCGCTGTGCACCCACAAAGACATCAAGGCCGTGTCCTTTGTTGGCTCGACTGCCGTGGGTACTCACGTCTACGACCTGGCCGGCAAACACGGCAAGCGCGTGCAATCGATGATGGGTGCCAAGAACCACGCGGTGGTGCTGCCGGATGCCAACCGCGAACACACCCTCAATGCCCTGGTCGGCGCCGGTTTCGGCGCGGCAGGCCAGCGTTGCATGGCCACCTCGGTGGTGGTGCTGGTGGGCGCGTCGAAGCAGTGGCTGCCGGATCTCAAGGCGCTGGCGCAAAAGCTCAAGGTCAACGCGGGCAGCGAAGCGGGCACGGATGTGGGCCCGGTGATCTCCAAGCGCGCCAAGGCACGTATCCTGGAATTGATCGAAAGCGGCGTGAAAGAAGGCGCCAAGCTGGAGCTGGACGGCCGCGACATCAAGGTGCCGGGCTACGAGCAAGGCAACTTTGTCGGCCCGACCCTGTTCTCGGGCGTGACCCCCTCCATGCAAATCTACACCCAGGAAATTTTCGGGCCGGTGCTTGTGGTGCTGGAAGTCGACACCCTGGATGAGGCCATCGCACTGGTCAACGCCAACCCGTTCGGCAACGGCACCGGCCTGTTCACCCAGAGCGGCGCGGCGGCGCGTAAGTTCCAGAGCGAAATCGATGTAGGCCAGGTCGGCATCAACATCCCGATTCCGGTGCCGGTGCCGTTCTTCAGTTTCACCGGTTCCCGCGGTTCCAAGCTCGGCGACCTCGGCCCGTACGGCAAGCAAGTGGTGCAGTTCTACACCCAGACCAAAACCGTCACCAGCCGCTGGTTCGATGACGACACAGTCAACGATGGCGTCAACACCACCATCAACCTGCGCTGATTCGGGAGACGACCATGAAGATTGCATTTATCGGCTTGGGCAACATGGGCGCGCCCATGGCTCGCAACCTGATCAAGGCCGGCCACGCGCTGAACCTGTTCGACTTGAACCAGACGGTGCTCAAGGAACTGGCCGAGTTGGGCGGCACTATCAGCGACTCACCGCGTGATGCGTCCAACGGCGCGGAGCTGGTGATCACCATGCTGCCGGCTGCAGCCCACGTGCGCAGCGTCTGGCTGAATGAAGACGGCGTACTCGCTGGCATCGGCAAGGGCGTACCCGCAGTGGATTGCAGCACCATCGACCCGCAAACCATCCGCGATGTGGCGGCTGCAGCGGCCAAGCAAGGCGTGGCCGTGGCTGACGCGCCAGTCTCTGGCGGCACGGGTGGCGCCCAGGCGGGTACGCTGACCTTCATGGTCGGCGCCAACCCGGAACTGTTCGCCACCCTGCAACCGGTGCTGGCGCAGATGGGCCGCAATATCGTGCATTGCGGCGACGTGGGCACCGGGCAAATCGCCAAAATCTGCAACAACCTGTTGCTGGGCATCAGCATGGTCGGCGTCAGCGAAGCCATGGCCCTGGGCGATGCGTTGGGTATCGACACGCAAGTGCTGGCGGGCATTATCAACAGCTCCACCGGGCGTTGCTGGAGTTCCGACACCTACAACCCATGGCCGGGCGTGATTGAAACCGCGCCGTCGTCCCGTGGCTACACCGGTGGGTTTGGTGCCGACTTGATGCTCAAGGATTTGGGCCTGGCCACTGAAGCGGCGCGCCAGGCCAAGCAGCCGGTGATCCTCGGCGCCGTGGCCCAGCAGTTGTATCAATCAATGAGCCAGCGTGGGGAAGGGGGCAAGGACTTCTCGGCGATTATCAACAGCTATCGCAAGCCCAAATAGGGCGTTTTCCGGGGGCCTGCCTGTGGCGGGCTCCCGGTTTTTTGCGGCTCAAGCAAACACAAAATACTTACGCACCGTCTCGACCACTTCCCACGTCCCCTTCATCCCTGGTTCCACCACAAAGATATCCCCAGCCCGCAAGTGAATCGGCTCCAGGCCTTCTGGCGTGATGATGCAGTAGCCTTCCTGGAAGTGGCAGTATTCCCACTTCACGTAGTCCACATACCACTTGCCCGGTGTGCAGATCCAGGTGCCCATGATCTTGCTGCCGTCTTCGCTGGTGTAGGCGTTGAGGTTGACGGTGTGTGGGTCGCCTTCGAGCTTTTCCCATTTGCACGCGTCCAGGACCGGCAGGGGGTGGGTGTCGCGCAGTACGGTGATGGGCGTGGACATGATGACTCCAGGGCAGTGAATGGAAAGATCCACCCTAAGGCCTTGGGCGTTGCGCCAGTGGTCTGGACTCGACATTGGGATGCCCAGAAGCGCAGCTACCTGATGATCGTTGAATCACCGGCTCCCACAGGGGGGATGCTGTAAGGCTGAGCGATAGCTTTATGCGCCAATCCACCCATTCCTCGCAGTAAGTGCGAAAGATTTCCCGCTTCGCGCCAGAATTCGCAAGAAAATTCGCAGCAGGCCCTCGTATCATTCACCCCAGTACCCGTCGAGAGCCTTCAAATGAACCCAATAAAAACGTGGTGGGACATCAGCCCACCCTTGAGTACGGCGACCCCGACCTGGCCGGGCGATACGCCGTTCCAGGAAGAGCGCGTGTGGCAGTTCGGCCCGGAGTGCCCGGTGAATGTCGGGCGCATTACCTTGTCGCCGCACACCGGCGCCCATGTGGATGCACCGCTGCATTACAGCGCCGACGGTGCACCGATCGGTGAAGTGTCGCTGGACGTGTACATGGGGCCGTGCCGGGTGCTGCATTGCCTGGACAGCGGCGCACTGGTGCAGCCGCATCAGTTGGAAGGCCGTGTGGATAAGTTGCCCGAGCGTGTGTTGCTGCGCACTTATCCACAAGCGCCACTGACCCAATGGGATTCGAATTTCACCGCCATCGCCCCGCAAACCATCGAGCTGCTGGCCAGCCTGGGTGTGCGTTTGATCGGTATCGACACCCCGTCCCTGGACCCGCAGCAGTCCAAGACCATGGATTCCCACAACGCCGTGTTCCGCCATGGCATGGCGATTCTGGAAGGCATCGTGCTCGATGACGTGCCGGAGGGCGACTATGAACTGATCGCGCTGCCGCTGCGTTTTGCCAACCTCGACGCCAGCCCGGTTCGCGCCATTCTCCGCCCGCTCAAGGAGCCCACGCGATGAGCCAATGTCCTTTCTCGCCTGATTACCAACCCCCGGAAGAATGGCATAACGCCGAACTGAATTTTTCCGAGTCCATGAGCTACGGCGATTACCTGGACCTGGGCAAAGTCCTCAGCGCCCAGCACCCGCTGTCGCCGGACCATAACGAAATGCTCTTCATCATCCAGCACCAGACTTCTGAGTTGTGGATGAAACTGATGCTCCACGAGCTCAAGGCCGCCCGCGAACACGTGCGCCTGGGCGAGTTGCCGCCGGCGTTCAAGATGCTGGCGCGGGTCTCGCGGATCTTTGATCAATTGGTGCACGCCTGGGCGGTGCTGGCGACGATGACGCCGTCGGAGTACAAGGCCATTCGGCCGTTCCTCGGGCAGTCGTCTGGGTTCCAGTCGTTCCAGTACCGTGAGATCGAATTTATCCTCGGCAATAAAAGCGCGGCGCTGTTGCGGCCCCACGCCCATCGGCCGGAGCTGTTGAATGAGTTGAAAGTGGCGATTGCTACGCCATCGCTGTATGACGAGGCGATCAACCTGATGGTAAAGGCGGGTTTGGCGATTGACCCGAAACGTGCCGAGCGCGACCCGACGGCGGCGACGGTTCACGATGAATCCGTGGAGACGGCGTGGCGCGAGGTGTATCGCGATCCAAGCCGGTACTGGGATTTGTATCAGTTGGCCGAGAAATTCATCGACCTGGAGGATTCGTTCCGTCAGTGGCGCTTCCGCCATGTGACCACGGTGGAGCGGATTATCGGCTTCCAGCCGGGTACTGGCGGCACCGAAGGCGTGGGCTATTTGCGCAAGATGCTCGACACGGTGTTGTTCCCCGAGTTGTGGCGAGTACGCTCAACGCTCTAAACAAAAAGCCCCGGATTACCGGGGCTTTTCATTTGGAATGCAATCAAACCTGTGGGAGCTGGCTCGCCTGCGATAGCGGTATATCAGCTCGCACATTCAGCGACTGATACACCGCTATCGCGGGCAAGCCCGGCTTCCACAGGGATCACTGTGCGTTGACTACCGCGTTACTCCTGCGAACCCGCAACCGATAGGCCACATAGATAATCCCCACCCACACCGGCATCGCATACACCGACTTGTTAATCCCTGGAATCGCCAGCATCACGCTGATGATCATCACCATGAACGCCAGGCACAGGTAGTTGCTGAACGGGAACCAGAAGGTCTTGAACGACGGTGTCACGCCTTGCTCGCCCATGGCCTTACGGAACTTGATATGGGTGATGCTGATCAACGCCCAGTTGATCATCAGCGAGGCAACCACCAGCGCAAACAGTAACTCCAGCGCACTCTGCGGCGCGACGTAGTTGACCACCACGCACAGCATCGTCACCAGTGCAGAAATCGCCAGCGCCCGCAGCGGCACGCCTTGCTTGTTGAGTTTCATCAACGCTTTTGGCGCATCACCTTGCTCGGCCAGGCCGAACAGCATGCGGCTGTTGCAGTACACGCCGCTGTTGTACACCGACAGCGCCGCGGTCAGCACCACGAAGTTGAGGATGTGCGCAGCGGTGTCGTTGCCGATCAGCGAGAAGATCTGCACAAACGGGCTGCCGCTGTAGGCATCGCCCGACGCACCGAGGGTTTGCAGCAGTTGATCCCATGGGTACAGCGACAGCAGCACGGTGAGTGCGCCGACGTAGAAGATCAGGATCCGGTAGACGACTTGGTTGATCGCTTTCGGGATCACTTTGCGCGGCTCGCTGGCCTCGGCGGCGGTAATGCCCACCAGTTCCAGGCCGCCAAACGAGAACATGATGAAGGCCATGGACATCAACAGCCCCATGCCACCATTCGGGAAGAACCCGCCGTGGCTCCACAGGTTGCTGACCGAGGCTTGCGGGCCGCCGGTGCCGCTGAACAGCAGGTAGCAGCCAAGCACGATCATGCCGACAATCGCCACCACCTTGATGATCGCAAACCAGAACTCGGTCTCACCAAAGAACTTCACGTTCAGGGTGTTTATCAGGTTCACCGCGACGAAGAACACCAAGGCGCTGACCCAGGTCGGGATCTCTGGCCACCAGAACTGGATGTACTTGCCCACGGCCGTCAGTTCGGCCATGCCCACCAGCACGTAGAGCACCCAGTAGTTCCAGCCCGCCAGGAAGCCTGCGTAGCCGCCCCAGTATTTGTGGGCGAAGTGGCTGAAGGACCCCGCCACGGGCTCTTCGACGATCATCTCGCCGAGCTGGCGCATAATCAGAAACGCGATAAAACCGGCAATCGCGTAACCGAGGATCATCGACGGCCCCGCCGACTTGAGCACCCCGGCCGAGCCGAGGAACAACCCCGTGCCGATCGCCCCTCCCAAGGCGATCAGCTGAATGTGTCGGTTCTTCAGGCCACGCTTGAGGCCTACCGGGTTAACCATGTCATCCGCCATTAACATTCCCTTCTACTTGTTTTTCTCAGGGTCGATTGCACGCAGCACCAACCCCTCAGAAGTGCTGAGGGGTCAGATATTACTCTGCGTAAACTTTTCGTAATACAGCTGAACGCCATCAAGTGCCTGATCCGCCAGCCATTGTTGGATGGATTCGACCATTGGAGGAGGGCCGCACAGGTACATATCCGCCGATCTGTCCCGCCATTCGGCCAAGTCGAAATGCTCGGTCAGGTAGCCGCGCTTGCCGGGCCAATCCTCTGAGGGGGCGCTGAGGACTTCGGTGTAGCGGAAGTCCGCGATGCTTGAGGCGTAGGCCTGGATGCGCGCCGCTTCGCACAAGTCCTCGGCACCGCGCACGCCATAGTAGAGGTGCACGGGTTGGTCGCAGCCATTGGCGGCCAGTTCGTCGAGCATGCCCAGCAAAGCCGATAACCCGGTTCCGCCTGCCACCAGCACCAGCGGTTGGGTGACGTGGCGCAGGTAGAAGGCACCGAGTGGCGCCTCCATCAACAGCTCATCGCCGACCTGGCAGCGCTCGCGGATGTAGTTGCTCATCACCCCATCGGGCAGCAGGCGGATCAGGAATTGCAGTTGATTGCCCGGAAGGTTGGCGAAGGAATACGACCGCCAACTGTCCGTGCCTGGCACCGACAGGCGTGCGTATTGGCCCGGCAGAAAATCCAGCGCTTGATCCAACTGCACCTGCAGGATCGCCGTACTCGCCGACACCTGCTGCACCGCGCTCACCGTGCCTCGCACCTGCACCGGACCGGGCGCATTGCACAGGCTTGAATCAAAGTCGAAATAGAACGTTGCGTCGGACTTCACCCGCGTCTGGCAACTGAGCATCTTGCGCTGTTGCAGATCGAGGCTCGACAGCGCTTCTTCGTCCACATAATCCTGGCTGTAATCGCCTGACTCGCAACGACCCTGGCAGGTGCCGCATACGCCTTCGCGACAGTCCAGAGGGATTTTGATGCCGTTGCGCAGCGCCGCGTCCAGCAGGATTTCATGGGCGCCCACTGGGAAAAACAAGGTCTTGCCATCGGCAAAACTGAAGGCCACTTTGTGATTCATCTGATTGTGCTCCAAACACCCCGTAGCAGCTGTCGAGCCTTGGCGAGGCTGCGTTCGCGGCGTACCTGGCACACCGCAAACGCAGCCTCGCCAAGGCTCGACAGCTGCTACGTGGGAGGTGTTCACAAGTGATAGAAGTCCAGCACCGAGTTGATGCTGTCGTTGAGCAGCAACGCGTGCTTGCGCGTAATCAACCAACTGTCGCCATGGGGCTTGAGGCTGTAAGTGGCCTGCCCGTAAAACTGCTCCGAAGTGGCCATCCGATAAAACAACGTGTGCCAGTTCAATCGCACTTCCAGCGCCCCACCCGCCTGCTCGGCAATCCGCACGTTATTGATCAGGTGCAGTGTGCGCGGCATGGGTGTCGCCGACGCCGCCTTACCCGTGCGCAACCGAAACACGCGGTCTTCCAGGCCCGAACGGTTGGCGTAATAGATCAACGACATCTCGCGCTTGGGGTCACGGGTGTAGACGTGTTCCGAGTCCCATTGCGGCAGGTGGAATTCACTCTGCGGATCGAACAGTTGCACATAGGCATCCCAGTCCTGGGCGTCGCACAGCTCGGATTTGCGGTAGAAAAACTGCTCTATCTGGTATTGCAGGTACGCGTTCATCATTCCACCTCCCGCAGTTTCAGCGCTTGTCGGTCCAGGCCATCGAGCAGGAATTGCTGCCAGTTGCGATGCTGGTTCACGTAGAGGCCTTCGTGGGTGAACTCGGTGCCGGTCATGGCCGGTTGGATGCCGATGGCTTCGCTGTTGGGCGTGGGCCCGGTTGCCCAGCGATGGCTGCCGCGCGAGATATCGCTCCAGCGCTCCAGCCGGCCCTGGAAACCACGCTGGGCTTCGCGAAACTCCACCAGGTCGTCCGGCGTGCCCATGCCCGAAACGTTGAAAAAATCTTCAAACTGGCGAATACGGTTTTCGCGGTCGGCGTCCGACTCGTTTTTCACCCCCAGGCACTGGCTGATGATTTCGGTCTTGTTCCACGCCATCGGCCGGATAATGCGCAGTTGCGAGCTGATCTGGTCGAGGAAGAACAGGCTCGGGTAGATGTTCAGGTTGCGCAGGCGGTGCATCATCCACTCGGCCTTTTGCTGGCCGTGCTCTTCGACCAGGCGCGGCATGATGGTGGCGTAGCCGGAACGCACGCTGGGGTTGGGCATGTCGCTGAACAACAGGCTGTGGCCGTTGTTGAAGGCAAACCAACCGTCATCGGTGTTCGCGTCGCCGGCGCCGAGTTTGCTGTAGTCCAGAGTGGTGCCGGACGCGCTGCCGTTCTCGGTATTCACCTGTTGGCGGTGCTGCACCGTGGCCACGTAGTTGTAGTGCACGGTGCTGACGTGATAACCGTCCAGGCCGTTTTCGTTCTGCAATTTCCAGTTGCCATCGTAGGTGTAGGCGGACTTGCCCGGCAGCACTTCCAGCTCGCCGGTGGCGGACTGGGCGACCATCATGTCGAAAAACACTTTCGCATCGCCGAGGAAGTCTTCCAGGCTGTCCGTGCCCTTCACGTCCAGGCTGATAAACACGAACCCTTTGTAGCTTTCGATGCGGGCTTTTTTCAGGCCGCGTGTGGCTTTGTCGAAACCTTCCGGGTATTCCCCCGGCGCCTTGACCTTCACCAGCCGGCCATCGCTCTTGTAGCACCAGGCGTGGAATGGGCACGTGAAGGTCGACTGATTACCTTTGCCGACTCGCGTCAATGTGGTGCCGCGATGCTGACAGGCGTTGATCAGCGCGTTGAGCTGGCCGTCGCCATCGCGGGTGATGATCATTGGCTGGCGCCCGGCACGCATCGTCACGAAGTCGTGGTTGTTCGCCAGTTCGCTTTCGTGGCAGGCGTAGATCCAGTTCTTTTCGAAGATCAGTTCCATCTCCAGGTCGAACAGTTCCGGTTCGGTGAACATGTCGCGGGCGATGCGGAACACTTCATCTGCGGGGCGAAAATCCAGGCAGCTTTCGATAAAGCTTTTCCATTGCTCGACGCTTCTTGCACCACTCATGGGAGGCACCTTTTTGATTGGGGCTAAACGGTGGTTCATTAGAGGCAGCGGGGCAGGGCGCGGGCTATCCGCTTAATGGGGGAACCTGCGCCGGATAATTGGGCAGCAAATACCCAACCCGGTGCAGGCCGGTGACGGAATGCGCTACTGTCTTGCTGGACAATGGTCGGAAAAGTCGGTGTCTTATCCACTTAATCGACCATTGCTATCCACTCGCTGGCCATTGCGCTGGCGTGGCGCATTATTTGCTGTCGAACAACAACGACGCGCCGCCAGAGCGCGCAACAGCCTAACCGCCGTGGGTGCACCCTGATGAGCAGCCAAACGATTCAACGCTTCGACCTGGAAGGCGCCCGCAGCTGGATGTCCGGCATCTGCGGGCCCCATCGCCTGGCCACCGCCACGCCCGAACGCCTGCGTTTTCATCACAGCGCCAACGTGTTCAAGTCGCGCGCCACTACCTTGGGCGTGATCGAATACGGCACCGACGTGACCATCGACATCGAAGACGCCGAGCATTTCAGCAGCTATAGCCTGAGCCTGCCGCTGGTGGGCGAGCAGGAATTGAGCAAGAACGGCGAGCGCCTGAGTTCCAACCGTGACCAAGGGGTGATCATCTCGCCTAACGAGCACCAGGTGCTGGCGATTTCCGGTGACTGTCGCAAGTTGCAGGTGGTGATCACGCGCGCAGCGATGAGCGAGTCCCTGGAAGGGTTGCTGCATCGGCCGATTGAGGCGCCGTTGCGCTTTGAGTCGGTGATGGACGCGGTGGACGGCGCTTCAGCGTCGTGGTGGCGCATGGCGCGTTACTTCATTGCGGAGCTGGAACACGGCAGCGAGTTGTATGAGCAGGCTGCGTTCACCCGCGACCTGGAAAGTTCGTTGATTAAGGGCCTGATCCTGGCCCAGCCGAACAATTACTCCGAAGAACTGCGCGACGTATTGGGCGTGAAACTGCCGCACTACCTGATCCGTGCGCGCCAGTACATCCACGACAACGCTCGCGAAGTCGTGCACCTTGAAGACCTCGAAGCAGCTGCGGGGGTGTCGCGGTTCAAGCTGTTCGATGCGTTTCGTAAGTACTTCGCGCTGTCGCCGATGGCTTATTTGAAGAAATACCGGCTTTCTGCCGTGCGCCAAGAAATCCTCGAGCATGGCCCCACCCGTACGATCTCCGAGATCGCCTTGGGCTGGGGCTTTACCCACCTGGGGCGATTTTCGGCCGAATACCGAAAGCTGTTCGACGAATCCCCCAGCCAGACCCAGCAGCGCAAGCGCATGCGCAGTATCTGAAGACAATGAAGATCAAACTGTGGGAGCTGGCTTGCCTGCGATAGCGGTGGGCCAGCCGATAGATGTGCCAACTGACCAAGCGCTATCGCAGGCAAGCCAGCTCCCACATTGGATCCTCAGTGTTTGGGAGGGCTCAGATCAATTCTTCCACCAGTTGCAGGCAATGATTCAGTCCCGGCGACTGATCATTCACCCGTCGGCTGAGGATGATCGGCGACGTCGCCGTGGCTTCCACAATCGGCGTATAGCCGATATCCGCCCGGTGCAGCACCTGCACCGAAGCCGGCACCAACGTCACCCCCATCCCGGCGCCGACCAGCCCGATAGCGGTCTGCAATTCGTTGGTCCACTGCGCCACCTTGAGGCTCAAGCCATGGGCGTCGAACAGCGCAATCACGTGGTCGGCATAGCTGGGGCGCGGGTTGCCGGGGTAAAGCACAAACGGCTCGGCGGCCAGCTGAGTGAGGGTGGCGGGCGCGCCCAGCAAGGGGTGACCGGCGGGCAACACGGCGACCAGCCGATCCTCCACCAGCACACGCTGGACGATGGCCGGATCGTCGATACGAATCCGTCCGAACCCCACATCAATCCGCCCGGCCTTGAGCGCCTCGACCTGCTGCAAGGTGGTCATCTCCGACAGCCCCAATTCCAGCTCCAGCGCCTCATGACTGCGCAATCGCCGAATCAATTCAGGCAGCACGCCGTACAAGGTCGAGGGTGCAAAACCGATACCCAGCCAGGTCTTTTCACCCTGGCCGATGCGACGCGTGTTGTCGCAGACTTTGTTCAGTTGCTCCAGCAGCACATTGGCGTGCTCATAGAAGAACCGCCCGGCCTCGGTCAGCCGCAGCGGCCGGCCACGCTCCAGCAAAATCACGCCCAACTCATCCTCCAATTGCTGGATCTGCCGACTCAGCGGCGGCTGGGCGATGTGCAGGCGTTCGGCGGCGCGGGTGAAGTTCAAGGTTTCTCCCAGCACCTGGAAATAGCGCAAGTGACGCAGTTCCATGACGGCTCCTTTCATACCTTTAGGGTATTGGTCGAGACTAATTCTATATTGGAAGCCTCGAAAGATGGGGAACAGAATCGGCGCAACTCTAAAAAGAACCCAACGGGTATAGCCATGCCGATTTGCGCCATTGAGTCGATCGACACCGTCATCGTCGACCTCCCCACCATTCGCCCGCACAAGTTGGCGATGCACACGATGCAAAACCAGACGCTGGTGATCATCCGCCTGCGCTGCGCCGACGGTATCGAAGGCATCGGCGAAGCCACTACCATTGGCGGCCTGAGCTACGGCAATGAAAGCCCCGACAGCATCAAGGTCAACATCGACCGCCACTTCGCACCGCTGTTGATTGGCCAAGACGCGAGCAATATCAACGCGGCCATGTTGCGCCTGGAGCGCAGCATTCGCGGCAACACCTTTGCCAAGTCCGGTATCGAAAGCGCCTTGCTCGACGCGCTGGGCAAACGCCTGAACCTGCCGGTCAGCGAGTTGCTCGGCGGCCGTGTGCGTGACGCGTTGCCGGTGGCCTGGACCCTGGCCAGCGGCAACACCGAAAAGGACATTGCCGAGGCAGAAAAGATGCTCGACCTGCGCCGCCACCGCATCTTCAAATTGAAGATTGGTGCGGGCGAAGTCAGCCATGACCTGGCCCATGTGATCACGATCAAAAAGGCCCTGGGCGACCGTGCCAGTGTGCGTGTCGACGTCAACCAGGCGTGGGATGAAGCCGTGGCACTGCGGGCGTGCAAGGTGCTCGGCGACAACGGGGTCGACCTGATCGAACAACCGATCTCACGCAATAACCGTGGCGGCATGGCCCGGCTCAACCTGTCGAGCCCGGCGCCGATCATGGCCGATGAGTCCATTGAGTGTGTCGAGGATGCCTTCAACCTGGCCCGCGAAGGCGCGGCGTCGGTGTTCGCCCTTAAAATCGCCAAGAACGGCGGCCCCCGCGCAGTGTTGCGCACGGCTGCGATTGCCGAGGCGGCGGGTATTGGCCTGTACGGCGGCACCATGCTCGAGGGCGGTATCGGCACGCTGGCTTCTGCGCATGCCTTTCTCACGCTGAACAAACTGGCGTGGGACACCGAACTGTTCGGTCCGTTGCTGCTGACCGAAGACATCCTCACCGAGCCGCTGGTTTATCGCGATTTTCAGCTGCATGTCTCCAACGCACCGGGCCTGGGCCTGGCCATCGATGAGGAGCGCCTGGCGTTCTTCCGTCGTGACAAACACTAAGAGGCGTCTTCCATGTTGTTCCACGTAAAAATGACCGTGAACCTGCCCGTCGACATGAACCCCGAACGTGCAGCCAGCCTCAAGGCCGATGAGAAAGCCTTGGCGCAACGCCTGCAACAAGACGGCAAATGGCGCCACCTGTGGCGCATTGCCGGGCACTACGCCAACTACAGCGTGTTTGACGTCGACAGTGTGCAGGAACTGCACGACCTGCTGATGCAGCTGCCGCTTTACCCCTACATGGCTATCGAAGTGAATGCCTTGTGCCGTCACCCTTCGTCGATCCATGAGGATGACCGCTAGGCCGATGTTCAAACCAATAACTACAAGATGAGGAATGCACCATGTCCACCCGACTGTCCCAGACTGCCCATGCCCAACAGTTTCTCGAAGAAGCCAGCGGCAACCTTAACGACGGCGGCAATCCACGCACTAAAGCGCTGATCTACCGGCTCCTGCGTGACACCGTGAACATCATCGAAGACCTGGAGGTGACCCCGGAAGAGTTCTGGAAAGCGGTCAACTACCTCAACGAGCTGGGCAAAAACCAGGAAGCCGGTTTACTCGCCGCCGGGTTGGGCCTGGAGCATTACCTGGACCTGTTGATGGACGCCGCCGATGAAGAGGCCGGCAAGTCCGGCGGCACCCCGCGCACCATCGAAGGCCCGTTGTACGTGGCCGGGGCACCGTTGTCGAAGTACGAGGCACGGCTGGATGATGGCAAGGATGATGCGGTGCCGCTGTTCATGCGCGGGCAGGTGCGTGACATCGATGGCAAGCCGTTGGCGGGGGCGATTGTGGATGTGTGGCAGGCCAACACCGGGGGTACGTATTCGTGGTTCGACCCGACGCAATCCGAATTCAACCTGCGCCGTCGCATCGAGACCGATGCCCAGGGCAACTACCGTTTTCGCAGCATCGTGCCGTCGGGGTACGGTTGCCCGCCGAGCGGGCCGACCCAGCAACTGCTCGATCAACTCGGGCGTCACGGACAGCGGCCGGCGCATATCCACTTCTTTATCTCGGCGCCGGGGCATCGGCACCTGACCACGCAGATCAACCTGTCGGATGACCCGTACCTGCATGATGATTTTGCCTACGCCACGCGGGATGAATTGATTGCGCAGATTCGCTTCAGTGACGACCCGCAACTGGCGCAGGAGTTTGGCGTGGAGGGGCGGTTTGCGCAGATTGATTTTGACTTTGAATTGCAGGTGGCTGACGCGCCGTTAGAGCAAAAGCGCATGCAACGCGTACGCGCCCTCGAAGACTAAACGCGGTTAAAAATGTGGGCGCTGGCTTGCCTGCGATAGCGGTGGTGAATGCACCATCGCTATCGCAGGCAAGCCAGCTTCCACAGGGTTTTGTGGTTGGCGCTATTTGCGGATGACCAGATCCAGCACCTCATCCCGATCCTTGATCTTCTGCAACACAATCTCCGAACGGATATCCATCACCCCCGCCGTGCGGTTCAAGTGGTTCACGATAAAGTCGGAAAAGTGCTTCAGATTCCTCGCCTGCACGCGTAGCACATAGTTGCTGGCGCCCGTGATCACATAGGCACTGGCAACTTCCGGCCAGCCCTGCACCTTCTTGATAAACGTCTCATGCCAATCCTCCACGTCCTGGCGTAACGACAGGTGGACGATGGCTTCCAGCTCGATTCCCAATTGCTCGGCATTCAGCACTGCGCGGTAGCCGCTGATGATTCCCTCACTCTCCAACAGGCGCAAACGGCGCAGGCAGGCGGAAGGCGACAAGGCAACTTTTTCCGCCAGCTCCTGGTTGCTGATACGGCCGTCCTGTTGCAGGAAATGCAGGAGGCGCAGGTCAGTGGCGTCGAGAATCATGGTTAGAATAAATCCGCGTGTTTGGAGGTTAAATTCGAATTTCCTACAGCTTAATTAGCCTGTTACCTACCACTTTGCACGAAAATTCTCTAAAACTTCGTTCATTATTTGGTCCATTCTCACTTATAAAAACCAGGACAACCCATGACCAGCCGAAGCCATTGCCAAGCCCTCGATGCGCAGGACCCGTTGGCGCCGTTGCGCCGTCAGTTCGCCTTGCCTGAGGGCGTGATCTACCTCGACGGCAACTCCCTCGGCGCGCGTCCGGTGGCGGCGCTGGCGCGGGCGCAGGCGGTGATTGCCGAAGAATGGGGCAATGGCCTGATTCGCAGCTGGAACAGCGCCGGTTGGGCGGAGTTGTCCCAGCGCCTGGGCAACCGCCTGGCGCCGCTGATTGGTGCGCATGACGGCGAAGTGGTGATCACCGATACCACCTCGATCAACCTGTTCAAGGTGCTCAGCGCGGCGTTGACTGTGCAACGTCAACGCCAGCCTCATCGCAAAGTGATCGTCAGCGAAGCGAGCAACTTTCCTACCGATTTGTACATCGCCGAGGGCCTGGCCGAGCTGCTGCAGCAAGGTTATTCCCTGCGCCTGGTAAACAGCCCGGACGAATTGCCCCAGGCCATCGACGAGGACGTGGCGGTGGTGATGCTCACCCACGTCAACTACAAGACCGGCTACATGTACGACATGCAGTCGCTGACCGCCCTGAGCCATGAATGTGGCGCGTTGAGTATCTGGGACCTGGCGCATTCGGCAGGTGCCGTGCCCATCGACCTGCATCAGGCCGGTGCCGACTATGCGATTGGCTGCACCTACAAATACCTTAACGGTGGCCCGGGCTCCCAGGCGTTTGTATGGGTCAACCCGGCGTTGGTGGATGAGGTGCGCCAGCCGTTGTCCGGCTGGTTCGGGCACAACCGCCAGTTCGCCATGGAGACGACTTACGCACCGAGCGCAGGCATCGCGCGTTACTTGTGCGGCACCCAGCCGATTACCTCGCTGGCCATGGTGGAATGCGGCCTGGAAATTTTTGCCCAAACCGACATGGCGAGTCTGCGCAGCAAATCCCTGGCCCTGACTGACCTGTTTATCGCCCTGGTCGAGGCCCGCTGCGGCGCCCACGGTCTGGCACTGATCACCCCGCGTGAGCACGCCAGGCGCGGCAGCCATGTGAGCTTTGAACACCCCGAAGGCTACGCAGTGATCCAGGCCTTGATCGCCCGTGGAGTGATCGGCGATTACCGTGAGCCGCGCATCATGCGCTTTGGTTTTACCCCGCTGTACACCCGCTTTACCGAGGTATTCGATGCGGTGGAAATCCTCGGCGACATCCTCGACAACCACACCTGGGACCAGCCGCAATACAAAGTCCGAAACAGCGTCACTTAAGCACAACCCAAATCCAATGTGGGAGCTGGCTTGCCTGCGATGACGGCAGTGAATTCACCATCGCCATCGCAGGCAAGCCAGCTCCCACAGGGTTCAGCGCCAGCAACAACCCTCACAATAATAAAGGGGCACACCACGTGACTACGCCAGACAACGGCTTTGCAGAGATCACCCACCGCGAACTGGGCCTGCGGCGCCAGCTCACTTCCGGCCAGATGAGCATGATCGCCATCGGTGGCGCCATCGGCACCGGGCTGTTCATGGGCAGCGCCTACGCCATCGGTTATGCCGGGCCCAGCGTGCTGGTGAGCTACGCCATCGGCGCGCTGATCACCTTGCTGTTGATGGGCTGTCTGGCGGAAATGACCGTGGCGCATTCCACCTCGGGCTCCTTTGGCGCCTACGCCGAGTTCTATATCAGCCCGCTGGCGGGCTTTCTGGTGCGGTATGCCTACTGGGCAGCGATTGTGCTGGCGGTGGGGGCCGAGGTCACGGCGGTGGCGATGTACATGAAGTACTGGTTCGCCAACGTACCGGAATGGGTGTGGATCGTGTCGTTTTCCAGCGTGCTGATTGTGCTCAACGCGATCAGCGTGAAGACCTTCGGCAACTTCGAATACTGGTTCTCGACGATCAAGATCAGCGCCATCGTCGGCTTCATTATTCTCGCGGTGTACGTGGTGTTCGGCTCCGGCAACCCGGACTACGGCGTGCAGCACTACACGGCCCATGACGGCTTTTTCCCCCATGGCTTGAGCGGCATGTGGATCGCGGTGATCGTGTCGATCTTCAGCTACTTGAGCGTGGAGATGATCGCGGTGGCCGCCGGTGAAGCGGCGGACCCGGAACAAGCAGTGAAGAAAGCCTTCCGCGCCACCATAGTGCGCCTGGTGGTGTTTTATCTGCTGACCCTGGCGCTGATGTTGGCCATCGTGCCGTGGAACCAGGCCGGGCAAACCCAAAGCCCATTCGTCACAGTGATGCAGACCATCGGCATTCCCGGCGCCACCGGGGTGATGAATTTTGTAATTCTGATTGCGGCGCTGTCGGCCATGAACAGCCAGCTCTACATCACCACGCGCATGATGTTCAGCTTGTCCCGCGCCGGCTTTGCGCCCACGTCCATGGGCGCCTTGAGTAAGAGCGGCATTCCGTTGAACGCGTTGTTGCTGTCCAGCTCGGGCATCGCCCTGGCGACGCTGCTCAATGTGGTGTACCCGGAAAGTTCGTTCACCTTGATGATGGCGATTTCGATGTTTGGCGCGATCTTCACCTGGTTCATGATCTTCCTCACGCACCTGTTTTTCCGGCGCTATCGCAAGCGTCACGGCGGGCCGAAGTTATCCTTCCAGCTGCGGCTGTTTCCGTACAGCACCCTGCTGGGACTGGTGCTGATGGGCGCGGTGATGATCACCACCTATTTCACCGAGGCGTTCAAGATGACGCTGGTGTTTGGTGTGCCGTTTCTATTGATTCTGTCGGCGGTATATTACGTGTTTTTCCGCAAAGGCAGGGCCAAGGCCTCGAACAAGGCTTTGGCGTAGCCCGGCAGGTGTTCGAACGAGCGCGCACATAGCAGCAGCTTTCGGCAGGCCCAATCCTCTTGCAACGGTTGGGCCTTGAAGCGACGTTCTTGCTGCCCACGCTCCAGTGCGGCCTGGGGCACGATACCCAGGCCGGCGCCACGGGCGACCATGCGAATGACGCCATCAAAACCCTCGGCACGGATGCGGGTCTGCAAGCGAAAGCCTGCGTGCAGCGCCTGTTCTTCCAAGTACACCGACAGCGCGCTGTTGGCGGCGAGGCCTACGAAGTCGTGTTGCAGGCTGGCGATGAAGCTCACGTGTTGCGTCGTCAGCGGATGATCCAGCGGCATGATCAGCACCAGCGGATCGTCACGAAACGCCAGGGTCTGCAGGCCGTGGGTGTCTACGGCGTCGGAAATGATCCCAAGGTCCGCCGTGCCCTGACGCAAGGCCTGGGTGATGCGCAGGCTCGGAAGCTCTTGCAGGTCAATATCGAGGTTGGGGTGCTCGCGCAAAAAGTCCGCCAGCAGCTCGGGCAGGTATTCGCTGAGGGCGGTGGTGTTGCACAGCAGGCGCAGCTGGCCTTTGATGCCGTTGGCGTATTCCGCCAGGTCCTGTTGCAGGTGCTCGGCCTGTTGCAAGAGCAGGCGGGCGTGGCGGGCCAATGCTTTGCCGGCAGGTGTTGGCGTTACGCCTCGGCGGCCACGTTCAAGGAATTCGATGCCCAGTGAGGCCTCCATTGCGCGAATGCGAGCGCTGGCGGCGGCCAATGATAGATGGCTGCGGGCGGCGCCGGCGGTAATGTTGCCGGTGTCGAGGATGTGCAGGTAGAGGCGCAGGTCGATCAGGTCAAAGTGCATGGCGGGGTTTCCCTGTGATTGGACTGGCCTCATCGCAGGCAAGCCAGCTCCCACATTTGATTTGTGAGCACATTCAACGGTGGGAGCTGGCTTGCCTGCGATGACGGCATCAGCCTCACACAAAACAAGAGGCTGCCTCAGTATATGGCGAATTTCACCCCTCATCGAAAAGCCGCACAATCCCTCCATGAATACCTTCCTCGCCTTCTACCAAAATATCGGCCCGGCGCTGACCCTGCTGGTGATCGGCACCTTCCTGCTGGCCGGCACCGTCAAAGGCGTGATCGGCCTCGGACTTCCCACCGTCGCCATGGGCCTGCTCGGCCTGGCTATGTTGCCGGCGCAGGCTGCGGCATTACTGATCATTCCATCGACGGTCACCAACCTCTGGCAATTGGCGGTCGGCGGCCACTTGAGCGGGTTGACCAAACGTTTATGGCCGATGCTTCTGCTGATATTTCTCGGCACTGGGTTTGGTACTTTGTGGTTGGGCATGGACGGTGGTGGCTGGGTGGTCCATGCATTGGGCGGGGCGTTGCTACTTTACGCACTCAGCGGATTGTTCCTGCCCACGTTCAAGGTCAAGCCCCAGACCGAACGCTGGCTCGGCCCTCTGTGCGGAGTGATCACAGGCGTCATTACCTCGGCGACTGGCGTATTCGTGATTCCTGCGGTGCCGTATCTGCAAGCCCTGGGCTTGAACCGCGACCCGTTGGTGCAGGCGCTGGGGCTGTCGTTCACCGTATCGACCCTGGCACTGGCCACCGGTTTAGCCTGGCGCGGCACCCTGGGCGGTGGCGAAATCAACGCGTCGCTGCTGGCGCTGGTGCCGGCGCTGCTGGGCATGTGGCTCGGCCAGGCGCTGCGCCAGCGCATCAGTGCGGTGCTGTTCAAACGCGTATTTTTCATCGGCATGGCGCTATTGGGCGCTCACCTGCTGATCAGTGGTTGAGGGCGCGGCAGTTCAATCTCTCGGTGTAAGCTGCTGCGAACCGATGAGAGAGGACAGCGTGTGAAAGCCCGATCCGATGAGCTACAGATCTTCGTCAGCGTGATTGAGTGCGGTTCGATTTCCGCCGCCGCCGAACAGGTCGGGCAGACGCCCTCGGCGGTCAGCCGCACCTTGTCGCGCCTGGAAGCCAAGCTCGACACCACGCTGATCAACCGCACCACGCGGCGCATGGACCTGACCGAGGAGGGCAAGTACTTCTTCGAGCAGGCCAAGGTGATCCTGGCGCAGATGGATGAGCTGGAGGAACGCCTGTCGTCGCGCCAGAAAAAGCCCGCCGGGCGTCTGCGCATCAATGCCGCCGTGCCGTTCATGCTGCATGGCATCGTGCCGTACATCGCCGAGTTTCGCAGCCTCTACCCGCAGATCCAGCTGGAGCTGAACAGCGATGATCTGATTATCGATTTGCTTGAGCAAAGCACCGACATCGCCATTCGCATCGGCGCCCTGGCCGATTCCACCCTGCATGCACGGGCCCTTGGCAGTACGCCGCTGCATATCCTCGCCAGCCCCGACTACCTCAAGCAATACGGCGTGCCGAGCACGGTCGCTGAGTTGGCGGACCACACCTTGCTGGGGTTCACCCAGACTGAAACCCTCAACCACTGGCCGCTGCGCCATTCAGACGGTGACCGCTGGCTGATCCAACCCAGCGTGGCCGCCTCCAGCGGCGAGACCGTGCGCCAGTTGGCGCTGGAGGGCCAGGGTATTTGCTGCCTGTCGAACTTCATGACCGTCGCCGACATCGACGCCGGGCGCCTGGTGCCGGTGCTGGAAGCGTTCAACAGTGGCTATCGCCAACCGATCCACGCGGTGTTCTACCGCAACTCGCAACTGGCGTTGCGTATCCAGTGTTTCCTCGACTTTATTCAGGCCAAGCTGGCGCGGTATGCCTGCTAAGTAGTGCACAAAGGCAACCGTAGCAGCTGTCGAGCGCCAGCGAGGCTGCGTCAGGCGCGACTCGATTATGTGCCTGGCTCATAACGGCGGTGCTGCAAACGCAGCCTCGCTGGCGCTTGGCAGCTGCTACGGGATTCTTGACCTCCACGCAAGAATGAATTGGGTGAATGGGGCTTATTCGACAGGTCGGGTGCCGTAACAATGCGGCCATTACTTACCCAGTCAGGAGCACTCTCCATGAACGTATTCGTAACCGGCGCAGCAGGTTTTATCGGTGGTTCCATCGCCACTGGCCTGGTCAAGGCCGGCCACACCGTTACCGGCCTGGTACGCAGCGCCGAACAAGCCGCCGAGCTGACCGCCCTGGGCATCACCCCGGTAATCGGCACCCTGGATGACAGCGCGGTGTTGACCGAGCAGGCGCAAAAGGCCGATACGGTGATCAATGCCGCGAGCAGCGACCATCGTGTGGCCGTTGAAACCCTGCTGGCGGCATTGAAGGGCTCGAACAAGCCGTTCCTGCACACCAGCGGTTCGAGCATCGTCGGTGATGCGTCGGGCGGCAAAGAAAGTGATGTCATTTACTTCGAAGACAACCTTCCTGAACCGACTGTCGATAAAGCTGCCCGTGTCGCCATCGATAACCTGATCCTGGCCGCCGCTCAGGACGGTGTGAATTCGGCAGTGATCTGCAACACGTTGATCTACGGCCACAGCCTGGGCGTGAAGCGCGACAGCGTGCAATTGCCGCGTCTGCTCAAGCAAGCCCGCAAGAGCGGGGTGGTGCGTCATGTGGGCAGCGGGCAGAACATTTGGTCCAATGTGCATATTGAAGACGTGGTTGCGCTGTACGTGCTGGCGCTGGCCAAGAATGTGCCAGGCACTTTTTACTTCGTGGAAAGCGGCGAGGCGTCGTTTATCGACATGACCACGGCCATTGCCGAAGCCTTGAAACTGGGTAAACCGCAGGATTGGCCACTGGCCGACGCCGAGGCCGAGTGGGGCTATGAAATGGCGAATTATGGTTTGGGCTCCAACAGCCGCGTGCGAGGCAAGCATGCCCGTGAACTGTTGGGCTGGGCGCCGAAGCGGACTTGCGTTGTGGAGTGGATTCGCCACGAGATGGTGTGATGGTCACTTGAGACCGAGGTGCTGCCTTCGCAGGCAAGCCAGCTCCACATTTTGATTTGTGAATACATTCAAATGTGGGAGCTGGCTTGCCTGCGATAGGGGCCACTCGGTCTGACGGGCTCACCCGACACTGGCCCCACCGCGCTCAATTCCGTACCATTCCCCGCCTTATCCCCCGCATTACCCTGGTACCTCATGAACCTCATCCGTCTGCGCGCCGATGCCCTGGCCGGCCTCACCACGTCTTTTGCGTTGCTGCCCGAATGCATCGCCTTTGCCCTGGTGGCCCATCTCAACCCGCTGATGGGGCTCTACGGCGCTTTTATCATCTGCACCCTCACGGCGTTGTTTGGTGGTCGCCCCGGCATGGTGTCCGGTGCGGCAGGCTCGATGGCCGTCGTGATTGTTGCGTTGGTGGTGCAACACGGCGTGGAGTATCTGCTGGCCACGGTATTGCTGGGCGGGTTAATCATGGTTGCTTTCGGCCTGCTGCGCCTGGGCAAGCTGGTGCGCATGGTGCCGCACCCGGTGATGCTCGGCTTCGTCAACGGCCTGGCGATTATCATCGCCCTGGCACAGTTGGAGCATTTCAAAAGCGGTGAGACCTGGCTCAGCGGTACGCCGCTGTACGTGATGGCCGGCCTGGTGCTGGTGACCATGGCCATCGTCTACCTGCTGCCGCGCATCACCCGTGCCGTGCCGCCCGCGTTGGTGGCGATCCTCGGCGTCGGCCTGGCGGTCTACCTCCTTGGCCTGCCGACCCGCACCCTTGGCGACATGGCCCACATCGCCGGCGGCCTGCCAACGTTTGCGCTGCCGCAAATCCCCTGGACCCTGGAAACCCTCGGCATCATCGCGCCCTACGCGTTCCTGATGGCGATGGTTGGTCTGTTGGAAACCCTGCTCACCCTCAACCTCACCGACGAAATCACTGAGACCCGTGGCTACCCCGACCGCGAAAGCGTGGCCCTGGGTGCAGCGAATATGGTCTCGGGCCTGTTCGGCGGCATGGGCGGTTGCGCGATGATCGGGCAAACCGTGATTAACCTCAGCTCCGGCGGGCGCGGGCGTTTCTCCGGGGTGTTTGCCGGGGTGATGATCTTGCTGTTCATTCTGTTTCTGTCGCCGTTTATCGAGCGGATTCCGCTGGCGGCGCTGGTGGGGGTGATGTTTGTGGTGTCGCAACAGACTTTCGCCTGGGCGTCGTTGCGCGTGATCAACAAAGTGCCGCTCAATGACGTGCTGGTGATTATCGCGGTGACGGTGATCACCGTGTTCACCGATCTGGCCACGGCGGTGCTGTGCGGCATTGTGATCGCGGCGTTGAATTTCGCCTGGCAACAAGCGCGCGAGTTGTATGCCGATGAACATCTGGAGGCCGATGGCAGCAAGCTCTATCGCCTGCACGGCACGCTGTTCTTTGCCTCGACCACGCCGTTCCTGAATCAATTCGATCCGGCCAATGATCCGGACCAGGTGACGCTGGATTGCCGCCACCTGAGCTTTGTCGATTACTCGGCGATTGCTGCACTGATGACCCTGCGCGAGCGCTACACCAAGGCTGGCAAGCATCTGCGGGTGCTGCATTTGTCCGAGCGCTGCAAGAAGTTGCTCAAGCGCGCCCGGGTACATCATGAGTAAGTGATCACGGCCCGACCAGGTTTTCCAGTTCCTGGGCGCGGGTCTGGGTCATGTCTAGCATGCAGCCGGTACCGTTGACCTGGTCGATGGTGCCGCCGGTGGCGGACCCTGCGAAGGCGCAATTGGCGTCACGGTACTTTATCCACAGGCGCTGCACGTCTTGCAGTTGTTGCTTGCGCGAGCCTTTCTGGGCGGCGAGGGCGGTTTTGTAGGCCTTGTTCAGGCGCGTGTCCTGGACCTTGGCTTCCTTGACGTTGCAACTGACCATTTCTACGGTCGTGTTGGCGCCGTCCATGCATTTTTTCAAGGCCGCGTTGTCGGCGGCTGAAGCAGTGCCACACAGGGCGAGAAGCACGGTACCGGCAGCAAGGGATGTGCGAATCATGGTCGATTTTCCTGGGCTTCGAGGGATGTGCATTCTATGACTCAAGCGCTCGCGTTGAGTTTCCAGTCTTTTCTGAACCTCATGTAAGAACACCCCCCGAATTTTCATGCACGGCTGTCGCGCATACCCCAACGCGACAGCGCTTACCTGTGGGCGAAAATTACTTTCATAGAATTTGAAAATGCCCTTCGGTAATGATTTATGAGTTTCACAACCAACTCGACGTGACCCTTTCCGAGGAGTACCGCATGGCCGCATCACCGGGCTTCGGGCTATTGGCATATGCTGCCATCGCCATCATTGCTTTGATCGTGCTGATTGCACGTTACCGGCTCAACCCGTTTATCGTCATCACCCTGGTGTCCATCGGCCTGGCGCTGATGGCCGGGATGCCGGCGGATACCATCATGGGTTCCTACGAGGCAGGCGTCGGCAAGACCCTGGGGCATATTGCTTTGGTGGTGGCGCTGGGCACCATGCTGGGCAAGATGATGGCCGAGTCTGGCGGTGCCGAGCAGGTGGCGCGCACGCTGATCAACCGGTTTGGCGAACGCAACGCGCACTGGGCGATGGTGTGCATCGCGTTCCTGGTGGGGCTGCCGCTGTTTTTCGAAGTCGGTTTTGTGTTGCTGGTGCCGATCGCCTTTACCGTGGCGCGGCGCGTGGGCGTGTCGATCCTGATGGTCGGCTTGCCGATGGTCGCCGGTTTATCGGTGGTGCATGCGCTGGTGCCGCCGCACCCGGCGGCGATGATGGCGGTACTGGCGTACAACGCCTCGGTAGGGCAGACCGTGCTGTATGCGATTTTGATCGGCATTCCCACGGCAATCATTGCCGGCCCGGTCTATGCCAAATTCATCGTGCCGCGTATTCACCTGCCGGCGGAAAACCCGCTGGAACGCCAGTTCATCGACCGCGAACCGCGTACGCGCCTGCCGAGCTTCGCGCTGACCATGGGCACTATCCTGTTGCCGGTGGTGTTGATGATGATTGGCGGCTGGGCCAACGTGATTTCCACGCCGGGCACGGGCTTTAATCAATTCCTGCTGTTTATCGGTAACTCGGTGATCGCGTTGTTGGTGGCGACTTTGGTCAGTTTCTGGACCTTGGGCCTGGCCCAGGGCTTCAACCGCGAGTCGATCCTCAGGTTTACCAATGAGTGCCTGGCGCCGACCGCCAGTATCACTTTGCTGGTGGGCGCGGGCGGCGGGTTGAATCGAATCCTTGTGGACGCTGGCGTCACCAACGAAATCCTCGGGTTGGCCCATGCCTTCCATCTGTCGCCGCTGGTGATGGGTTGGCTGTTCGCTGCACTGATGCGTATTGCTACAGGCTCTGCCACTGTCGCTATGACCACCGCCTCCGGCGTGGTGGCGCCGGTCGCCATGGGCCTGGGTTATCCACACCCCGAATTGCTGGTGCTGGCCACCGGCGCGGGTTCGGTGATCTTTTCCCACGTGAACGACGGCGGCTTCTGGCTGATCAAGGAATACTTCAATATGACGGTGATCCAGACCTTCAAGACCTGGACTGTGCTGGAGACATTGATCTCTCTTGTCGCCTTTGGTCTGACGTACGGTCTGTCCTGCATTTTGTAACCCGGAGACCCCATGGACATCCTCTACCAGATCCGCGCACGCCAGGATTCCTTCAGCGCCGGTGAAGGGCGTATCGCCAGGCTGATGCTGGAGGACGTAGGCTTTGCCGCTTCGGCCAGCCTGGAAGCGTTGTCCCAGCGGGCCGAGGTCAGCACGGCGACCTTGTCGCGGTTTGCGCGCAGTGTGGGCTGCCGGGATTTACGCGACTTGCGCTTGCAATTGGCCCAAGCCAGTGGCGTCGGCAGCCGCTTTTTGGACCCGGCGGGCTTGCCGGAGCAATCGGCGTTTCATCGGCAGATTCTGGGTGATATCGAGGCGACGTTGCGTCAGCACTTGTCGGGCTTCAACCAGGCGAGTTTCGTTGACGCGGTCAGCCTGCTGGGCAAGGCACGGATGATCCACGCGTTCGGCATGGGCGGCCCGTCGAGCTTGTGCAGTGATGAATTACAGGTGCGCTTGGTGCGCCTGGGCTATCCGATTGCGGCTTGTCATGACCCAGTGATGATGCGCGTCACGGCAGCGACCTTGGGCCCGGAGCATGCATTGATTGTGTGTTCCCTGACCGGCCTCACCCCTGAGTTACTGGACGTGGTGGAACTGGCGCGCAACTACGACGCGCGTATCGTCGCCATCACCCTGGCCGATTCGCCCTTGGCCCAGTTGGCGGATGTGCTGCTGCCGTTACAACCGGCCGAAACCAGTTTTATCTACAAGCCCACCGCCGCGCGCTACGGCATGCTGCTGGCCATCGACCTGCTCGCCACCGAGCTGGCGCTGGCCATGCCCGACGACAACCAGGAACGCCTGCGCCGGATCAAGCTGGCCCTGGACGATTACCGCGGCGGCCCCGACAGCCTGCCGCTTGGAGACTGATATGAAGTACGACACGTTGATACGCCAGGCGCTGATCATCGATGGTCGCAATACGCCCGGCTACGTTGCTGATGTGGGGTTGCGCGACGGGCGCATCGAGACGATCGGTGACTTGTCGGCGGCCGTGGCCGAGCATGAAATCGACGCCATGGGACGCGTGCTGGCGCCGGGTTTTATCGACGTGCACACCCACGATGACACCGTGGTGATTCGCCATCCGCAAATGCTGCCCAAGCTCAGCCAGGGTGTGACCACGGTGATCGTCGGCAATTGTGGCATCAGCGCCTCGCCGGTGAGTTTGCGCAGCGATCCACCGGACCCGATGAATTTGTTGGGCACGCGCGAGGCGTTCACTTACCCACGGTTTGCCGACTACCGCGCGGCGGTGGACGGGGCGCATCCGGCGGTGAACGTCGCCGCACTGATCGGCCACACAGCATTGCGCAGCAACCATATGGACGACCTGCACCGCAGCGCCTCGCTGGATGAGATCGCCGCCATGCGCGTGCAGTTGCAGGAAAGCCTCGAGGCCGGCGCCCTTGGTTTATCCACAGGCCTGGCCTATGCCAGTGCGTTCAATGCCGAGACTGATGAAGTGCTGCAACTGAGTGAAGAACTCACCGCGTTTGGCGCGGTGTACACCACCCATTTGCGCAGTGAATTCGAGCCGGTGCTGGAGGCGATGGACGAGGCGTTTTTGATTGGCCGGCATGCCAAGGCGCCGGTGATTATTTCCCACCTCAAATGCGCCGGCGCGGGGAATTGGGGGCGTAGCCCGCAGTTGCTGGCATCGTTGGAAGCGGCTGCGAAAACCCATCCAGTGGGGTGTGATTGTTATCCCTATGCGGCGAGTTCTTCGACCCTGGACCTCAAGCAGGTAACTGACGCGTTTCGGATCACCATCACCTGGTCGACACCGCACCCCGAATTGGGCGGGCGCGACTTGCAGGACATCGCCGCCGAGTGGGGTATTTCGTTGATGGATGCAGCGCGCCGCCTGCAACCGGCAGGGGCTGTGTATTACGGGATGGATGAAGAAGATGTGCGCAAGATCCTGGCGCATCCATTGTCGATGGTCGGGTCGGATGGGCTGCCGGAAGACCCGTTTCCACATCCGCGTTTATGGGGGGCGTTTCCACGGGTATTGGGGCATTTCAGCCGGGATGTCGGGTTGTTTCCGCTGCACACGGCGGTGCACAAAATGACCGGCTTGTCGGCGGCGCGGTTTGGTTTGGCCGGGCGCGGTGAAATCCGTGAAGGGCACTGGGCCGACCTGGTGTTGTTCGATCCGCTGCGCGTGCGCGATGTGGCGGATTTCAAAGAGCCACAGCGGGCGGCGGAAGGCATCGATGGTGTGTGGGTCAATGGCGTGTTGAGCTACAGCGACGGGCATGCGAAAGGCCTGCGCGCAGGTCGCTTCCTGGCGCGCAGTGGGGATTTGCGCCGTGGATTCGTGGTGGGTGGATAGACCGGGTTATCGTTCATCGCAGGCAAGCCAGCGCCCACAGTTGACCGAATGTGGCTGGATAAATGCGATCAACAGTGAGAGCTGGCTTGCCTGCGATTGCGATCTGTCATTCAACACGGGAAACCCTCTATAGTTGTGGTTTTCAGACACGGAGGCGGATACATGCACTTAGGAAAAGTCACCCCCATTTTGCGGATTTTCGACGAGGCCAAGGCATTGGAGTTCTACGTCGACTTCCTGGGATTCAAGGTGGATTGGCAGCATCGTTTCGAGGCGAATTATCCGTTGTACCTGCAGGTGTCGCTGGGTGAGTGCGTGCTGCATTTGACTGAGCATCATGGCGACGCCTCGCCAGGTTCGGCGGTACGCATTCAGGCGCAGGGCGTGGACGCCTATCAGCAGCAATTGGCGGGCAAGGATTACCGTTATGCCAAGCCTGAGGTTGAGGACACGCCTTGGGGCTCGCGCGAGATGAGCATCAAGGACCCGTTTGGGAATCGGGTGGTGTTTGCCGAGGAAGGTGAGGGCTGAGGGGTAAATCGCAGGCAGTAAAAAACCGCCTTAGTAGGGCGGTTTTTTATTGCAATCCCAGTTTGCGGCTGGGGTTGCGGCTTCAAAGGAGCAATGACGTGCATCGCGATATTAAGGCCCCTGAAGTCTGTCATGCAAGGTTTGATACTGAGCGGTTACATTTTTTGATGTATCAGTATTATCTGTAAAAAGTAGCAACAGATTTGAAGGGGGTAAGCGGGTATTCGGGCGCCGACCGTCACACCTTCAGCTGGAAGGTCGGGTTAGTATCGGCTCGGTTTCACGTTCGTCGTTTTACAGGTTGGCTGGGTTAACGCGAAGATTTCGACCGACCGCCACGGACTTGCACTCCGTGCCGGATACATGTGGAAGGATCATAAACCCGGCCGCCTCAAAGGAAGCATTGACGTGCATCTGAAGGCTCACGTGTTCCGGTAAGTGCGCTGGAGGTAAGGCCCAACTTACGGAGGGCCGAGTATGTTTAAGTTTGCACGACGTACATGGAACCTCGTAGTGAACTGCCTGCGTGCTTATCACGTATGGAAGTTCCTGCGGGACAGCTTTGATGACCGTTAAGGTCTGAGAAGTGGAGCCGCTTCGGTCTAGGCCGAGGCGGCTTTTTGGTTTCTTAAACCCGGAAGTGGCTGACCATCTGCTGCAACTGGCTACCCAACCGCGCCAGTTCCACACTCGACTTGGCCGTCTCATCACTCGCCGTCGCCGTCTGCTCCGACACATCGCGCACATTCACAATGCTGCGGCTGATTTCTTCAGCCACCGCGCTTTGCTGCTCGGCCGCTGCGGCAATCTGCTGGTTCATCGACTGGATGTTCGACACCGTTCGGGTGATGTTTTCCAGGGACACGCCAGCCTTGCGTGTCAGCTCGACGCTGCTGTCGGTGAGGTTGCGGCTGTTGTTCATCACCGCGGCGACTTGCTGAGTACCGTTCTGCAAGCCGGCGACCAGGCCTTCGATTTCTTCAGTGGATTTCTGGGTGCGCTGGGCCAGGCCGCGCACTTCATCGGCCACCACGGCAAACCCACGACCGGCTTCACCGGCACGCGCCGCTTCAATCGCCGCGTTGAGGGCCAGCAGGTTGGTCTGTTCGGCCACGGCCTTGATCACGTCCATCACGCTGCCGATCTTGTTGCTCTCTTGTTGCAGATGGGTCATGGCGTCGGTGGAGCGCGCCACTTCAGCGGCCAGGCGCTCGATCTGGGCAATGGCCTCGGCGACCACTTTGTCGCCGGCGCGGGCTTGGCCGTCGGCATCGGCCGCGGCCAGGGAGGCTTGCTCGGCGTTGCGTGCCACTTCCTGCACGGTGGCGGTCATTTCGTGCATCGCGGTGGCGACCTGGTCGGTCTCGATTTTCTGGCTGTTCACACCGGCGCTGGTCTGCTCGGTCACGGCCGACAGTTCCTCGGCGGCGCTGGCGATCTGCGTCACGCCGTCGCGAATGCCGCTGATCAACTCACGCAAGGTGGTGCCCATGCGCTGGATGCCTTGTTGCAGCACACCCAGTTCATCGCGACGGGTCACTTGGATGTTGTGGCTCAGGTCGCCGGAGGCAATGCGTTCCACCACGGCCAGGGTGTCCTGGATCGGGCGAGTGATCTGGCGAGTGATGACCCACGCGGCGATAACGCCGACCAGCAGCGCCAGCAGTGTGCTGATCAACTGCAGGCTGCGGGCCTGGGCGCTTTCGGCGTCGCGACGGGTCAGTTGGATCTCATACAATTTGTCGCTGATCGTAACGATATCGGCGCCCTGGGTGGTCATCTCGGCACGGGCGGACACGATGTTGGCGTTGGCGGCCTTGTAGTTTTGCACGGCGCTGCGATAGGCACCCAAGGCTGTTTCCAATGCGGTCAATGCGCTTTGCTGGCTGGTGCCAAAGGCAGTATTCAGGCCTTTCAAGCCTGCAATGGCTTTTTCGATTTGCTCGGCGGCGCGGGCTTCGGTGTCCGGGTTGACGTTGCCGGTGTAGCCGCGCACTTCGTAGCGGGCCAACTGGAATTGCATCTTGGCATCGGCGACGGCCTGGAACTGTGCGAAGCGCTCCGAACTGTCAGGCATCTGCTTCACGCTGGACTCCAGCGCATTGATTTGTTCATTGGCAATGTCGGCCTTGTCGCCCATCAACTGGCGCGAGGCGTTGCCGTTACGGTAAGCCTCACGCATTTTGTTCAGCGATTGCTGATAAGCGGTGATGATGGATTTCTGCTCGTTGAGCAGCTTGAGGTTTTCCGGGCTCTTGAAGCTGTCCAGCAGTTTCTGTTGCTGGGCAACGAAGGTGTCCAGGTTGGTCTGTACGTTCTGCGCCACGGCTTCGTCGCCGTTGGCGAGCATGTACTGCAGGCGCACGATTCGCAGTTTGGTCAGGGAGGCGTTGAGCTGGGTGATGTCGCTCATCCAGTTGCTGCGGTCGATCAGGCCGCCCAGGCTGGTCCAGCCGGTGAGGGCCAGGATCGAGGTGAGAACCAGCACCAGGCCAAAGCCCAGGCCGAGTTTGAGGTTGACGCTGATGTTGCCGAACCAGCTGTTCATCGAATACTCCGCAAGAATGATTTCGGTGTGCTGGACGGTGTTGTTGTTGGGGCCAGCCGAGTTATGTAGGCCTGTATCGGCGGCAATGTGTGAACCTGAAATACTTTTGTCGCCCGAATGACTCGGCGGTCGAAAACGGCCCCGCCCCTGGCATTGGGCGGGGCCGTGTGGCGTGGCTCAGGTGACCGCGCGCAAACCCGGCCCGATGCCCAGCGGCGGATGGCTCTTGAGTGCCTCGATCAATTGCGCCAAGTACAGAAAACGTTGTTCCTTGAGCCGATCCCAACGGTCAATGAAGTAGCGCCCACGGTCGTCGATTTGAATGGCGGTGGTTACGACACCTTCATTCCTGGAACGATGCACCAGGTAGATTTCAGTCGCCGAGGGCCGCTCGATCAGGAACTCGCCGGCCAGTTTGAGTGTGCTGCGATCAGCCCGTGGTACTGGCGGTGGCAGCGGTTTTCCGGGCAGTCCTACGCTCAGCTTGAAGTCACTGCGCAGGGCCATTCCACCCGCTTCGTCAGCCGTTTCCCAAGCGCCGAGATGCAGCGCTTTCGCAAGGCTTGGCGCTACATCGTGGATATGCAGGCTGATGGCGTCCTGCAATTGCGCGATGCCCGGCACAAGAAAATAGGTGTCGGTATGCGCCGTGCCCATCAGCGCCACCCACTTGTGCGCGCCTTGTGCTGCCTGGTCGGCCTTGATCACTTCGTTGGCGAAATAACTGAACAAGGTATTGCGCTCGCTGGCGTCGCCAATGCCCTTGGTGTGGTAGCTGGCAGTGCAGTCCAGCGCCCGAATGCGGAGCCCGTACTTATTGGCGGCGGCCAGTACATTGGTGTAGGTGTTGGGGCCGGTGTAGCGCCACATATGGCCCTGGTCCTGTGCCTTCAGGTAGCGTTGCAAACGGTCAGGCATCTTCAAGGTGCTATGGAAACTCTCCAATTGCGCCTGGTGCATGTCCGTCAGCAGGTGTTCCACATAGAGGGTCTTGACGCCCTGCTTCTTCAGCCACTTCATGTGTTTGATCAGAAATTGCTTGGGCGATACCGCCGAATGCACTTCGCCGATCACCAGGCCCAGCTTGAATTTGTACACCTGCTCGATGAAATCCGTCTCGGTGTTTGCGGTGGTCAGATGAGCCAAGGATGGCCGCGCCGCGGGGGTATACGTGTCGAGAAAACTGCTGGCACGGTCATGCAGTTTTTTGCGTATCTGAGTAAAGCTTCGCAGTGCCTCTTTTTGCGGTGCGGCCAGGTTCAGCGACGTGTAGCGAGGGTCCAACCCGCGAGGCTCGCCGGCTATTTGCATGATGTCCGCGTGGAAATGCTGCGGGATATCGAACTCATTGAAATGCGTCGCCACCATCCCGACCTGCGACAATCGCGATGTACCTTGTTGTGCGAGGACGTGATGAGCGGTGGGCAGCGCCAGCCGGTAGTCACCGCGCGCCTGGGTGGCGACATTTGCATCGGGCCAGATGCCCGTCGGTTGGCCCGGAGCTGCGTCCGCGATGCGCAGGGCCAGGGTGTTCTGCAGGTCGGCCAGGCCTGCCACCTGCTCATAGGTGCCAAGGCGATTTTGCTCGACCAACGCGATCCACCCATCCGCCGCGTCGCGCTCCATGACTTTGTGGGAATAGAAGTTCCTGAGCTTGCTGGCGCGGGGGATAAGGCGCTCGCCTTCCCCCAGGGCCAATACCTGTTCCAGATGATATGACGCCGAACCATCTAACCCCTCCACTGCGACGTTGTGGCGGTGGGCGCTGAGCATCAGTTGGCGGTAACTGAAGGGCGCTTGGCGGTGCAGCCCGAGCGCCACGTCGACGTTGGCCAGGTGCGCCTCCACCTGTTTGAGTGCGCGGGCGATATCGCCTTTGACCTGCTTATTCAGGACCTGCAATTTGCTGCGGAAAATATCCGCTGGCAGGTTTTCGATGTACAGGCGCTTCAAGCCTTTCTCCGCCAGGGCTGGCATGTTCTCGATAAGCAATTGCTTGCTGGCGATGGAGTTGTTGTGGGCGCCGATAATCAGGCGTTTTTGCGGCGTGAACAGGTTTTGCAAAATGTCAGCGTGGGCGGCGTCGGGTGCGAATGTCGGCTTGGCGGGCCGTGCAGGACGCGGGCCAAGCGCCTGGAAGAAGGCTTCGGCATCCGCGCTCAACCGCTGTACCTGCGCGGGGTAGGCCTCTTTGAGTGGCGCCAGTGCTGTGCTGGCACTGGCACGGGCGGCGAAGTCCAGGCCGGAACCCCAATCGGTCTGTTCCTTGAGGAAGTCCGGCGCCAGCACGGTGCGCAAATTCTTGCTTTGGTCGCGGGCGATCTCATACGGGGCAAGCGGGTTTTCGGCGTCTTCCGGCAGCTTTTCATATCTCGTGCGTCCGCCGCCGGCCATGCCTGAGCGCG
Organism: Pseudomonas sp. 58 R 12; assembly: GCF_900005865.1. NCBI lineage: Bacteria > Pseudomonadati > Pseudomonadota > Gammaproteobacteria > Pseudomonadales > Pseudomonadaceae > Pseudomonas > Pseudomonas sp. 58 R 12. The sequence continues at coordinate 54,741 of NZ_CVTP01000017.1, forward strand.
TCCAACGGCCCTTGGCGTCCTGACTGACCAAACGCGCTGTCGAGCGATACTCGCCCGTCGAAGCGTCCAGGCGGTAAAGCAAATGCCGTCCCAGCGCATCCGGCTTTTGCGCGGCCCATAGCGTCTGGCCGTCAAACAGCGCGGGTTGCAGGCCGGGTGGCACGGTGCTTTTGAGTGGTTTGAGTGCCGCGGTTTTCAGGGCCTGCTTGCTGGCGGGAATCAACGGACGCAGGGGCGACAGCAAATTGAACGTCCCCTTTAGAACCTGGCGGTAATCAAACAGCAAGGCACCGCCGCTGTTAAGCAAGTAACCGAGAAAGTGCTGCAGCGCCATGCCTTTGTCGCGCTGCTGATAGGCGTTGAGCGCCAGCATGGCGTCCTTGAATACCAGCAGGCCGCCCAGGCTCAGGCTCAGGGGCGGGAATGGGATCGTGGCGACGGCGGTCAGCCATTCCACGCAGGTCCAGAGAATGCCGGTGATCATCTGCGTGCGGTTGCCCGTCGTGGCGTTGACGTCGTCGATCTTGCGTTGCAGCGCCATGTTGTAGAACTCATGGCGCAGATCGGCCAGGGGGGGCGCGTGGGCGATCGCGTCATAGCGGGCCGGGCTTGGCGTCGTGCGGTTGATATCACTGGGCAGGCCGTTGCGCACGCTCTCCAGAAATCCGCTGACCCGCGATCGGGACTGCGTCGGCACGCGCCCACAGAAGTAGGCCGGCATGCCGTCGACCTGCTTGAGCAGATAGTTGAACAGCCTGGCCTCGCGAAAACTGATGCCATCTGGAGCGTTCGGGGTATAGAGCAGCGTAGGGTTGTCGGCGTGACTGAACAGGTAGTTGCCGATCACCCATTCACCGTCGATGAATACGCGGTGCACGCGGTAGCTGTTGCGTTGGCTGACGGCCGTGTCGCCCAGGCCATCGTTGGCGCGCTCCAGCCAGGCGAGGTCGACACTGGCGATATGGCCTTGCAGGCGCGACTCAAGGGCCGCGCCTTTCATCTGCAGTTGGTTGATCTTCAGGATGGCGTTGCGCCGTTCGGCATAGCCCTGGCTATCGACTTGCAGTTGCAGACGGACCTGATCGGTGTAGCGCTGGCCGATCCACACCCCAGTCACTGAGCGGGCCACGTTCTGCGCGGTCAGCGGGCTCAGGTCCACGCCAGCCAGGCCGCGGAAAGTGGCGCTGGCGGAGAATTTTTCGTCGAGGAACCCCACGCCGTCTTCGTAACCGTCGCGGTACAACTGCGTGTAGGGCATTTCGGTTTTCGGCCCCAGCAGCGGCTTGGGCGAGTAGATGAAAACCGTGTCTGGATCGACATCATTCTGCTTACGCCCCAACAGCCGATTGAGGCTGGCTTTGGCGTGTTCATGCACATACGCCTCAAAGGTCGGCAGGCGCGCCTCCGAATCGGGCCGGGCATCGTAGGCGCGTTGTGCGCCCTGGGCATCTTCGGCCAGGCTGGTGAGTTTGATTCGGTCGGCTGCCGACGCCGCTCGATACCAGGGTGGGCTGCTGTGCTGGTAGTCGTCCAGCGCCTGGGATTCGAGCCAATGGGCGACCATCGCGTCCAGGCAGTCCGCATGGTTACACGCCGGGCCGAAGGTGACTTCCTGATACTCGTCGTCCCCTGGCTTAAAGCTCAGGTTGTTCAGGAAGGTCGCCATCTTGGGACGAAAGCGCACGGGGACTTGCTGGATCACATAGTCACGCATCGCCCCGGACGCTTCATCCGCCCAGCCGATGATGTGGGCCTGGCATTCCCGCAGGCTGTCGAAGGCCATGAACTGCCGAGCGCGCGGGGCTTCGGGTGTGCAGAGCAGCAGGCGCTTGACCTGGCCGCTGGCATCTTCGTCGCGCAGTACCCACAGGTCCTTGAGTTGCGCGCCATGGACCAGCACCGGTTGCGCCCGCCGGTGCGGATGAAGATTGGCGCGCAGTTGTTCGAAGCGCCGGTAATCGGCCGGGTCCAGATGGCCCTGGAGCCTGGCGAGGCTCGCCAGCGTGAGCAGGCGTTGATCGAGCAGCGTCCTTGTCGCCTGTTTGATTTCAGGCGTACCGAGCATGCTTTTTTGCTCGGCGGCAAAGTCCAGGCGCGGATGCAGGTCTTGTAACAGGAGGGCCAGCACGTGCGGAGTCAGTTGGGCATGATCACCCCGCAACGGCGCGCCAGCGTAAGTGAGTTGGCTGCGATGCAGGAAGTCGGAGCCAGGCAACCCGTCGTCGGTGTGCAGGCCTGCCAACGCCAACGCCACCAGGTTATGGCGTTGTGCATAGTCGCCGACGAGGGGGACCTTGCGCTGGGTGGTGATGTGCAGTTGGTGCGGATCGAGGTCGTGGATATCCATGTCGTCTGCCAGCCGCTCTACCAGTTGGTAGTGCGCCAGGGCCTGTGGTGTGGCGGCAGGGCCGAACAGGTCGAGGAATAACTGGCGGGCCTGATTGTAGTCCGCCAGTTTCGCGATCAACGCGTGTTGGTCAGTCGCTGCGGCATTGCGGAACCAGACGGGCAAACGGTTGTAGAGAGCTTGTTCCAGCAGGCGTTGGGCGCGAAATTCCAGGCGTTCGGAGAGGTCGGGCAGCGCCGCCTGAATGGCGGCGTCCAGCAATGGAACCCGCGTGGCAGGCGTGTGGTTCGCCAGGGCGGCCTCTATGTCGAGGCTGCGTTTGTCCAGCAGCGCCTGGTAGCTGAATTCGAACAGCGGCTGGTCGGTGATCGGTTGCAGTTCCAGGGGCCAGATACCGGCGCTGTCCAAATGTTGATAAGCCACAGGCAAGTGGCGAGTGAGCACGTCCCGGTCGGTGGCGGTTGCCATGATTGTCAGCAGGCCCTGGTCGAGGTCGTGCAACGAGACGAAGGGTTCCAGGCCACGGGATGGCGTGAATAGCAGCACCGGACCGACCGGCTCGCCGGAGGTCAAGTCGTTCACCACGGGGCTGGCCTGGCGCGTGAGCACGAAGGCGCCGGCAAAGGCCACGGTCTGTTCCTGATAGGTGAACGTCAGGGCATACATGCCTGGACGGAACGCCGGGCCGCGGGAGCAGTCTTCCACCATGCGCTGGTCGGACGGTGTGAGCAGGTAGTCCTTGGCGTTGAGGCGCGCTTCCTGTTCCAGCGCGGTGCTGCCGGCGGTATAGGTCATGTAGGCCTTGCGGCCCTGGCCATCCACGCGGCTGGTTTCATCCAGGGTTTGCAGTTGCTGGTCTAGATTGGTTTTCAGGCGCGCGAGCGAGGTGTCGTCTTCGGCAAGGCCGTTGTAGAGCGCGCGGGCCTGGGTGAAGAAAGCCGCGTTGGCTTGCTTGAGCGTGGCGTTCACTTTTTCCAACGCCTGGAGCGTGTGTGGTAATTGGACGGGGCGCAGCGTCTGGCCGCGCAGTGTCGGGTCGATCTCGAGCAGTTGGGTCTCGAGCTGCTCAAGGGTGGGTTCGGTCAGGGTGCTCATCGGCACAGTCCTCATGATGATGAAGTGAATCCTCAGCATGAGGTGACGCCCGGGCGGCGCAGCGGTAGATAGCTAGGGGGCAGGGGTGGGCTCATCAGGGGCAGGTTTTCTGTGCTAGTCTGCTGGCCCTTTTAGTTCTGGAGGACACGGGAAGCGCAGCGCTCATGCAGCTTTTTCGGTGTCTTCCTACAGCGGAGCCTCTTCATGTCCGAAGTTAATCTGTCCACCGACGAAACCCGCGTCAGCTACGGTATTGGCCGTCAGTTGGGTGACCAACTGCGCGACAACCCGCCGCCGGGCGTGAGCCTGGACGCGATCCTGGCCGGCCTGACCGACGCCTTCGCTGGCAAGCCAAGCCGTGTGGACCAAGAGCAGATGGCCGCCAGCTTCAAAGTGATCCGCGAAATCATGCAAGCCGAAGCGGCTGCCAAGGCTGAAGCTGCAGCGGGCGCCGGCCTGGCGTTCCTGGCTGAAAACGCCAAGCGTGATGGCATCACCACCCTGGCTTCCGGCCTGCAATTCGAAGTGCTGACCGCAGGTGATGGCGCCAAGCCAACCCGTGAAGACCAAGTGCGTACTCACTACCACGGCACCCTGATCGACGGCACTGTGTTCGACAGCTCCTACGAGCGCGGCCAGCCTGCAGAATTCCCGGTTGGCGGCGTGATCGCTGGCTGGACTGAAGCCCTGCAACTGATGAATGCCGGCAGCAAATGGCGCCTGTACGTGCCAAGCGAACTGGCTTACGGCGCTCAAGGCGTTGGCAGCATCCCGCCGCACAGCGTTCTGGTGTTCGACGTCGAACTGCTCGACGTTCTGTAAGACTGGGCAGCATTGACGCCAGCTTGATATGGGAGCTGGCTTGCCTGCGATAGCATCACCTCGGTAGCAAGGTTGACCGAGTCGTCTGCATCGCGGGCAAGTCGAAGCGTCGACTCCCACATCAGGCCGGTGCATTCATGGCTTGTAGTGTCGCTCATGGATGAAACTTGCCATTGAGCTCCGTGGTCGGGCGCAACGCTCGGGCATAGCAGAACAGAAACAGATTGCGCACCACTTCCTTCAACACGCCAGGTTCACTTGAACTCAGCCCGTTGACGTCCAGATCACCCTGATCCTGCAGTTCATTCAGGGCTTCTTCTTCCAGTACCGCACAGACTTCGCCGGTTTCCCGATGCAGGATCCGCAGGTAAGGGTGTGGGCGGTCCAGCCAGGCATCTATCAAATAAGTCATGGGTTGCATCTCCTTGATGGGTTTCAATGAGAATAATTCTTATTCGTAGAATAGCAAGTGTCTATTGGCGGTTTCTGGTTTTTTCTGTGTGGATATTGCGTGGGGTCAACGCAGAGGGCGAAACGCCATCCCGCGGCGGGCGCGGGATGGAGGTAGCACATTCAGACTTTGCGCACGAACTCGGACTTGAGCTTCATTGGGCCGATACCGTCGATCTTGCAATCGATATCGTGGTCGCCGTCGCACAGGCGGATGTTCTTGACCTTCGTGCCGACCTTGACCACCAGGGAGGTGCCCTTGACCTTGAGGTCCTTGATCACGGTGATGGTGTCGCCGTCCTGCAGGACGTTGCCTACAGAGTCTTTCTTCACGGCGTCGTCGCTGGCCGCTTCGACCTCGCCATTGGCGGACCACTCATGGGCGCATTCCGGGCAGATCAGCTGGGCGCCGTCTTCGTAGGTGTATTCGGAGTTGCATTTCGGGCAGGGTGGCAACGTGCTCACTAAAGCTCCTTAAAAGTCAGGATGGCTAAAAGTCGCACATTATATAGGGATTTGCAGCGAGAGCGGAGCAGTGGGTGGTAATGAGGTCCAAATGTGGGAGCGGGCTTGCTCGCGAAGGCGGTGGGTCAGCTAGAAGCTTCTCACTGATATACCGCCTTCGCGAGCAAGCCCGCTCCCACACAAGCCCATTCCGCCAATAGTCTTTAGTGCGTACGCGCGACCGCAAACTCACTCAGCTCAACCAGGGCGTCCCGGTATTCACTGGCCGGCAGGGCGTCCAGGCATTTGATCGCACGGGCGACATAATCACGCGCCAACTGTGCGGTGTACTCCAGCGAGCCTGACGCCTCGACGGCGGCACGGATGGCCTCCAGGTCTTCGATCCCGCCTTTCTGGATCGCCTTGCGCACCAGGGCGGCTTGTTCCGGCGTGCCTTCGCGCATGGTGTAGATCAGCGGCAAGGTCGGCTTGCCTTCGGCCAGGTCGTCGCCGACGTTCTTGCCCAGGGTCTCTGCGTCGCCACGGTAGTCGAGCAAGTCATCTACCAATTGGAAGGCTACGCCCAGGTGGTCGCCAAAGGTGCGCAGGGCTTCGGACTGTTCGGCCGTCGCGCCACACAGTGCAGCCGCGCTATGGGTGGAGGCTTCGAAGAGCATCGCGGTTTTGCCGCGAATCACTTCCATGTAGGTTTCTTCGGTGGTGCTGGCGTCGCGGACCTTCGACAGTTGCAGCACTTCGCCTTCGGCGATGATGCGTGTGGCCTGTGAAAGAATCTTCATAACCGGCATCGAGCCAAGTTCAACCATCATTTCGAACGATCGCGAGTACAGGAAGTCGCCCACCAGTACGCTAGGGGCATTGCCCCACATGGCATTGGCGGTTTCGCGGCCACGGCGCATGCCGGACATGTCGACCACGTCGTCATGCAGCAGGGTGGCGGTGTGCAGGAACTCGATAGTGGCCGCCAGCAGGCGCAGGTCATCGCCTTCGCGACCCAGGGCCTTGCCGCACAGCAACACTAATAAAGGACGCAGGCGTTTACCGCCCGCCGACGTAATATAGTCGCCAATTTTGGAGACCAGCGGCACTTTAGAAGTCAGCTGCTTCTTGATGATGCCGTCGACGGCGCTAAAATCGTCCGCGACCGCGCGGTAGAAAGCTTGGGGTTGCATCAGCGACAGTCGCTCCAGAAGGGTTGCGCGGCATGCTAGGACCCAGGCTCCCGGGTGTCAAGGCGCGATAGACGGCCACTTGCAACGCGTCAAAGCCTTGCGTACAATCGCGCACCCTGAACTTCCTGGGCAGCACCTGCCTTACGCAATTGCATTCGGGACGTCCATCCCATGCAGCCATGCCAGCCAATACCTCTTCTTATAAAGCGCTGGGTGAGCAGGATTATCGGAGAAATACCATGTCGTACGCAGTAATTGTTACTGGTGGCAAGCAATACAAGGTCGCCCCAGGTGAATACCTGAAGATCGAAAAACTGGAAATCGCTACCGGCGAATCCGTTACTTTTGATCGCGTTCTGTTGGTCGCCAATGGCGATGACGTGAACATCGGCGCTCCAGTTGTTGCTGGCGCTACCGTTGTGGCTGAAGTGATCTCCCAAGGTCGTCACGATAAAGTCCGCATCATCAAGTTCCGTCGTCGTAAGCACCACATGAAGCGTATGGGCCACCGCCAGTGGTACACCGAGATCAAAATCACCGGTATTCAGGCTTAATTTCAGCCTAATTCCTCACTAGGAGAATTGACTCATGGCACACAAAAAAGCTGGTGGTAGTACCCGTAACGGTCGCGACTCAGAAGCCAAACGCCTTGGCGTTAAGATGTATGGCGGCCAGAAAATCATTCCGGGCAACATCATCGTGCGTCAGCGCGGCACCCAATTCCACGCCGGTTACGGTGTTGGCATGGGTAAAGATCACACCCTCTTCGCTAAAATCGAAGGCGTGATCAAGTTTGAAGTAAAAGGCGCGTTCAACCGCCGTTACGTGAGCGTTGTCGCAGCTTAACTGCGAGATCGCTGGAAAAGCCCTGTCTCGCGACGGGGCTTTTTCGTTTGTGGGGTGAGTCTCTTGCAAAGCTGTTTGTAATGGGCTCAAGCGCGGGATGTGCGGTCGTTGATTGAGGTCGCTGCGCTCATTTTTGCAAGAGTCTTATGTCTTGGTTTCTTAAGCTCGTCCGTGCGGCGAGAGGCGTTTTGTTATGAAGTTCGTTGATGAAGTTTCCATCCGAGTAAAAGCAGGCGACGGCGGTAACGGTTGCATGAGTTTCCGTCGCGAAAAATTCATCGAAAACGGTGGTCCTAACGGCGGTGATGGCGGTGACGGCGGTTCCATCTACATGATGGCCGACGAAAACCTCAACACCCTGGTCGACTACCGTTACACCCGGCACTTTGATGCCGAGCGTGGCTCCAACGGCGGCAGCACCGACTGCACCGGTAAAAAAGGCGAAGACCTGGTACTGCGCGTACCGGTTGGCACCACGATCATCGACTCGGCCACCCAGGAAGTGATTGGCGACCTGACCAAGGCCGGCCAGAAGCTGATGGTTGTGCAGGGCGGCTGGCACGGTCTGGGTAACACCCGATTCAAGTCCAGTACCAACCGCGCGCCACGCCAGACCACGCCAGGCAAGCCGGGCGAGCAGCGTGACCTCAAGCTGGAAATGAAAGTCCTCGCCGACGTAGGCCTGTTGGGCCTGCCGAACGCCGGTAAAAGTACCTTCATCCGTTCGGTATCGGCCGCCAAGCCGAAAGTCGCCGACTACCCGTTCACCACCCTGGTACCCAACCTGGGCGTGGTCAGCGTCGACCGTTGGAAAAGCTTCGTGGTCGCTGACATTCCTGGCCTAATCGAAGGTGCTTCCGACGGTGCTGGCCTGGGGATTCGCTTCCTCAAGCACTTGTCGCGTACCCGTTTGCTGCTGCACCTCGTCGATATGGCGCCGCTGGATGACACCAGTGCACCGGACGCCGCCGAAGTGATCGTCAGCGAGCTGACCAAGTTCAGCCCGGCCCTGGCCGAGCGTGATCGCTGGTTGGTGCTGAACAAGTGCGACCAGATCCTCGAAGAAGAGCACGAAGAGCGCGTCAAGGAAATCGTTGACCGCCTGGAATGGACTGGCCCGGTCTACGTGATCTCGGCCATCGCCAAAGAAGGCACCGAGCGCCTGACCCGCGACATCATGCGCTACCTCGAAGACCGTGCCGACCGCCTCGCGGCCGACCCGGTGTTCAAGGCCGAACTGGCTGAGCTCGATCAGCAGATCGAAGACGAGGCCCGTGCCCAGTTGCAAGCCCTGGACGACCAGCGTGCCCTGCGCCGCAGCGGCGTGAAGTCGGTCCATGACATCGGCGACGATGATTGGGACGAAGAAGACGTGGATGATGAAGACGGTCCGGAAATCATTTACGTGCGCGACTGATCTGTTGCGATAAACTTGAACGCCGCTCCTTTTAGAGCGGCGTTTTGGTATCTGGGTATAACGTTATGGGCGGCGCTGGGTCGCGCAGCCATCACTTTAAGGTTGAAGATGATGCGGAGCAAAGTGACAGGTGCGCAGCGCTGGGTCGTAAAGATCGGAAGTGCGCTGCTGACGGCGGATGGCAAAGGTCTGGATCGCGCAGCCATGAGCGTCTGGGTCGAGCAGATGGTGGCCTTGCATGAAGCAGGCGTCGAGTTGGTGCTGGTGTCGTCCGGGGCAGTTGCTGCCGGGATGAGCCGCCTCGGCTGGACCGCGCGACCCAGCGCGATGCACGAGCTGCAAGCCGCCGCCGCCATCGGCCAGATGGGCCTGGTGCAAGCCTGGGAATCCAGCTTTGCCGAGCACGGTCGCCACACGGCGCAGATCCTGCTGACCCACGACGACCTGTCCGACCGCAAGCGCTACCTCAACGCCCGCAGCACCCTGCGTGCGCTGGTGGAGCTCAAGGTCATCCCGGTCATCAACGAAAACGACACGGTGGTCACCGACGAAATCCGCTTCGGCGACAACGACACCCTGGCCGCCCTGGTGGCCAACCTGGTGGAAGCCGACCTGCTGGTGATTCTTACCGACCGCGACGGCATGTTCGACGCCGACCCGCGCAACAACCCTGATGCCCAGCTCATCTACGAAGCGCGCGCCGATGACCCGGCGCTGGACGCCGTGGCCGGCAGTGTCGGCGGCGCCCTGGGCCGTGGCGGCATGCAGACCAAACTGCGTGCCGCACGCCTGGCCGCACGTTCCGGCGCGCACACCATCATCGTCGGCGGGCGCCTGGAGCGCGTGCTGGACCGCCTCAAGGCCGGTGAGCGCATCGGCACCCTGTTGTCGCCGGAACGCGGCATGCTGGCGGCGCGCAAACAGTGGCTGGCCGGTCATCTGCAAACCCGAGGCACACTGGTGCTGGACGAGGGTGCCGTGTCAGCGTTGTCCCAGGGCAACAAGAGCCTGCTGCCGGTGGGCGTCAAATTGGTGCAGGGCAGCTTCCGCCGTGGCGAGATGGTGGTCTGCGTTGCGCCGGACGGTCGTGAAATTGCTCGTGGCCTAGCCAACTACAGCGCCCTTGAAGCGCAGAAAATCATTGGACAATCGTCTGATGCGATTGTCGGACTATTGGGTTACATGGCGGAACCTGAACTGGTGCACCGCGACAACCTGATCCTGGTCTAACCAAAGGAATACACGATGCGTTTAATGAAGGGAATGCTCGGCCTGCTGTTGGCCATGCCGCTGCTGGCGTCCGCCGAGGAAGTCGGCCAGGTGTCGACGGTGTTCAAGTTTGTCGGCCCCAACGACCGGATCGTGGTCGAAGCGTTTGATGACCCCAAGGTCGACGGCGTGACGTGCTACCTGTCGCGCGCCAAGACCGGCGGCGTCAAAGGCGGCCTGGGCCTGGCTGAAGACCGCGCCGAAGCCTCGATCGCCTGCCGTCAGGTGGGGCCGATCCGCTTCAAGGGCGAGCTCAAGGATGGCGACGAAGTGTTCAAGGAGCGCACCTCACTGGTGTTCAAGACCATGCAGGTGGTGCGTTTCCTCGACAAGAAGCGCAACACCCTGGTGTATCTGGTGTACAGCGACCGACTGATCGAAGGCAGCCCGCAGAACGCCGTGACGGCGATTCCGATTTTGCCCTGGCCGACCGCTCAGTAACCCGCAGGCGAGTTTTGCAATCGGCGTCTATGATTGCAGGCTTGCGAGCTGTAATCTCGAAGCGCTGCAATGCGAAGAATATGGGATATCTGGAGTTCGTCATGAGTGCTTTCCACGACCTGAAACTCAAAGCGTTGGACGGACAAGAGCTGCCGCTGGCGCCCTTCAAGGGGCAAGTGGTGCTGGTGGTCAACGTAGCCTCCAAATGTGGTTTGACCCCGCAATACGCCGCGTTGGAAAAACTCTACCAGCAGTACAAGGACCAGGGTTTTACCGTACTTGGCTTGCCGTGCAATCAGTTTGCCGGCCAGGAGCCGGGTACTGAGGAAGAGATCCAGGCGTTCTGCAGCCTCAACTACGGGGTAACGTTCCCGCTGGGCAGCAAGCTCGAGGTCAACGGCCCTGATCGGCATCAACTGTACCGCCTGCTGGCAGGCGAGGGCGCCGAGTTCCCCGGGGATATCACCTGGAATTTCGAAAAATTCCTGTTGGGTAAAGACGGCCGGGTGCTCGCGCGCTTTTCGCCACGTACAGCGCCGGATGATCCGACGATCGTCCAGGCCATCGAAAAAGCCCTGAGCTAAACTTCCCCCCCTGTGGCGAGTGAGCTTGCTCCCGTTGGGCTGCGCAGCAGCCCTGAAAGCCTTGCCACTTTTACCCCTTAATCACTCAGATCAATAGTGCTACTCAGCGCTGCGCACTCCCCATATTATCCACATCATAAATCCAGTCTCCCGTGGAGTGCCCCCATGCCTGTCCAAGCCTTGTTCAAACCGTTCCAGCTCGGTGCATTGCAACTGTCGACGCGCGTGGTCATGGCGCCGATGACCCGCTCGTTCTCCCCGGGTGGCGTCCCCAATTCCAACGTCATCGAGTACTACCGTCGCCGCGCCGCCGCGGGCGTGGGCCTGATCATCACCGAAGGTACGGTGGTCGGCCATCAAGCCTCAAACGGCTACCCCAATGTTCCGCATTTCTACGGTGAAGCCGCCCTGGCTGGCTGGAAGAAGGTAGTCGACGCGGTGCACGCTGAAGGCGGCAAGATCGTTCCGCAATTGTGGCACGTAGGCAGCGTGCGTCGTATTGGCACCGAGCCAGATGCCAGCGTGCCAGCCTATGGCCCGATGGAAAAACTCAAGGATGGCAACGTGGTCGTCCACGGCATGACCCCTCAGGACATCAAAGAAGTGATCAACGCCTTCGCCCAGGCCGCCAGGGATGCCCAGAGCATCGGCATGGACGGTGTAGAGATCCACGGCGCCCACGGCTACCTGGTGGACCAGTTCTTCTGGGAAGGCAGCAACCAGCGCACCGACGAATACGGCGGCAGTCTGGCCAACCGTTCGCGCTTTGCGATCGAGCTGATCGAGGCCACCCGCGCGGTAGTTGGCCCGGACTTTCCGATCATCTTCCGTTTCTCCCAGTGGAAACAGCAGGACTACACCGCTCGCCTGGTGCAAACCCCGGAAGCGTTGGGCGAGTTCCTCAAGCCGTTGTCTGACGCCGGTGTGGATATTTTCCACTGCTCCACCCGTCGCTTCTGGGAGCCTGAATTCGAAGGCTCCACCCTCAACCTGGCCGGCTGGACCCGCAAGCTCACCGGTAAGCCGACCATTACCGTGGGCAGCGTGGGCCTGGATGGCGAGTTCCTGCAGTTCATGGTCAACACTGACAAGGTCGCGCAACCGGCCAGCCTTGAGAAACTGCTGGAACGCTTGAACAACGATGAGTTCGACCTGGTCGCCGTGGGCCGTGCCCTGCTGGTGGACCCGGATTGGGCCGTGAAGGTGCGCGAGGGCCGGGAGAGCGACATCCTGCCATTCAGTCGTGAGGCGTTGACGACCCTGGTTTGAGTGGTTGGACTCCCTGTGGCCGCACAGGGAGCTTTATGGTTTTAGTGACTAGTACTGCGGCCCCTTGTACAGCTCTTTACTGTGGTCGGTTTTGTTTGGGTCTTTATGCCCGGTCTGACCGTAGACAGGGGGGGCTGCCCGGGATTTATCCAGCCATTGTTGCTGACGCGTCCATTCGGCGTTTGGCATGTTGACGCCATTGCGTGCACCCATTCCGTAAGCAGACATTTTTCGTATCTCCAATAATTGAAAGCCCTGCTTGCATAGCAGGTATCAATAATTGGCGTTCAGCATTAAGGAGTTCCCAGCTTAAATATAAGGAAAGACTTAAGGGTTTATCGCACGTAAGGCTGTGTAGGAAGCGCAGGGTTTTCATCGCATGCACCCCGTAGCTGATGCTCAAACTGCTCGATAATCGCCGGCCAACCCTGGCGGCTCGCATGCTGACGGGCATTCAGGCGCATGCGGCGCAAGCTTTCTGCGTCCTCCAGCAACCAGTTCGCGGCCTCACAAAACGCATTCTCATCTCCCGGCATCGCCAGCACACCGTTGTAGCCATGGCGAATATGCTGGGTCGCAGCCGCCTGATCGTAGGCCACCACACCCAAGCCCGATGCCATCGCCTCCAACACCACGTTGCCAAAGGTTTCGGTCAGGCTGGGGAACAGGAACACATCGCCTGACGCGTAATGCCGCGCCAGTTCCTCGCCTCGCAAGGTGCCGCAGAAGATCGCTTCCGGCAGTTCCTTTTCCATCATCGCCCGTTGTGGGCCATCGCCGACGATGATCAGCCTCATCTGACGCTGTGGATAAGTGTCCTGCAACGTCTCAAAGCAACGTTTGAGCACTCCCAGGTTCTTCTCCTGCGCAAGTCTGCCTACGTAGAGCACGGCAGTTTGCTCACTGTTCAATGCCCAGCTTTCCCGCAGCGCGTTGTCGCGTCTGGCTGGGTGGAACAACTGGCTGTCCACCCCGCGTGACAACATCCCCAGACGCTCGAAATGCCTGCGCTCCAACTCCAGGCGCTGGCTGGCGCTGGGCACCAGGGTCAAGGTCGAACGGTTATGAAACCAGCGCAGGTAGTGAGTGACCATTCGGCTCAGCATGCTCAAGCCGTATTGGTTCGAGTACTGCTGGAAATTGGTATGAAAGCCACTGACCACGCTGATCCCCAGGCGCCGCGCAGCGCGCAGGGCAGAGAGACCCAATGGCCCCTCGGTGGCGATGTACAGCACGTCCGGACGCTGACGGGTCCAGCGTCGCAGCAATTTGTGCATCGACGACTGTCCCCATTGCAGGCCCGGGTACCCGGGTAGCGGCCAGCCACGGCACAGTAGCAACTCATCGTCGCTGGGGCGGCTCTGGTCGACGCCCTGGCGTGGGCGCACCAGCTCGACTTGATGGCCGCGCGCGCGCAAACCCTCGCACAAGCGGCCAAGGGTATTGGCCACCCCGTTGATCTCTGGCGGGAAGGTTTCGGTAATCAGGGTGATGTGAAGCGAGGCTGTCGTCATGACCCACAGTGTCGCCGTGGGCCATGTCGTCATTGTGTCATCGGCATGATGGATTTATGACGGGGTCACTTTTTTCGGCTGCGCCATCGCTTCGGCACCTTGCTCGCGCACCCAGAACAACGTCGCCCCGGCGACTGCCGCCGGCATCATCAGCAGGTTGACCACCGGCACCAGCAGCACCAGGTAAACAATCCCGCCGAAGCTCATGCTCTGCCAGCGCTTCTGGCGCAGCCAGGCGAGCATCTCATTCCAGCCCAGCTTGTGGTTGTCGGCCGGGTAGTCGATGTACTGGATCGCCATCATCCACACGCCAAACAACAGCCATAGTGGCGCGGCGATCAGGTTGACCACCGGAATGAACGACAGGATAAACAAGCCGATGGCCCGTGGCAGGAAGTAGCCCAGCTTGCGCATTTCCCGGGCCAGCGTGCGCGGGACCATGGCGACCAACTCGCCCCAGCTGAAGGCCGGAAAGTCGTCGGTGCCACGTACCACCACTTCAACCTTCTCCGAGAGAAAGCCGTTAAAGGGCGCGGCGATGATGTTGGCCAGCATGGTGAAGGTGAAAAACACCATCAGCACCACTAGCACCACGAACAGAGGCCAGATGAGGTAATTCAGAAAACTCAGCCAGCTCGGCAGCGCCGGCATCAAATGGTCGACCCACACACTGAACTGGTGACCGGCGAAATAGATCAAGCCGACGAACAGCATCAGGTTGATCGCCAGCGGCAGCAAAACAAACAGTCGCAGGCCAGGGCTCAACACCAGTTTGAGGCCTTCACGCAGGTATTGCGGGCCAGAAAGAGCAGGGGCGGGCATGGAGAACTCCGAGCAAAGGGGCGAACGCGCCGACCTTACCGACTTTGCACCTTAGGCGAAAGCGGCGACATCAGCGGTAACAAACGTGTCGATGAACCAACCCGACTGCATAGAGACCACCTATGAGCTGGATTGTTATTCCGTATTTCCTTAATCTTGCCCCCCTCGATACGCTGCACCCATTATTTTTCAGGGCCTGCGAGTTCAAGCCTTCCCCAAGTGCTTCGTAGTCCCTTTTTTATTCCAGCCGCCTTGTAGTCCGGGCGGTCGATAGGAGTGAGTCATGTCTGATACCCGTCATTCGCGAGTGATTATTCTCGGTTCCGGCCCTGCCGGTTACAGCGCTGCGGTCTACGCTGCCCGGGCCAACCTCAAGCCGCTGCTGATCACCGGCATGCAGGCGGGCGGTCAGTTGACCACCACCACTGAAGTCGACAACTGGCCGGGCGACGTCCACGGCCTCACCGGCCCGGTGCTGATGGAGCGTATGAAAGAACACGCCGAGCGCTTTGAAACCGAAATCGTGTTTGATCACATCAACAAAGTCGATTTCTCGAAAAAGCCTTACAGCCTGACCGGCGACAGCGGCGTATACACCTGTGACGCGCTTATCATCGCCACGGGCGCCAGCGCCCGCTACCTGGGCCTGCCATCGGAAGAAGCGTTCATGGGCAAGGGCGTATCCGCCTGCGCGACCTGCGACGGTTTCTTCTATCGCAACAAACCGGTTGCCGTGGTCGGCGGCGGCAACACGGCCGTGGAAGAGGCGCTGTACCTGGCGAACATCGCCAGCACCGTGACCCTGGTTCACCGCCGCGAGACCTTCCGCGCCGAGAAGATCCTGATCGACAAGCTGCACGCCCGTGTCGCTGAAGGCAAGATCATCCTCAAGCTCAACGCCACCCTGGACGAAGTCCTGGGCGACAACATGGGCGTGACCGGTGCTCGCCTGAAAAACAACGACGGCAGCTTTGACGAACTGAAAGTCGACGGCGTGTTCATCGCCATCGGCCACACCCCGAACACCTCGCTGTTCGAAGGCGTGCTGGAAGCCAAAGACGGTTACCTGGTGGTGCAGGGCGGCCGTGAAGGCAACGCCACCGCCACCAACATCGAAGGTATCTTCGCTGCCGGTGACGTGGCTGACCACGTGTATCGTCAGGCGATCACCTCGGCCGGTGCTGGCTGCATGGCGGCACTGGATGCCGAGCGTTACCTCGACGGCCTGCAGAACGCTTCGTTCTGAACCCGTTGAACTAAAAAACCGGCTGTGAGGCCGGTTTTTTATGTCTGAGATTTGATTAACGCCTCAGTTCAAATGTGGGAGCGAGCTTGCTCGCGAACGCGGTGTATCAAATACACATTAAGTGACTGACACTCCGCTTTCGCGAGCAAGCCCGCTCCCACATTTTGATCTGTGTTTGACTCAGGACTTGCGAGTCAGGGGCTGTGCGGTGAACTTTACGCCGGCCAGGCCATGCGCGATCAAGGCGCGGATGTTGGCGTGGTCGCTGCCCTCAGGCGTCGCCACTACCGAACGGTAATGCTCGCCAAAAGCCAACAGCGCTTCCTGATCGCTCAGACCTTCCAGCAGGGCCAGACCCAATGTCTTGCACGAACCCTCGTTCTGCCCGGCCGCATTTTCTACAGCGCCATTGGTGAAAGCTTGCGGCTGGTAATCGTAACCGGCAGCGACAAAAGCCAAGGTGTCGGAAAAAACGTGTTCGCCGCTGTTGAGGCTGGCGCGAAGGGTGGTCAGGTCGGTCATGGGTATGGAGCCTTTTAACGTCGGGGTCAATATATACACGCGTATGGTAGCTTTTTTGAGTGTCGAGATCATTCGGCGCAGGGATATTTTAAAAGGTTTGCGTTTTCGTGGTGGTGCTTCCTAGAATTCGCGCAACCATCCCGCTCGATTGAACGAGTAACAGGGTTTGAATAACTGTAGGAGTTGCTGTGTTAAGGATAATGTTGTGTGCGACGGTTGCGGGAGTCTTGTTAAGTGGTTGTTCGGTGGCTACCTACAGCCACAAATTGGAAGATGTTCAGGGCGGCGAACGGGTCGGTGTCAGTTTTGATAACCGTAATATTGACTATATCCGTGTCTACCCTAATACCGGTACGTGTATAAATCTGGATGACCCGCAAAATGGCTATACCAATAATGCGGTGGGTTTTCAGACAGCAATGAACAATAAGATCGAAGGGTTTCCCGACATTCCAGAAACCCCGCCGCTGCGCCGCGAGTTTTGGGTGAGTGCACAAAAAAATATCGCAGTGCGTATGATTTCAGCCAATGGTTCATACAGTACTGTCACGTTCAAACCGGTCGTAGGGTCTTACTATTATGTGACCGGGCTCTTCGTTAATCAGTATGCCCCGCGCACGCTCACTGTTTATGAAGTCTACAAAACCGAGAAGGGCTACTACGATAAAAAGCCTGTCACCGACTTGGCTCTGGAAAACTGTGAGGATGGCACGTTCAGGCTGCAGAAGTTCTGATTCCGTATTGGCAGGCAGCCGTTGCGGCTGCCTGCCCGCCGGATCAGGTCAGCTTGTAGCCTACAGAACGATTGTCGTACCAGGCATCCAGCGTGCTGAGTAGTTTTTTAGCCTGTTCTACCGTCAGCCCGAAGTAGCGATCCTTGCCGTCGATGTGAATCACCAGCATCGGCACGCCCGCGCGGGTTTGAGTAAAGTCAAACTGATACTCGACTTCTCTGTTTTCAAAAAGATAACCATAGGTGTTCCCCGCAGGCCGTTTCATCGTTAAACGCTTGGCGGTGTGCGTGTCGGCCTGTGCCCATGCTAGGAAGTCACGTATGGGTTTGACTTGTGCCTGATAGTCGTTTCGGATAAATCCAAAATAGCTGACACTGTCACTTGGGTTGATGAACTTTGCTAACGCAACTTTTTCTTTGTTGTCCGATATTTTTACGTCGAAAACGCGTTGTTCGGCACAGTCGTTAAAGGCCGGTTTAAACTCGCAGCCACCCAGACCGCTCACAGAATAAATTTCGTAATAGCGTCCGCTGGCATATTTGTCAGCGGTGGAGCAAGCGCCTAACGACAATAGGCCTAGCATTAAGGCGAATTTATATACTGAGTGCTTCACTTGACCTTCCTTTGGTTGCTTCCATGTTTAATCAGTTATTACCGTTGCCGTTTTTAGCGAACGCTGCCTGTTGGTCGGCGCTGGCTTCTTTCTGATACTGAGCTTTCCACTCGGCGTATGGCATGCCGTACACCACTTCACGGGCGTCATCGAGGCTCAGCTCGATCTGGCGCTCGTCAGCTTCGGCCTTGTACCACTTGGACAAGCAGTTGCGGCAGAAGCCCGAGAGGTTCATCAGGTCGATGTTCTGCACATCCTTACGGCTGTCTAGGTGGGCTACCAGCCGGCGAAAGGCGGCGGCTTCGAGTTCGAGGCGTTGTTGATCGTTCATAAGGCTCACTGGCAATTCAGGGGTTAGCGGCTGGCCGCCAGGGTAATCGAAACCGATTCGGCAAAGCGCAGCGCGTGGGGCTTGTCGACTTCGACTTCGGCGTACAGCACTGATTCATTACTCATCACCAGGTCCAGCAATTCCTGGGTCAAGCGCTCTAGCAGCGCAAAGCGGTTGCCTTCCACATGGGCGATGATCGCCTTGGTGATGGTGCGGTAGTTCAGCGCATGGTCGATGTCATTGTCGCGCACGGCTTCCTGGGCGGCATACAGGATGGTCAGGTTGATCAGCACATCCTGCTTGTTGAGGATTTCCTCCTCGTTGATACCGATGTAGGTGCGCAGGCACAGGTCCTTGACCCGGATACGCGCCATGCCTGGTTGAAGTTGTGGCATTGCTACTTGCTCCGTCCGATCAGTTGCAGGAACTCCATGCGCGTGGTGTTCGACTCGCGGAACGCGCCGAGCATCACCGAGGTGTTCATGGTTGAATTCTGTTTTTCTACGCCACGCATCATCATGCACATGTGCTTGGCTTCGATCACCACGGCCACGCCGGCCGCCTGGGTCACGTCCTGGATGGCGTCGGCAATTTGCCGCGTGAGGTTTTCCTGGATCTGCAGGCGCCGGGCGAACATGTCGACGATACGCGCCAGTTTCGACAGGCCCAGCACCTTGCCGGTCGGAATATAGGCCACATGGGCCTTGCCGATAAAGGGCAGCAGGTGGTGTTCGCACAGCGAGTACAACTCGATGTCCTTGAGGATCACCATCTCGTCATTGTCAGAAGCGAACAGCGCGCCGTTGACGATCTCCTCCAGGTTCTGCGCGTAGCCATGACACAGGTATTGCATGGCCTTGGCGGCGCGCTTGGGGGTATCGAGCAAGCCTTCGCGCTCGGGGTCTTCGCCCAGACCTTTAAGGATCTCGCGGTAGTGTTGGGGCAGGGATAAGGTCATACAACATCCTCACAAACGGCTTACTTGATATGCCGCCCGCCGTTGACGGTCAGGGTGGTTCCGGTGACATAAGGGTTGTCCAGCAGGTAGCGCACGCTCTGGTAGATCACCTCGGGCCCAGGCTCGATGCCCAGTGCCGACTTGGCCAGTACCTTGGCGCGGTAGGCAGCATCGTCGCCCTCGTTGAACATCACCATCGCCGGTGCGATGCCGTTGACCTTGATCAGCGGCGCGAACTGCGCGGCAAATGACAGCGTAAGGCTGTCGAGCCCGGCCTTGGTGGCGCAGTAGGCGATGTGCTGGCGGCTGCCCTTGCGCACCACGTCATCGCTGATGTGCACGATGTCGGCCGGTGTCGAGCGTTGCAGCAGGGGTGAACAATGCAGGTTGATCAGGTATGGCGCAAGCATGTGCACGCTGAACATGTCGGTAAAAGCGCGGCTTTCGTCGCCAGGCGTTTCCGCGACCCAGGCCGAGGCGTTATGGATGATCGCGCGCAGGCTCTGGGTGTGGGTGTGCAGCTCGGCGATAAACGCGAGAATTCCGGCTTCGTCAGAAAAATTGGCATATACACCGATGGCCCCGCGCTCGCGCAACGCCTGCACGCCGGGCCGCTCGCTGCGGTAGCTGAAAATCACCGAGTGGCCTTCGTCCAGCAGGCGCTGGGCGCAATGCAGGCCGACACGCTGGCCGGCGCCGGTGATCAGGATCGGGGCGTTCGTTGCAGTCATGAGGGGCTCGCGTCGCTGGCAGATTGAAACTATACCAGCGACCGCACGCCCCTGTACTCAAGCGGCAGCTTGAGTGACCTTGCGCGGTGGGGAAGGATGTAGCCAATTCGCCAGCAGGTGGGTCGACAGTGGGATAAACAGATAAACCATCAAGGGCGTGAGCGCCAGGGTGCTGACCAGCACACGTGGCACCAGCTCCAGTTCATTGAGCAGCGGGCCCAATACAAAGTTGAACAACAGCGATACCGGGAAGAACGCCAGCCAGATCGCCACGGCCTGCTTCCAGCGTGGTGGGCGAGCACCCACCGCGCCGAACCAGCCGTCGATGCCGCGTACGCGGTGCTCGGACGGGTCGGCAAACAATTCGCTGCCACGGCTCAACCAGGCACTGCGGGAGGCAGAAAACTCCCAGGCATGCAGGGTGTGCTCATCGGCGAAGCGGAAAATGATCTGGAACTCATCATCATTGGGCGGCGGCGCAAGGACGCCTGAGCCCAGGTAGCCGGGGAAGTCCGTGGCTAATTGCTCGCCTTCGCGCAGCCAGGCCATCAGTTCTTCATAGCGACCCTTGGCCACGCGACGCGCAACCATCAGGGTGACGGGAGAGGTAGACATTGTGTATCTCCAAGTGTGCGGGTGTGCTGGGCCGGGTAGGCGGCACACAAACGAGGCTGCGGGGTGTTGCAGCGACGTAGAAAAAACAGGCAAGGATTATTCCTGTTTTATCGAAATACGCCAGGTACTTTGGTCGGGTCGCCCTGTAACTTGTGTCGCACCGCCGAATAAGCGTTAAATAGTGTTCAAACTGACGCGGATGTTTTTCATCTCTGATGCCCGAAATTACTGCTCCCCAGCGCGAAAAGACGCCTAGCAATGTCACTGATTGCGACGACCTTTTCCCTATTCGTGAAGTCGCCCGGCTGACCGGCGTCAACCCGGTCACCTTGCGCGCCTGGGAGCGTCGCTACGGCCTGATCCAGCCAACCCGCACCGAAAGCGGGCATCGGTTGTACTCACGCGACGATATCGACACCGTGCACCGGGTGCTGGACTGGATCGAACGCGGCGTCGCGGTGAGCAAAGTCGGCAAAATCCTCGCACGAGACGAACTGCTCAGCGACCCTGGCACCGCGCCTGAAACGCAGGTGGAGTGGGTCCAGTGGCATGGGCGTCTGCGCCTTGCAATCAGCGCATTCGATGACCGTGAGTTGGACCGGCTGTACGGCCAGATCTTTTCCGCCTACCCGATTACCGTAGTGTTTCAAGACATTCTCATGCCGCTGTGGCAGGCATTGCTGCGTCACCAAGGGCGCTTCGGCCAAGCCAGCGAGTGGCTGTTCTTCGACAATTTCCTGCGCTCGCGCACTGCGCAACGTCTGCAAGTGGCAGCGGCCACGTCGGTACCTCGGGTATTGCTCGCGGCCGTTGCCGGGGAATGCCGCGAGTTGGAGTTGCTGGTCGCGGGCCTGCTGATGTCGGGGGAAAAGCTCGCAGTGAAGGTCATGGGCGTAGGCCAGCCATTCGATGAACTGACGCTGATCTGCGAAAAGACCCAGCCGCAAGCCTTGGTGCTGTTTTCCAATCGAGCGCCCGGCAGTGAACTGCCGCTGCGACTCAAGCGTCTGGCTATGACCCTGGATTGCCCGTTGTTGCTGGCGGGTGATGCTGCGGAGTTGGCGCAGGAGCGTCTTGCGGACTCGTCAATTGGTTGTCTCGGTAATGAGGGGCGGCTGATGCAGCGCCGCTTGCAGCAATTCTTGAGCGGTAGCCTGGATACCTGATTTCAGGCATGCACTTCAGGATGGGCCAGGCGGTGCTGGTGCAGGATGAACTGACGCAGACGCTCGGTTTCATCGGCGTCGCCTTGGCTCAGCCGATAGGCGAACAGCCCGCGTGCCGTTTCTCGTTCGAACGTTCCGCGCACCGCAATGCGCTCATAGCCCGATGGGCTGAACCACAGTGAAAAGGTTTTGGGCGGCTTGATCCGGCCCCGAATTTCCACCAGTAAGCCTTTGAACGACACCTCATGCACCCACATCGCCCCCGGGTTGCCCTTGATGTTCTCCAGGGCCACTGGCGTTTCAAGCGCCAGGCGCCACGGACGAATCATCGGGCCGTCTTCGAAAATACTCGGCACGCCCAAGCGCAGGTGAACCGCATGAAACTCATCTTCGACCAAGTGCAGTGGGAACGTGAGTTGCTGGTTGTCGAACTGCGCCTGGATGGTGACATGGTCGTGGGCGGCCAGGCGAGTGAGCAGGTCGCGAATCTGCGCCCCCCCGTTGACCGTCAGGCTCGACGATGCATCCCGCAGGTTCAACTGTGGGTTGTGCTGCATGGTCTGGATAAAATCCAGTTCGTCCTGCGTCAGGAGTGCGTTGCGTTGCATGAGGCCTGCTCAACGGGTAGGTGTTAAAACGCCATTATCCTCTTAATCACCGTTTTATCTAATTTTTGTTAGATCCACTCGTCGTCTTGAGTGCGGCCATTTCTGCCTTGAGTTCGGCGACCTGCGCTTCCAATTGGGCCACGCGCTGCAGGGCTTTGACCTGGACGGTGACGTCCTTTTGAACGCCGATGAAGTACGTCTGTTTGTCTGCCGCGTTGTAAACGGTGGATATCGACAGCTCGTTCCAGAAATGCGTGCCGTCCTTGCGGTAGTTGCGCAGGGTTTCGCGACAATTGCCATCATTGCCCAGCGCGTCTCGAATGGCGATCAGGCCCGGTTGGTCCCGGTCTCCCGATTGCAGGAAGCGGCAGTCCTGATAGAGCACTTCGTCTTGGGTGTAGCCAGTCATCCGCTCGAAGGCGGGATTGACGTAGATCAGTGGCAAATCCTCGCCTTCCCGTTCAGCGATAACGATGCCTTCGTTCGAGGCATCAATGATCATTTGCATCAATTGAGCGTTAATCATACGGGGCTTCATCTATGTAAGGTGTCGCAAGTCTAAGACACCCCGGTATTCTTTCCATCCGAGCACGACGTTTTTTTGAAGGGGTGGGTCGAGCTGCTAATATCCCACGCTTTCGCTCAACTACAGGATTAGATTGATGAAAGTCGCCATCCTTTCCGGCTCGGTCTACGGCACAGCCGAAGAAGTCGCTCGTCATGCTGCCAGTATCCTCAATGCCGCAGGTTTCGAGGCCTGGCACAACCCTCGCGCCAGTCTGGCGGATGTGCAGGCATTTGCGCCGGACGCTTTTCTGGCGGTGACGTCCACCACCGGCATGGGTGAGTTGCCCGACAACCTGCAACCCCTGTATTCGACCATTCGCGACCAACTGCCCGCCGCCTGGCGCGGCCTGCCTGGTGCAGTCATCGGCTTGGGCGACGCCAGCTATGGCGATACCTTCTGCGGTGGCGGCGAGCAAATGCGTGAGCTGTTTGCTGAGTTGGGCGTGCGCGAGGTGCTGCCGATGTTGCGCCTGGACGCCAGCGAAAGTGTCACCCCGGAAACTGACGCCGAACCGTGGCTGGCCGAGCTGGTCATTGCGCTGCGCGGTTGAGCGCTCATTCGCGCACCAATGCCTGTGCCGCCCCTTTATTGGCGGCACTTCTCTGACGTTGTACTCACGTATTTAAACTATTCTCAACACTGACTCGTACGGTCATCAAGCTGGCTGCCAAGGCAACTACGGCGCCCACGACGTCTGGCTAGACTGCCCCATCACTCAAAAAAATAATAAGAAAGTACGCCAAGGAGGTCGTTACCGTGAGCCTAGCCCCCGTTCTATCGCCACAGAATGTCCACGATCAGGTCAGCGCTGCCGAATGGCAAACCCGCGTCGACCTGGCAGCCTGTTATCGCTTGGTGGCGCTGCATGGTTGGGATGACCTGATCTTTACGCATATCTCGGCCAAGGTGCCGGGGACCGATAATTTCCTGATCAACCCCTATGGGCTGATGTTCGACGAGATCACCGCGTCGAGCCTGGTCAAGGTCGATCAGGCCGGCCACAAGCTGATGGACAGCCCCTACGAGATCAACCCCGCGGGCTACACCATCCACAGCGCCATCCATGAAGTTCGCCACGACGTGACCTGTGTGCTGCACACCCACACCGCTTCGGGTGTTGCGGTGGCGGCGCAGAAACAAGGCGTGTTGCCGATCAGCCAGCAGTCCCTATTCGTGCTGTCGAGCCTGGCCTATCACGCCTACGAAGGGGTGGCGTTGAACCACGAAGAGAAGGCCCGCTTGCAGGCCGATCTTGGCGAAAACAATTTCCTGATGCTGCACAACCACGGGCTGCTGACGTGCGGCAGCACCATCGCCGACACTTTTTTGATGATGTTTACCTTCCAGCGCGCCTGCGATATCCAGGTGCTGGCGCAAAGCGGCGGCGCTGAATTGATCGCCATCGGGCCGCAGATACTCATCGGTGCCAAGGCAATGGTGGCGGCGGTCACAAAGAGCGCACAAGGTATGGGGGGCGCGCTGGCCTGGCCGGCGTTGCTGCGCAAGTTGGACCGCGTCGATCCTGGGTATAAAACCTGATGCCACTCGCCGAGATTCCGCTCAGTGTCTGGCGCAAACGCAGCCAGACATTCGAATTCCACGGCCGCAGCATCCGTTACTGGGTGGCGGGGCAGGGCGAGCCGTTGCTGCTGATCCATGGCTTTCCCACTGCCAGTTGGGACTGGCACTACGTGTGGCAGCCCCTGGCCCACCGCAACTTGGTGATCGCCTGCGACATGCTCGGTTTTGGCGACTCGGCCAAGCCGCTGGACCACGGTTATTGCCTACTGGAACAGGCGGATTTGCAGCAGGCACTGCTCGAGCACCTGCGAGTCGAGCAGCCGGTGCATGTGCTGGCCCATGACTACGGCGACAGCGTCGCCCAGGAATTACTGGCGCGGCACTATGAAGGTCGCTTTCAGATGGCCAGTTGTGTGTTTCTCAACGGGGGGTTGTTTCCTGAGACCCATCGCCCGGCGCTGGTACAAAAGCTCTTGCTCAGCCCCCTGGGCTGGATGATCGGCCGTGCGTTTGGGCGCAATGCCCTGGCGAACAGCTTCAGCCAGATATTCGGCCCCAATACCCGCCCCAGCGAAAGCGCTCTGGATGATTTCTGGAGCCTGATCGAGTGTCACGATGGCACGCGCATCCTGCACAAGCTCATCGCCTACATTCCTCAGCGTCGGCGCCTGCGTGATCGTTGGGTCGCGGCAATGCAGCAGGCTGAAGTCCCACTGCGGGTGATTGATGGCGAGATAGACCCGATCTCCGGCGCCCACATGGTGGAGCGTTACCACGAGTTGGTGCCCCACGCCGACACGGTCTTGCTGGCCAATATCGGCCACTATCCGCAGATCGAGGCGCCGGTGCAGGTGCTCAAGCACTACCTGGCGTTTCGCGAGCGAATTGCTGGCCCAGTGCGGGAGCTGGCTTGCCTGCGATAGCCATTAAAGCCTCAAGAACACTTGTAGTGAGCGGGCTTGCCCCGCGCTGAGCTGCGAAGCGGCCCTAAACCAGGCAAATGGGTTCTATCTGGAACTCGGCGGTGTCTTTATTGGGGCGGCTTGGCCACCCAGCGCGGGGCAAGCCCGCTCACTACACACATTTAGATTTTCGTTAGTCCATCACAATCATCCCTCAGCCTTATCGAGCACCATTCAGCCCCTGCCGTATCTATTGTGACCAGAGCCCCCGTGCCTGACACTCGACCCATTCCCATTGTCGCCATTGGAGTTCGGTATGAGTGAGTCAGTGCAGTTCCAGGATAAGGTCGTGATCGTCACCGGTGCCGGCGGCGGATTGGGCCGGGCCCATGCGCTGTTGTTCGCTAAACATGGCGCGAAAGTGTTGGTCAACGATCTCGGTGGTTCTACCCAGGGTGAAGGCGCGAATGCCTCGGCAGCCGACCGGGTCGTGGCCGAGATTCGTGAAGCGGGCGGTATTGCCGAGGCCAACCATGACTCTGTCACCGACGGTGACAAGATCGTGCAGAACGCCCTCGATGCCTTCGGCCGTATCGATGTGGTGGTCAATAACGCTGGTATTCTGCGTGACAAGACTTTCCACAAAATGGACGACAGCGATTGGGACCTGGTTTACCGGGTGCATGTCGAAGGCGCCTACAAAGTCACCCGCGCTGCCTGGCCCCATCTGCGTGAGCAAGCTTACGGCCGGGTGATTTTCACTGCGTCCACCTCGGGCATCTATGGCAACTTCGGCCAGTCCAACTACGGCATGGCCAAGCTTGGCCTCTATGGGCTGACCCGCACGTTGGCGCTGGAAGGGCGCAAGAACAACATTCTGGTGAACGCCATTGCCCCCACCGGCGGCACGCGCATGACCGAAGGCTTGATCCCACCGCAAGTGTTCGAGCGCCTCAAGCCGGAGCTGGTCAGCCCGCTGGTGGTGTACCTGGGCAGTGAGGCGTGTCAGGAAACCTCGGGGCTGTTTGAAGTAGGCGGCGGCTGGATCGGCAAGACCCGCTGGGAACGCAGCTTGGGCGTGGGCTTTGACCCTGAAGCCGGCTTCTCGCCCGACGATGTGGCCGCACACTGGCAGCAGATCTGCGACTTCGACGGTGCGGCCCACCCCAAGGACAATATCGAGGCGTTGAAGGAGATGATGGCCAATCTGCAGAAATACAGCCTGTGATCGTTGCTTGAAAAAGAGTGAATCCTACGGGGCGCTGATGGCGCCCCGTTTTATTCAAGGCATAAAAAAGGCCGCTGCATAGGCAGCGGCCGAAGTAAGACGTTGGATCAAGGAGCGACAAATCAACGTCAGTGAACACCGGTAACGGATTGAAAACAGTCATCAATCCATTTGAATCTGGCTTTTCTTCCGGTCGGGGAAGTGGGCCGTTTGCCCTGAAAGCCCGGCAAGAATAGCCGTTAGTAACAAAATGAGTAATGCCGATTCATGACAAGGACTGTTGCTGAATCAGCAACAGTTCTAACGTGCTCCATCCATCTTCCTGATAACCCGCCATCCACACGGTGCATGCCCGCGCGCAGACCCACGCCAGAGCGCCCGGTAATCCTTTCGAGCGACAACACGAATCCCTCCTTGGTGCGCTTATCCCTCCTGATGGGCGGCAGTAGGGTGGGGCCTTCTGTCACTCACCGGGGAAGACGCATGACAAGAACAACAATGCGCGCCATCTTCAGGCCACAGGCGCTGGCCGCTGCGGTTGCGTTGGGTTGCTGTGCGCAGGCACAGGCTGTTTCATTCAACATTGGCGAGATCGAAGGGCAATTCGACTCCTCGCTGTCGGTGGGCGCGAGTTGGGGCATGCGCGATGCGGACAAAAAACTGGTGGGCACCGTCAATGGCGGCACCGGCCAGGCTTCCACCGGGGATGACGGGCGCCTGAACTTCAAGAAGGGCGAGACCTTCTCGAAAATCTTCAAAGGCCTGCACGACCTTGAATTGAAGTACGGCGACACGGGCGTGTTTGTCCGTGGCAAATACTGGTACGACTTCGAACTCAAGGACGAAGATCGCGAGTTCAAGCAGATCAGCGACCACAACCGCAAGGAAGGCGCCAAGTCCAGCGGTGCGCAGATCCTCGATGCCTTCGTTTATCACAACTACTCACTGGGCGATCTGCCGGGCACCGTGCGCGCGGGTAAGCAAGTGGTGAGCTGGGGTGAAAGTACTTTCATCGGCAACTCCATCAACAGCATCAACCCTATTGACGTGTCTGCCTTCCGTCGCCCGGGTGCCGAGATCAAGGAAGGGCTGATCCCGGTCAACATGCTGTTCGCTTCACAAAGCCTGACCAGCCAACTGACCGTAGAAGGGTTCTACCAGCTGGAATGGGACCAGACGGTGCTGGATAACTGCGGCACTTTTTTTGGCAGCGATGTGGCGGCGGATGGTTGCACCAACAACTACACCGTCGGGAACCCGGCGATCAGGCCGTTGCAACCTGTGGCGGCGGCGTTCGGCCAAGGGTTTGGCGCGACCAATGAAGGCGTGATCGTACGTCGCGCCGGTGACCGCGATGCGCGGGATTCCGGCCAGTTCGGTACGGCCTTGCGTTGGCTGGGGGATGACACCGAGTACGGCCTGTACTTCATGAACTACCACAGCCGTTCACCGATCGTGGGCACCATCACCAACAACACCAACTTGGCGACACTCGGCGCGATCTCCGGCACCGCCAACGCCATTGCGCCGGGCTCCGGTGCGGGCCTGGTGCAGAGCCTGATGCTCGGCCGCGGCCAGTACTACCTCGACTACCCGGAAGATATTCGCCTGTTCGGGGTCAGTTTTTCCACCACCTTGCCCACCGGCACGGCGTGGACCGGAGAGATCAGCTACCGCCCAAATGCTCCGGTGCAACTCAATACCACCGACCTGACCCTGGCCCTGATCAACCCCGTCGCAGGCCAGCTCGCCTCACCTATCCGCAGCAACTTCGGCGACGACAACAAAGGCTACCGCCGCAAGGAAATCACCCAGATCCAAAGCAGCATGACCCAATTCTTCGACCAGGTACTCGGCGCTGAACGCCTGACGCTGGTGGGCGAAGCGGCCATCGTGCACGTCGGCGGCCTAGAGGATAAATCCAAACTGCGTTACGGCCGCGACTCGGTGTACGGCGCTTATGGTTTCGAAGGCGACACCGATGGCTTTGTCACGTCCACCTCCTGGGGTTACCGCGCGCGAGCGATCCTTGACTACAACAACGTGATCGCCGGGATCAACCTCAAGCCCAACCTGTCCTGGTCCCATGACGTCGCCGGCTACGGCCCCAACGGCCTGTTCAACAAAGGCGCCAAGGCGATCAGTGCGGGGGTCGATGCGGACTACCGCAACACCTACACCGCCAGCCTCAGCTACACCGACTTCTTTGGTGGCGACTACAACACCCTGACCGACCGCGACTTCCTCGCCCTCAGCTTCGGCGTGAACTTCTGATTTGGCTTAAAGAAGGACAAGACTCTATGCGTAAGATAATTGCGGTAATGGCCCTCAGCCTGTTGGCCGCCAACGTGATGGCGGCGGTGTCGCCGGACGAGGCGGCCAAGCTGGGCACCACCCTGACCCCGGTGGGCGCCGAAAAAGCCGGCAACGCCGATGGCTCGATCCCGGCCTGGACGGGCGGCATTCCCAAAAACGCCGGTGCGGTGGACAGCAAGGGCTTCCTCGCCGACCCGTTCGCCAGTGAAAAACCATTGTTCGTGATCACCGCCGCCACCGTCGACACATATAAAGACAAGCTGTCTGACGGCCAGGTAGCGATGTTCAAGCGCTATCCCGAGACCTATAAAATTCCGGTGTATCCAAGCCACCGCACGGTCAATCTGCCGCCGGAGATTTACGAGTCGATCAAGCGCAGCGCGCTGAACGTCAAGGCCATCAACGACGGTAATGGCCTGGAAAATTTCACCGGCAACCGCTACTACGCGTTCCCGATTCCGAAGAATGGCGTGGAAGTGCTGTGGAACCACATCACCCGATACCACGGTGGCAACCTGCGCCGCATTATCACCCAGGCCACCCCGCAGACCAACGGCGGGTACACGCCGATCCGCTTCGAAGAAGAAGTGGCGGTGCCGCAAGCGATCCCGGACATGGACCAGGCCAAGGCCGCCAACGTGCTGAGCTTTTTCAAGCAATCGGTGACGGCGCCGGCGCGGCTGGCGGGCAACGTGCTGTTGGTACACGAAACCCTCGACCAGGTGAAGGAGCCGCGCCTGGCCTGGATCTACAACGCCGGCCAGCGCCGCGTGCGGCGCGCGCCGCAGGTGTCGTATGACGGTCCGGGTACTGCATCCGATGGGCTGCGCACTACGGATAACTTCGATATGTTCTCCGGCGCGCCTGACCGTTATGACTGGAAGCTGGTGGGCAAGAAGGAGATGTACATCCCCTACAACAGCTACAAGCTGGACCAGCCGACGCTCAAGTACGACGACATCATCAAGGCCGGCCACATCAACCAGGACCTGACGCGCTATGAGCTGCACCGCGTGTGGGAAGTGGTTGGCACGGTCAAGCCGAGCGAGCGGCACATCTACGCCAAGCGCCACATGTACATCGACGAAGACAGCTGGCAGGTGGCACTGGTGGATCACTATGACGGCCGTGGCCAACTGTGGCGGGTTGCCGAGGGGCATGCGCAGTTCTACTACAACCACCAGGTGCCCGCCTACACGGTGGAGACGCTGTACGACATCATCGCCGGGCGCTACATCGCCTTGGGGATGAAGAACGAGGAGAAGAGCAGTTTTGTGTTTGGGTTCAATGCCAAGGCGGCGGATTACACGCCGGCGGCGTTGAGGGCAGAGGGGGTTCGCTGATCTCCATTTGAAACATAATCCAAATGTGGGAGCGGGCTTGCTCGCGAATGCGGAGTGTCAGTCACTGGATTCTTAGACTGATCCACCGCATTCGCGAGCAAGCCCGCTCCCACATTGGTTTGTGTATGCCTTGAATTTTATGCCCTTCAATCACCCCGCTGAATACTTCTTCAACAACCGCCGACCACAGGACTAGGGTAGTCGCCACGTTGCATAACAATAAAAACGCAGGATGCAGCAATGACCGCCATGACACGCTGCCTGGACCGTCCTGGATTCATGCCTCGGCTGTCCGCCCACCATCTGCTGCGCCCGCGCTTGGCGGTGCCTTTGCTGGCGGCGCAGGTCAGGGTGAAGCTGTTGTGCGCGCCGGGTGGCAGTGGCAAAAGTGCGTTGCTCGCCGAGTGCGCATTGCAGGCACCCCAGGATTGCCAGGTGTACTGGTTGCCGCTCAATGGTGTTGCCCTCAGCCCTCTCGATCTGTGCCTGCGCCTGGCACAAAGCCTCGGCTTGCCATTCACCGATGAAGCCACGTTGCTGCTGGACCTTGGCCGCTGGCACACCTCGGCGTGGGTGTTCCTCGATGACTTCTGCCGCTTACCCGCGCCCGACACCGACGCCTTGCTCGACCGCCTGCTCACTGCCAGCAGCCCGGCGTTGAGCTGGTGGCTTGGGGCGCGGCGCCGTCCGGCGTGCAATTGGCCACGGCTGTTGCTCGACGATGAGTTGCTGGAGTGTGGCGCCGAGTTGGCGTTTGATCCTGAGGAAATCAAGCAACTGCTCAGCCATGCGCCAGGGCAGTCCGTCGACCGTGTGTTGCAGTTCAGCGCCGGCTGGTGCGCCGGTGTGCGCATCGCGCTGCTCGGCGATGGTCACCCGGACAAAACCTTGCTCGACTATTTGCAACACGAGCTGTTCAGCACCTTGCCGGCCGAGCTGGCCGAAGCCTGGCGCGTGTTGGCCCATCTGCCGCGCTTTAATACGGGGTTGTGCGAGCACCTGTTCGGCTTTGGCGACGGCGTCCAATACCTGCGGGACTTGCAGGCCCTCGGCGCGTTTATCCAGCCTTGGGAAGACACGGATTGGCTACAGGTTTTCCCGCCGCTGGCACAGCTGATGCGTGATGAGCCCTGGCCGGCCAAGCGCTCCTGGCACCGGCGCGCCTGCCAATGGTTCACCGCCGAACAGGACTGGCAGGCGGCATTTGAGCACGCCTTGCTGGCCGAAGAATATGAAGTCGCGGTGAGCCTGTTGCAGTACTTCAGTTTCGAGGACCTGTTCCGCCAGCAGAACGCGGTGTTGCTGTTGCGCTTGCACGAGCAGCATGGCGATGAATTGATGCTCGGCTCGGCGCAACTGGTCGGGCTGGTGACGGCGGCATTGCTGTTCGCCGGGCGTTTCGACAGGGCCGCGCAATGCATCGACCAGCTTGCGCGGTTCGCCCCGCAACCGACGGCGGCGCAACAACGCTACCTGCTGGCGCGCTGGCAGGCGCAATGGGGCTGGCTGCTGCATTTGGGCGGCGATGCAGAGCGCTCTCGCGAACATTTCCTGGAGGCGCTGCAAGCCTTGCCCGACAGTGCCTGGACGTCGCGGCTGATGTGCTTGTCGGGCCTGACCCAGCAAGCCTTGCTGCGTGGCGAGTTGGACGTGGCCCAGAGCCTGAGCCGTGAAGCGTTGTGCCTGGCCCGGGCCCATGGTTCGTTGCTGCTCGAGGCCTTGCTCGAACTGGATCACGCGCAATTGCTGGAGCAGCGCGGCGCGCCGTATCGGGCGCAAAGCCTGCTGGAAAATGTGCAGGCGATGTTACTCAAGCAGCGGCTCAAGGCCGGGCCCTTGGTCGGGCGCATTGCCCTGCGGCGCGGGCATCTGGCGTTGCGCCAGGGGCAAGACAGCCTGGCGGTCGAATGCTTCGAAACAGGCTTGAAGGTGTGCCTGCACAGCCAGGACAAGCGCGTGCTCTACGGGTTTCTCGGCTTGGCGCTGATGGCGGCCAATCGTGGCGACTACGCCCAAGCCTTTGACCAACTGCGCGAAGCCGAACGGCTGATGCAACAACGCCAGGTGCCCGACAGGGTGTATCGCGCGGTGCTGCTGTTGGTCAGCGGGCATTTCTGGTTGCAACAGGGGCGCGCCGACCTGACCGTAGAAGCAGTGCGCCGCGTACTGCGCCATTTCCGTGGGCCCGAGGCCAAGCAGGCGCCGCCGGCCACCCTGGAACTGATCCCGCGTCTGGAATACCTGCTGGTACTGGCGGAAGTGAAACTGGGCTGTGCCGAGCAACCCGTAGCGCGGCTTACGGCCTTGCTGGGCATCGCCCACCAACGCGGCATGCTCTGCCTGGAGACCGAGCTGCACTTGGTGCTCGGCGAAGTGGCTTGGCAAGTCGGCGACGCCTCACTGGCGCGCCGTTCGCTGCAAACCGGGCTGGAGCTGGCGGAGCGTTGCCAGGTGCAGCAGGCGATTCGCGAGCTGCGGCTGCGCTCGCCGGGGTTGTTGAGCGAGCTGGGCATGGAGCCCCAAGCCTCAACGTCAGGAGCGGTCGAGAACCCACTCAGCCAGCGCGAGCTGGAAGTGCTGCAGTTGATCGCCCTGGGTAACTCCAACCTGGAAATCGCCGACCGCCTGTTTATCTCCCTGCACACCGTCAAGACCCACGCGCGGCGCATCCACAGCAAACTCGGCGTCGAGCGGCGTACGCAAGCGGTGGCCAAGGCCAAGACCCTGGGGTTGATGATCTAAGCGCAGAACGCCTGGCGATACTCGCCGGGTGTGGCGCCCATGGCCTGGCGAAAGCGATGGGTGAAGTGGCTGGCGCTGGAGAAACCGCACATCAAGGCGATCTCGCCCAAGGGCAGGGCGCCGCTGCGCAGCAGCGCCTGGGCACGGGTCAATCGCCGCGCCAACAAATATTGATGGGGCGGCAGGCCGAACGTCTGGCGGAACATCCTCGCGAAATGGTACTCCGACAGCGCGCACATCCCGGCCAATTGGCCCAGGCTGATCGGGTCTTCCAGGTGGTGATCGATGTAGTCCACCAACAGTCGTCGCTGGTACGCCGCCAACCCGCCTTTCAGGCGCAGCCCTTCACGCGCGCCCACCTGGCTGAGCAGGGTGTGGCTGAGCATTTCATGGGCCAGGCTGCTGGTCAGCAAGCGCTCGGCGGGTTCGTGCCAGTTCAGCGCGATCAATTGATGAAAGCGCCGGGCCTGGCTGGCATCTTCCAGGAAGGTGCTTTCGCGCAGGTGCAAGGTGCGGGGCTCGCGGTCGAGCAGGGTGATGCAGCCCAACGCAAACTGCTCCGGGCTGAAATACACGTGGGCCAGGCGAATCTCGCCGTTGATCACCCACGCCGACTGATGCTCGGCGGGCAGGATGCACAGCTTGTCGGGCCCGCCCTTGGTGCCCGGCTGGTCACGCCGAAAGGTGCCGGTGCCGCCGCCGATGTAGCACGACAGCGTGTGATGGCTCGGCGCCTGGTAATCCTGCGAGTCATGGTGGTTGCTCCACAACGCCGCAGACAAGCCGTCACCGAGCTCGGCGCAGGCCTCAAGGCGTGCGTTGGGCGAGCGATTAAGGGCTTGAAAGACTTGCAGGGATTCCAGATCAGGCATGGTGAGTACTCTCCGACGCTTTGCATCCTACTCCCCGCAGTTGGCGCTGTGATCCCGTCGTCCGACAAAAGCGCAAGATTGTGCAAGAGCGCGCCACGGAGGGCGGGCCACACTGTGGCTCAACCGATGGAGCCCGCTATGAACCTTTCCCTGTATTTACTCACCGTGCTGATCTGGGGCACCACCTGGATCGCCCTCAAGTGGCAACTGGGCGTGGTGGCCATCCCCGTGTCCATCGTTTATCGCTTTGGCTTGGCGGCGCTGGTGTTGTTTGCGCTGTTGGTGCTCAGCCGCAAGTTGCAGGTGATGAACCGGCGTGGGCACTTGATCTGCCTGGCCCAAGGGCTGTGCCTGTTCTGCGTCAACTTCATGTGCTTTCTTACGGCCAGCCAGTGGATTCCCAGTGGGTTGGTGGCGGTGGTGTTCTCCACGGCTACGCTGTGGAACGCGCTGAATGCCCGGGTATTTTTCGGCCAGCGGGTGGCGCGCAATGTGTTGATGGGCGGCGGCCTTGGCTTGCTGGGACTGGGCTTGCTGTTCTGGCCAGAACTGGTGGGGCATACCGCCAGTCCGCAGACCTTGCTCGGCTTGGGGTTGGCGTTGCTGGGGACAATGTGTTTCTCGGCGGGCAATATGCTCTCGAGTTTGCAGCAGAAGGCCGGGCTCAGGCCGTTGACCACCAATGCCTGGGGCATGGCGTATGGCGCGGCGATGTTGGCGACGTATTGCGTGGTGCGTGGGATTCCGTTCGAGATGGACTGGAGCGCGCGGTATGTCGGCGCGTTGTGGTACCTGGTGATTCCGGGGTCGGTGATTGGGTTTACGGCTTATCTGACGTTGGTGGGGCGGATGGGGCCGGAGCGTGCGGCGTATTGCACGGTGTTGTTTCCGGTGGTGGCGCTGAATGTGTCGGCGTTTGTTGAGGGGTATCAGTGGACGGCGCCGGCGTTGGTGGGGTTGGTGCTGGTGATGGTGGGGAATGTGTTGGTGTTTCGGAGGGTGAAGCGTGTGAACCCAGTCTTTAAGGCACAACAAATCTAAATGTGGGAGCGAGTTGTTTGGGTTATTTCATTCCAAGGCGTTTGGCCATTCGGCCGAGGTTGGCGCGGTCCAGGCCGAGTTCGCGGGCGGCGCTGGCCCAGTTGTGCTGGTGGCGCTCCAGGCAAGCGCTGATGATTTGGCGCTGGTAGTGCTCGGTGGCCTGACGCAGGTCGCCGGTGACGGCGGTCGCCATGTCAGTCTGTTCTTCGATCTGCGGCGCGCTGACATCGGGCAGGTCGAGGTCCTGGGCACTCAAGCTTAAAATCCTCGGACGTTCGCGACAGTTTCCCAAGGCTTTCAGCGCGCTGCGTCCGATCAAATGTTCCAGCTCTCGCACGTTGCCCGGCCAGTTATAGGCCAGCAGCGCCGCCTGGGCATCGCTGGTCAGGCGCAAGCTGCCCAGGCCCATGCGCGAGCGGTTCTGTTCGAGGAAGTAGCCGGCCAGCAGCAGTACATCGCGCCCGCGTTCGCGCAGCGCCGGTACTTGCAGGGGGTACACGCTGAGGCGGTGGTAAAAATCGGCGCGGTAGCGGCCGTTGCGCACCTCAAAGGCCAGGTCGCGGTTGGTGGCGGCGATCAGGCGAACGTCCACTTGGTGTTCCTTGTCCGAGCCCAGCCGCTGCAACTGGCCGCTTTGCAGTACCCGCAGCAGCTTGGCTTGCACCGTCAGTGACAGTTCGCCCACTTCATCCAGGAACAACGTACCGCCATTGGCCAGCTCGAATTTGCCGCGGCGCTCATTCAACGCGCCGGTGAAGGCGCCGCGCACATGGCCGAACAGCTCGCTTTCCACCAGGGTTTCCGGTAGGGCGGCGCAATTGAGGCTGATCAGCGGTTTGTCCGCGCGTGTTGATGCGGCGTGGATGGCCTGGGCCACCAGTTCCTTGCCCACTCCGGTTTCGCCAGTGATCAGTACGGTCAGGTCGCTGCCACCGACCAATTTGATCTCCTCGACCAGGCGCTTGTGGCTTTTACTTTGGCCGATCATTTCCTTGTGCTGCTGGCCGCTGGCCTGGCGGTAAATCTCGGCACGCTGGTGTTCGTCTTCGGCGCGCAAGGCCAGGCGCTCGATGCGCTCGGCTACATTGACGGTGGCGGCGGCGAGGCTGGCGAAGGCTTGCAGTGCATCGAGTTCCACGCGTTCGAAACGCTCGGTGTCGAGGGCATCCAGGGTCAGCAGGCCCCAGGGCTGGTCGTCGACGAACAGCGGGCAGCCCATGCAGTCGTGTACTTCCAAGTGGCCATGCAGGCCATCCACCAAGCCGTCATAGGGGTCGGGCAATTCGCTGTCACTGTCAAAGCGCGTGGGGCCGGGGCTGCTCAGCAGCACGGCAAAGCGCGGATGCTCGCTGACCTTGAAGCGTCGACCCAAGGTGTCGGCGCTCAAGCCATCGACGGCCAGTGGCACCAGCCATTCGCCGTCCAGGCGCAACAACGCGGCGGCATCGCAAGGGAGCAGGGCGCGCATCGCTTGCAGCAGGCGGCGGTAACGCTCGCCTTCAGGCAGTTCGCGGGACAGGTCGGCGACCAGAGGCAGCAGGGTGGTGAGCAATGAGTGCGCAGTCATAAAGACTCCTTGTAGTCCTTATGACTATAAGGTGTAGGAAGTCATACTGACTACATGTAATTTAAGTGCTTGAAAAGTAAAGATTAATAAGTTGGCACGAATACTGAGTAAGTCAGGGTAATCAGTGAAGAAGCCCAGGAGGCTCCCATGCTTAGTGCCCAAGACCGTGCCATCGTCAAGTCCACCGTGCCCCTGCTGGAAAGTGGTGGCGAAGCATTGATCACCCATTTCTACCGCATGATGCTCTCCGAGTACCCAGAAGTTCGTCCGCTGTTCAATCAGGCGCACCAGGCCAGCGGCGACCAGCCCCGCGCCCTGGCCAACGGTGTGTTGATGTATGCGCGACATATCGACCAGTTGGATCAACTGGGTGATTTGGTGGCCAAGATCATCAACAAGCACGTGGCCCTGCAGATCCTGCCGGAGCATTACCCGATCGTCGGTGCCTGCCTGCTGCGGGCGATTTCCGAAGTGCTGGGCAGCGAGATCGCGACCCCCGAAGTGATGAGTGCCTGGGGCGCGGCGTACGGCCAACTGGCGGATATCCTGATCGGCGCTGAGGCGGCGATCTATGAAGAGAAAGCCCAGGCACCCGGTGGCTGGCGTGGTGCGCGGCCGTTCCTGCTGGTCAAGCGGGTGGAGGAGAGCGACGAGATCATCTCCTTCTACTTTGCCCCGGTGGACAACGGCCCGATCCTCAATGCCGCGCCGGGCCAGTACATCGGCATGAAGCTGGTGCTGGATGGCGAGGAAGTGCGCCGCAACTATTCCCTGTCGGCCCTGACTGACGCGGGCCTGTACCGTATCAGCGTCAAGCGCGAAGCCGGTGGGCGGGTATCCAACTACCTGCATGACCAATTGCACGTCGGCGCGACCATCGACCTGTTCCCACCGTCGGGTGAGTTCACCCTGGCGGCCAGCGATAAACCGCTGGTGCTGATCAGCGGCGGGGTCGGCATCACGCCCACCTTGCCGATGCTCGAAGCCGCCCTGGCCACCGAGCGTCCGGTGCACTTCATTCACTGCGCGCGCAATGGCGGCGTGCATGCATTCCGTGACTGGGTGGATGCCCTGGCCGCCAAGCACCCGCAGCTCAAGCGCTTCTATTGCTACGCCGAAGATGATGGTGTGAGCCCATCGGCGGACAAGGTGGGGTTGCTCAGCCTGGAACAGCTTGCGGCGTGGTTGCCCGAGCAGCGCGACATCGACGCCTATTTCCTTGGCCCCAAAGGCTTCATGGCCGCGATCAAGCGCCACCTCAAAGCCTTGGGTGTCCCCGAAAAACAAAGCCGCTACGAATTCTTCGGCCCAGCGGCGGCCCTGGAATAAGGCCTCAAGGTCCACACTGTCCAAAAATGTGGGAGCGGGCTTGCTCGCGAATGAGGTAGATCAGTCATACATAAGTTGACTGACACACCGCATTCGCGAGTAAGCCCGTTCCCACATTGAGTTCTCTATTTCTCCAGATTAATCCCCCGTTAACCCCCCTCTGTTTAAACCACTCCCTGTGTGTAAACTTGCGGCCATTGGCACAACCAAACAAAGGGAACCGGAAATGAGTGACGAATTGCGTTTAGGCAGGGAGCGGCGCTTTCTGGTGTTGCTGGGCATCATCTGCCTGGCGCTGATCGGCGGTGCGCTCTACATGCAGGTGGTGCTGGGCGAGGCGCCATGCCCGCTGTGCATCCTGCAACGCTATGCCTTATTGCTGATCGCGATCTTCGCGTTCATCGGCGCGGCCATGCGCACCAAAGGGGCGCTCACCTTTTTCGAAGGGCTGGTGATCCTCAGCGCCCTCGGTGGTGTCGCCGCAGCCGGTCACCATGTGTACACCCAGTTCTATCCCCAGGTCAGCTGCGGCATTGATGTGCTGCAACCGATCGTCGATGACCTGCCCCTGGCCAAGGTGTTTCCCTTGGGCTTCCAGGTCGATGGTTTCTGCAGCACCCCGTACCCACCGGTGCTGGGCCTGTCCCTGGCGCAATGGGCTCTGGTCGCGTTCGTGCTGACGGTAATCCTGGTGCCCCTGGGCATTTACCGGAATCGCTAGCGCAAAGCCTGAGCCATTTACTGAAACGCCCCGGTCCTCCTTAAAGGAAGGCCGGGGCGTTTTTTGTTTGTGGGGATTTGTGAACAGAGCGTGACGCAGGACAACGGCGAGTGCGCGCAGCATGCGACATGTTGTCACACGGAAGCAGCCGCAAGACGTTTCTGACCCGCCAAACGGTCGCTTAAATTTGCATCATGCGGCCAAGATGTGCTGTCACTTCGTGGCTCCGCCAGTGGCGTGCACCTCACGCTGCTCCCGCGATTTCGTGATGTCTGAATGCCTTGTTTTATGGGGGGTTGCATCGGTTTGGCGTGCCCTTACAGACCGTAAGGACTGCGGCAGGTTGCCCTATA
Source organism: Pseudomonas sp. 58 R 12 (assembly GCF_900005865.1). NCBI lineage: Bacteria > Pseudomonadati > Pseudomonadota > Gammaproteobacteria > Pseudomonadales > Pseudomonadaceae > Pseudomonas > Pseudomonas sp. 58 R 12. The sequence goes on from NZ_CVTP01000017.1 coordinate 93,281, forward strand.
ACACGGCAATTTTTGTGGTTTTTGTTGAGAATCGAACACGATAAGATCGCGAACCTTTGCAATAAAGGTGAAGGATTATTGCTGTAATCGATAAAAATTATTTCTTTATAAGACATGGTTTATACATCGCTAGCTAACTACAATCGCCCGCACTGAATGTCCGGTGCTGTTCAATCTTTGAGCACTGGAGCGGTCGAGGGGCAGATGGATGGCTCTGTGCGACCCCAAGGTTCCGGCAGCCTTTCAACTACCCGCACCAAATGGAATTGGTCTGTAACAAGGCCTTTAGCCACGAAATCGAATAAGAACTCACCGCAGGTCCGTGAAACGTAGATTTATGGCGTGACGGGCAGGCTCTTATTCAATCGAAGAGAAATGCCAACCCTTGGCAGGGTGAAGTGTTGGCGATCAAAACCCAACTGCATTGCGCAAGCTGCTTTAGAGGTCGTGAGATGAGTAAAAACAGGTACCCCCGATTACTAGGCTTTTTGCCGCTGCTTGGCATGATGTTAATGCTGGGAGGCTGTAAGTGGACCTTGATGGACCCAAAAGGACAGATCGGTCTGGATCAACGAAACCTGATCATCACCGCCACCCTGCTGATGCTGCTGGTCGTGGTGCCTGTGATCATCATGACCTTCGCCTTCGCCTGGAAATACCGCGCGTCGAACACCAGCGCGACCTACGCGCCGAAGTGGTCGCACTCCACCAAGATTGAAATCGCGGTGTGGCTGGTTCCGATCCTCATCATCATCGCCCTGGGTTACATCACCTATAAGTCGACCCATGAACTGGACCCGTACCGTCCGCTGGAATCCGACGTCAAGCCGATCAATATCGAAGTGGTTGCGCTGGACTGGAAGTGGCTGTTCATCTACCCGGACCTGGGTATCGCCACTGTCAACGAGATCCAGTTCCCGGAGAACACTCCGCTTAATTTCCGGATTACCTCCGACGCCGTGATGAACTCGTTCTTCATCCCAGCCCTGGGCGGTCAGATCTACGCGATGGCAGGCATGCAGACCCGACTGCACCTGATCGCCAACGAAAAAGCTGAAATGGAAGGCATCTCCGCGAACTACAGCGGCGCTGGCTTCACCGGCATGAAATTCAAAGCGATCTCGACGAGCCAGGAAGATTTCAACGCCTGGGTCGCCAAAGTCAAGGCCGCACCTAAACAGCTTGATCAAGCTGAATACGACGCCCTGACCAAACCAAGCCAGAACAACCCAGTCGCGCTGTACTCCGCGTTTGAGCCGAACCTGTTTCAGAAAATCGTCGACAAGTACGAAGGTATGAAGCCAGGCAAGCCGGTCAAGCACGAGAAGAAAGAAGTGGCCGCGGTTGAAGGTTCTGACGCGGGCTCGCATTCAACTGCTGGGGCAGAGGAGTAAACGATGTTTGGTAAATTAAGTTGGGATGCGGTCCCGTTCCACGAGCCGATTGTGATGATTACCATCGCCATGATCGCGTTGGGTGGTCTGGCACTGTTTGCGGCAATCACTTATTTCAAGAAGTGGACCTACCTGTGGACCGAGTGGCTGACGTCGGTCGACCACAAGAAAATCGGCGTGATGTATATCATCGTCGCCATGGTCATGTTGCTGCGTGGTTTTGCCGACGCCATCATGATGCGTACCCAGTTGGCCATGGCCACCGAGGGTTCGCCTGGCTACCTGCCGCCTGAACACTATGACCAGATCTTCACCGCCCACGGTGTGATCATGATCATCTTCATGGCGATGCCTTTCTTCACCGGCCTGATGAACCTTGCAGTGCCGCTGCAGATCGGCGCGCGTGACGTGGCTTACCCGTTCCTGAACTCCCTGAGCTTCTGGCTGCTGGTTTCCGGCGTTGTGCTGATCAACGTTTCCCTGGGCGTCGGCGAATTCGCCAAGACCGGTTGGGTTGCGTATCCGCCATTGTCGGGCCTGCAATACAGCCCTGGCGTGGGTGTGGACTACTACATCTGGGCGCTACAGTTATCAGGACTCGGGACGACGCTGACGGGGGTCAACTTCCTGGCCACCGTGCTGAAAATGCGCGCCCCTGGCATGAAACTGATGGACATGCCGATCTTCACCTGGACCTGCACCTGGGCCAACGTCCTGATCGTGGCTTCGTTCCCGATCCTGGCCGCTACCATGGCGCTGCTGTCGCTTGACCGTTACCTGGATTTCCACATTTTCACCAATGAACTTGGTGGCAATCCAATGATGTACGTGAACCTGTTCTGGGCATGGGGTCACCCTGAGGTGTACATCCTGATCCTGCCAGCGTTCGGTATCTTCTCCGAAGTGATCTCGACCTTTACCGGCAAGCGCCTGTTCGGTCACCACTCGATGGTTTACGCATCGGGCGCAATCTCTGTACTGGGCTTCATGGTGTGGCTGCACCACTTCTTCACCATGGGTTCGGGGGCCAGCGTCAACGCCTTCTTCGGCCTGGCAACGATGCTGATTTCCATCCCGACGGGGGTGAAGCTATTCAACTGGCTGTTCACCATCTACCACGGTCGTCTGCGCATGACCAGCCAGGTCCTGTGGACCCTGGGCTTCATGGTGACCTTCGCCATTGGCGGCATGACCGGCGTACTGCTGGCCATCCCGGGTGCTGACTTCGTCCTGCACAACAGCCTGTTCGTGATCGCTCACTTCCACAACGTGATCATCGGTGGTGCTGTATTCGGCTACATCGCGGGTTTCAGCTTCTACTTCCCGAAAGCGTTCGGCTTCAAGCTGCACGAAGGCTGGGGCAAGGCTGCATTCTGGTTCTGGATCTCGGGCTTCTTCGTCGCGTTCATGCCGCTCTATGCACTGGGCTTCATGGGCATGACCCGTCGTCTGAACGCTACCACCAACCCTGAGTGGGTACCGTACCTGTACGTTGCCATGTTCGGTGCAATCATGATCGCTGTGGGTATTGCCTGCCAGTTGATCCAGTTGTACGTGAGCATCCGTGACCGTAAGCAGAACGCTTGCGACTCCGGCGACCCATGGAACGGCCACACCCTGGAATGGTCGACTTCGTCGCCACCTCCGTTCTACAACTTCGCCGTGATCCCTACTGCGAACACCATCGATGCGTTCACCGAAGCCAAGGAAGACGGTACTGCGTACCAGAAGCCCAAGCACTACGAACCGATCCACATGCCAAGCAACACCGCCACTGGCGTGGTGATGGGTGCGCTGTTGACCGTGTTCGGTTTCGCGATGATCTGGCACATCTGGTGGCTGGCAATCGTTAGCCTGGTGGGCACCATCGGCTACTTCATTGTCCACGCTGCACGTGATGATCAAGGCTACATGGTGCCGGTCGAAACGATCGAACGCATCGAAGCCGAGCAGCACGCTCGCCTGGTCGCCGAGAAGAAAATCCCGGCCAACCGTGTAGAAACCTCGTTGGAACAGGCTTAAACCATGTCGAACTTAGTGACCAATGCTGGACACGCCCATGTCGATGACCATGGGCACGATGACCATCACCACGACTCGGGGCCGATGACCGTTTTCGGTTTCTGGCTCTACCTGATGACCGACTGCATCTTGTTTGCGTCGATCTTCGCGGTGTACGCGGTACTGGTAAACAACGTAGCGGGTGGCCCGTCGGGCCACGACATCTTCGAACTGCCTTACGTGCTCGGCGAAACCGCCTTGCTGTTGTTCAGTTCGATCACCTACGGCTTCGCCATGTTGGCCTTCTACAAGGGCAACAAGAAGGGCGTACTGAGCTGGTTGGGCCTGACCTTCCTGTTCGGCCTGGGCTTCATCGGCATGGAGATCAACGAGTTCCACCTGCTGATCTCCGAAGGCTACGGCCCGCACCGTTCCGGTTTCCTGTCGGCGTTCTTCACGCTGGTCGGCACCCACGGTCTGCACGTAACGGCAGGCCTGCTGTGGATGGCGGTGATGATGTATCAGGTCAATAAACACGGCCTGACCAACACCAACAAGACTCGCCTGAGCTGCCTGAGCCTGTTCTGGCACTTCCTGGACGTGGTCTGGATCTGCGTCTTCACCGTTGTTTACCTGATGGGGACTCTGTAATGGCTAATGCACACTCCCATGACCATGACAGCCACGATGCGAGCCACGGCAGCGTTAAGTCGTACGCCATCGGCTTCATCCTGTCGGTAATCCTGACCCTGATCCCGTTCGGCCTGGTGATGTACCCAACCCTGCCGAAGTCGATCACGTTGATGATCGTGCTGGCGTTCGCGGTGATTCAGGTGCTGGTTCACCTGGTGTACTTCCTGCACTTGGATCGCTCGAAAGAGCAGCGCGATAACGTGATTGCGTTCGTGTTCGCAGGCCTAGTAATCCTGCTGCTGGTTGGCCTGTCGATATGGATCATGTTCAGCATCCATACGTTCATGATGGCGAAGTGAGGTAAGACCCGATGTCGCTTAAGCACTTTATCCAAATCACCAAACCGGGGATCATTTTCGGTAACGTGCTTTCTGTGGCGGGCGGTTTCTTCCTGGCCTCCAAGGGACATGTCGATCTGGCCATCTTCCTGGCTGCAATGATCGGCACCTCCCTGGTGGTAGCTTCCGGATGTGTGTTCAACAACTGCATCGACCGCGACATCGACATCAAGATGGAGCGCACCAAGAACCGCGCGCTGGTACAGGGGCTGGTTTCCCTGAAGCTGGCGCTGCTGTTCGCGACCGTCCTGGGTGTTGCCGGTGTGGTGCTGTTGTACAAGGTGGCTAACCCGCTGGCGGCGCTGTTTGCCGTGATCGGCTTTGTCATCTACGTCGGCCTCTACAGCCTGTACCTCAAGCGCAAGTCGGTTCACGGCACGCTGGTGGGCAGTCTGTCGGGGGCGATGCCGCCGGTCATTGGTTATGTGGCTGTGACCAATAGCTTCGACATGGCCGCGCTGGTGCTACTGGTGATGTTCAGCCTGTGGCAGATGCCGCATTCCTACGCCATCGCGATTTTCCGCTTCAATGACTACCTGGCTGCGTCGATTCCGGTTTTGCCGGTTAAACGTGGCATCCAGGTCGCCAAGAAACACATCCTGCTGTACATCCTGGCCTTCCTTGTGGCGACCTTGATGTTGACCTTCAGTGGCTACGCCGGCATGAGCTACCTCGCCGTCGCCGCCGCCATGGGCATGTACTGGTTGTACATGGCCTGGACCGGCTACAAAGCGGTGGATGACACCGTCTGGGCGCGCAAGCTGTTCGTGTTCTCGATCTTCACCATCACCGCGCTCAGCGTGATGATGTCCCTGGATTTCCAAGTGCCGAAAGAGCTGTTGCTGACCTACGCTCACTGAGTGGTCCCGCAGTGAAAAAGCCCCGCCTTCGAGAGAAGCGCGGGGCTTTTTCTTGGGCGTTCGGTTAAATCGGCCGACGCCTTTCTCGTCATACACTTTTGTACGAGCTGTGCGAATCCATCACCCGCCCTACAACAAGGAGTTGTCATATGGTCAGCGTTAGTCGTCGGTCCCTTCTCGCCGTGGGCGCCGCCCTGCCATTACTGGGGCGCCTGGATTGGGCGGTTGCGGCGCCGTCGCCGGCAGCGTCTGACAAGGTACGGCTCAACTACAACGAAAGCCCCTATGGCCCTTCAGGCGCTGCGCGGGAGGCGATGCAGCGGGGCATCGCCACCTCCGGACGTTATCCTTACGGCCATATGTATGCTTTAGCCGGGCTGTTTGCCCAACAGCAGGAAATTGCCGAGGACCAGGTGGCGGTATTTGCAGGCTCGATGGCGGCCTTGCGCTATGCCGTATTGGCATTCACCAGCGAAACCCGTGGCCTGGTGATGGCCACGCCGTCCTACGAAGTGCCGCGCCAGGCGGCCGAGTCGAACAAGGCGCCGGTGAAGGAAGTCAGTCTGAGCGCCGACCACGCCCACGACATCCCGGCGATGCTCGCCGCCGATCCCCAGGCGGGCATGCTCTACCTGTGCAACCCCAATAACCCCACTGGCACTGTCACGTCTACCGAGGCCATCCGCCAGGCACTGGCAAACAAACCCAAAGGCAGTGTGCTGGTGGTGGACGAGGCCTATATCGACTTCGCCGACGTCCCCAGCGTTGTCAGTTGGGTCAAGGACCATGACGACCTGCTGGTGCTGCGCACGTTCTCGAAAATCTACGGCATGGCCGGCGCCCGTCTGGGTCTGGCAATCGGCCACCCTGCGCTGCTGGAGCGGCTGGCCGTGTTTGGCGGCGACAACGTACCGGCGGGCTCCACCCTGCTCGGCGGCCTTGCCAGCCTGGAAGACGTGAAACTGCTGCCGCAACGCAAGGCGCTCAATAACCAGCTGCGTGATGAGACCGTGGCCTGGCTGAAAGGCCGTGGTTTCACCTGCACGGCGTCACAGGCCAACTGTTTCATGATCGACGTGAAGCAACCGGCGGAGCAGGTGATCGAGCAGTTGGCGGCGCAGGGCGTGCTGATCGGCCGGGTGTTTAAAGGCTGGCCGCAGTGGGTACGGGTGACGGTGGGAGACAAGCGCGAGATGGCGCGGTTTCGCGAGGTGTTTGCGACGCAGATGAGTTGACACGACGCAGAACAAATGTGGGAGCGGGCTTGCTCGCGAATGCGGTGTATCAGTGGCATATTCGCTGACTGACACACCGCATTCGCGAGCAAGCCCGCTCCCACAAGGGGTCCTGCAGTGTTGCTGATTATGGGTTACTGCTGCGCGATGCTGTACCCCTCAAACGCGCTCTGCTGCTGCAGTGCAGTAATCACACTCTTACGGCTCAACGGCTGTTCAGCACCGGTGTTGTCCACAAAGCTTTCAACCGTAAGCTCCGCTTCATCGCCTTCACCCACAAAGCTGAAGCCAAGGAACTCAAACGCCTCACGGTCAACGTTCAGCTTCGAGCGTGGTGTGCGCAGTGGCAGGGTGACGCTGATGCCATCCTTGCTGATCACAAACACTTCGGCTTCTTTCTTGGGCCGTGAAGCCTTGCTCTTGCCGGCGCTTGGGTTGCTGATGGCCTGGTGGCTCTGGTTCAGCACCTTCAACGCCAGGCCGTAGACCAGCTCCTGGAACTCGGGGTCGTCCTTGAAGCTCGACAGGATGCGGCTGATCGAGAACTGGCTGCTCAGGTTCTCCAGGGCTGCATTGTCGGCCGCCTCGGCGTCTTTCAATTGCTTGAGCTGGCCCATCAGGTCGTAGGCCTTGTCGTCGTCGAAGGCATCGTGGGCCTGGCGGATAGCCACGCGCAGTTCGCGGATCTGGTCGCTTTCCTTGGACGTGTGGAAAGCGTCCAGCACCATCTCGCTGATGATCTTGGCCGCTGGCAGATGCTGTGAAAGATTGATGGCGTTTTCGTACTCGGCTTTGGCGTGCAAGGCGACTACGGTTTCTTCGGCGGATTCTTCGATGGTGTAGGAATCGGGCATTGAAATTTCACTACTTCAGTAAACGAGGACAAAAAAGCGTCGGGCATTTTCAGGGGGGAGGGGGATCAGGTCAAGGCAGCACAATGCCCTTATCCCGACGTTACCCCGGCAGCGCCCGTTGCAGCCGGACTGCCCGCCTGCAAAACAGACCTACGGTAAACCCCGGCCTTCCTTACTGGGACAAGTGTCTCAGGCACGCTTGGAGGATATCCAAGCCCTCCTCCAACACTGCCGGTTCAATCGTCAGCGGTGCCAGTAAACGGATGATATGCCGCGACTTGCCGCTGGGCATTAGCAACAACCCGGCATCCCGTGCCAGGCCCAACAGTTGAGCAAGCTGTTTCGGTGCGGGTGTGCCATCGGCGTTCGCCAGCTCGATGCCGCGCATGGCGCCGACGCCGGTCAGGCGGCCGAGGTAGGGCGTGAGGCCTTGTGCGCACCAGGCTTCATAGCGGCGAACGATGGCTTCTTGCTGTTGCGCTCCCCAAGTGTTCAGGTGCTCATCTGTCATTGCGTCAAGGGTGGCTAATGCTGCGGCACACGCAATAGGGTTGCCGGAATACGTGCCGCCCAGGCCGCCCTTCGGCAGGTTGTCCATCAACGCCTTGCGCCCCACTACGGCGCCCAGCGGTACACCCCCGGCGATGCTTTTACCCAGCAGGATCAAGTCCGGTTCGATCCCCAGGCGTGAGAACGCAAAACGTTGGCCGGTACGGCCAAAGCCGGATTGGATTTCATCGGCAATCAGCAGGATGTTCTTCTCATCGCAAAAGCGCCGAAGAGCCTGGGCGAACTGGATATCCAGTGCGAGGAACCCCCCTTCGCCCTGCACCGGTTCGATAATGAAACAGGCCACATCGTTGACGTCGATTTCTACGCTGAACAAGCGGTCCATGGCCTTCAGTGCCTCAGCGCAGGTCACGTCGTTATCAGCGCTGGGGTAGGGCAGGTGGTACACCGGGCCGGGCAGTACACCGACCTTTTGTTTGTAGGGCGCGACCTTGCCGTTGAGGTTGAGCGTGGCCAGGGTGCGGCCGTGGAAGGCACCGTCAAATGCAATCACCGCCGTACGGCCGGTGGCGCCGCGCACGATCTTCAGCGCGTTTTCCGCCGCCTCCGCGCCGCTGTTGGTGAGCATGCCGCTGACTGGGTAGCCCACCGGGATAAATGCGCTCAGGCGCTCCATCAGTTCGATGTAGGGCGCGTGCGGGGCGGCGTTGAACGCGTAGTGGGTCAGTTTGGTCGCTTGTTCACGAATTGCCTCGACCACGCCCGGGTGGCAGTGGCCGAGGTTGAGCACACCGATGCCGCCAACAAAGTCGATATAGCGTTTGCCCGAGGTGTCCCAGACTTCGGCGTTTTTCCCGTGGCTGAGGCTGATGGGATGAACGATGGAAATCGATTGGCTGATGGTTTCGTGGCTCATGAATGGGAGACTCGGCAGTGACGGGCGTCTTTTTATCTAAGCTGGGCGCCCGCCCTTGTCGCAAACGAAATAAAGTCGCCGGGTCATTATTAAAAGTCGGGATGTGCGTGAATGTAGTCCACCATCCAGTTCAGGAAGGCCTTCACTTTGGGGACCTCGCCGGCATGCTCGGCATGGGCGATAAAGTGCGCGCCGCTGCTGGGCATTGCGTAGTCCCACGCAATCATCAGGCTGTCCTGGGCCAACTCTTCGGCCACCAGGTACTGCGGCACCAACGCTACGCCGTAGCCCGATTGTGCTGCGCGAATGCACATGTAGAACGTGTCGAAACGCGGCCCGTGGTAGCTGTTCTGCGAGTGCAGCCCCTGTTCGAGGAACCATTCGTGCCAGGCTTCCGGGCGCGAGGTGCATTGCAGCAACGTGTGGCGCGACGAAGCATCGCTGCCTTCGGCGACAAAGCCCGGTGCGCACACCGGCACCACGGCTTCACGGAACAGCTCAATGCACGTCGCGCCCGGCCATGAGCCCTGCCCATAGAAAAACGCGATATCGGCCTTGGCCTGCAACACATCGAAAGGCTCCAGCTCGTTGCGCACATCCAAGTGGATATTCGGGTGTTTCGCCGCGAAATCCTTGAGCTTGGGCACCAGCCAGCGATCGCCGAAGGTCGGCTGCGTGGCGATGCGCAGCACTTCGGTCTCGCCGCCGTAGGTGAGGATGTAGCGGCTGGAGATGTCCACCTGGGTCAGGATTTTGTGCACTTCGGCCAGGTACAGCGACCCCGCTGGCGACAGGTACAAGCGCTGGCGAACCCGTTCGAACAGGTTGTGGCAGAGCATTTCTTCCAGCTGCGCCACTTGCTTGCTGACGGCACTCTGGGTCAGGTGCAGCTCTTCGGCGGCACGGGTGAAACTCAAGTGGCGGGCGGCGGCTTCGAAGCATTGCAAGGCCGTCATCGAAGGGGTCAAGCGTTTTGAAATCATGCAGTTCATTCCAAATCGGAAGGAGCCTTTGCCTAAAGGTCGTTTGTGGCAGCGGCGTAAAGCCGTGGATACTGCCCGGCAGCACTATAAACCGGCGCGGGCGATACGGCGCCGAATAATAAGGAATGACAGGGAGAGCCTTGCATGAACTCATTCAAAATTACGTTGGCCGCGATTGGCGCCAGCGCCGTGCTTGGCCTGGCAGGCACCGCCCACGCGGGCGCAACCCTGGACGCCATCCAGAAAAAAGGCTTTATCCAATGTGGTGTCAGCGATGGGCTACCGGGCTTCGGCGTGCCCGACAGCCAGGGCAAGATGACCGGTATCGATGTGGACGTATGCCACGCGGTGGCGGCAGCCGTATTCGGCGACGCGTCGAAAGTGAAGTTCACGCAGTTGACCGCCAAGGAGCGTTTCACGGCGCTGCAGTCCGGTGAGATCGACCTGATCTCACGCAACACCACCTGGACCAGCTCCCGTGATTCGGGCATGGGCTTAGTGTTCACCGGCGTGACCTACTACGACGGCATTGGCTTTCTGGTGAACAACAAGCTGGGCGTTACTGGCGCCAAGCAATTGGACGGCGCCACCGTGTGCATCCAGGCCGGTACTACGACTGAACTCAATGTTTCCGATTACTTCCGCACCAACGGGATGAAGTACACACCGATCACCTTTGACACCGCCGACGAAAGCGCCAAGGGCCTGGAAGCCGGGCGATGCGACGTACTCACCACCGACCAATCGGGCTTGTATGCCCAGCGAATCAAGATGGCCCACCCGGACGAGTTTGTGGTGTTGCCGGAAGTGATCTCCAAGGAACCGTTGGGACCGCTGGTGCGTAAAGGCGATGACGAGTGGTTCAGTATCGTCAAATGGACCTTGTTCGCGATGCTCAACGCCGAGGAAATGGGCATCACCTCGCAGAATGTCGAAGAGCAGGCCAAGACCACCAAGAATCCGGACATTGCGCGGTTGCTGGGGGTTGATGGCGAATACGGCAAGGACTTGAAACTGCGCAAGGATTGGGTGGTACAGATCGTCAAGCAAGTGGGCAACTATGGCGAAGTGTTCGAGCGCAACATCGGCCAGGGCAGCGTGCTGAAAATCAAGCGCGGGCTCAATGCGCTGTGGAACAACGGCGGCATCCAATACGCGCCGCCAGTCAGATAAACGCGGTGCCGCTGCAGGCGCTGGCAAGCCCGCGCCTGCAGTGAACATTGCTCATTCGGACACGCCGTCCTTCCCCGCCGCCTTGGCGCGATACAACGCCTGATCAGCGCGCGCCATCAGGGCCGCGGGGTATTCATCCGTTAGACGCACAGCAACACCCAGGCTCAGGGTTACCTTGAAGTCGTCCCTTTGCGGGCGATTCCTGAACGTCTGGCGGATGTGTTCTGCCAGCGCCTTTGCGATGTCCAGCGAGGTTTTGGGCAGGACCAGCACAAACTCATCGCCGCCCCATCGGGCCAGCAGGTCATTAGGGCGGATACAACTTTCCAGGCATTCCACCACCCGCACCAAGGTCTGGTCGCCCACACCATGACCGTAGCGGTCATTGATCAGCTTGAAGTTATCGATGTCTATGGCAATCAATGCCAGCGGCAGGCGAAAGCGCTGGGCACGGTCGCATTCTTCGAGCAGCACTTTCTCCAGGCGATAGCGATTGGCGACCAGGGTCAGCGCATCCCTTTCGGCCAGGGAGCGATTTTCATCCAGTTGCAGCTGCAGCTGCTGATTGACCCGCGACAGCTCGCGCGTGCGTTCGGCCACCAGTGCCTCAAGCGATTGATTGCGCTTTTCCAGCTGTTCGACGGAGCATTTGCGCAGATGAATATCGCGATGGGCGCCCACCATTCGCGCCACCGAGCCGTCGGCGTTACGTGCAATCACGTAGCCGCGGTCTTCGATCCACAGGTAACTGCCCTCTTTTTTGCGGCAGCGATATTCGGCTTGGTAATGGGGGGGGCGACGGTGGATGTAGTCGTCGAACAGCTTCATCACCTTGGGGTAGTCGTCCGGGTGAATCACGTTCTCCCAGGTGAACACAGTGTTCTCTAGTGCATGGCGGTGATAGCCAAGCATTTCGTACCAGCCTGGATTGCGGTAGACGAAACCTGTGTTGGCATTCCAATCCCAGATCCCGTCACTGACCAGCTCCAGAATGGTGTGCAGCATGTCGGCGTTGAAGTGAGAGAAATCTTGCTCTAACGGATTAGTGTCGGAGGTATCGTTCATCTGCGCATTCCTTGCGTGGGCAGGCATTCAACGCCTACCACTGTTGTCGCCGATACTCCGTGGCTGGAGCCACTGTACAACGGGGCCTGGATGCTTTGAATAGGGCAGATGTACGGCGAAAGATTGATGGCAAATAGCTATTGCTTCGGCGCCACCATCCTAGTCGGCACCTTCCCATCCGCGTTGTGCTGATAAATCGCTTCAGGCTGCCCTTGTTCGTTAAAAAATACCTGGCCAATCCCCGCCGAATTCCATAACCGCTCGCCGGCTTCGGCGTGCTCCGGAATATGGGGCACCACCTGCATGGTGCGGCGGCGGGTGAACCAGTTGAGCGGCGAGCGCGGCGAGTAGAGCCAGCGATTAAGGCGGTCGAACCACTCCAGCAGGCGGGGTGGGAATTCGTTCTTGATACCGCTGCTGGTGATTTGCCAGATCCTGGGGCCGGCGTTGCGATGGCGGATCAGCACTTCGTAGACGAACGAGTAGTGCACGTCACCGGAGAGGATCACGTAGTTACCCGGCGTGCGGGAATGACGGAAGATATTGAGGATCACTTGGGCGGCTCCGCGATGGGCCATCCAGTTTTCAGCATCCACCAGCAGGGGGTGGCCGCACCAACTGAACACCTTCTGCACTGTCTCGATCAGCTTGACGCCGAAGATTGGCGCGGGCGAGACGATGATGGCCGAGGGGTGATCCAGCAGTTCCTGTTGCAGTTCGCTCAAGGCCTCCCAGTCCAGCAGGCCGGAAGGTTGTTTGAGGGTGAACTCGCTGCGCCAACGGCGAGTGCGAGTGTCGAGCACCACCAGGGCGGGGGTGGTGGGCAGTACGTAATGCCAGCGCTGGAATTTCAGCAACGTTTCGAGCAGTTCATCCTGCGCGCCCGCGTCCAAATGATTGGCTTTGGGCTGAGCCGTGAGGGCTTGGGTTTGGCTGACCAGTTCGCCAAACGCGTCCGGTTGGTTGCCCCAGCCCTGGCACAGCAAATAGGCAAGCAGGGCGTTGCCGATGATGCGCTTGGAGAAAGGGTGGCCGTAGGCAGTCTCCTCCCATTGGGCGCTAAGGTTCCAGTCGTCGGTGATGTCGTGATCGTCAAAGATCATCAAGGTCGACAGGTGGGCGAATACCCGTGCGACGCCCGGTAGGCCGTCGCGAAATTTATTGATCTGTACCTGTTCGCGCGCGTAGCGCTGGTGTCTTTCTACGTTCAGCTGCGGAGGTTGAGGCGCAATCAACGTCCAGGGCGTGGGCGACCATACCAGCAAGTACATGGCGATGACTTCAGCGAATGTCACCAGATGATTGTCGGCGGTGCTGCTGGTGAAGATGGGCTTTTTTACACCCCCAAAGAAGCGTTCGCGCAGGGTTTCGTTGCTGTCCAGTGCGGGCAGCAAGTCGGCGCGATGGTAGTAGCTGGCGCTGTGCCCGTAGAGGCTGGCGCTGTCATCGACCACGGCGCCCTCCAGGTATTCATCGAACAGGCCCAGGCGTGCGATCAATGAATGTATCGCCCGCAGCATCGGCCCGGCCACATCATCGGCGTAGACCTGATCGCCGCTCATCATCAGCAGGGCTGGGCGATCGGTTGGGGTGTGGGTGTCTGCCAACAGGCGGTCGACACACAGCAAACCCTCGTCGGCACTGTGATGGGGTTTGCGGCATGAGCCGTGCACCAACTGGTGGATACGGCTGTGCAATACGAAACTCGGAAGTTGGGCGTTGGCGTACAGCAGGTGCGGTGCCCAGTCGGCAATGCCGGTGTTGTCAAACAACAGGTCGTAGCTGATCGCCACGTCCAGGGGCAGTGCGTCGTCCAGTGACACGTCGATCAAATGGATAAACGCCTGGCGCCCTACGGCCACAACCTGGCACGGGTCCAGGGTGATCTCCAGTGTCTGAGTTGGCAGATGCAATTTCAGCGTCAATTCAAGTGCGCGGCTTCCCACCAGCCACAACACCAGGCGCCGGGGTTCGAGGCGCCGCAGCAGTGGGCCGGCCAGTACGGCGGGCAGTGTGTCGGGGTGCGGCATGCAGTCAAGGATTCCGGGCAGGGTTGAACCGGCAAGATTAACCCAGTGAATGTCATTGTTTTGTTAAGGGCGAAGGTACGAAGGGCCGTGCACTGCCCTCCGTATAAGGCAGATTAAAGCAGGTGGCCTTGACCCAGGCTGTCTAGCCCGCCGCCGTTTTTGCGTCGACGGTCATTGGCCGCCGTACTTCCAGGGTCAGCGGCATGCAGTTGCGTTTGAGTGTCGTCAATGCTGCGCTTCCTGCGCTGGGGCTCTGCATCATCCTTCTGCAGCGGTGGGTAGTGAAAGTGGCCCAGTGAGTGGTTGATAGCGTTAAGCATGGATGTTTCCTTCTAGTGGGTAGAGGATTACTCCGCTTGTGAGAGCGAAGTGAGGCCAAACTTATAGAGGGCGAAGCGGGGCTGCTATAAACGCGCTGCTGCAAGATATGACTGCCGTGGGTAACGCACTTCAGAAGTCATCAGAGGCGCTGTTCGCGCAACTGTTTAGCCCGGGAGACGTCGCGCCTTCCTTGCCCTCCCGCACAAAAGCCGCGCGATTTTCCGCCACCACATTACGCAACGCGCTGTAGTAATCCGGCAGTTTTTGCAGGCTATCGGTGAGCGGCAACAGTGACGCACGGGTATCGATCGTGCCGCCGACGAGGCTGATGGTACCCAGCGTCTGAACTGTGTCGCTGTCCCCCAGTGGCGAAACCAGGAAGCTCAAGACTTTGCCTGCCGCATCCCGGCTGTTACTGGTACCCAGCAATGGCAGCTCGACGATGGGCCCGTTGCCCACACCCCACACGCCGAATGTCTGGCCGAAATCGGCTGTGTGGCGCGGGATGCCCAGGCGGTCCGACACATCGAACAGCCCCACCACGCCCACCGTGGTGTTCACTGCGAAACGCCCCAGGGTATTGACTGAGCGCCGTGGGTTACCTTGCAGTAGGTCGTTGATAAACACCTTTGGCTCGCTGAAGTTGCTCGCGAAGTTATGCACACCCTGTTGGAAAAAATTCGGCAGGTAACGGTAACCGCGAGCCACAGGTGCTAGGGCGTAGTTATCCACAGCACGGTTGAACGCGAACACGCCGCGGTTGACCGGTTCGGCTGGGTCATACACCGGGTAATTCACCTGTGCGCAACGGGTGGTAGGCGTTACGGGTGCCGGGCTGGCGCAGCCCGTCAGGTAAGTCACGGTCAGCAACAGCACGGCCTGGCGGGCCAGTTGCCGGGAATAGGTCAGCGAACGCATGGGCACAGTCTCCGCAAAAAGGAGGCCGATGCTGGCATTCGAGCCTTGCGCAAAGATGTCGGGTTTATTGCGCCTTTGACGCTTTATTGCACGATTGAAATATATGACGGACCGCGCCGAATGGTTTTAGATGGCACCTTGACCCAGCCCAGTGAAGCCTGCCGGTGAGCAACCTGTTAATCGTCGACGATGACCTTGAAGTCCTCGCCCTGCTGAAGAAGTTTTTCCTGCAACACGGCTACGCGGTCGAGACCGTGGCCAGTGGCACCGAATTGTGGGCGGCGATGAAGCGCGGGCCCGCCGACCTGATCATCCTCGACCTGATGCTCCCCGGCGACAACGGCTTGCTGCTGTGCCAGCGCCTACGCCAGCAATACGCCACGCCGGTGATCATGCTCACCGCCATGGGCGAACTCAGCGACCGCGTGGTGGGCCTGGAAATGGGTGCCGATGACTACCTGAGCAAACCCTTCGACGCCCGCGAGTTGCTGGCACGGGTGCGCGCGGTTTTGCGCCGGGCGGGTGAAAGCCGACCCGCGATGGGGCAGGTCGCGCGCCCGCTGATCTGTTTTGCCGGCTGGCAACTGGACGTCACGCGTCGCGAACTGCGCTCGCCTGACCACGTGATGATCCCGCTGTCTTCCGGAGAGTTCGACCTGCTGTTGGTGTTTGCCGAACACCCGCAACGGGTGCTCACCCGCGAGCAGTTATTGAACCTGGCGCGCGGGCACAGCCATGATGCGTTCGACCGCAGCATCGACGTGCAAGTGAGTCGACTGCGCCGCAAGCTGGAATTCGATACCAAGCGCCCGGCGATGATCCGCACGGTGCGTAACGGCGGCTACCAGTTCACCGCCAGTGTGACCCGCTCATGAGCCGCCGCCCACGCGACACCGTGGCCCGCTGGATCGCCCTGACCATCCTGATCGCAATGTTTACCGCGCTGGCGTTCAACGCGTTGTTCGTGCAATTGGCGGGCGTGTGGGCCAGGCCACCGCTGACCGAAACCGGGTTGCTGGAGAAGATCGCGGTGGTGGTGCGCGCAGTCGAGGCGTCCGATCCGGCGCAGCGACCGCGTCTTGCTCAGGTGATGGGCGATGGTTCTTTCAGCGTGATGTGGGCAGCGCAGCGTGCAGCGTTTGATTTGCCGGTGCTCGACGACCCGGATTTTCAATCGGGCGAACAGGCACTCAAGCATCTGCTTGAGGGGCCGACCCGGCCGATGGAGGCTTATCAACCGTCCGACTGGCCGGACGGCGATGGGCACTATGTGCTGTTGATGCAGCTGGCGGATAAGTCCTGGCTGATGTTCAGCGCGGGTACTCGCAGTTGGGGACTGGACGACGGCGCGCGCAGTCTGATTGTGGTGTTGCTCGTGTTGATCTCCACTGCGCTGGTCACCCTGGTCGCGACCCGCCGCCTGGCCCGTCCTCTACAACACTTCGCCCAGGGCGCGCGACGCTTTGGTGCGGACTTTCGCGCGCCGCCCATTGAGCCAGTGGGGCCCCACGAAATACGCCAGGCAATCCTCGCTTTCAACAGCATGCAGGCGCAGTTGCGGCACTTTATCCAGGACCGTACCCAAATGCTCGCCGCCATCTCCCACGACCTGCGCGCGCCGTTGACCCGGTTGCGTCTGCGCGGTGAGTTCATTGAGGACGCTGACCAGCAGCAAAAGTTGTTTCGCGACGTGGATGAAATGCAGGCCATGATCAACACCGCCCTGGAATTCTTCCGCGACGACGCCCGCCTGGAACAAGCCACCCAACTGGACCTGGCGGAATTGCTGCAAACCCTGATCGATGACTACCGCGACCAGGCCATCGACCTGACCTTTCGCGGCCCGCCGCGCCTGGTGTATTTCGGACGCCCGCTGGGCCTCAAGCGAGTGATGACCAACCTGATGGACAACGCGATCCACTACGGCGTGGCGCCGGAAATTGAGTTGCAGCAGAAGAATGATGAGGTGGTGATTCGCGTATCGGATCGCGGGCCGGGCATTCCCGTGGAGCATCGGGAGCAGGTGTTTCTGCCGTTCTATCGCCTTGAAGGGTCACGCAACAAAAGCACGGGAGGCGTCGGGCTGGGGCTTTCTACCGCACGGGCAATTGTGCTGGAGCACGGTGGCACCCTGACCCTGGCCGAGCGCCAGGGTGGTGGGTTGGAGGCAGTAGTGGTGCTGCCGGTGTGAGATTTACCAGGCAGTGCAAAACAAATGTGGGAGCGGCGGTGCTCCCACATTTTTAACCGTGTCAGGTACGCAAGTCTTCAATCACCTTCGGCAACGTAAACCGGAATTCACTGCCCCGGCCCAGCTCGCTCTCAGCGACGATCTTGCCGCCATGGGCCTGCACGATACCTTGCGTGATGTAGAGCCCCAGGCCGCTTCCGGTCGGGTTGTTATCCGCCTGGGTCCAGTAGCGATCGAACACGTGAGGCAAGTGCTCGGGTGCAATGCCTTCACCGGAATCGCGCACCGAGAAGACGATGTCTTCGTCGGTGCTCATGGCGCTGACACCGATATTGCCCTGGCGCGGAGTAAACTTGATGGCGTTGCCGATCAGGTTCGACAGCACCTGAAACAGACGCTCGGGGTCGCCGTTGATCTGCAGGCCGGGCTCGGCGTTGAACGTCAGGTCGATACCTTTTTCCATCGCCAGCGGTGCGAGCAAGGCGTAGGCCTCTTCGAACATCTGGCTCACGTCGAGTACCACTGGCTTTACCACGTAGCGTCCGGCCTCGATTTTCGAGGTGTCGAGCAAATCTTCCAGCAGCACGTTCATGCGCCCGGCGGCTTGTTGCATGGTGTCGATGGCCGAGGAAATCCGCCGTGAGGTGTGTGGGCCTTCGGAGCTGAAGGTCTTCTGCATCATGCCGCACAGCATGGAAATCACCGTCATCGGGTTGCGCAGGTCGTGGGACACCACTGCCACCAGGTCATCGCGGGCGCGCACGGCTTGTTGTTCGCGCAGTACCTGGCGGGCCAGGTCGTTTTCCAGGGCCGAGCGACGCAGGTCGTTGGCGGCGAACAGGTCGCCATGGCTCCACTTGGTGGAGATGCCTGCCATCTCGACTTTCCAGATTTCAAACGAGGTGCGTGGGCGAAGGCGTAGGCCCGCGTCGGAATTTTCCAGGTTCAGTGGCTTTTTCGGGTCGCCGCTCCAGTGGATGTTCTCTTTGACTTCCGGGCGAAACCACAGCACACCGTTGTCCACTGGCTTCGGCAGGCTCATGGCCAGGACACCGCTGGCCACCTGCTGGAAATCCGTTGCCGGCGGGTACACCGATGCCAGGTTGTGGCTGGAAAAGACAGTCTCTTCGCTCCCTTGCAACCACGCGTGCAACGCACGGATCTGCGTGGGCTCCGGGCAGTTGCCGTAGCAGTGCAGTTGCTTGTCTTCGATGATCGCCACGCCACCGGACACGGTCAGGTCCATCAGCAACTGAGGTTGCTGGGCCAGGCCGTCGAACACGCTTACGTGCGACGCTTTCATCGCTTGATCCAGCCGCGTCAGGGTCTCGACTTTCTCTTCACGCTGACGGGTCAGGTCCAAGGCCTCCATGGCGCTGATCTGCAACGACAACACCTGGCCGATAGTCTGGCAAGCGGTGCGCAGGTCATTCGGCACCAGCAGCGGTTCGCGGTTGCCGCAACTGATCAGACCCCAAAGCTTGTCGCCTTTCATCAGCGAGATGCTCATGGACGACAGCACGCCCATGTTCTGCATGTACTGGCAGTGAATTGGCGACACGCTGCGCAGGGTGGCGAAACTCAGGTCCAAGGGCTGGTCGGAGTCAGGGCGCAGCTTGGGCAACAGCGGCACCGGCTCGTAGGCGGCGTTCGGGATGATACGCAGCCAATTGGTGCGATACAGCTCACGGGCCTGCTCCGGGATGTCGGACGCCGGGAAGAACAACCCGTTGAAAAGCTCCATGGACGGCGCCGACGCTTCGGCGATCACCTGGCCGTGGCCTTCATCTTCGAAGCGGTAGATCAATACACGGTCGTAACCGGTCATGGCCTGGATTTCGGTCACGCTGATTTCGTACAGCGCTTGCAGCGTTTTCGCCGACTGCAAACGCTGCAGCATTTTGCCCAGGTCACTGGTGCGACCATTCAGCACCCGCGGGCGAAAGTCCTTGAGCCGTGGTTCGAACTCCAGCACCAGCACATGCTGATGGCGGTGCAGCAGGCCTTCGAACTCCGCGCCGTTGAGCGTGACGTGCAGCGGTGCCGCGTCGAAAAACGTATTGTTTTCGGCCATGGCGCCGACGGCATTGGCGTGCTCGGTGCCTATCAGCGTGTGCAGCGGCTGGCCCAATAACGCCTCGGGTGCGCGCCCGAACAACGTGCCGACGTTGGCGCTGACCTGGATGATATTCAGCCCCGGCTCCGATAACGTCAGCAGCACACCGTGGGGTTGGATCGCCCCCGGAAAGCGGATGGGCTCGTCGGCACAGTTGGCAAGCAGCTCTTCAAAATCTTCGGTTTTCATAGCAGTACCTTCTGGCTGTCGAGCCATTGCTCAAAGCAGCTGAATGTCGAACAGGCAGCGTCTACTGCGTGTTGCTTCGCCGGTGTGTCCAATGCCTGATGGCCCAGGTACTCAAGAAAATCTTTCCAGCGTCGACCGGTTTCGACGCCGTATACATTGAGAAATGCGCCGCCATTGTCCGCATCCAAGTCCAGACGCTTGGCCATTTCCCGACGCAGTACCTGGCCTCCCAGCGTCGCGCCTTCCAGTACATACAGGGCGCCGAGACAGGCAGCGGGCTGGGCAAGAATCGGGAGCTCGCAGCAGCGAGGCAGGGCATCGATGGCGCGCTTATCCAGGCCGAGAGCGTGAAGATCGCTAACAAGCGTGGGCGTTTTCACACGCAGTGCTGTGTCAAAGCCTTCGGGGATCAGATCACTGTCATACAGCGCCGCTTCCATTGGCTTATAAAAGCCGTAATACGCTTGGAGCAAGCGACGGTACCCCTTGGCATCCAAGTACTCGGAAAAAAACGGCAGGCGCTTTTCCAGCGCGACATGCAGCAGTGCTGTGCCTGTGCGCAGCGCTTCCAATAAAGAGGGCGCACCAACGTCATGGGCCTGTGACTGCATTCAGTAAGCTCGAACTGTAGGCCTTTCGGCGATGAGTGACGTGCGCAAATGGACGACGATTCTACACACCTCAAGGTCATCAGCCGCACGTAATGGGCGAAAATGCTGACAAACAAATCCGAAAAGTCGCTGCTTGCTCATTCAGAGACCATAGCGCACGCCGTGAAGTTCGGCTGAGATGATGTCGCGACGTTATCAATGCATGGACAGCCCCTGCTGGGACAGCGCCGCTTGCACACAGTCGATCAGGTGCTCAGTGCTCCAGGGTTTGGGCAAGAAACGCACCGACCCACCTAGTTGTGCTGCAATCCTGGTGTTTCCGGACGTCAGCACCACCGGCACCGTTGGCCACCGATGCGCGACCACTCGGCTTAAGTCATAACCGTTAAGCAAACCTGGCATCTGCACATCGCTGACGATCAGGTGCACCGGATCAGCCTCGCGCTCCAGGTAAATCATTCCCTCATCCGCCGAAGGAAATGACGTCACTACCGCCCCACAATCTTCCAGTACATCCACCATCAACGCCCGAATGATTTCGTCGTCTTCCAATACTAATATCGATGGCTGAGCCATTTTCGTTACTCCACCATCAGGGTTCATAAGGTGGAGTGGGTCAGGAATGTAAGAGTTTCGATGCGAAGTTTTTTTGCCGATGGATGGTCATGTTGCCGCACGGTTTGGTGTATTGGGCTGGCTAGCAGGCATAATTGCACCACCGTTGCTGCCAGCAGCACTCGATGTGGAGCCCCCCATGAAATACACCGCCTCACTGGCGCTGATTCTCGCCGCTGGTATGTCCAGCCCCCTGACCTATGCGGCGGGCGACGCCGAAGCGGGCGGCAAACTCTTCACCAAGACCTGCGGCGGCTGCCACAGTGTCGGCGAGGGCGCACGCGGTGGTTTCGGCCCTGAACTCAACGGCATCATCGGCCGACCTGCGGGGATTACCCCTGACTATCAGTATTCCGATGCGATGAAAAACTCCGGTGTGGTCTGGACCCGGGACAAACTCGCCGCCTACATCGAGGCGCCGAAGAAGGTGGTGAGTGGTACGCGGATGATCTTCTGGGGGATCAGTGACCAGGAGAAGATTGAAAACATCCTCGCGTATCTTGAGACGTTTCAGCCCAAGTGACGGCGTTGTCGGAGCGGAACATTTTGTTTAAATGCAGGTCCGTTCCTCACACCTATTTCACCGATAAGGACATCTCCCTGTGAAACGGATTGCACTGCTCTCCCTCATCACCCTGGCCCTTTGCGCCTGCCAATCCAACCAACGTGACTCATCGCCCAGCTTGTTTAAAGACGGCATTCAACTGCGCCAGAAAACCGTAGCTGTGGATGCGGAACACGCGAAAGTCATCATGAAGGCTTACGGTGGCACCAACCCCGTCCAGTTCGCCATCCGCCGCGAAGGTGACCCCGATCAACGCCTGGAAACCCTCGGTACCGTCGTGGACAACGGTGAAGGCCGGGTTTTCAACTGGATCGCCAAAGTCAACCAGACCGCGTCCAGTGCGGTGTTCAAACGCTTTCCGCAGTTGGAGATCCAGGCGGACCCCGGCAAGAAACTAACTGTATTCGGCAGGGCAGGAAGCGTGGGCAATGGGGCTTATTACAGCTGCGTGCCGCCGGAGAGCACGTTCATCCCGGAGAAGGCGAAGGTGTATCTGGTGGAGTTCCAGTTCACGCCTAGTCGTTCGGCGTGTGCGCAGCAGGTGTTTGATATTACGGATCCGGCGAATCGGGTGTTGATTGGGGGGGAGGGGAGTGAGGTGAAGGCGAGTTAAAAGGGGTTGATTGAACGGTGGGCGTTGTCCACCGTTTGCGTGGTAGCGGTTGGGCGAAAACCACTCCGTTGAAGGTGTGGGTGCAGCAGTCGCAAAAGGGTTTCATCTGTTCGGGCGTCAGCTGTGCGTTGACCTTTTGCAGCAGGCCGGCTTCGTCGACCCATAAGCCGCTGTAGTAGCTATTTTCATCCGCTCTCACGTAATCCTGCTTGTCGCATTCATGCAGCGCAACCATCCAAAACACTGGCTCTGGACGATCCAGGCGAGCGTTGGCTTCGCTGAAAACCTGATCCCACGGGTGGCCGACTTTGGATAGGAGAAACCGGAAGAGCGGGGTGTAATCAAAGCCATGCCGTTGATGGCTATGCATCGAACCGCGGTTTGATTGTTTGTCTTTTTCGCCCTTGGTGTGACGCTCATACTGATAGGCGCGACAACTGCCGTGGCGCACGCCGTGGGTTCGGGTGTTGACTGAGCGGTAGAGGAGGGGCTTTTGCAGCGTAGGTCTCATTGCATTAAGACTCCTTCTTAGGTTGCTTTGGAGGCGGTGGCCAGGCGCCTTGGTAGCGGAAGGAAATTTGGTAGTCGAGGTAGTCGGGTTCAATCATGTGCTGGAAATACGGCTGAATAATCGTTATCCAGTTAGGCAGCATGTTGAATACATCGGCATATATCGCGGTCTCCTCGCCTAAACCCAATGCTTCAAAAACACTGTCTGGATCTGCGATATCCGCTGAATACTCATCCGCCTTCAAGTCATTGCTGTGCTTTTGGTACCACCGCAATCTGATTTTCATCAGCATTATGGAAACCTCTCTCAATCGGTAATTGCGACGGTTTTGGTGAAGACGTAACGGGGAGGCGTGGCGCTCTGCGGTGTCTTATTACAGCTGTGTGCTGGTGATGAGCACGGTTTGCTCCGTAGAAGGCAAAGGTGTCTGGTGGAGTTCATGTTCAAACTCGATTCCTCGGCGTATGTGCGGCAGGTGTCTGATATTACTGATCCGGTGAATCGGGTGTTGATTGGGGGTAGGGGCGCGAGGCGAAAGAAGGTTAAGCGGACAGACCGAACAAATGCGGATGCTGCGCTTGGAAGGACCGGAAGGTTTGATACTTCCAGCGCTCTCCGCCAGTGGCCTCATCGGCCGTGCTGACTTCGCCGAAGTACCAATGCTCTGACTCGAAGACGTTTCCTTTTTCGTCCTCATGGACAAAATGAAAGCCAACCTCGTGAAGCCCCGGCGGAACTGTCAGTCCCCATTTGCTGGCAAGGCTTCGGCCGGTAATGCGGGTTTGGCGGAAGTACTCATAGTCGAAGGGTTGGGTGTGTCCGAGATAGCGGGCTTTGTCGGTATAGATACAAACACGGCTTGAGAACATGTCCGGGACCATAATGCAGGCGACAATCCAGCATTCGGGGTCATCGTCTGATCGCGCTTCAACCAGATGGCCTGCTACTTTGATCAACTGTTGAGCGCAATGCGCCAGAATTCCCGGTGTGGTTTGATAACCTTCAACAAGATTTTCGATAACGGGGATTCTTACGTTTACGTAGTCGGGTTGCGACGGTAACTTTTCGTAAAAGCAGCCTTCGAAGCTATCTGCCCAGCGGGTCAGGGCTCTGAGATGCCTGGGAATGTTGCGGATTTTTTTGTTTGTCAGTGACAGTTTGCGCATGAAGCTGAACTCTTTAAGTTTGTGTTATTCGTTTGCATTTTCGTAATCAAACGCGATGAAGTAATCGTTTTCTGAAAGAGTAATTTCATGAGAGAAATGTGCCTGTATGAGGGGTAGCCACTCCCTCCGCAGTTCAAGCATGCCATTATTGACGTCTTCATCTGCCGACAGCCCAAGCTTAGAAATCACGGAGTAGTCATCTCCTAAGTCTGCTGAGTTCTCCGTTCCGCTCAGCCGTTCTGTGGTTCTGTCGAACCATTCCAATCTCACTTTTAGTCCCATGTAGCCCTCATAGGTATTTTCTGATATTTCGTTTTTTCTTCGGTCCTTTTAGCTGCTCGCCGGTTACGTGGCTGAACGCACCTAGATGACTCCCATCACTTGCTAGATAAACTTCCAACTCCCCATGTTGAGAGTCCCATTCATAGATTCTCCGGCCTTTTTCCTCAATCCAACGCTCTCTCAACCCGGTACCACCCTGTCTGGGAGTCATGGGTTTTGCTTTTATCAGGTTTTCAAAGCCAGTTATTTGTTCAGTATTAGGCGCCTTGTGGTACTTGTGATCACCTGCCTTAACACTCACCACCACATACAGCGGCCGAACCCCCGACTCCACCGGGAACACCAGAATAAAATCCCGATACTCCGGCGGATAAATCGGGTTCACCAGAATCTGCGTGGCCTTCTCCGTCGGCGGGTAAATCCAGATCACCGGCGCTTGCGGTGCAGCCTCCAAGGCTGGAATACCTAACGTTTCACTAGGATCAATAGCGGGCGTCCAGATCAGCTCCACCCCTTCACCCAAATCCGCCACAAACTGATCGGCACGGCGTTGAAACTGCACCACATCAATCATTTGCCAATCGGCATTGTTGCCCGTGTAAAATCCATACCCCTTGAGCGTGCCGTCCTCGCGTTGCTCGATATGCAATCGCATCTGCGAACGCGCCCGTTGCATTGAACGCAATTGCTCCTCGCTGTAGAGCGCGCTATCACCCAGATCCGACGGCCAAGCCAGCGCTACCAACCCCGTCAACAAGCCACCGGCTACTGAGCCGACGGCGGTGGCTGCTGGCTCCAATACCGCCGAACGCAACGCCAACTGCCCTAAGCCAACGGGCAGTGCGCTGCCGCTGATCTTGCGCAAGGCAACCACGCCCTTACCGTCCACTTCGCGGCCACCCAACAGGCTTAAATGGCCGTACTCCTTGATCAGCTCCAACGGGACGTACCCGGCGGGATTGAAGTAATGGGTGATGCCGTCAGGCAGTTGGCAGGGCTTGATAAAAACGCAGCCGGGAGGTTTGGCTAGCGTAGGTGCTGGGGCGGGGAATGGCTCGAAATAATCAACAGACGGCGAATACGGCACACGCGACGGCTGCGGAGTCAGGATCGGGGGCAAGTCGAATCGTCGTACCGCCCCCTCCGATATTTTAATCCGGAAACATCTGTTGAATTGTTTAAGCAGCGAAAAGGCCTTGGGACGCCAAGGTCAGCTCAGCAGATGCTTGGAGATCAGCCTGGAGATCTCGACTATGGAAGTTTTCCCCGTGAACTCAAACTTCACCTTCCCCAGCGACGAAAAGTAAATCTCCAACTCCGAATCCAGATCAAATGTCCCGGACGTCTCCACCGAATACGCCACGATGTTCTTGTACGGCAGCGACGTGAAGTCCTTCTTGCTGCCAGTAATCCCCTGCACATTCACCGCGATAATCCGCTTGGTGGTAAACACCACGCCATCGCGCATGGCCTTGTACGCGTCGACTACTTCTTCGCCGTCCAGCAACAGGGCGGTGACGCGTTCGGCGTATTCGTTGTTTTGCTTGAGCTTGAAGAAACCTTTGTTGTTGAAGTCGATCATGTGCCTGCCTCTTGTGTGTATGCCGTTTTGCTCGCGGATCTGTATCTAACGCACGCATTTTGAACGCCCTACCATAGCGTCCAACCCTACAACGTTGACCAAATGTTTCGCGTCGACAGCACAACCGTCCAGGAGCCAAACCATGCCTGAAGTGTCCAGCTGGCTAGCCTATGCACTGATCTCCCTCGGCATGGTACTGACGCCCGGCCCGAACATGATTTACCTCATTTCCCGCTCGATCTGCCAGGGCCGCACCGCCGGGTATATTTCCCTGGCCGGCGTGGCGTTGGGTTTTCTGGTTTACATGCTGTGCGCGGCGTTGGGGATCACGGCCTTGGTCATGGCGGTGCCGTTTGCGTACGATGCCCTGCGTTTCGGCGGTGCGTTGTACCTGGCCTACATGGCTTGGCAGGCGATCAGGCCGGGTGGGCGCTCACCGTTCCAAGTGCGGGAGTTGCCCATGGACAGCCCGCGCAAGCTGTTCACGATGGGCCTGGTGACCAACCTGCTGAACCCCAAAGTTGCGGTGATGTACTTGTCGTTGCTGCCCCAGTTCATCGACCCGAATGGCCACGGCAGTGTGCTGGCGCTATCGCTGGTGCTGGGCTTTACGCAGATTTTTATCAGCGTGAGCGTCAACGCGGTGATCGCTACTCTGGCGGGTTCCATCGCGGTGTTTTTCGTCACCCGGCCGGGCTGGCAGGTAGTGCAGCGCTGGTTGATGGGGTCGGTGTTGATGGGGTTGGCGGTGCGTATGGCGGTGGAAGGGCGGCGGTAGGTTCGCCTACTGGATGTCTTTGAGGTAATCCCTGAGGTTGGTTAGCGGTGCACGCAGTTCATCGAGCTGATCTGCGTTTTGCACGTCAGCTGCCAGCCTCTGCAGTTCGCGGCCCATTACCGTGTCGGCCCCGCCCAATGCACTCAGTGCTTGATCAACACATTCCGCTATTTTGGATTGAATAACCGCCAAATTCTCCTGCCGCACCAACAACCCAAACACCTCCCGCTCATACCCATCCATCACCAGATCATCGCGCAAAAGCGGGCTGCCGCCGTCCGTCTCGTGCACCAGTTTCAGTGCGAAGAGCGCAACCGCTTCCAGCGTCAATTCCATGGTCTCGGTTCCTGGGGCTTTGGGGGGACGGCGATGATCCCTGTTCTATGGCTGAAAAAAAAGACCCGGGGCTGTATGCCGTCTGTTGCGGTGCGGTCGCTTTTGCTCGTTGTGGTGGCCACTTTTTCTCATTACCATTGGGAACAATTCTTATTCGTAGGGCTTTGTATGCCCCCGCTTCCCGAGTCCGTCGCCGCACCTTTCAGCGTTGGCAGCCTGTATTCGGCCCATCACGGCTGGATTCAACGCTGGCTGGCCAGAAAACTCGGCAATGTCAGTGATGCCGCCGAGCTGGCTCACGATGTCTTTGTCAGGCTGTTGAGCCATCCGCGCGAATTTGGCAGCGAGGGGCACGCGCGTGCGTACCTCAGCACCTTGTCACGCAATGTGTGCGTGGATTTTTTCCGACGCAAGCAGGTGGAGCAAGCCTGGCTTGAGGTGTTGGCGAGCCGACCTGAGGAATGCGCGCCGTCGGAAGAACACCGCGCGTTGGTGTTGGAGGCTCTGGTGCATTTGCAGGCGATGCTCGATCGCTTGCCGGCCAAGGTGTCCGAGGCGTTCTGCCTGGCCCAGATCGAGGGCTTGAGCTATCGCGAAATCGCGGCGCGCATTGGCGTGAGTGAGCGCACCGTCACCAAATACATCGGCCAGGCCATGTTCCAGTGCATGGTGCTGGAGGCCGAGTTGGACGGTGCCTTGTCATGAACACCCACCCCGGCGGCCTCGACCATGCCACCCTGCAACAAGCCGCTGACTGGTTCGCCCGCCTGAGTGCCGAGCCCAACGCCTTGCCACTGCATGAGGCCTGGCGCCAATGGCATGGACACAGTGAAACCAATCGCCTGGCCTGGAGCTATGTCGCACGCGTAGGGCAACGATTTGCGCCGTTGCAGGAAGATGTCGCGGGGGCCAATAAGACGCTGGAGAATTTGCGCCATTCCCAGCGTTCGCGGCGTCAGGTGTTGCGTGGGTTGTCGGTGGTCATGGGTGGCGCGTTGCTGGGGTGGGGCAGTTGGCAGCAGCGTTGGTTACCGGGGGCCTGGAATACGGATTTCCATACGAGCACCACAGTGCTGGGCGAGCAGCTTTTAGCCGACGGTACGCGCATCTGGCTCAACAGCGGCACGGCGTTGGATGTGAACTTCAACGCCGGCCAGCGCGAGTTGAAGCTCTACAGCGGCGAAATCCTGATCAACACCGGCAAGGACAGCCGGCCTTTTGTTGTCGACACGCCCCACGGCCGCTTGCGTCCGCTGGGTACACGATTCAGCGTGCGTGAACAGGACGGCCGCACCTTGCTCAATGTCTTTGAAGGCAGCGTGGAGGCGACCTGCGTTGATACCCATCAAACCCGCATCGTGCCGGCCGGGCAGGGCGTTACCTTCGACCGACAGCGTCTGGCCGCAACGCAACGCGCGCAGCCGGGGCGTGAGGCTTGGGCAAAGGGCGTGTTGATGGCGAACGATATGCGTCTGGAGGACTTTATCGGTGAACTGGCCAGTTATCGCCATGGCCATCTGGGAATCGATCCACAGGTCGCCAATCTCCGGGTGATGGGCACCTACCCGCTGCAAGACACCGATCAGGTCCTGGCCATGCTTGAGCAGGTACTGCCCGTGCGCATCGAGCGTCGATTTGCCTGGTGGACCACGGTGGTTCCGCGCTGACGGTTTTTTTGCATTCAGGCTTCCGGTTTTGATTTTTCATTCGAATTAGAGAAGGACAACGGCTTGATGCCTCCTTCGACCGGAACTGTTTTATGTCCTCATTCCTGCGTAACTCACCACAACCTTTAACGCTGGCTATCGCTTTCGCCTTGGCGATTCCCGCCTACCTGAGCATGGCGCCACAGGCGGTAGCCGCTGAACAGTCGAGCGTCCAGACCTACGATCTGCCCGCCGGCGCCCTGGCCGATCAACTCAACCAGCTCGCCGCGCAGGCCGGTATCTACCTGGCCGGTAATGCTGCGCTGACCGCCGGCAAGTCTGGCCCGGCGCTGCGTGGCAGCTACACGGTTGAGCAGGCACTCCAAACGTTATTGGCGGGCAGTGAACTGACGGTGGTGCAGACCGGCGAAGGGCGCTATCAACTATAGCCTGGCGCAGGCGGCGCCTTGCAACTGGGCGCGGTGTCGATTTCCGGCATGGCGCCGGGCTCCACCACCGAAGGTACCGGGCTGTACACCACCTACTCGTCCAGCAGTTCGACGCGGCTGAACCTGACCCAGAAAGAAACCCCGCAATCGCTCACCGTCATCACCCGCCAGCGCCTCGACGACCAGAAGCTCACCAACCTCACCGAAGTGCTGGAAGCCACGCCGGGCATCACCGTACTGCGCGTCGGTGTGGGTGCAGAGAACGATACGTACTGGTCCCGTGGATTCCAGATCAACAACTTCGAAATCGACGGCGTACCCACCTCGGCGCGCCTGGACAACACCACGCAAAACACCGCAATGTACGACCGCGTTGAAGTGGTGCGCGGCGCCACCGGCCTGATCAGCGGCTCGGGCACGCCCTCGGCGACCATCAACCTGATCCGCAAGCGTCCTACCGCCGAGGCCCAAGCCAGCATCACCGGCGAGGCCGGCAGTTGGGATCGCTACGGCACCGGTTTTGATGTGTCCGGGCCGCTGAACGACAGCGGCAATATCCGCGGGCGCCTGGTGGTGGACTACAAGAAACAGAACTCCTGGGTCGACCGCGTCAACACCGACTCCCAACTGGTCTACGGCATTTCCGAGTTCGACCTCAGCGAAGCGACCATGCTCACGGTGGGTTTCAGCTACATCAACAACCAGGTCAACGACCCGCTGCGTACTGGTTTCCAGATGTTCTACAGCAACGGCAACCGCACCCACTTCAGCCGCTCTGCCAACAGCGCACCGGACTGGGCCTACAACGACCGCAAGCAGACCAATGTCTTCACCTCCATCGAGCATCAGTTCGATAACGGCTGGAGCGGCAAGGTGGAAGTCAGCCATACCCAGAATGAGTTCGATGAGCTGATCAACTACATGAACGGTGATATCGACCAAGCCACCGGGCAGGGCGCCTACCTGTATCCCAACCGCTGGTCCGGCACGCCACGGCAGAACAACCTCGACGCCTACCTCACCGGGCCGTTCAACCTGTTCGGGCGCGAGCATGAGTTGATCGCCGGCGTCACGATGTCGCGCTACGAGGAAAACACCCCAAGCCACGGCGGCTGGTTTGGCCCCTGGACCGGCTATAACGGCACCGTGCCGAACATCTTCAATTGGAACGGCAGCGGCGCCAACCGCCCGGACACCACACCCGTGGGCAAAACCCACATCGAAGAAAACCAGTACGCGGCCTACCTGACCTCACGCTTCCACGTTACCGACAACACCGCCGTCACCGGTTATGAAGTGGGGCTCAAGGGGAGCTTCAACGACGACAAACTCAACGCCAGCCTGGCACTCTTCAAGATCGACCAGGACAACCTCGCGGTCTACGTGCGCAGCCCGGACATCTACCGCCTGGAGCAAGGAACGACCACCCAAGGCGTCGAGCTGGAACTCAACGGCGAACTGAGCGAAGGCTGGCAAGCGTCGGCGGGTTACGCCTACAGCGTAAGTACCAACCAGGATGACGAACGCATCGTCACCACCAGCCCGCGGCATAGCCTCAAGACGTTTACCACATATCGCCTGCCGGGCGTGTTCGACAAAGTGACCGTGGGCGGCGGGGTCAACTGGCAAAGCAAGACAGGGCAGGATCTGCATACGTTTGAGCAAGGCAGTTATGCGCTGACCAACCTGATGGCGCGGTATGAAATCAGTAAAAACCTCAGTGCGACGTTGAACGTCAACAACGTGTTTGATCGCAGTTATTACGCCTACGCCGATAGCTGGAGCGTCTACGGTGCGCCGCGTAACTTCATGACGAGCTTCAAATACACGTTTTGAGGATTAAGTTGCGGCGACCAAGGAACGATATTAATTAGCCATGTTCCTACGCGCAGTGCCAGGCTTCCCGGTCACACAGATGACCGGGTACAAGGCTCATTTGGCGCTGCGTTGACAGCCCGCACTTTACCCACTGACAAGGACGCAAACACCCATGCAACCATCTCCCACTCATGCCCCAGCCACCACGGGCGAACTGATCGCGACGTTCCGCCAAGGCAAAGCTTTCCTGATTTTCAGCCTGATATTGGCCGCTGCGCTTTTGGGCCTCGCCGTATTCGTCTTCTACCTGAGCACGATTGTGCCGATGGGCAATGACGGCCCGGTTAATGGAAGCTATTTCGAAATGATAGGCAGGGGGATATGAGATGGACGTGGTGAAGGTCCAGCAGCAACTGCGTGACTTTGCGAAGGAACGAGATTGGGAGCAGTTCCATACTCCCAAGAACCTTGCTTCTGCTCTGGCAGTGGAGGCGGCGGAGCTGCTTGAGAATTTTCAATGGTTAACTGATGAGCAGGCTCGCTCGGTCAAGGATGATGCTGATCGCATGCGCAGGATTGAGGAGGAAATTGCCGACGTAACATTGTATCTATTGCGTCTTGCTGATGTTCTTTCTCTGGACCTGCAGGTTGCAGTTGACCGGAAGCTGAAAATCAACGCTGATAAATACCCGGCTGATAAAGCTCGCGGGAATGCCAAAAAATACAACGAGCTCTAAGGACATGAATTAGGTATGGACATCACTTCACGGATTTTTGAGGGAATTGCAAAGGGTGAAGCCCGCAAGGCCAATGGCCCGATAGAGCATTGGCTGACTACCTTAGCCACAGGGTTTTGGGGCTTCGATGCTGATAAGGAAAGTGTTTGGAGCGAGCTGAAAGAGGGGGATGTTCTGGTCTTTCAGGCGATTCCACCGAACGACAACTTCGTCATAGGGCATAGTCCAAAAACGAAGACTTCTGGCTTCATTGGGGCTGGGATTGTTGAGCGTATTTCAAAAAAGACGGAACCTCGCTGGCTCTCCGAAGTGATCGAAAGCCAAAGCTCGAACGTCTCCTCCCCCATGATGTGGCCCAATTTAGTGCACTTTTCCGATGTGCTCTGGTTAGGGAATGTGGACCAAATTCCTGCGCAAACAGTGCAGGCTATGATTGAAGGATGTGCGGAAGAGAAACTTGACCTGGGCATTCATATTGCGCACTTGGCAAACAATCGCTTGACCCTCAACGCTATGAAGGATGTTGGCTTTACATATGCCCCAATGGGCACTGGCGGGCGTCTGAAGAATAATGCCGCCAAGCTTGCCGGGCTCTTCAAGGTTCAAGCGGGATTGGCAACTCACATTGTCTATGGTGCCGCTAGTCAACCGATTGTCGCTCCGTCGTCAACCGTCGACTTTGATCCTTCGGCCTTTACCTATGAGGGCACGCGCCTCCCGACAAAGAGTAAAGCCAAGCTCCCATCTACTTCTGAGCTGAAAGGCAAATCTCTGCGTAAGAGAGATTACCTACAGGAGGCTGCTAATAATCAAAGCCTCGGGCTTGCAGGTGAGTTGCTGGTATTTGAGAGAGAAAAGCATCGTGTGCGTATCGCGCTTGGTGATGAGTACGTTAGCCAGGTTGTGCATTTGCCGGTAACTGAAGGGGACGGTGCAGGCTATGACATCCGCTCTGTGCGAGACACAGGCTCAGGTGTGATCCCGTATTACCTAGAGGTCAAAACCACCTCGGGAGATGCAAACACCGCGTTCTTTATCTCTGAGAATGAGGTGAATTTTGCGGCAGATAACCCCCAGAGTTATGAGATTGTACGGATTCACTCTCTGGATATGCGCAAGCTAACGTACCAGGATTACAGGCTGTCTGCTGACGAGCTATTGAGCATGCCCAAAACCCCGGTGAGCTATCGAGTGAATGTAGGTATTGAGCCTGATCAGTTTGAGTGAGCATGTGATAGTGCTCGCTACTGATCCAGGTGTTAGGTGCAGCGAGAATAACTCAGGAGTTCGCCCTCGACGCCTCAAACCCGCCGGGGCCCCTGAGGATTTGTTGGTCACACGGGGCATGAAACCCGCGGGATCGTGGTAGCGGCAGTCGCACCAGCTTACTGAAATTTCAACGTTGAAATTGAAAGGATCTTGAAGAGAAAAGGCCATCCTTACCGGATCTGTAACGGTCATGGGTTTCGTTCAGGATAGTGAACGATTGTCCTGGTCAACTCGGTCAACCAGTCAACTAACTTTGGAGCCCAGCCACTAACGAGATCCGGCGGGTTTTATGCCCCGTGTCTATCCGAAATGCCCAGGGTCCCCAGCGGCTTTTCGATTCATAGGGCAAATGCACTGGTGAACAGCAGTTCGCCCGGTTCACCTGTTCACTAAGCTGGGCACCTCTCCACTGACACGATCATGCGGGTTTCTACCCCGTACCTGGAAGAATACTTCAGGGTCCCCACCATCGAACCAAAGCCAAGAGCGTGCCCCACCTCGATTCGCTGAAGGCGTAATACTAAAGGGGCTAGGGGGTTAGGTGCTGTGTATTCCTTGCCGCCGTCGACGCGTTTGCCGTTCGGCAGCCATTGAGCAAGCACGCGGTCGATGTTCTTCAAGGCAGCGATTTTTACGTCGGCAAAGCTGGGACGTTTTGAGGTGTTGCCGGTGCGTTGAGTCATGGCGTAGTCCTCGCTGCATACAGCGCATCGTTGACGTCATCGATCAGTGCTTTTGCCATCTCGCCCAGGTAGAACGCCGGCCAACTGAAACGCTCGCCCTCGTTACTCATGGCAGCATCGAGGGTCAGTTGATTGGCGTAGTGCTGGAACAGTGAAATTGCTTCAAGCGCATCCTCAAGGGGCACGCCTGCATTCACTCGGAATAGTTTCTGATGAGTGTCGTTAGCACAGGAGAATTCGGCACGCCCGAGAGTAGTGGCAGTGTTCACATGGCACCGCCTTTCTGGCCCATTGGCACAGAGGAGGCGTCACCGTACAAAGCGAGTGTTTTGATCAAGCCCAAAGTGCCGCGCACGTCCCAAATAACGGATGACAGCACACGGTTGGAGAGCGCGGGTTTATCACCGTCTAAATGATCTTCCAGCAGCATCAGAACTGAATCGGCACGGTCGAGGGCGCAGGTGATGGCATCGATGGGAATACCAGCTTCGGCTTCCTGGCTGACGCAGAGCAGGTCCTCGGGCAGTGAAAAACCTGGGAGCATGCTCATTGGGCACCCCCAGCGGCTTCGAGGGCGCGAGCCTTTGACATATGGGCGTTGTAACGAGAAAGACGTGTAGCGAGGCTGGAGTTGGCGTGTAAAGCGGCGAGAGCCATTGCTCGATGAGCAGCAGCGCGAATTTTGGACGGATTGAGGGCGTGCATGGGGCGAAACTCCTATTGTTGAGGAGCTGCCACACTTCGTCGCCAAACGAATTAGGGTGGCAGCTGTGCGCAGGTTGGCGAACCGGGACAATAGGAACCCGGCAGACCCGAAGGTCTCCCACGCACAGCCGCCATAACACGTGAATGCGGGCACAAAAAAAGCGCCTGCAATCGTAATGGGGGCGCCTGTGCGCCTATTGTAGATCGGGTCGCCAAACCCGGTTGCTGAATTTGCAGCGACGGCCAGAGAGTAACGTCCGTTTTTTGAAAGTGCAACTGTGCAGATCACTTGCAGATTTTTTCGATGCGGCATAAATTGCTCAGGCATGTAGATTTACCTCAACGCCTCCGGTTGCCGCCGGGGGCGTTTTCGTTTCAGGCATGGACTTCCCAGCGCAGGGAGACAAAGGGCAACAGGTCGCCTTCGAGGCAGGCGCGCGCATCCTCGTAGGCGTCGATTTGTTGGCCTTCGTCGACGATGATTGCTTGCGGGGCTTGGCAAGGAACTGACAATGCGCACCAGATGCCATCTCTCCATCGCATCACCATGACGTCCCGATTAAGGCGTTTTTGCTCCGTGCGGTAACGTTCAAAACGCTGCATACCGCGTGATGAGAAACCCACTTTTCTGAGTACAGAAAAGGGCTGCAGGATTGCCCTGTTGGCAGATCGATTTTTCATGCTGCCACCTGATCGCGGGCAGCGATGCGTGCTCGGGTCCATGCCTGCACTTCCCCCAATACCCACGCAACCGGAGCACTTCGAGCATTGCTGTTACTCAGCTTCACCGGCAACGGGAATCCGCTTTCAGGTTGACGCATCAGCTTGTAGATAGTCGGGCGTGCGAGCCCTACGATTGAAATGACCTCGGGCATGCGGATGAGGGTCATGGAGGGGTCATGCGAGGGAATTGCTTTTAATACTGTAGTCATATCGAGCTAACCCTTTGTTAATTGAGACAACGGGTCATACGCTACGCAGGGGAGGGAGAGTGGACTGTGTCCGCTCCCTTTTTTATTTCAAAGGTCTAAGGCCCAGAGCGGTCAAATGCTCTCGAATGGTTTTTTTTGTGCCGTGGCTCTTCCGTTCGAAAAGAATATTGGTCAGTTCAGCATCGGACAGACTACGTTTTTCACTTTTCCGGCCGCTAATGATTTGCTCTGCGGCTGCCTTAATTTTTGCCCGCCTATCCGTAGCGGAGGTCTGTATCGCTGAGTTGGGATTACGGTTCCCATTACCTGCTTCCTGGCCCCTTCTCGTCGCCTTTGTCGAAAAAGCGTCGTCGAGAATTCGATGCATCAGGCTTGATGTGTTGAAGCCTTTTTTAAACACATCCATCTGCTCCACTTGACGATAAAGGCTCGCCATCAACAAAGCCTGGTTCGCCTCACCTAACAACGTAGCGAAGTTTTCTCGTGCTCGGATTTCGTTTCCGCTACTGCGGTCTCGCTCTTTTTCAATCAGGGCAAGGTACTGGCGTGGTGAGTCATGTTTCAGCTGTTCTATGAGATCTGCATCAATGCCGTAGGTCGCAAGCTCAAGGTCGAATAGCCAATTTGCAAGCGTCTCCACTGCCTGGGTTCCCAGTACCAGGGCAAAGGTCGCCACGAGCTGTGAGTCTGCTGCGGAATGACTCACCCCAAGAAACCGTCGAATGACACTGGGCAATGAGCCTGCCTCTGCATAACTGGCATGCTCGCGAATTGGATCGCGAAGTCGATAAAGGGTTCTTGTTACCGACTCTGCGCACGGAGCGTAGGAGCCGTCCTCAAGCCAGAACGATGTAGCGGTGTTGATCAGATCGAAGGCATCTTTGAAGTGTTCGTTGAACTGCGGAAACAGCACAAGATTGCGAACGGCAATCTCGACTTCGTCCTGATCCCACACCAGGCACGTTACGTCGACGCCTGCAATTTCTAGCTCCTCTGCCTCGATGCCTCGCTCAATGTCCATTTAGGTCTCCCCGACGCCCCGAGGTCAGTGTGCTAACGCAGCGATTTGCGGATAAAAACGCGGATGCCAGCAGGGTCGCGGGTGTGGCGGTTCTGTAACACGACTCCACCATGTAACACGTGGTGCTCAGAATTTTTTCAGCGCGTGTAACGCTGAATATATTCAATAAATACAATGGGTTATTGGGCGACGTAACACGCGTAACACCCGTAACACGATTTTTGAGGAGGTATAGGGTTGACGGCTTCACACGGCCTTCCCAAATTGATCTTGCACTACATTTCCGGCCTCTAGGGAATCAAGGTGATCGGCGTACCATTGCATCATTTTTACGCGTTGCTCAAAGTATTGGGCCTTGTTGTATACCCCCGAGATGCCTTCTTCTTTGTGAGCCAACTGCGCTTCAACATGTTCCTTTGGCCAGCCATGTTCTCGAAGTAACGTGCTCGCGGTGTGTCGAGTACCGTGTCCTACTAGACGCCCTTTGTAGCCGATGGTAGCGAAGACTTTGTTAATTGTGTTTTCGCTGATGGTTGGGTTCTTTGCTCCGACGCCGGGGAAAAGCCAGCGACTCCGTCCCGTTAAACAGTGCAGATCCCTCAGTGCTGTAACGGCTTGGTGGGGAAGGGGGCATACAAAATCCCGACGCATCTTCATCTTGGCAGCAGGCGTCGTCCAAATGGCCTTCTCAAGATCGAACTCTTTCCATTCAGCCAAGCGGACCATGCCTGGGCGGGAGGCCGTCCAGATACAAAGCCATGCGGCGGTACGTGCCGTCAGTCTGCTCGGAGTGTTTTTGAGTGCTTGGAGGAACTCAGCGAGTTCAGGCTCCAGCAAGTGTGGATGCTGCTGAGTCTTGGGCGCCTGGGCGGCAATGTCGCGAAGGCGGCTGCCCGGATCGTTTTCGGTGAGTCCTAAACCAATCGCTCGGCCGAATATTTGGTTGATCCAGGTGCGGCACTTTTCCGCCACGTTGTGAGCGTCTCTAGCTTCGAGGGATGCTTGGAGATCTGCACAGTCGGTACGGGTGATTTCGTCGAGGGGCTTATCTCCCAATGCCGGGAGTATGTCCTTGTCGAGGTAGGTGCGGATTTTGTGAAGGGTAGAGGGTGCGAGGCCCTTTTCTTCTTTAGCCTTGAGCCAGGCCTCAGCAGCAGCTCGAAACGTTCGAGCCTTGGCCGCATCGATTGCAGCTTTAGCAGATCGTTTCTGCTCAAGGGGATCTGCGCCGCTACTCACTACTTTGCGTAGATCGGCAGCTTTCTCTCTTGCCAGCGCACCACTGACCTCTGGGTAACCCCCGAGCCCCATCCAGGCCCAATTGCCCGCCGGACGTTTGTAGCGTAGCTGCCAGGATTTACCACCATCAGGTTTGACCCTGAAGTAGAGGCCGTTTCCGTCTAGCTCCCTGTATTCCTTTGACTCCGGCTCCAGCCCTGCAAGCGTCGTGTCTGCGAGAGGGCGGCGCTTGATATCTGCGCGCTTCATCCTTGTATCCCAAAGTTCGGTATTTTTCTCAGGATACAAGCAGGGATACAGGGATACAACGGATAAGGGGATACAGAGGTAGATAGCCAGACACAAAAAAACCGGCTCAAGTAGCCGGTTTCTTTGGGCCTGAAAGCCTGGTAGAGACTTTCAGATACTGCTATATGGTGCCCCGAGGGAGAATCGAACTCCCACTTCTTTCGAAAACGGATTTTGAATCCGCCGCGTCTACCAATTCCGCCATCAGGGCTCAATGGCGGCGAAGTATAGAGATGAGATTACCGTTGGTCAATCACGTTTCATGGTCAATTTTCACTATTTCCGCTAGACTTCCCGGCCCTGCTAGACGAACCCCATCATGCGCGTTGCTGACTTTACTTTTGAGCTCCCTGATTCGCTGATCGCTCGCCACCCTTTGGCCGAGCGTCGCGCCAGTCGACTGCTGACCCTGGACGGGGTGAGCGGTGCCCTCGCACACCGTCAATTCACTGATTTGCTTGAGCATTTGCGCCCAGGCGATCTGATGGTGTTCAACAATACCCGGGTGATTCCGGCGCGGCTGTTTGGCCAGAAAGCTTCCGGCGGCAAGCTGGAAATTCTGGTG
Source organism: Pseudomonas sp. 58 R 12 (assembly GCF_900005865.1). Taxonomy (NCBI): domain Bacteria; kingdom Pseudomonadati; phylum Pseudomonadota; class Gammaproteobacteria; order Pseudomonadales; family Pseudomonadaceae; genus Pseudomonas; species Pseudomonas sp. 58 R 12. The sequence continues at coordinate 131,479 of NZ_CVTP01000017.1, forward strand.
GAGCGGGTGCTGGACAGCCATCGTGTGCTGGCCCATGTACGCTCCAGCAAGTCGCCGAAACCGGGCTCGGTCATCTTGATCGATGGCGGCGGCGAAGCCGAGATGGTGGCGCGTCATGATGCGCTGTTCGAGCTCAATTTCGCCGAAGAGGTGTTGCCGCTGCTGGAGCGCGTCGGCCATATGCCGTTGCCTCCTTATATAGACCGCCCCGACGAAGACGCGGACCGCGAGCGCTATCAGACGGTGTACTCCCAGCGCCCCGGTGCCGTCGCTGCGCCGACGGCCGGGCTGCATTTTGACCAGCCGCTGCTGGATGCGATTGCCGCCAAGGGCGTCGAGACCGCTTATGTGACCCTGCACGTGGGGGCCGGTACGTTTCAGCCGGTGCGTGTGGATAACATTGAAGACCACCATATGCACAGTGAGTGGCTGGAAGTCGGCCAGGACGTCGTGGATGCGGTTAACGCGTGCAAGGCGCGTGGCGGGCGAGTGGTGGCGGTGGGGACGACCAGCGTGCGCTCGCTGGAGAGTGCGGCGCGTGATGGCGTGCTCAAGCCGTTCAGTGGCGACACCGATATCTTTATTTACCCAGGCCGGCCGTTCCATGTGGTCGATTGCCTGGTGACCAACTTCCATTTGCCGGAATCCACACTGTTGATGCTGGTGTCGGCATTTGCCGGTTACCCGGAAACCATGGCCGCTTATCAAGCCGCCATCGCTAACGAGTACCGTTTTTTCAGCTACGGTGATGCGATGTTTATCACCCGCAATCCGGCGCCGCGCGGCCCAGAGGAACAATCATGAGTCGTATGTCGTTTGAATTGCTGGCCACGGATGGTAAAGCTCGCCGCGGCCGTTTGACCTTTCCACGCGGAACCGTGGAGACCCCGGCCTTTATGCCAGTGGGTACCTACGGCACCGTTAAAGGCATGATGCCGCGCGACATCGTCGCCACCGGTGCCGAGATTATCCTCGGCAACACCTTCCACCTGTGGCTGCGCCCGGGCACGGAAGTGATCAAGAAGCATGGCGACCTGCATGACTTCATGAAGTGGCAAGGCCCGATCCTCACTGACTCCGGTGGTTTCCAGGTGTTCAGCCTGGGCGCCATGCGCAAGATCAAGGAGGAGGGCGTGACCTTCGCCTCGCCGGTCGACGGTTCCAAGGTGTTCATGGGCCCGGAAGAGTCGATGCAGGTGCAGCGCGACCTGGGCTCCGACATCGTGATGATTTTTGACGAGTGCACGCCGTACCCGGCTGACGAAGACGTCGCGCGGATTTCCATGGAGTTGTCCCTGCGTTGGGCCCAGCGTTCGAAGAATGCCCACGGCGACAACACGGCGGCGTTGTTCGGTATCGTCCAGGGCGGCATGCATGAAAGCCTGCGTAAACGCTCGCTGGAGGGCCTCGACAAGATCGGCTTTGACGGCCTGGCCATCGGCGGTTTGTCGGTGGGCGAGCCCAAGCACGAGATGATCAAGGTGCTGGATTACCTGCCGGGCCTGATGCCCGCTGAAAAACCTCGTTACCTTATGGGCGTTGGCAAACCGGAAGATCTCGTAGAGGGTGTGCGCCGCGGTGTGGACATGTTCGATTGCGTGATGCCAACCCGTAATGCCCGCAATGGGCATCTGTTCATTGATACAGGCGTGCTGAAGATCCGTAACGCGTTCCATCGCCATGATGATTCGCCGCTGGATCCCACCTGTGATTGCTACACCTGCCAGAACTTCTCCCGTGCTTATCTGCACCATCTGGACAAGTGCGGGGAAATGCTGGGTAGCATGTTGAATACCATCCACAATTTGCGTCATTACCAAGTCCTGATGGCTGGTTTGCGCGAGGCTATTCAACAGGGTACATTGGCCGCCTTCGTCGATGCCTTCTATGCCAAGCGCGGGCTCCCTGTGCCGCCCTTGGACTGAGTTTTCCGACCCTAAGATTCACTATTTGCAACTGGAGTGCTAAATGAGCTTTTTTATCTCTAACGCCATGGCTGACGCCGCTGCGCCTGCTGCTGCCGGCCCTATGGGCGGTGGTTTCGAGTGGATTTTCCTGGTCGGCTTCCTGGTCATCTTCTACCTGATGATCTGGCGCCCACAGGCCAAGCGCGCCAAAGAGCAGAAAAACCTGCTGGGCAGCCTGCAGAAAGGCGACGAAGTTGTGACCACCGGCGGCATCGCTGGCAAGATCACCAAGGTTTCCGATGCTTTCGTGGTGCTGGAAGTCTCCGACACCGTAGAAATGAAGTTCCAGAAGGGCGCCATCGCTGCCACGCTGCCAAAAGGCACGCTCAAAGCGATCTAAGTAACAACCTTTACCAATCGACGGGGCGCGCAAGGCGCCCCGCGTTATAAGCGGGCGGCGTGATGCTGAACAAATACCCTCTGTGGAAATACGTACTGATCCTGGCGGTGCTGGCGATCGGTTTTATTTATTCCGCTCCCAATCTCTATCCTGATGACCCTGCGATCCAGATCTCTGGCGCCAGCACTTCGCTGCAGGTCAATCAGGCTGATCTGGACCGTGCGAGCAAAGCGCTCACTGACGCGGGCATTCAGGTTAAAGCGGCAACTTTGGCGGCTGGTTCGAAAGGCGGCTTGTTGCGCCTGACCAAGCAAGAAGACCAATTGCCGGCTAAAGATGTCGTGCGCAAGGCCATGGGTGACGACTACGTCGTTGCATTAAACCTGGCACAGACCACGCCACAATGGCTGCGCAGCATTGGCGCGCACCCGATGAAGCTGGGTCTGGACTTGTCCGGTGGTGTGCACTTCCTGCTGGAAGTCGATATGGACAAAGCCCTCGACGCCCGTCTGAAAGTCTACGAAGGCGACGTGAAGAGCCTGTTGCGTAAAGAGCGCCTGCGTTATCGCAGCCTGCCGCAGCTCAACGGTGCCATCCAGCTGGGCTTCTCTGACGAAGCTTCCCGCGAACAGGCCCGTGCGCTGATCCGCAAGAACTTCAACGATTTCGATATCGTACCGGCTGACCTCAATGGCCAGGCTGTACTGCGTCTGGCGATGAGCCCGGCCAAGATCGCGGAAATCCGTGAATACTCCATCAAGCAGAACTTGACCACGGTACGTAACCGCGTCAACGAGCTGGGTGTGGCCGAGCCGATCGTTCAGCGCCAGGGTGCCAACCGCATCGTGGTTGAGCTGCCGGGCGTACAGGACACCGCTGAAGCCAAGCGTATCCTGGGTAAAACCGCCAACCTGGAATTCCGCCTCGCGGCTGAGCCGGGTGCTACCCGCGCCACTTCCGAAGAGTTCGAGTTCCGCGAAGGTAACCGTCCTCCAGCGCTGATCGAGCGTGGCTTGATCATCACCGGTGACCAGGTGACTGACGCCAAGGCGGGTTTTGGCGAGCACGGTACCCCTGAAGTGAACATCCGCCTGGATGGCCACGGCGGCGAACTGATGAGCCGCGCCACGCGCAGCAACGTCGGTCGCAGCATGGCGGTGATCTTCATCGAGCAACGTCCGATCACCACCTACGCCAAGCAAATGGTCAACGGCGTAGAGAAAGACGTACCGGTACAGACCTTCAAGGAAGAGAAGAAGATCATCAGCCTGGCGACCATCCAGTCGCCGCTGGGTGCTCAATTCCGCATCACTGGCCTGAACGGCCAGGGCGAATCCTCGGAACTGGCCTTGCTGCTGCGTGCCGGTGGCCTGGCTGCGCCGATGTACTTCGCTGAAGAGCGTACTATCGGCCCGAGCCTGGGGGCGGACAACATCACCAAAGGTATCGATGCGTCCCTGTGGGGGATGCTGTTCGTGTCCCTGTTCATCATTGCCATCTACCGCTTCTTCGGTGTCATCGCCACCGTGGCCCTGGCGGGCAACATGATCATGCTGCTGGCGCTGATGTCGCTGCTGGGTGCTACGCTGACCTTGCCGGGTATCGCCGGTATTGTGCTCACCATGGGTATGGCGGTAGACGCCAACGTGCTGATCTTCTCGCGGATTCGTGAAGAGATCGCCAATGGTATGACCGTACAGCGTGCAATTAACGAAGGCTTCGGCCGGGCATTTACCGCGATTCTCGACTCCAACCTGACCACATTGTTGGTGGGTGGGATTCTCTTCGCCATGGGCACCGGCCCGGTCAAGGGTTTTGCGGTGACCATGTCCCTCGGTATCTTTACCTCGATGTTCACGGCCATCATGGTGACCCGCGCAATGGTCAACCTGATCTATGGCGGGCGTGACTTCAAGAAGTTGTGGATTTAAGGGGCTGCCATGTTACGTACAATTAACTTCATGGGCGTTCGCAATATTGCGTTCGGCGCCACTGTGCTCCTTACCGTTCTGGCGCTGTTCAGCTGGTTCCATAAGGGCCTGAACTACGGGCTGGACTTCACCGGCGGTACGCTCATTGAGCTGACCTACGAGAAGCCGGCCGACGTTACCGTGGTGCGCAACGAGCTGGTCAAGGCCGGCTATCACGAAGCCATCGTGCAGAACTTCGGGGCGACCACCGATCTGCTGGTGCGTATGCCGGGCGAAGACCCGCAACTGGGTCACCAGGTCGCCGAAGCCTTGCAGAAGGTCGGCGGCGACAACCCGGCATCGGTTAAGCGCGTCGAATTCGTCGGCCCACAAGTCGGTGAAGAACTGCGCGACCAGGGCGGCCTCGGCATGCTGATGGCGCTGGCGGGTATCATGATTTACCTGGCGTTCCGCTTTCAGTGGAAGTTCGGTGTCGGCGCCATTGTTTCGCTGATCCACGACGTGATCGTGACCGTTGGCATCCTGGCTTACTTCCAGATCACCTTCGACCTGACCGTTTTGGCGGCCGTGCTGGCGATCATTGGTTACTCGCTCAACGACACCATCGTGGTATTCGACCGGGTTCGTGAGAACTTCCGGGTACTGCGCAAAGCGACGCTGATTGAGAACATCAATATCTCCACCACGCAGACCCTGCTGCGGACCATGGCGACGTCAATCTCCACCTTACTGGCGATTGCGGCACTGATGATCTTTGGCGGCGACAACCTGTGGGGCTTCTCCCTGGCGCTGTTCATCGGCGTGCTGGCGGGTACCTACTCGTCGATCTACATTGCCAACGTGGTGCTGATCTGGCTGAACCTCAACAGCGAAGACTTGATCCCTCCTGCCGCTACCGGCAAGGAGGTTGACGACCGCCCTTGATGGGGTGTCGTTGACTTGCTGTTACAAAGAAGGCACGAGTATTGAACTCGTGCCTTTTTTTTTGCTCCAAGGCTGGGTATAGCGCGGATCGTTCGGTCCGTTTGTGATGGTCAGGAGGTTCAACGTGAACAAGTCGTTACTGGTTGGTGCGGTATTGGGTGCTGTCGGTGTGACTGCCGGGGGTGCTGTCGCCACCTACAGCCTGGTAAAAAGCGGCCCTGAGTATGCGCAAGTGCTGGCGGTGCAGCCGGTGAAAACCCAGATCAAAACCCCGCGAGAGGTCTGCAAGGACGTCGCGGTAACCCGGCAGAAGCCGGTGCAGGATCAGCATCAGATCGTTGGTACCGTGGTCGGTGCGCTGGCCGGTGGCCTGCTGGGCAACCAGGTCGGTGGCGGCAATGGTAAGAAGCTGGCAACCGTAGCCGGTGCGGTCGGCGGTGGTTATGCCGGTAACAAGGTTCAGGAAGGCATGCAGAACCGCGATACCTACACCACTACCCAGACTCGCTGTAACACCGTCAACGATATCAGCGACAAGGTTGTCGGCTATGACGTGCGTTACACCTTGGATGGCAAGGAAGGCTCGGTGCGTATGGATCGTGATCCAGGCGGCCAGATTCCAGTCGACAAGGAAGGGCGCTTGGTGCTGGGCCAGAACCAGCAGTAATCCCAAGCCTGGTACAGATGCAAAAAATTGTGTGAGTTCAAAAATGTGGGAGGGGGCTTGCCGCCGATAGTGGTGGGTCAGTCAGCTTATTAGGTGCTGACCCACTGCAATCGGGGGGCAAGCCCTCTCCCACAATTGATTTGTGTTGTTGCTGGAGTTGCGGCAAACCTCAAATCCCAGGCATAAAAAAAGCACCCCTAAGGGTGCTTTTTTGTGCCTGCTCGCTTAGCGCTTCAGCGAAGCCGGCAGGTGCGGCTGGATCGCCGTCAGCACTGCCTTGAAGCATTTGGTGTTGCCGGCAACCACGTGGCCTTTCTCCAGGAAGTCATGACCACCGGTGAAGTCGCTCACCAGGCCGCCAGCTTCTTGAATGAGTAGTGCGCCTGCCGCCATGTCCCACTCGGACAGGCCCGACTCCCAGAATGCATCAAAACGACCAGCAGCCACATAAGCCAAGTCCAGGCTCGCTGCGCCAGCGCGACGGATACCAGCGGTCTGGCCAACCAGGGCGCGGAACATACCCAGGTAGTTTTCCAGGTTGTCCATCTGGTCGTCACGGAACGGGAAGCCGGTACCCAGCAGGGCGCCGTCGAGGCTGGTGCGACCGCTGACGCGCAGGCGACGACCGTTCAGTTGGGCGCCACGGCCACGGCTGGCGGTGAATTCTTCCTGGCGGACCGGGTCCAGCACAACAGCGTGTTCCAGGCGGCCACGGTATTTGCACGCGATGCTCACGGCAAAGTGCGGGATGCCGCGCAGGAAGTTCGTGGTGCCATCCAGTGGGTCGATGATCCACAGGTAGTCTTCGCCTTCGCCGCTACCTTTGTGCAGGCCGGTTTCTTCGCCGAGAATGCCGTGGGTAGGGTAGGCCTTGCGCAGGGCGTCGATGATTTTCTGTTCGGCGGCGCGATCCACCTCGGATACATAATCCTTGGCGTCTTTTTCGTCGACCTTGATGGTATCCAGGCGCTCGATGGAGCGGAAGATCAATTCACTGGCGCTGCGGGCGGCGCGCAGCGCGATATTCAGCATGGGCTGCATGGATAGGTCACCTAAGGTTGTTAAAGAAAGCCGAGCAGTTTAGCAGAAACTTTCTTCAGGTGAAGGACGACGTTAGCTTTCATGGCATAACCTTAGGCTGTTCTGTAAGATTTGCTCCCCTTTCCCGTGTCCGAGAGCGCCTCCCTTGCTGCAAAACATTCGTGTCGTCTTGGTCAATACCAGTCATCCCGGCAACATCGGTGGGGTGGCGCGAGCCATGAAAAACATGGGTCTGACGCGCCTGGTGCTGGTCGAGCCGCGCCTGTTTCCGCACCACGAAGCCGATGCTCGCGCGTCCGGCGCCAATGACCTCCTGGAAAAAGCTCAGGTCGTCGCCACTCTGGAAGACGCGCTGGTCGGCTGCAACCTGGTGCTTGGCACCAGCGCCCGCGACCGTCGCATCCCTTGGCCTCTGCTGGATCCGCGCGAGTGCGGCACCAAAGTGGTGGAAGAGGCCGCCGGCGGCGCGGAAATCGCCTTGGTATTCGGCCGTGAAGACTCCGGCCTGACCAATGAAGAGCTGCAGCGATGTCATTACCACGTGCACATTCCATCAGACCCTGAGTTCAGCTCGCTGAATCTCGGGGCAGCGGTGCAGGTGTTGACTTACGAAGTGCGCATGGCTTGGCTGGCCGCCGAAGGTCAGCCGAGTAAAGTGGAAAAGGATGAAGTTGCATCGACCAAAAGTGGCGAGTTGGCCACCATGGACGAGTTGGAGCGATTCTATGAGCACTTGGAGCAAACCCTCGTGGCCATCGAATTCCTCGATCCGGACAAGCCCCGGCACTTGATGGCGCGCCTGCGTCGCCTGTACGGGCGTAGCTCGGTGAGCCGAGCGGAAATGAATATATTGCGTGGCATCCTCACGGAAACCCAGAAAGCGGCCCGTGGCGAGCTTCTTAAGCGGAAGGATTAAAAATGTTCGAGCGTTTGCGAGAAGATATCCAGAGTGTTTTCCACCGTGACCCGGCGGCGCGCAACGCCTTTGAAGTGCTGACCTGCTACCCCGGCATGCACGCGATCTGGATTCACCGCCTGTCCGGCGCCTTGTGGGGCATGGGTTGGAAATGGCTGGCGCGGTTGGTGTCGAACTTTGGCCGCTGGTTGACCGGGATCGAGATTCATCCCGGCGCCAAAGTCGGGCGTCGCTTCTTCATCGACCATGGCATGGGGATCGTCATCGGCGAAACCGCTGAGATTGGCGATGACGTGACGCTGTACCAGGGCGTGACCCTCGGTGGCACCAGTTGGAACAAGGGCAAGCGCCACCCGACGCTGGGCGATGGCGTAGTGGTAGGGGCGGGCGCGAAGGTGCTCGGCCCGTTCACCGTCGGTGCCGGGGCCAAGGTGGGTTCCAATGCCGTGGTGACCAAGGCCGTGCCGCCTGGCGCTACCGTTGTCGGTATCCCTGGCCGAATCATCGTCAAGCCGGAAGCCGGTGATGAGCAAGAAGCCAAGCGCAAGGCCATGGCCGAGAAGATCGGTTTCGATGCCTATGGTGTCAGCGAAGACATGCCTGACCCGGTCGCGCGCGCCATTGGCCAGTTGCTCGACCACCTGCAAGCGGTGGACGGCAAGCTGGAGGGTATGTGCGGTGCGTTGAAAGACCTTGGCAGCCCTTACTGCGCCAAAGATCTGCCCGAATTGCGCGAAGAGGATTTTGCCGAGATCAAGGACGAAGCCGCCACCACCAAGGCCAGCTAAGGTCTAAAGACCGCTGCAAAACCCATGTGGGAGCGGGCTTGCTCGCGAATACGGAGTGTCAGTCACCAGGGATATCGACTGATTCACCGCTTTCGCGAGCAAGCCCGCTCCCACATTTGATGTCCTCTGGTCTCGCAATTTCCGTTCGACCTTGTTGCCGCTGTTCGTCCCCACCCCATCCTGCTATGATTCGCGCGCCCTTTTTACGGGTAATCCTGACTAAAGTACTAGGTCTTATAGTTGACTTAAATACTCGGGAATCGCATACTTGCTCCCATTCTGAAACACCTTGGTACTTGTCCATGAGACTGACTACAAAAGGCCGATACGCGGTGACCGCCATGCTTGACCTGGCTTTGCACGCGCAAACTGGGCCTGTGTCCCTGGCCGATATCTCCGAGCGCCAAGGCATTTCCCTGTCCTACCTCGAGCAGCTGTTCGCCAAGTTGCGCCGTAGCAATCTGGTTTCCAGTGTGCGTGGTCCAGGTGGCGGCTATCAACTGTCCCGCGATATGCAGGGCATCCAGGTGGCTCAGGTGATCGACGCGGTCAACGAATCCGTCGATGCGACCAAATGCCAGGGCCAGGGTGATTGCCACGCCGGCGACACCTGCCTGACGCACCACTTGTGGTGCGATCTGAGCCTGCAGATCCATGAGTTTTTGAGTGGTATCAGCTTGGCTGATCTTGTGACTCGCCGTGAGGTGCAAGAAGTAGCCCAGCGTCAGGACCAGCGCCGTTGCAACACCAAGGCGCCGCGTCTGGACAAGATTGAAGCGTCCGCCGTCGAGTGACAGCCGAAGAGCTAACGGCACGCCAGCCAGCCTGATTAGGAGAAAGTCCATGAAATTGCCGATTTACCTTGATTACTCAGCGACCACCCCGGTAGATCCGCGTGTCGCGCAAAAGATGAGCGAATGCCTGCTGGTTGACGGAAACTTCGGCAACCCTGCCTCCCGTTCCCACGTATTCGGCTGGAAAGCCGAGGAAGCGGTCGAGAACGCCCGTCGCCAGGTCGCCGACCTGGTTGGCGCAGACCCGCGTGAAATCGTCTGGACCTCCGGTGCCACCGAGTCCGACAACTTGGCAATCAAGGGCGCGGCGCATTTCTACGCGACCAAAGGCAAGCACCTGATCACCACCAAGATTGAGCACAAGGCTGTCCTCGACACCATGCGCCAACTGGAGCGTGAAGGTTTCGAGGTGACCTACCTCGAGCCAACCACCGACGGTATCGTCACCCCGGCCATGATCGAAGCCGCGCTGCGTGAAGACACCATCCTGGTTTCCGTGATCCACGTGAACAACGAAATCGGCACCATCAACGACATCGCGGCCATCGGCGAGCTGACCCGTTCCAAGGGCATCCTGCTGCACGTCGACGCTGCTCAGTCCACCGGCAAGGTCGATATCGACCTGTCGAAACTGAAAGTCGACCTGATGTCGTTTTCTGCCCACAAGACCTACGGTCCTAAAGGCATCGGCGCGCTGTACGTGAGCCGCAAGCCTCGCGTGCGCATTGAAGCGACCATGCACGGCGGCGGTCACGAGCGCGGCATGCGTTCGGGCACCCTGGCGACCCACCAGATCGTCGGCATGGGCGAAGCCTTCCGCGTAGCCAAGGAAGACATGGCTGCCGAAAACGTGCGCATCAAGGCACTCAGCGATCGCTTCTATAAGCAGGTCGAGAACCTTGAAGAGCTGTACATCAACGGCAGCATGACCGCCCGTGTACCGCACAACCTGAATTTGAGCTTCAACTATGTCGAAGGCGAGTCGCTGATCATGGCGCTCAAGGACCTGGCGGTTTCGTCCGGCTCGGCCTGCACCTCGGCCTCGCTTGAGCCTTCGTATGTTTTGCGCGCCCTGGGCCGCAACGACGAACTGGCACACAGCTCGATCCGCTTTACGTTCGGCCGCTTCACCACCGAAGAGCAAATCGACTACGCCGCGCAAAAAGTTTGCGAAGCTGTCAACAAGCTGCGCGTTCTGTCGCCGCTGTGGGACATGTACAAAGACGGTGTCGATATTTCCAAGATCGAGTGGGCGGCACACTAACTATAGAAGCCGCCACCCCAGCTCTGTAGCAACGTGGCGGAAAACGCAGGCGTTTCTACAGGGTTCCAGAGCGGCCCTGATGAGTGAGGATTCAGTACCATGGCTTACAGCGAAAAGGTCATCGACCACTACGAAAACCCGCGCAACGTCGGCAAGATGAACGCGGAAGACCCTGATGTCGGCACCGGCATGGTCGGCGCTCCGGCGTGCGGCGATGTGATGCGCCTGCAGATCAAGGTCAACGACGCTGGCGTTATCGAAGACGCCAAGTTCAAGACCTACGGCTGCGGTTCGGCCATCGCCTCCAGCTCCCTGGCGACAGAATGGATGAAAGGCAAGACCCTGGATGAGGCTGTCACTATCAGCAACACCCAGCTGGCCGAAGAACTGGCCCTGCCGCCAGTGAAAATCCACTGCTCGGTACTCGCTGAAGACGCCATCAAGGCGGCCGTTCGCGACTACAAGCAGAAGAAAGGCTTGATCTAAGCATTTGGCGACAGGTAAGGAGTCAACGATGGCTATCAGCATGACAGAAGCGGCTGCGCAGCACATTCGCCGCTCCCTGAATGGGCGCGGTAAAGGTGAGGGGATTCGTCTGGGTGTTCGCACCACGGGCTGTTCCGGCCTTGCCTACGTGCTGGAGTTTGTCGACGAGGTGGTTGCGGAAGACCAGGTGTTCGAAAGTCACGGCGAGAAAGTGATCATCGACCCTAAAAGCCTGACCTACCTGGACGGCACCGAACTCGATTTCGTCAAGGAAGGGTTGAACGAAGGCTTCAAGTTCAACAACCCCAACGTACGCGGTGAATGTGGCTGCGGCGAAAGCTTCAACATCTGAGGCTATTCGTGGGCACTCCTTGTCATTTCGCTTTATTCGAGCTGCAGCCGAGCTTTCGGCTGGACCTCGAGCAGCTTGCCACGCGCTACCGAGAACTGGCGCGTGGAGTGCATCCGGACCGCTTCGCTGACGCTTCCGAGCGTGAGCAACGCCTGGCGCTGGAGAAATCGGCCAGCCTCAATGAGGCCTATCAGACGCTGAAAAACCCGCCCAAACGTGCGCGCTATCTGCTCGCAATGAATGGTGGCGAGTTGCCGCTTGAAGTCACGGTGCACGACCCCGACTTCCTGATGCAGCAGATGCAGTGGCGCGAAGAACTCGAAGACTTGCAGGACGAAGCCGATGTGGCGGGTGTCGCAGTCTTCAAACGTCGTCTGAAAGCGGCCCAGGATGAGCTCAACGAAAGCTTCGCAGCTTGTTGGAATGATGCAGCGCAACGCGAACAGGCCGAACGCCTGATGCGGCGCATGCAGTTCCTCGACAAGCTCTCCTACGAAGTGCGCCAGCTAGAAGAGCGCCTCGACGATTAACCCAGTGCTGCCCGTGATGCACGCCTGATAGACAGATAAGACCTGATTACCATGGCCCTACTGCAAATCGCCGAACCCGGCCAAAGCCCCCAACCGCACCAGCGTCGCCTGGCGGTCGGTATTGACCTGGGCACTACCAATTCTCTGGTTGCTGCCTTGCGCAGCGGCCTGTCCGAACCGCTGCCCGACGCCGATGGCCAGGTGATCCTGCCGTCTGCCGTGCGTTACCACGCTGATCGCACCGAAGTCGGTGAGTCGGCCAGATTGGCAGCGTCTACCGATCCTTTGAACACTGTGCTGTCGGTCAAGCGCTTGATGGGTCGTGGGCTGTCCGACGTCAAGCAACTGGGCGACCAACTGCCGTACCGCTTTATCGGCGGCGAATCCCATATGCCGTTTATCGATACCGTCCAGGGCCCGAAAAGCCCGGTGGAAGTGTCGGCCGATATTCTCAAGGTGCTGCGCCAGCGTGCAGAAACCACCTTGGGCGGCGAACTGGTAGGGGCTGTGATCACCGTGCCGGCGTATTTCGATGACGCCCAGCGCCAGGCGACCAAGGACGCGGCGAAACTCGCCGGCCTGAACGTGTTGCGCCTGCTCAACGAGCCGACCGCAGCCGCTGTGGCTTACGGTTTGGACCAGCATGCCGAAGGCCTGGTCGCGATTTACGATCTGGGCGGCGGTACCTTTGATATTTCGATCCTGCGCCTGACCGGCGGTGTTTTTGAAGTGCTGGCCACCGGTGGTGACACCGCCTTGGGTGGCGATGACTTCGATCACGCCATCGCGGGCTGGATCATCAGCAGTGCCGGCTTGTCTGCCGACCTCGACCCGGGCGAACAGCGCAACCTGTTGCAAACTGCCTGTGCCGCCAAGGAAGCGCTGACGGAGGCTGTATCCGTTGAAGTGTCCTACGGCACTTGGTCGGCCCAGCTGACGCGCGAAGCCTTCGATTCGTTGATCGAGCCGATGGTCGCTCGTAGCCTCAAGGCCTGCCGCCGCGCTGTGCGTGATTCCGGTGTCGAGCTGGAAGATGTCGGTGCCGTGGTCATGGTTGGCGGTTCTACCCGCGTGCCACGTGTTCGCGACGCTGTCGCCGAGGCCTTTGGTCGCCAACCGCTGACCGAAATCGATCCGGATCAAGTGGTCGCCATTGGCGCTGCAATCCAGGCCGATACCCTGGCCGGCAACAAACGTGATGGTGGCGAACTGCTTCTGCTTGACGTGATTCCACTGTCCCTGGGGCTGGAAACCATGGGCGGCCTGATGGAGAAGGTGATCCCACGCAACACCACCATCCCCGTCGCCCGCGCCCAAGACTTCACTACTTACAAAGATGGCCAGACGGCCATGATGATTCATGTGCTGCAAGGCGAACGCGAGCTGATCAGCGATTGCCGCTCCCTGGCGCGCTTTGAGTTGCGCGGCATTCCGGCGATGGTGGCCGGTGCCGCGAAGATCCGCGTGACCTACCAGGTCGACGCCGATGGCCTGCTCAGTGTCGCTGCGCGCGAATTGGCTTCGGGCGTTGAAGCCAGCATCCAGGTCAAGCCGTCCTACGGCCTCACCGACGGCGAAATCGCCAAGATGCTCAAGGATTCGTTCCAATACGCCGGTGACGACAAGGTCGCCCGCGTACTGCGTGAGCAGCAAGTCGATGCCCAGCGCCTGCTCGAAGCCGTGCAGGGTGCCCTGGATGCGGACGGCGAGCGCCTGCTGGACGCCGAAGAGCGCATGGTTATCGACCTGCAGATGCAGGAGCTGGCCGAACTGATGAAAGGCACCGATGGCTACGCCATCGAGCAACAGACCAAGCGTCTGTCGCAAGTGACCGATGCCTTTGCCGCCCGCCGTATGGACCAGTCGGTAAAAGCCGCCCTGGCGGGGCGCAACCTGAATGAACTCGAGGAATAATTAATGCCGCAGGTCATTTTTCTGCCACACGCCGAGCATTGCCCGGACGGTATGGTCGTGGAGGCTGAGACCGGCAAGTCCATCCTCGAAGTTGCCCATGACAACCACATCGAAATCGAAAGCGCCTGCGGCGGTGTGTGCGCCTGCACCACTTGTCATTGCGTCATTCGCGAGGGCTTCAACAGCCTTGAAGAGGCTGATGAGCTGGAAGAGGACTTTCTTGATCGTGCGTGGGGCCTGGAAGCGACTTCGCGTCTAAGCTGTCAGGCAAAGGTCGGGACGGAAGACATCACCGTCGAAATTCCGAAGTATTCCCTCAACCATGCAGCCGAAGCGCCGCATTGATTCAAGGAAATGTCATGAGCCTGAAATGGGTTGATGTACAAGAAATCGCTATACAACTTGCTGAAGCTCATCCTGAGGTCAATCCTCTTACGGTCAACTTCGTCAAGCTGCGCAATCTGGTAATGGCGCTGCCGGACTTCGACGACATCCCTGACCGGGGTGGCGAAAAGGTCCTGGAGGCGATTCAAGGCCTGTGGATCGAAGAAGCAGACTGAGCCGCCTTTTTACGCAGTTAGGCAATACCCAATAACCCGCGTATAATTCGCGGGTTTAATTTTTCGTAAATTACCGTTTCTGGAGTTACACCATGGCTGTTCAACGTACTTTCTCCATCATCAAGCCTGACGCTGTTGCAAAAAACGTCATCGGCGAGATCACCACTCGTTTCGAAAAAGCCGGCCTGAAGGTTGTAGCTTCGAAACTCAAGCAACTGTCCAAAGCTGAAGCTGAAGGCTTCTACGCTGAGCACAGCGCTCGTGGCTTCTTCGGCGACCTGGTTGCCTTCATGATCTCCGGTCCTGTTGTTGTTCAGGTTCTGGAAGGCGAAAACGCTATCGCTCTGAACCGCGAGCTGATGGGCGCTACCAACCCTAAAGAAGCTGCTGCCGGCACCATCCGCGCTGACTTCGCTGAATCCATCGACGCCAACGCTGTACACGGTTCGGACTCCGAAGCCGCTGCTGCCCGCGAAATCTCGTACTTTTTCGCTGCTACTGAAGTAACCGCTCGCTAAGCATTGGCTTAAAGAGTGAGGGTGAATCCATGACGACATCGACTGTTAAAACCAACCTGCTGGGTCTGACTCAGCCGGAAATGGAGAAATTCTTCGACTCAATCGGGGAGAAGCGCTTCCGTGCCGGTCAGGTAATGAAATGGATTCACCACTTTGGCGTCGACGATTTCGACGCCATGACGAACGTCAGCAAGGCCCTGCGCGACAAGCTCAAAGCCATCGCTGAGGTCCGTGGTCCCGAGGTTGTCAGCGAGGACATCTCCACCGACGGCACCCGTAAATGGGTGGTGCGTGTGGCGTCCGGCAGTTGCGTCGAGACCGTGTACATTCCCCAGGGCAAACGTGGCACTTTGTGCGTTTCGTCCCAGGCAGGCTGTGCCCTGGACTGCAGTTTCTGCTCCACCGGCAAGCAAGGCTTCAATAGCAACCTCACCGCCGCCGAAGTCATCGGCCAGGTGTGGATTGCCAACAAATCCTTTGGCAGCGTCCCGGCGACCGTCGACCGTGCCATCACCAACGTGGTGATGATGGGCATGGGTGAGCCGCTGCTGAACTTCGACAACGTGATCGCGGCCATGCACCTGATGATGGACGACCTGGGCTACGGCATCTCCAAGCGCCGTGTGACCCTGTCGACCTCCGGCGTGGTGCCGATGATCGATGAGTTGGCCAAGCACATCGACGTCTCCCTGGCGTTGTCGCTGCACGCACCGAATGACGCATTGCGTAACCAATTGGTGCCAATCAACAAGAAGTATCCGCTTAAGATGCTGCTCGAATCTTGCCAGCGCTACATGGCAACTTTGGGCGAGAAGCGCGTGTTGACTATTGAGTACACCATGCTCAAGGACATCAACGACAAGGTTGAACACGCGGTCGAGATGATCGAACTGCTCAAGAACACCCCGTGCAAGATCAACCTGATTCCGTTTAACCCGTTTCCCCATTCTGGCTACGAGCGGCCGAGCAACAACGCCATCCGCCGTTTCCAGGATCAACTGCATCAGGCCGGTTACAACGTCACCGTGCGCACCACCCGTGGTGAAGACATCGACGCCGCCTGTGGCCAATTGGTAGGGCAGGTGATGGACCGCACCCGCCGCAGCGAACGTTATATCGCCGGACGCGAACTGAACGCCGCCGACGATTTGCCGCTGATTGCTGTGAATCGAATCTGAGAGAGGATCTCTATGCCCTTGCGCCTTGCGCTGCTTTTGCTGGTTACCGGTCTCGCGGCCGGTTGTGTTTCATCGGGTTATGACAGCCCTATGCACACGGGTAAAGGCCGTGATGAGGCGCGAGTTGCCTATGTGCAATTGGGCTTGGGTTACCTGCAGCAAGGCATGAGCGAGCAGGCCAAGGTGCCGTTGAAGAAGGCCCTTGAGCTGGACAGCGACGATGCTGACGCCAATGGCGCGCTGGCACTGGTGTTCCAGGCCCAGGCCGAGCCTGAACTGGCTGAGCAGTATTTCCTCAAGGCACTCGCCTCAAAACCTGCAGGCCCGCGGCTGCTGAACAATTACGGCAGCTTTCTGTTTGCGCAGAAACGTTATGACCAGGCCGCTCGTTATTTTCAGCAAGCCAGCGCCGATACCCTTTATCCTGAGCGTTCGCGGGTGTTCGAGAACCTCGGGGTGACCTCCATGCGTCTCGGTCAACGCGACAGCGCCCGCCAACAACTGGAAAAAGCCCTGCATTTGAACGGTCGCCAGCCTCGGGCATTGCTCGAAATGGCTGAGTTGTCCTACGAAGACAGGCATTATGTGCCGGCACGTGACTATTACGAGCGTTTTAGCCTGCTCAGCGGGCAAAATGCACGTAGTCTATTGCTCGGTGTGCGCCTGGCGACGGTTCATGAAGAACGCGACACAGCCGCACGTTTTGGCCAGCAACTCGAACGACTCTATCCCGGTACGCCGGAATATCAGCAATACCTGTCGGAGCAATGATGAAAGCGGCGCACCCGGAAGTTGTAGCAGCTAATCGCGTAAACCCAGGCGACACCTTGCGTCAGGCCCGCGAAAGCAATGGTTGGTCGCTGGCGGAAGTGGCCCTCAAGCTCAATTTGACCACCACGTCCCTTGGCAACCTGGAAGCCGGCGCGTTCGATAAGCTGCCTGGGCATACCTTTGCCCGTGGCTATATCCGTGCCTATGCCAAATTGCTGGGTATTGACCAGGCCATATTGGTCCAGCAATTCGATCAATTCACCGGTACCGACTCCCAAGGCAGCAATGTGCATGGCTTGGGTCGAATCGAAGAGCCAGTGCGGGTTTCCCACACTATTTTGCGAATTGTCAGCCTGTTGTTGCTGGTTGCTGTCATTGGCGGCGGTTTCGTCTGGTGGCAAGACCAGGCCTCCCAGCGCACCAAGGACATGACCAGCAACGCCATGGAGCACGTCGAAGTCGAAAGCGCCGACGGCACCACTCAGATTCATCCGCTGGACGAGCCGGAAGACCAGGCCGTTGTCGAAGGTCAGGCCGCGCCTGAAGCGCCAACTGCCACTGAGCAGCCAGCACCGGAAACCGCGCCTGACGCGACCGCTGCCCTACCGACTCCCGCGACACCGGCTGCACCGGCTCACACGCCGACCGCCCCTGTTGCCCAGGCCCATACCCCGGCCGCTCCTGCGCAGGCGCCAGCGACTCCAGCTCCAGCCACTACGATTTCGCCGCCCACCACCCCAGCGTTGATCGCCGGTGATGGCCGCGTACAGATCACCTTTGTCGCTGACTGCTGGACGCAACTCACCGATGGTAATGGCAAAGTGCTGTTCAGCGGTCTGAAGCGTAAGGGAGATACGCTTGATCAGGGCGGCAAGCCTCCTTTGACGCTGCGTCTGGGCTTTGCCCGCGGCGCGCAAGTGGCCTATAACGGCCAGCCTGTAGACGTGGCGCCGTTCACCAGTGGCGAGACAGCTCGCCTGAAGTTGGGACAATAGTCATGCACGGCGAATCTCCAATCAAACGTCGCGTATCGCGCAAGATCTGGGTCGGCTCGGTGCCGGTGGGTGGCGATGCCCCCATCGCGGTACAAAGCATGACCAACAGCGACACCAATGACGTGGCCGCCACCGTTGCCCAGATTAACCGCCTGGAAGCCGCTGGCGTGGACATTGTGCGGGTGTCCGTGCCGGACATGGACGCTGCCGAAGCTTTCGGTCGCATCAAGCAACTGGTCAAGGTGCCGTTGGTTGCCGACATTCACTTCGACTACAAGATCGCATTGCGCGTAGCCGAGTTGGGTGTGGATTGCCTGCGTATCAACCCGGGCAACATCGGTCGTGAAGACCGTGTTCGCGCTGTGGTTGATGCTGCTCGTGACCGTGGCATTCCGATCCGCATCGGCGTCAACGCCGGTTCCCTGGAAAAAGACCTGCAAAAGAAATACGGCGAGCCCACCCCGGCAGCGCTGGTTGAATCGGCACTGCGCCACGTCGAACACCTTGAACGCCTGAATTTCCAGGACTTCAAGGTCAGCGTAAAGGCCTCCGACGTGTTCATGGCGGTCGAAGCCTACCGCTTGCTGGCTAAGGAAATCGTACAGCCACTGCACTTGGGTATCACTGAAGCGGGCGGTTTACGTTCAGGCACAGTGAAATCTGCGGTGGGTCTCGGTATGCTGCTCGCCGAAGGGATTGGCGATACTATCCGCATCTCCCTGGCGGCAGACCCCGTAGAGGAAGTGAAAGTCGGTTACGACATTCTCAAATCCCTGCGTTTGCGTTCCCGTGGCATCAATTTCATTGCCTGCCCGAGCTGCTCGCGGCAGAACTTCGACGTGGTGAAAACCATGAACGATCTGGAATTGCGCCTCGAAGACCTGCTGGTGCCGCTGGATGTTGCAGTGATCGGTTGCGTGGTGAACGGGCCAGGCGAAGCCAAGGAAGCCCATGTGGGCCTGACTGGCGGTACCCCGAACCTGATCTACATCGACGGCAAGCCGGCGCAGAAGTTAACGAATGACAATCTGGTGGATGAGCTCGAAAGGCTGATCCGCCAGAAAGCGGCCGAAAAGGTTGCAGCTGACGCAGCGCTGATAGCGCGCGGCTGATTGAACGAATTTAAGGATTTGATGTGAGCAAGTCTCTGCAAGCCATTCGTGGCATGAACGACATCCTGCCGGAGCAGACGCCGCTGTGGCGCTACTTCGAAAGCACTGTCGCGCGCCTGCTGGATAACTACGGTTACAAGCAGATCCGCATGCCGATCGTCGAGTTCACCGAGCTGTTCAAGCGCTCCATCGGTGAAGTGACTGACATCGTCGAAAAAGAGATGTACACCTTCGAAGACCGCAACGGTGACTCCCTGACCTTGCGTCCGGAAGGTACTGCCGCGTGCGTGCGCGCCGTGCTTGAGCATGGTCTCACCGGTGCTGGCCAGCCGCAGAAGTTGTGGTACATCGGCCCGATGTTCCGCCACGAGCGTCCGCAAAAAGGCCGTTATCGCCAGTTCCACCAGATCGGCCTGGAAGTGTTCAACATCGATGGCCCAGACATTGATGCCGAGCTGATCGTATTGACCTGGCGCCTGTGGGGCCTGCTGGGCATCCGCGACGCGGTCAAGCTTGAGCTCAACAGCCTGGGCACCAGCGAATCCCGCGGCCGCTACAAGGTGGCCCTGGTCGAGTACCTGTCAGCCCACCTGGACAAGTTGGACGAAGACAGCCAGCGCCGTCTGAAGACCAACCCGCTGCGCGTACTGGACACCAAGAACGCCGATACCCAGGCCGTATTGGTCAATGCGCCGAAAATGGCCGATTACCTGGACGACGAATCCCGTATCCACTTCGAGGGCCTCAAGGCTCGCCTGGATGCGGCCGGTATTCCGTTCGTGATCAACACCAAGCTGGTGCGCGGCCTCGACTACTACAGCAAGACCGTGTTCGAGTGGGTCACCGACAAGCTCGGCGCCCAGGGCACCGTGTGTGCCGGTGGCCGCTACGACGGCCTGGTCGAGCAGATGGGCGGCAAGCCGACCACGGGTGTGGGCTTCGCCATGGGCATCGAGCGGCTGATCCTGCTGCTGGAAACCCTGGAGCAAGTCCCTGAAGAAATTTCCCGTCAGGTGGACGTGTACCTCTGCGCCTTTGGCGAGGCTGCCGAACTGGCGGCCCTGGCCCTGAGCGAAAAAGTGCGCGACCAACTGCCGAACCTGCGCCTGCAGGTCAATGCCGGCGCTGGTAGCTTCAAGAGCCAGTTCAAAAAGGCCGACAAGAGCGGTGCGCTGTATGCACTGATCCTCGGCGATGACGAATTGGCCCAGCAAGTGATAGGTTTTAAACCCCTGCGTGGCCAGGGCGAGCAACAGAACATTGCCTTTGATGCGCTCGCTGCGCACTTGGCCACCTGCGTCGTGCAGGGTTGAAGCTGTCGAACAGCCGAATTTAGCGATTAAGGAGTATTGGGGTGTCGAGTTCTGATGATGATCAACTGGCCGAGTTCAAGGACTGGTGGCAGCGTAATGGCAAGCCCCTGGTTACTGGCGGTCTGCTGGCTTTAGTAGTGGTGTTCGGCTGGCAAGCCTGGACCAAATATCAGGCCAACCAGTCCCAAGGCGCCTCGATCCTCTATCAGCAATTGCTGGAAACCACGCTGACGCCAGATGGCAAGCCGGACCCCGCGCAGGTCGCTGACCTGGCCGGCAAGCTGAAGAACGAATTCGGCGGTAGCACCTACGCCCAATACGGCAGCCTGTTCGTCGCGAAAGTTGCGGTCGACACCGGCAAGCTGGACGACGCCGCCGCAGAACTGAAGGCTGTCGCCGACAAGCCGACCAACCCGACCCTGGGTGAAATCGCACGTCAGCGCCTGGCTCAGGTACTCGCGGCACAGAATAAGGCTGACGAAGCACTCAAACTGCTCGACGGCGATGCTGACAAGGCATTTGTAGCCACTCGCGAAGAGCTCAAGGGCGACCTGTTGGTCCAATTGGGTCGTACCGACGAAGCCAATGCTGCGTACAAAAAAGCCAAGGCGGCGCTGTCTGATGAAGCGGCGGTCGGTGGCTTACAAATCAAGCTGGACGACTTGGCCAAAGGGGATGCGTGACGTGATCCGTTGGAAACATGCAGCATTGCTGGCTCTGGCCGTTCTGGCCGCGGGTTGCAGCAGCAACAGTAAAAAAGAACTGCCTCCTGCCGAGCTGACCAGCTTCAAGGAAGAAGTGGTCCTGCAAAAGCAGTGGAGCCGCTCCATTGGTGACGGTCAGGGCGACACCTACAACATGTTGGTACCGGCAATCGACGGTGACAACATTGTGGCCGCTGACGTGACTGGCGTTGTGACCTCCATGGACCGCATGAACGGCGACGTGAAGTGGTCCAAGGATCTCGAATTGCCTGTCTCCGGCGCCGTAGGCGTGGGTTATGGCATGGTGATGCTCGGCACGCTCAAGGGCGAAGTCGTGGCGCTGGATTCCAGCACCGGTGAAGAGAAATGGCGCGCTCGCGTGACCAGTGAAGTACTCGCACCGCCTGCTACCAACGGCGATATCGTCGTGGTACAGACGCAGGACGACCGCGTCATCGGCCTCGACGCCAGCACTGGCGAACAGCGTTGGTTGTACGACAGCACCCCTGCGGTACTGACGTTGCGTGGTACCAGTGGTCCGATTGTGACCAACAATCTGGCCGTTGCGGGCCTGTCGACCGGTAAAGTGGTCGCCCTGAACACTCAGAACGGCGTGCCGGCCTGGGAAACCCGTGTGGCCATTCCGCAAGGTCGTTCCGAGCTGGACCGCGTAGTGGACATCGACGGCGGCTTGCTGTTGTCCGGTGAAACCCTCTATGTCGCCACTTACCAGGGCCGTGTTGCCGCACTGGACCTGCAGAGCGGCCGCGTTAACTGGCAGCGTGATGCTTCCAGCTACGCAGGTGTCGCCCAAGGGTTTGGTAGCGTCTACGTAAGCCTTGCGTCCGGCACCGTTGAAAGTGTCGACGAGCGTTCCACCACTGCACTGTGGAGCAACGACTCCCTGGCTCGCCGCCAACTGTCGGCACCGGAAGTGTTCTCCAGCTACGTCGCGGTCGGTGACTTCGAAGGCTACCTGCACCTGCTGAGCCAGGTAGACGGTCGCTTCGTAGGTCGCGAGCGTATCGACAGCGACGGCCTGCGTGCGCGTCCGCTGGTGGTGGGTAACATGCTTTATGTGTATGGCAACAGCGGCAAGCTGGAAGCCCTGACCATCAAGTAAGAACTATGCTTGGGGTAACACCCAGGCGGCCTCGCTTCGGCGAGGCATGCGGCATCTGATGATGCTGCCCCGAGCACCAGCCGCTGCCTTGCAGCGGCTTTTGTATTTTCTGAAATAACGAAGTGGAGAGCCGCATGGTTCCCGTAATCGCCCTGGTGGGCCGACCTAACGTCGGCAAGTCCACCTTGTTCAATCGCCTGACCAGGACTCGCGACGCCATCGTCGGCGACTTGTCCGGTCTGACCCGTGATCGCCAATACGGTGAGGCAAAGTGGCAAGGGCGCTCCTACATTATTGTCGACACCGGTGGTATCTCCGGTGACGAACATGGCATGGACGAAAAGATGGCCGAGCAGTCGCTGCTGGCCATTGAAGAAGCTGATGTCGTGTTGTTCCTGGTGGACGCCCGTGCGGGCTACACCGCTGCTGACCAGATGATTGGCGAGCACCTGCGCAAGCGCAACAAGCGTTCCTATCTGGTCGCTAACAAGATCGACAACATCGATCCTGAGCAGGCCCGTGCCGAATTCAGCCCGATGGGCCTGGGCGACGCGATCCCGGTCGCCGGTGCTCACGGTCGCGGCATCACCCAGATGCTGGAAATTGCCCTTAGCACTTTCCCAAAGGATGACGCTGAGGAAGAAGAGGGTGAAGAAGAGATCGTCGCCGAAGGTGAGGAAGCCAAGCGCATTCCTGGCCCGAGTGAAAAAGACGGTATCAAGATCGCCATCATCGGTCGCCCTAACGTCGGCAAGTCGACCCTGGTCAACCGCATGCTCGGTGAAGACCGGGTAATCGTCTATGACGAGCCCGGCACCACCCGCGACAGCATCTACATCCCGTTCGAACGTAACGAAGAAAAATACACGCTGATCGACACCGCTGGTGTGCGCAAGCGCGGCAAAATCCACGAGGAAGTTGAAAAGTTCTCGGTGGTGAAAACCCTGCAGGCGATCAAAGACGCCAACGTGGTGATCTTCGTGATGGACGCCCGCGAAGGCGTGGTCGACCACGACCTCAACCTGCTGGGCTTTGCCCTTGAGGCTGGTCGGGCACTGGTGATCGCGATCAACAAGTGGGACGGCATGACGCCGAGCGAGCGCGATTTCGTCAAGATCGAGCTGCAGCGTCGCCTGTTCTTCGTCGAGTTCGCCGATATCCACTTTATCTCGGCACTGCACGGCACCGGCGTGGGTAACCTCTACGCGTCCGTACAGAACTCGTTCAAGTCCGCGGTCACCCGCTGGCCGACCAACCGCCTCACCCAGATCCTGGAAGATGCGGTGGGCGAGCATGCACCGCCGATGGTCAACAACCGCCGGATCAAACTGCGTTACGCCCACTTGGGTGGTGCCAACCCGCCGATTATCGTGATCCACGGTAACCAGATCGAGAAGGTGCCCAAGTCCTATGTGCGTTACCTGGAAAACACCTATCGCCGTGTCTTGAAGCTGGTCGGTACGCCGATCCGTATCGAGTTCAAGGGTGGCGAAAACCCGTACGAAGGTAACAAGAACAGCCTCACCGACCGCCAAGTGAACAAAAAGCGCCGGATGATGACGCACCACAAGAAAGCCGACAAAAAGCGCCGCGACAAGCGCTGACATCGACTTATCAAAAAAGGGCTCTTTAGGAGCCCTTTTTTGTGCGCGACGGTTTGTGCCTTGACCCGCTGCAATTGGCAGCTTAAAACTTGGGGCTCACCTGCAGGGGCCTCCGATGATCACCAGCAAGCTGCCGAATGTCGGCACCACCATTTTCACCACCATGTCGCAACTCGCTGCCGAAACCGGTGCGCTCAACCTGTCCCAGGGCTTCCCGGACTTCAATGGTCCCCAAGGCTTGCTCGATGCCGTGGGCAAGCACGTTGCCAGCGGACACAACCAATATTCACCGATGACTGGCCTGCCAGCCCTGCGCCAGCAAGTGGCGGCCAAGATCGCCCGCAGCTATGGCGCCGCTGTCGATGCCGACAGTGAAGTCACCATCACCCCTGGTGCCACGGCGGCGATCTTCTGCGCGATCCAGGCGGTGATTCGCGGTGGCGATGAAGTCATCGTGTTCGACCCTTGCTACGACAGCTATGAGCCCTCGGTGGAGCTGGCCGGTGGCCGCTGCGTGCATGTGCAATTGAGCCTGCAAGGCTTTGCGCTCGACTTCGAAAAGATCAAAGCCGCGCTGTCGCCGCGCACCCGCATGATCATCCTCAACACGCCGCACAACCCCACTGGCGCCTTGATCAGTCGCGCCGAGTTGGACCAGTTGGCGGAGCTGATCCGCGACCGCGATATCTACCTGGTCAGCGACGAGGTCTACGAACACTTGGTATTCGACGGTGTGCCCCATGTCAGCGTGCTAGCCCACGAAGAACTGTATCAGCGCGCGTTCGTGGTCAGTTCCTTCGGCAAGACCTACCATGTCACCGGCTGGAAAACCGGTTACGTCGTCGCACCACCGGCCCTCACGGCCGAGCTGCGTAAGGTGCATCAATACGTCAATTTCTGTGGCGTAACCCCGCTGCAGTTCGCGCTGGCTGACTTCATGGCCGAGCACCCGGAACATGTGGATGAACTGCCGGCCTTCTACCAGGCCAAGCGCGACCTGTTCTGTGACCTGCTGGCACCGTCACGTTTCAGCTTTACCCGCGTCACCGGCACCTACTTCCAGTTGGTCGATTACTCACAGATCCGCCCGGATCTGGACGACGTCGCCATGTCCCTGTGGATGACCCGCGAACACGGCGTGGCAACCATCCCGGTCTCGGTGTTCTACCAGACCCCACCGCAAGGCCAGCGCCTGGTGCGCCTGTGCTTTGCCAAACGCGAGGAAACGCTGCAACAAGCAGCCGAAAAACTATGCGTGATCTGAGTGCATTGCCAAACCTGAACATCGCCCTGGTCCAGACCACCCTGGCCTGGCACGACCGCCAGGCCAATCTCGAGCACTTCGAGCTGTTGCTGGAGCAGGCCAAAGGCGCCGACCTGATGGTGTTGCCGGAGATGTTTACCACCGGTTTCTCCATGGAGTCAGCCACGCTGGCGGAACCGGAGAACGGCCCGACCCGTCGATGGCTCCAGGCCCAGGCAGCGAAGTACAACGCAGTGATCACCGGCAGCGTGATCATCCAGGCCGCCGACGGCAGCCACCGCAACCGCCTGCTGTGGGCGCGGCCGGATGGCGAGGTGTTGCATTACGACAAGCGCCACCTGTTCCGCATGGCCGGTGAGCACGATCACTACACCCCCGGCGAGCGGCAGGTGCAGTTTGAGTTGAAGGGTTGGCGTATTCGTCCGTTGATTTGCTACGACCTGCGCTTTCCGGTGTGGAGTCGTGATGCCCAAGATACCGACCTGCTGTTGTACACGGCCAACTGGCCGGGCGCGCGGCGCCAGCATTGGAATCGGTTGTTGCCGGCGCGGGCGATTGAAAACCTGTGCTACGTGGCGGCAGTGAATCGGGTGGGGACGGACGGGAAGGGGTTTGCCTACACCGGGGATAGTCAGGTGTTGGACTTCCAGGGTGAGACCTTGCTGAGTGCGGGGGAGGCGGATGGGGTGTTTCAGGTGTGCCTGGAGGCGGCCGAGCTGGCGGCGTACCGTACGCGGTTTCCGGCGAACCTGGATGCCGATAGCTTTCAGTTTGTCTGAAAGACCGCCATCGTGGGCAAGCCCGCTCCCACATTTTGATGTGTGAACCCAGTCAAGTGTGGGAGCCGGGCTTGCCCGCGATGAGGCCTTCACAAACAGCACAAAATCCAAGCCCAACAAAAAGGCCCCTGAGTTCTCACCCAGGGGCCTTTCGCCTTTCAGCAGTCAGTTACGCCGCTTTGGCTTCCAACTGGCTCAACGACCGGTTCAGCGCACTGAACAGCGCTTTAAAGCTGGCAGTGGTGATGTTTTCATCAATCCCCACACCATGCACCGGACGCTCACCGTTCACACGCAGCTCAATGTAGGCCGCCGCTTTGGCGTTGGTGCCTGCGCCGATTGCATGTTCGTTGTAGTCCATGATCTCTACACCAATCGGCAGGCCTGCCACCAGCGCTTCCAGCGCGCCGTTGCCTTTGCCTTTCCAGTGCAGGTTGGTTTCGCCCTGACCCTTGCCCGAGACTTCCACCTCGACAAAGCTGTTGCCATTCTCTTCCTGCAGACGATGGCTGACCAGCGCGTACGGGGTGTTGGCTTGCAGGTATTCACGCTGCAGCAACGCGTAGATCTGCGGCGCGGTCATCTCCAGGCCGACGCGGTCGGTCTCGGCCTGTACCACTTGGCTGAACTCGATCTGCATGCGGCGCGGCAAGCTGATGTCGTATTCCTGCTCCAGCAGGTAGGCGATGCCGCCTTTGCCCGACTGGCTGTTTACACGGATCACCGCTTCGTAGCTGCGACCAATGTCCGCTGGGTCGATCGGCAAGTACGGCACTTCCCACAGCGCATCGTCTTTCTGCTGGGAGAAACCTTTGCGGATCGCATCCTGGTGGGAGCCGGAGAACGCGGTGTGCACCAGGTCGCCAACGTACGGGTGACGTGGGTGCACCTGGATCTGGTTGCACTCTTCGACGACTTTGCGCACGCCGTCGATGTCGGAGAAATCCAGCTGCGGGTCGAGGCCCTGGGTGTACATGTTCAAGGCCACGGTGACCAGGTCGACGTTACCGGTACGCTCGCCGTTGCCGAACAGGCAGCCTTCGACACGGTCGGCGCCGGCCATCAGGCCCAGCTCGGTGGCGGCCACGCCGGTGCCTCGGTCGTTGTGGGTGTGCAGGCTGATGATCACGCTGTCACGACGGTTGATATGGCGACCGAACCACTCGATCTGGTCGGCATAGATGTTTGGCGTGGCGCATTCCACGGTGGCCGGCAGGTTGAGGATCATCTTGTGCTCAGGCGTCGGGTTCCACACCTCGATCACCGCGTCACACACTTCCTTGGCGAACTCCAGCTCAGTCGCGCTGAAGGTCTCCGGGGAGTATTCGAAGGTCCATTGGGTCTCCGGCTGCTGGGCGGCGTATTTGACGAACAGCTTGGCGGCGTTGACCGCGATGGCCTTGATGCCGTCCTTGTCCTGGTTGAACACGATGCGACGGAACGACGGCGATGTGGCGTTGTACAAGTGAACGATGGCTTTCTTGGCGCCGCGCAGGGATTCGAACGTGCGCGCGATCAAGTCTTCACGGCCCTGGGTCAGCACCTGGATGGTGGTGTCCTCGGGGATGTGGTTGTCTTCGATCAGGGTGCGTACGAAGTCGAAGTCGGTTTGCGACGCAGCCGGGAACGAGGCTTCGATTTCTTTAACGCCTACCGCTACCAGGGTCTTCCAGAAGCGCAGCTTTTTTGCGGCGTCCATTGGCTCGATCAGCGACTGGTTGCCATCACGCAGGTCGGAGCTGCACCAGATCGGCGCTTCGGTGATGGTCTTCGATGGCCAGGTGCGGTCCGGGATATCGATGGTCGGAAACGCGCGGTACTTCGAAGACGGGTCTTTGAGCATGCTCATCGGGAAATCCTTTGTAGTAGGGGCCGAGAAAAGGCGGCCTGCCGTAGAACTGTTTTTAGGGATAAAACGTATAGACGAGGCAGATCGATTCAGCTTGGCAGTCGTGCGCTGACGAGGCACAAACTGCGGTGCTGGCGGAGCTGAATGAGGGTGTGAGAGGTTTTCATAAGCTCAACCCTAACCGCCGGGGTGAAAGATGGCAAGCAGTCGAGAAAAATTGAGAGAAGTTCTGTTATCTGCGTAGGAAACGAGATTTTGTGCTTGTTTATAAGGTGAGGGCTGGTTTTAATTGCGCGCCCATTATCGAGCGCGCAATCGGACGGTTCAGGGTTGGAACGCGCCGATAAAGATTGCCGGGTCGACCCGTGCATCGTTCAGGCTGACATTCCAGTGCATGTGCGGTCCGGTCGCACGGCCCGTTGAACCGACCTTGCCGACCACTGCGCCGCGCGTGAGTTGATCGCCCACTTTCACGTCGATCTTCGACATGTGGCAGAACATGCTGATAAAGCCCTGGCCGTGGTCGACGAACACCGTATTGCCGTTGAAGAAGTAGTTACCGGTGAGAATCACCTTGCCGTTCGCCGGGGTCTTGATTGGAGTGCCCGCGGGTACGGCGAAATCCAGGCCGGAATGCGGATTGCGTTCTTCACCGTTGAAGAAACGGCGTACGCCAAACTTGCTCGACAGCGGCCCGTTCACCGGTTTATCCAGCACCAGGTTGCTCGGCAGGTTCGGGTTGAAACTGCGGTAGGCCTTGAGCTGCACCGCCAGTTCGCCTTCGATGCGCTTGAGTTGCGCCGGTTCAGGGTTTACCTGGCTTTTGTTTTTCAGGGTGATGCGCTGTTCCGGGTACTTCTTGTAACCGACGATAAACGGCAGGCTGCGCCCGCCGCTGCTGAGGCGCTCGTTGCCCGGTTTAACGGTCAACGGGATGCCGACAATCGCCAGCCAGTTGTCCGCCTCCTTCACCACCAGTACCGGTTTGCCTTGATAGGTGGCTTTCGGCGCTGCCGCCGAGGGGCCGAGTTCTACGACTGCAACGCCACCCGGCACGGGTTTGTTCAAGGTGCGCGTGATATAGCTGTCGGCCTGGGCATTTACGGCGAGGCACAGCAGCATCAACAGACTAAAGAGACGTGGCATTAATCAATCCAATAACGAAAGGGTGACGGGTGTCAGGTGGTTGTCTTCCACCCGCACTTGCAATTGGCCCTCACCGAGACGCGCGGTGAGGCGCTGGCCGGTGTGGGTCTGCGCGGCGTTGCGAATGGCCTGGCCGCGTTCGTCCAGCAGGATGCTGTAACCACGGCCCAGGGTCGCCAGCGGGCTGACCACCTGCAGCGTCTGCACCTGGCTTTGCAGTTGCAGGCGCCGCGCCTTGAGGCCTTCGCGCATGGCGCGGGGCAGGCGTTCGGCGAGGCTGTCCAGGCGCTGACGCAGCAGGGCCAGTTGGCGGCCGGGGTGTTGGCCGGCAAGACGGGTTTCCAGGCGGATCAAGCGTTCGCGCCGGGTATTGAGGCTGCGCTCGAACGCACGGCGCAGGCGCATGTCCAGGTCATCCAGGCGCTGGGCCTGTTGGCGCAGACGCTCGCCAGGGTGACGCAGACGTCGGGCCATGCCTTCCAGGCGCAGGCGGTCATGGCTCAGGCGATTGCGCATCAGCATCACCAGGCGACGGTGCAGGTTTTCGACTTGGCGTACCAAGTGGCTGGCGTCCGGCGCGAGCAATTCCGCCGCAGCGGATGGGGTAGGGGCGCGGACATCGGCGACGAAATCGCTGATGGACACATCGGTCTCATGGCCAACGGCGCTGACGATCGGTGTGACGCAGGCGTCTACCGCGCGTGCCACGGCCTCTTCGTTAAAGCACCAGAGGTCTTCCAGCGAACCGCCACCACGCGCCAGGATCAGCGCATCAAAGCCCCGTGCGTCGGCGAGTTTCAGCGCACGTACGATCTGCGGGATGGCTTCGCGGCCTTGCACGGCTGTGGGGATCAATGTCAGCTCAACGTTCGGTGCCCTGCGGCGGAACACGCTGATGATGTCGCGGATCACCGCGCCGGTTGGCGAGCTGATAATGCCGATGCGCCGAGGATGCGCCGGCAGCGGCACTTTACGTTCAGCGCTGAACAGACCTTCGGCGCTGAGCTTTTCTTTCAGCGCATCGAACGCCAGGCGCAACGCGCCATCACCGGCCGGTTCAACGGTATCGAGGATCAGTTGGTAATCACCCCGGCCTTCAAACAGCGAGACCTTGCCACGCACTTTCACCGCCAGGCCATCCTTCAGCGCCTGGCGAACCCGCGCGGCGTTATTGCGAAACAGCGCGCAACGCACCTGGGCGCCGCTGTCCTTGAGGGTGAAATACACATGGCCGGAGGCCGGGCGGGCGAGGTTGGAGATCTCGCCTTCGACCCAGATATTGGTGAACACGTCTTCCAGCAACACCCGCGCGCGGCCGTTGAGCTGGCTGACAGTCAGGACTTCGCGGTCCAGGCCCAGTCGGGCAAAAGGATCTTTAATCATGGGCGGCAGTTTATAGGCATTCGCGCAGTGTTTGACAGAATTGCTCCACCAGCGCACTTGGCGCCTGCGCGCAGGCGAGGGCCACGGTGCTGAGGCAGTCCGGGTCGGCCAGGGGCAGAAAGTGCACGTTGACCGGGGCGATGTCCCGCATGGATTTTGGTAACAAGGCAATACCGAAGCCCGCCTGGATCAGCTGCAACTGGGTGGTCTTGCGGGACATCACCCGCGCGGCCTTGGGGAAAAATCCCGCGCGCATGCACAACTCGGCTGACAGATAACTCAGGCCGCCGCGCTGGGGATGGGGGATCGAGATAAACGCTTCGTCCTTCAATTGCTCCAGTTCGATAGGCGCATTGCTGCGCGCCAGCCCATGATTCGGCGGCACCGCCAGCAACAGTTGCTCGCTATATAAAGGCACGACTCGCACGCCTTCGCGCTGGCGCAACACGGGCAGGCGCAAGAGCCCGACGTCCAGGCGTCCGTCGGCGATCTCTTCCAACTGCGCTTCTGAAGACAGTTTAACGATGTCCATCGACACCCCTGGGCAGCGTTCCAGCCATGTGCTGATACCTTGCAGCAATGGGCCGCTCATCGGCACGGTGCTCGAATGGCTCAGGCGCAGCGTGCCCAATTCGCCATTACCCACTTGGGTTGCCATCTCGCTGGCCTTGAGTAATTCGCTCAGCAGGTTGCGGGCTCGGGGATAGAAGGCTTCACCCGCAGCCGTGAGTCGCGGCTGGCGCGCCATGCGTTCGAATAACGGGGTTTGCAGGTGGGTCTCCAGCTCCTTAATCTGCCGGCTCAGCGCTGACTGCGCCACAAACAGACGCTCGGCGGCGGCAGTGAAGCTGCCGCTGTCGGCGATTTCAACGAAGTAGCGCAGTTGGCGGGTGGAAATCACGCGTCATGCCTTTTCGAGATGGGTGGATGGCTTTGAAGATATTAGTCGCATCGCTCACCGCTGGCTAAAGTGATTGCCATCTCTAATAAGGAATTACCCATGAGCCCGGTCGAGTTGATGAGCCAGTGGTCGTTTGATGGTATGGATTGGTTGGTCATCGGCCTGGGCATCGTTGTGGCCTATATCGTATTTGGCATCGCCGGCTTTGGTACGGCGTTGGTGGCGGGGCCACTGCTGATCCTGTTTATGCCACTGTCGAAAATCATCCCGCTGCTGGTGCTGCTGGATTTTGTCGCGGCCTTTGGCAACCTGCTGCAAGCGCGGCGTGATGTGAACAAGCCGGAACTGCTGCGGTTACTGCCGTGCATGGCGATGGGTTGCACACTGGGCGTGGTGTTTTTGCTAAACCTGCATTCGGACCTGTTATTGCTGCTGATGGGCCTGTTCATCAGTGCCTACGCTCTCTACAGCCTGGCGGTAAAGGCGCGGCCGGCTCAGCTGGCGGCGGGATGGTCGATTCCGATGGGCACCGTGGGCGGGTTATTTGGTGCGTTGTTCGGCAGTGGCGGCTTTCTCTACGCGATCTATCTGAATAGCCGCCTGCCCAAGGACGCGGCGCGCGCCACCCAGAGTGCGTTGATCAGTTGCAGCACGGTGGTGCGCCTGAGCTTGTTCCTGATTGCCGGGGTGTATGCGGATTTGCCGTTGTTGATGTTGGCGGTGTGCCTGTTGCCGGCGATGGCGCTTGGGCTGTGGTGTGGGCGCAGGTTGACGATGCGCATGTCCCGTGAAGCGTTTGTAAGATTGGTGACCTGGCTGGTGCTGGCGAGCGGTATTGCCTTGATCGGGCGCTACCTGAGCACTTGACCTCATTTCTTCAGGGATTAAGCTGCCAGCCTTCAGGGCCTCATCGCGGACAAGCCCGGCTCCCACAGTTGATTGCGATTAAATGTGGGAGCCGGGCTTGCCCGCGATGGCGCCAGTAGCCACACCGCAGGACTCTCATGAATTCCCAAAGCATCCTTGTCCCCAAAATCTCCACCTTGCCCGTCCACGAACCCCGCGCCCGGGCGATCGTGCGCTGGCTGGTGCGCAAGAACATCATCAAGGAAGAGCTGACCACCTGTGGCCGCACCGGCAACCGCATGGCCTACGCCCTGGCCGATGGTGCCCGCGCCGTGGTGCTGCACCCCGAGGCGCTGCCGTTCAACGAGCCGATCAACGGCCTGGAAATCATCTACAAGCGCTGCATCTACACGCCGGCCAAGGGCTTTCTCGAAGAAGCCGGCTGCCCGGAATGCCGCAAGGAAGTCGGCGAAGCCTTGTTCGACAGCCTGGAAGATTGGATGCCCGGCCACACCGATAACTTCACCTGCCCGCTGTGTGGGCATGAAGACGACATCAATGGGTTCCTGTTCCTACAGGAATGCGGGTTTTCCAACCTGGGATTCATTTTCAACAACTGGGCGGAGGCGGGGTTCAAGCAGAGCTTTATCGACGAATTTGCCGATTGGCTGGACCAGAAGATGAGTTGGGTCAAAGTCGAGCTTTAACCCTTCTATCAGTATTACCAAGTTTGTCAGAGTTTTACATTGAGCCCGACAGGGTGCATGTATATAATGGCGCGCTTCCATTTTCCCGCTCGGGAGCCCCCGCGATGCTGCGTATCAGCCAAGAAGCTCTGACATTCGACGACATTCTCCTAGTGCCCGGTTATTCCGAGGTGCTTCCTAACGAAGTCAGTCTCAAGACCCGCCTAACCCGTGGCATCGAGCTGAATATTCCCCTGGTTTCCGCTGCCATGGACACCGTCACTGAAGCCCGTTTGGCAATCGCCATGGCTCAGGAAGGCGGCATCGGCATCATCCACAAGAACATGACCATCGAGCAGCAAGCTGCCGAAGTGCGCAAGGTCAAGCGTTACGAAGCTGGTGTGGTGAAAGATCCCATCACCATCGAAGCCGACGCTACCGTGCGTGACCTGTTCGAACTGACCCGCATGCACAACATCTCCGGCGTTCCGGTGTTGCACGATGGCGACCTGGTCGGCATCGTCACTTCCCGTGACGTGCGTTTCGAGAACCGCATGGAAGTCACTGTCCGCGACGTGATGACGCCTAAAGAGCGCCTGGTCACTGTCCGCGAAGGTGCCGACAAGAATGATGTGCGCGAATTGCTGCATAAAAACCGCATCGAGCGCGTGCTGATCGTCGACGACAAATTCGCCCTCAAGGGCATGATGACCGTCAACGACATCGAAAAAGCCAAGGCTTACCCGCTGGCGAGCAAGGATGACCAAGGTCGTCTGCGCGTTGGCGCCGCCGTCGGTACCGGTAAAGACACCGGTGACCGCGTTTCGGCCCTGGTCGCTGCCGGCGTTGACGTGGTGGTGGTCGACACCGCCCACGGTCACTCCAAAGGCGTGATCGACCGCGTGCGTTGGGTCAAACAGAACTTCCCTGATGTACAAGTGATCGGCGGCAACATCGCCACCGGCGCAGCGGCCAAGGCCCTGGCTGAAGCGGGCGCCGATGCAGTCAAGGTCGGTATCGGCCCTGGCTCGATCTGCACCACCCGTATCGTTGCCGGTGTGGGCGTGCCGCAAATCAGCGCCATCGCCAACGTCGCCGCTGCCCTTGAAGGCACCGGCGTTCCGTTGATCGCCGACGGCGGCATCCGTTTCTCCGGTGACCTGTCCAAGGCCATCGTTGCCGGTGCTTCCTGCGTGATGATGGGCTCGATGTTCGCCGGTACTGAAGAAGCGCCAGGCGAGATCGAACTGTTCCAGGGCCGTTCCTACAAGGCTTACCGCGGCATGGGTTCGCTGGGCGCCATGTCCCAGGCGCAAGGTTCTTCCGACCGTTACTTCCAGGACTCCTCGGCAGGCGCCGAGAAACTCGTCCCGGAAGGCATCGAAGGCCGTGTGCCGTACAAAGGCACACTGAGCGCGATCATCCATCAACTGATGGGCGGCCTGCGTTCCTCGATGGGCTACACCGGCAGCGCCGACATCGAAGAAATGCGCACCAAGCCAGAGTTCGTGCGGATCACCGGCGCCGGCATGGCTGAATCCCATGTCCACGACGTGCAGATCACCAAGGAAGCGCCAAACTACCGCGTAGGTTGAGGCTTCCAGCAAAACGTTAAGTAACCGGGGCTGTTCTTTCAGCCCCGAGTTGTTTCTGATTCATTAGACGAGACTGACTTCATGGCCCTCGACATTCACGCCCACCGCATCCTGATCCTCGACTTCGGTTCCCAGTACACCCAGCTGATTGCCCGCCGCGTGCGTGAAATCGGCGTGTACTGCGAACTGCATCCGTTCGACATGGACGACGAAGCGATCCGCGAATTCGCACCTAAAGGCGTCATCCTCGCCGGTGGCCCCGAGTCCGTGCACGAAGCCAACAGCCCGCGTTGCCCGCAGGCTGTATTCGATCTGGGCGTGCCGGTCTTCGGTATTTGCTACGGCATGCAGACCATGGCCGAGCAACTGGGCGGCAAGGTCGAAGGGTCCGAGCTGCGTGAATTCGGTTATGCCCGTGTCGACGTGGTCGGCAAGAGCCGCCTGCTGGACGGCATCGAAGACCACATCGACGCCGACGGCCTTTTCGGCCTTGATGTGTGGATGAGCCACGGTGACAAAGTCACCAAGATGCCGGAAGACTTCCATATCCTGGCCAGCACGCCGAGCTGTCCGATCGCCGGCATGTTCAGCGACGAGCGCCGTTACTACGGCGTGCAGTTCCACCCGGAAGTGACCCACACCAAACAAGGCGGCCGCATCCTGTCGCGCTTCATCCTCGACATCTGCGAGTGTGAAGCCCTGTGGACGCCGTCGAAGATCGCTGAAGACGCCATCGCCAACGTGCGCGCCCAAGTCGGTACCGACAACGTACTGCTCGGCCTGTCCGGCGGTGTTGACTCCTCCGTGGTTGCTGCGCTGCTGCACAAAGCCATCGGCGACCAGCTGACCTGCGTCTTCGTCGACAACGGCCTGCTGCGCCTGCACGAAGGCGAGCAAGTGATGGCCATGTTCGCCGAGAACATGGGCGTCAAGGTGATCCGCGCCAACGCCGAGGACCAGTTCCTCAACAACCTGGCCGGCGAGTCCGACCCAGAGAAGAAGCGCAAGATCATCGGTCGCACCTTCATCGACGTCTTCGATGCCCAGGCCAAACACCTGGACAACATCAAGTACCTCGCCCAGGGCACCATCTACCCCGACGTGATCGAGTCGGCCGGCGCCAAGAGCGGCAAGGCCCACGTGATCAAGTCCCACCACAACGTGGGTGGCCTGCCTGAGGAAATGAACCTCAAGCTGGTAGAACCGCTGCGCGAACTGTTCAAGGACGAAGTCCGCCGTCTGGGCCTGGAACTCGGCCTGCCGTACGACATGGTCTACCGCCACCCATTCCCAGGCCCGGGCCTGGGTGTGCGTATCCTGGGTGAAGTGAAAAAGGAATACGCCGACCTGCTGCGTCGCGCCGACCACATCTTCATCGAAGAACTGCGCAAGGCCGACTGGTACCACAAAGTCAGCCAGGCCTTCGTGGTCTTCCAGCCAGTTAAGTCGGTTGGCGTAGTAGGCGATGGCCGTCGTTACGCATGGGTTGTGGCCCTGCGTGCCGTAGAAACCATCGACTTCATGACTGCGCGTTGGGCACACCTGCCGTACGAACTGCTGGAGACTGTCAGCGGCCGTATCATCAATGAGATCGAAGGTATTTCGCGCGTGACGTATGACGTGTCGAGCAAGCCGCCGGCGACGATTGAGTGGGAATGATCCTGCGTTAGCAGGTAAATGCTGAACAACAAAACCCCGGCCATGTGCCGGGGTTTTGTGTTTATGGCATGTAAGTCTTTGGTCAAAAACCGTATCAGATAAACAATACTCAGAATGAAATGCATCATATAGGGTGCATAAATTCAGATTTATCTATTCATGCAGTATATGGGGGGCATTTTGATATGGAAGAGTTAGGCAAATTGATCCGTAGCCTCCGTAAAACAGCGGGCCTTTCACAAAGTCAGCTTGCGCACCGTCATGGCATGAGCCGCTCCACCATTTCGGGGGGCGAGAACAACACGATCTCCGAAGTGGGAATTCGCAAAGTCGAAGCGATCCTCGAGGGCTTGGGGTACGAATTGACCGCCATACCAAAACGTCGGCGCAAAACCCTCGATGAATTGAAATCAGTAAGCTTCCATGATGAGTCAAAGGGATCGGTTGTATATCGGCGAAGCACTCACCCAGAGTTCGCGGCGGTAGGAGAGAAGATGACTGCTGCATGGACGGCAGGGCTGGCAAAAAGTATCGCAGTGCAATGATCTTCCCGGTTGATGCTTACCGCCGCGCAATATCCGAAAAGTAAAACTTATCCAACGTATGCCGCGACTCGGTGTACTCGAACTGCCGACCATCCTGCAAAAACGTCTGGTTGCTCACCACGATCACATGGCTCTGCCCTTCGAGGTCGAGGTGTGCCTGGTCGTCCTTGCCGCGTGGCAGGGCTTCGATGGTGCGTTGGGCGTAGGCAATTTGCAGCTGCAAAGTCTGTTCGATAAACGCGTAGATCGACTGTTCGGCAATCGAGCGGTCCAGGCCGGGGATCACATCAGCGACGAAGTGGTTGATGTCGAGGATCACGCGTTTACCGTCGATGCGCCGTACCCGTTTGATGCGGGTGATCAGCGTACCGGGCTCTGCTTCGATGTGCTGCAGCAGTGAACCCTCCAGTGGGAATTGGGTGAACTCGACCACTTCAGTGCGTACGTCGTCGCCCAAGTCGGCGTGGGTTTCGTGGAAGCTGACGATGCCGCCGAGTTGGAACTCAATCGGGTTAGGCGACAACACGAATGTGCCCTTGCCATGGATTTTTTGCGCGAACCCACGCTCCTGCAACTGCTCGATGGCGCGGCGCACGGTGCCTCGGCTGGCTTGGTAGCTGTCCATCAGTTCGGTTTCGGAGGGAAGGCGCGTGCCGCGCTGCAGGCGTTCGGTGGTGATGCTGGCAAGCAGATCCGTGTAGATCTGGTTGTATTTGCTCATGGGGATGGCTCTTTGCCGGGGTTGCGGTCAAGGCAGGAACCTTAGTGGCAGAGAGGGGGTTTGTCCATTAGACCCTTGGATTTATGCGGCTTGCAGCGATGCGGTGGCCTACAGGAAATAAACAAAATCAAACTCGTACAGACGAGTTGTTGCTTTAACTCGTACAGACGAGTACTTTTGCCCCTGGCGTGCTGCCAATGACTGCCCCTCAAATAAAAAAATCAAAGTGGAAAACAAGCATGAGCCACGACTATTCGAACATTGCCCGCGAGATCCTCGAAAACCTCGGGGGCCGTGACAACCTTGAGCAAGCTGCCCACTGCGTGACCCGCCTGCGCCTGGCGCTCAAGGACCCGAGCCTGGTCAATAGCGGCGCGCTGAACCAGGTCGATCTGGTCAAGGGTTCGTTCTTCACCGGCGGCCTGTTCCAGGTGGTGATCGGTCCCGGCGAAGTGGAAAAGGTCTACGCCGCCCTGCGCGAACAGACCGGTCTCGCCGCCGCCACCATCGCCGATGTGAAGAAGAAGGGCGCCGACAAGACCAACGCTATGCAGCGCCTGGTGCGGGTGTTTTCCGATGTGTTCATGCCGATCCTGCCCGCGCTGATCATCGCCGGCCTGTTGATGGGCGTGAACAACCTGATGGGCGCCAAGGGCATGTTCATCGAGGGCAAGACGCTGCTGGAGGCCTATCCGAACCTGGATGGGCTGTGGAGCTTGATCAACCTGATGGCCAACACCTCGTTCATGTTCCTGCCGGCGCTGGTCGGCTGGTCGGCGGCCAAGCGCTTCGGCGGCAGTGAAATCCTTGGCATTGTGCTTGGCCTGATGCTGGTGCACCCGGACCTGCTCAACGCTTGGAACTACGGCAAAGCCGTGGCCGGGCTCGACGGCCAGAGCCTGCCGTACTTCGATATTTTCGGCTGGTTCCAGATCGAAAAAGTCGGCTACCAAGGGCAAATCCTGCCGATCCTGATGGCGGCGTATGTGATGAGCGTGATCGAGAAATGGTTGCGGGCGCGGGTGCCCAATGCGATTCAACTGCTCGTCGTGCCGATCACCACCATCGTCGTTACCGGTGTGCTGGCCCTGGCGATTATCGGCCCGGTGACCCGTCACCTCGGCATCCTGATCACCGAAGGCGTGGTCACCCTGTTTGACCTGGCGCCGATGGTCGGCGGGGCGATTTTCGGCCTGCTGTATGCGCCGCTGGTGATCACCGGCATGCACCACATGTTCCTTGCCGTGGACCTGCAACTGATCTCCACCCAGGGCGGCACCTTTATCTGGCCGATGATCGTCATGTCCAACCTGGCCCAGGGCAGCGCCGCGCTCGCGGTGTTCTACATGAGCCGCAATGCGCGGGACAAAAGCATGGCTTCGACTTCGGCAATTTCGGCGTATTTCGGCATCACTGAACCGGCGATGTTCGGGGTGAATTTGCGCTTCAAGTTTCCGTTTTATGCGGCCCTTGTTGGCTCGGCGCTGGGCAGCATTTTCCTCGCGCTGAACAAGGTGCAGGCCTCGGCCATTGGGGTGGGGGGCTTGCCTGGATTTATCTCGATCGTGCCGCAATCCATCGCGGTGTTTGTGATCGGCATGGTCATCGCGATGGTGGTGCCGTTTGTTTTGACCTGTGCGTTGAGCATGAAGATTGTTCGGCCCGGATACAGGGTCGCCTGAACTACCTCCTTCGCGAGCAAGCCCGCTCCCACATTTGAAATGCGTTCCCCCTTGTGGGAGCGGGCTTGCTCGCGAAGAGGCCCTCAAGGCCAGCACAAAAATCAACTGAAGGAACCCACCATGCAAAACTGGCAACACTCGGTGATCTACCAGATCTACCCCAAAAGCTTCCACAGCCACGCGGGTAACGCCACCGGTGACCTGCTGGGCATCGTGGACAAACTCGATTACCTGAAATGGCTGGGCGTGGACTGCCTGTGGATCACCCCGTTCCTGCGCTCGCCGCAACGCGACAACGGCTATGACATCAGCGACTACTACGCCATCGACCCGAGCTACGGGACCATGGCCGACTGCGACCTGCTGATCAGCGAAGCGGCCAAACGTGGCATCAAGCTGATGCTGGATATCGTGGTCAACCACACCTCCATCGAGCACGAGTGGTTCCAGCAAGCGCGCAGCAGCCTCGACAACCCGTACCGGGACTTCTACATCTGGCGCGACCAGCCGAACAACTGGGAATCCAAGTTCGGCGGATCGGCCTGGGAATACGAGGCGCAAACCGGCCAGTACTTCCTGCACCTGTTCGACCACACCCAGGCCGACCTCAATTGGGACAACCCGCAGGTGCGCACCGAGGTGTTCAAGCTTATGCGCTTCTGGCGTGACAAGGGCGTGGGCGGTTTCCGCCTGGACGTGATCAACCTGATCTCCAAGCCCGTCGACTTTCCCGAAGACAACAGCGACGGCCGCCGTTTCTACACCGACGGCCCGAATGTGCACGAATACCTGCAGGAAATGCACCGCGAAGTCTTCGAAGGGCATGACCTGATCAATGTCGGCGAGATGTCATCCACCAGCCTCGAACACTGCATTCGCTACTCGCGGCCGGAGTCGAAAGAGCTGTCGATGACCTTCAACTTTCATCACCTGAAAGTGGATTACCCGAACCTGCAGAAGTGGGTGAAAGCTGACTTCGATTTCCTGCAACTCAAGCAGATCCTCTCCGACTGGCAAATGGGCATGCAAGCCGGTGGCGGCTGGAACGCGCTGTTCTGGTGTAACCACGACCAGCCACGGGTGGTTTCGCGTTTTGGCGATGACGGCGAGCATCGCGTGGTCTCTGCCAAGATGCTCGCCACCGCGCTGCACTTCCTCCAGGGCACGCCGTTCGTGTACCAGGGCGAAGAGCTGGGCATGACCAATCCGGGCTTCGACAGGATCGAGCAGTACCGCGATGTGGAGACGCTGAATATCTTCCGCCTCAAGCGCGATGCCGGCGAGTCCGAGGCGTCGAGCATGGCGGCGATTATGCAGAAGTCGCGGGACAACGGTCGCACGCCGATGCAATGGAATGCCGAGGAAAATGCGGGTTTCAGCGCCGGCGAGCCCTGGATCGGTATTCCGGCAAATGCTTCAACGATCAATGTCGAAAGCCAGCAGGATGACCCGGATTCAGTGCTGCATCACTACCGTGCGCTGATTGCCTTGCGGCGGCATGAGCCTCTGATCCAGGAAGGTGTTTACCGTCAACTGCTGCAAGACCACTTGCACGTCTGGGCGTACCTGCGCGAAGGCCATGGCGAGCGCCTGCTGGTGCTGAATAACTTCTACGGCACGCCCTGCGAAATCCAACTGCCGGACACCGTGATCAATCCGGCAAGTGAGCAACGCCTGCTGATCAGCAACTACCCCGACTGCCCGCAACGTACCGCCACGGTGACGCTGCGCCCTTACGAATCGTTTGTGCTGCACCTCAAGGACTGAGACCCGTTGTAACCCCGTGTGGGAGCACGGGGCGCTTTGAAAAAACATAATAAAAATATCGGAGTGCTTTATGAAAACAACAATAAAGCTGGGCCTCGTTGCGTCCTGTTTAAGCCTGCCTATTGGCGCTCAAGCTTTGGAATTTGCCGGTTACGTGCGCAGTGGCGCGGGGACTTCAACGGGCAGCGGCCCACAGCAGTGTTTCCAACTGCCGGGGGCGCAAACCAAATACCGCCTGGGTAACGAATGCGAGCAGTACGGCGAACTGGAGTTGCGCCAGGATCTGGTCACCCTCGACGACGGCTCGGTGCTCAGCGTCGATGCCATGGCGTCGCTCTACAACAAGTACGACCGTGAACTGAAGTTCCAGGGCGAGAACAACGGCACCGCGCGCATGCCGCAGATGTATGCGCAATGGTCCAACCTGCCCAGCCTCAATGGCGGCTCGCTGTGGGCCGGTCGGCGTTACTACAAGCGTAACGACATCCATATCTCCGACTTCTACTACTGGAACCAGAGCGCCACGGGCGGGGGCATCGAGGACGTGCTGATCGGCGACCTCAAGTACAGCTACGCGATTTCCCGCAAGGACAACCTGTACCAGAAGGAATACGCCACCCGTCACGACTTCAACGTCGCGGGCTTCAAGACCAACCCCGGCGGCGAGCTGGAACTGGGCTTGAGCTACATCGAAAAAGCGGGCGGGCGTGACACCAACAGCGGCTGGGCGATCACCGCGCAGCACGTGCAAAAGCCTTTCCTGGGCGGCAAGAACAAGTTTGCCTTGCAGTACGGCGAAGGCCCCGGTACTGGCTTGGGTTACACCGGCAATACCTTCCTGAATAAGAGCAGCAAAAGTTACCGCGCCGTCGAGTTTTTCGACTGGCAGGTGACTCCGCGTTTCGGTGGGCAGATCGAGGCGGTGTACCAGAAGGACATTCGTCCCGGCAGCCAGGATCAGACCTGGATGTCCCTCGGTGTGCGCCCGGCGTACGCCATCAGCGAGCAGTTCAAGCTGGTCACCGAGCTTGGGCATGATCAGGTCGACGCCAGCGGCGGCACGCGCAAGCTGAGCAAATTTACCTTCGCCCCAACCTGGTCGCCCAAAGGCCCGGATTTCTGGGCGCGGCCGGAAGTGCGCTTGTACTACACCTATGCAACGTGGAACGAAGCGGCCAAGCGCGCGGCGAATGAATGGGCGGCGGGGTCGGCGTTGTCCGATACCGGCTCCTACGGCACGGCACGGCATGGGTCGAACGTTGGTGTGCAAGTTGAATACTGGTGGAAATAGCGCGAACTCATGTGAATGCGCTTTGTGTGGGAGCTGGCTTGCCTGCGATGCGGGCGACTCGGTCTTTCAGGAAACTGAGGCGATGCTAGCGCAGGCAAGCCAGCTCCCACTTTGGAACGTCGTCGTCCTGGGGTTTGCATTAATCCAATGATTTTTACAGAACAAAACAGCAGGTGAAGCCATGACCACAACTCAACCCCTGGAACTGCTGGCGCCCTTGTCGGGTGTGCTGCTGGCGTTGGACAAGGTGCCCGACCCGGTATTCTCCAGTCGCCTGATCGGCGACGGCCTATGCATCGACCCCACGTCGCAGACCCTCTGCGCGCCACTAGCCGGGGTGATCAGCAATATCCAAGACAGTGGGCATGCCATCAGCGTCACCGACGACAACGGCGTCCAGGTGCTGATGCATATCGGCCTGGACACCGTGAACCTGGCGGGCCAGGGCTTCACCCGGCGGGTGCAGGAAGGCCAGCGGGTGGAGGCCGGGCAAGCGCTGATCGAATTCGATGCCGATTATGTGGCGCTCAATGCGCGCAGTTTGCTGACCTTGATGCTGGTGGTCAGCGGCGAGCCGTTTACCCTGTTGGCGAACGGTCTTGTGGAGGTCGGCCAGCCGTTGTTGCAGTTATCCCCAAGTGAAACGGTTGAAGCGCTGGACGAGGAGGCGGGCGATGCGCTGTTCTCCAAACCGCTGACCTTGCCCAACGCCAACGGTTTGCACGCCCGCCCTGCGGCGGTGTTCGCCCAGGCGGCGAAGGGTTTCAATGCGAGCATCTACCTGCACAAGCAAACCCAGAGCGCCAATGCGAAGTCGCTGGTGGCGATCATGGCGTTGCAAACCGTGCAGGGCGACACCTTGCAAGTGAGCGCGGCAGGGGAGGAGGCCGAGGCGGCGATCAACGCGCTGGTGGCCTTGTTGGCTGAAGGCTGTGGCGAGGCGGTTGCGACCGTTGCTGAGCCGGTTACGGCGGAATTGTCGGCAACGTTGTTGCTGGGCGTGTGTGCATCACCGGGTTCGGCGTTTGGCCAGGTCGTTCAAGTGACCGAGCCTGAGCTGGCTATCATTGAACAAGGCACGGGTGAAACGGCTGAGCATGCCGCTTTGGCGCGCGGCCTCCAGGCTGCAAACGAAGCGCTGCAAGCTCTGCAAGACAAGGCCGCCGGCAGTGCCCAGGCAGAGATCTTCCGCGCTCATCAGGAACTGCTCGAAGACCCGACCTTGCTGGAACAAGCCCACAGCCTGTTGGCTGACGGCAAGAGCGCCGCATTTGCCTGGAACAGTGCCACCGTCGCGACGGCCCAACTGTTCCAGGGCTCAGGCAATGCCCTGCTTGCCGAACGTGCGGCAGACCTGGCCGACGTCGGCCAGCGCGTGCTGAAACTGATCCTCGGCATTCAAGACAGCGCGTGGGACTTGCCGGAACGCGCGATCCTGATCGCTGAACAACTGACGCCGTCGCAGACCGCCAGCCTGGATACACGCAAGGTGTTGGGTTTTGTCACGGTCGGCGGCGGCGCGACCAGCCACGTCGCCATCCTCGCCCGCGCCCTGGGTATACCGGCGATTTGCGGCGTGTCGGCCCAAGTGCTGGCGTTGGCCAATGGCAAACAGGTCCTGCTCGACGCCGACAAAGGCGAGCTGCACCTGAACCCCAACCCGGCCGAGATCGAACACCTGGAAGTAACGCGCAAACAACAGGCTCTGCGCCATCAGCGCGACGTGGCGCACGCGTCTCTACCGGCAACCACTCGCGATGGCCATCACGTCGAAGTCACCGCTAACGTGGCTTCGTTGACGGAGGTGGAACAGTCCTTGAGCCTCGGCGGGGAAGGCGTCGGCCTGTTGCGCTCGGAATTTCTCTACCTGGGCCGCAACCGCGCACCGAGCCCCGACGAACAAGCGGCGACCTACACCGCGATCGCCCGTGCCCTGGGCCCCGAGCGCAACCTGGTGGTGCGCACCCTCGACGTTGGTGGCGACAAACCGTTGGCCTATGTGCCCATGGATGCCGAGACCAACCCTTTCCTTGGTTTGCGCGGCATCCGCCTGTGCCTGGAGCGCCCGGAGCTGCTGCGCGAACAGTTCCGCGCGATCCTCGCCAGTGCCGGTTTTGCGCGGCTGCATATCATGTTGCCGATGGTCAGCCTGCTGTCGGAACTGCACCTGGCGCGCGCAATCCTTAAAGAGGAAGCGCTGGCGCTCGGGCTCACTGAACTGCCGAAGCTGGGGATCATGATTGAAGTACCGTCCGCCGCGCTGATGGCGGATGTCTTCGCGCCCCATGTGGATTTTTTCTCCATTGGCACCAACGACCTGACTCAATACACCCTCGCCATGGACCGCGACCACCCGCGCCTGGCCAGTCAGGCCGACAGTCTCCACCCGGCGGTATTGCGCTTGATCGTCACCACGGTCAAGGCCGCGCATGCCCATGGCAAGTGGGTCGGCGTGTGCGGTGCGTTGGCGTCCGAAGCGCTGGCGGTGCCGGTGCTGATCGGGCTGGGTGTGGATGAGTTGTCGGTCAGCGTGCCGTTGATCCCCACCATCAAGGCCACCGTGCGTGAGCTGGACCTGGCTGACTGTCAGGCCATCGCCCGCCAGGTGTTGGGGCTGGAGGACGCCGTCCAAGTGCGTGAGGCCCTGCGCCAGTATCACGCGGCTACCGTTGAAACCTCAC
Organism: Pseudomonas sp. 58 R 12; assembly: GCF_900005865.1. Lineage (NCBI taxonomy): Bacteria > Pseudomonadati > Pseudomonadota > Gammaproteobacteria > Pseudomonadales > Pseudomonadaceae > Pseudomonas > Pseudomonas sp. 58 R 12. Next base: position 176,066 of record NZ_CVTP01000017.1, read on the forward strand.
CTGTCGTGGAGCTTTGAGCATGTTCGAGAAATTGCAGCAGGCGTTCTGGAAGGCCCTGACGCCGGATTTGATTGCCGAGACGGTAGCGCCGCCGGGTTTGTTGTCGGCTGATGTGCTGAGGGCATTGGGTGGCGCGGATAATCTCAAGTCGCAGCAGCGGATGGCACTGACGCGGGTGCGGGTGCAGTTGCAGGATGCGGCGAAGCTTGATGCGCAGGCGCTGAAGGTGGCGGGTGTGCCGGGCGTGATGGTGTTGGCCGGTGGGGTTGTGCACCTGCTCACTGGCCTGAACTCGGTCTAGAGATCAAAGGAGATCAATGTGGGAGCCGGGCTTGCCCGCGATAGCGGTGTGTCAGGCGGCGGATATTTCGACTGACGGGCCGCCATCGCGGGCAAGCCCGGCTCCCACAGGATTTTGTGGCGTTTGGGAGAGTGTATTTACAACGGCTGGTTATCTTCCGGCGGCTTGGTCTTGTCCACACCCGGCACATGCAAATTGCCTTCGACCACCTGGTTGCCTTCCAGCTGCGGCTGGGTCACCCAGGTAAGAATGTCGTAATACCGCCGGATGTTCGCCACGAAATGCACCGGCTCACCGCCGCGCGCATAACCATAGCGCGTCTTGCTGTACCACTGCTTCTGCGACAGGCGCGGCAGCATCTTCTTCACATCCAGCCACTTGTTGGGGTTCAAACCTTCGCGCTTGGCCAGCGTGCGTGCGTCTTCCAGATGGCCGGTGCCGACGTTGTAGGCGGCGAGGGCGAACCAGGTGCGATCCGGCTCGGCGATGCTGTCGTCCAGTTCATCCTTGATCTTGGCCAGGTACTTGGCGCCGCCCATGATGCTTTGCTTGGGGTCCAGGCGGTTGGACACGCCCATCGCCTGGGCGGTGTTCTGGGTCAGCATCATCAGGCCGCGCACGCCAGTCTTGGAGGTGACGGCCGGTTGCCACAGCGATTCCTGATAGCCAATGGCTGCCAACAGGCGCCAATCGACCTTTTCTTCCTTGGCATAGGCCCGGAAGTGTTTCTCATACTTGGGTAAACGCTGCTGCAGATGCTGGGCAAAGGTGTAGGCGCCCACATAGCCGAGTACATCGACGTGCCCGTAATAGCGGTCTTTGAGACGCTGCAGGGTGCCGTTCTTCTCGACCTTGTCCAGGTAACTGTTGATCTCGTTGAGCAGGCTGTTGTCTTCACCCGCCGCCACGGCCCAGCTCTGATTGCTGGCATTGCCCAGGTCGAAGGCCACGCGCACGTTGGGGAAGTACACCTGGTTCATGGCGACTTCGTTGGAGTCCACCAGGGTCAGGTCGATCTGCCCCTCGTCCACCATGCGCAGCAGGTCGACGACTTCAACGGCGTCGGACTCTTCGTATTCAATCGCAGGGTTCTGTTTCTTGAGCGCCGCCAGTTGTTCGGCGTGGGTGCTGCCCTTGAGCACCATGATCTTCTTGCCCACCAGGTCTGCCGCGTTTGTCGGGCGGGACTGGCCATTGCGGTAGATGATCTGCGGGGTGACTTCTAAATAAGGGTGGGAGAAACGCACCTGCGTCTGGCGCTGTTCGCTGCTGACCAGGCCGGCCGCCGCGAGGACCGGGCCGTTGGGCTTGCCCAGTTGGCCGAACAGGTCATCGAGGTTGTCAGCGGTCTCGATCTCCAGCTTCACGCCCAGGTCGTCGGCAAAGCGCTTGACCAGTTCGTACTCGAAACCGGTTTCACCGTTGCGGTCCTGGAAATACGTGGCCGGACTGTTTCGGGTGATCACCCGCAATACGCCATCCTCCTTGATTCGCTCGAGCGTGCTGGGTTTATCAACACAGGCGCTGAGCATCAGGAAGAGTCCGGTTGCGATGAGCCATTTGGCGCATCGCGGGCGCAAAGCAGTTGGGGAGAACATCTGCGCAGTATACGCAAACGGCCCACGGCGCCATATCTCGACAGCGCGGGACTTGTCTGCTAGCGCTTGCAAAACTGTGCTGCAGCCCGCAGAAATGCGGCTTGGCGAGGGATTGTGACGGTTAAAATAACTGCGCGGAATACCCCGGATGGCCCCTCAAAAGCGGTGCAATCCGGGCAACTGACGTCTGGCAGCAGCCACCGGTAGCGTTTCGGGTGCCGTTGGCGGCGGTTTACGCTAGAATGCACGGCCTCAAAGCACACCCCTTCCCGAGGCTGTCCCGAAGATGTTGATCCTGCGCGGCGCTCCTGCCCTTTCTGCCTTTCGCCACAGCAAACTCCTTGAGCAACTGAGCCAGAAGGTTCCAGCGGTTACAGGCCTGTATGCTGAATTTGCTCACTTCGCCGACGTTACCGGCGTGTTGGCCGCCGACGAACAGCAAGTGCTCGCACGCCTTCTGAAGTACGGCCCAAGCGTCCCCGTTCAAGAGCCTAATGGCCGCTTGTTCCTGGTACTGCCACGGTTTGGCACCATTTCGCCCTGGTCGAGCAAGGCCAGCGATATCGCCCGCAACTGTGGCCTGGAAAAAATCCAGCGCCTGGAGCGCGGTATCGCCTTCTACGTCGCGGGCCAGTTCAGCGATGCCGACGCCGAGTTGATCGCCAGCAGCCTGCACGACCGCATGACCCAGATCATCGTCAGCCAGCTGGAACAGGCTGCCGGCCTGTTCAGCCACGCCGAGCCCAGGCCGCTGACCGCGATTGACGTGCTGGGCGGCGGCCGCGCCGCCCTCGAGAAGGCCAACACCGAGTTGGGCCTGGCCCTGGCCGAAGACGAGATCGACTACCTGGTCAACGCCTTCAACGGCTTGAAGCGCAACCCGCACGACATCGAACTGATGATGTTTGCCCAGGCCAACTCCGAGCACTGCCGTCACAAGATCTTCAACGCCAGTTGGGACATCGACGGCGAGAGCCAGGAAAAAAGCCTGTTCGGCATGATCAAGAACACCTACGTGATGCACAGTGAAGGCGTTCTGTCGGCTTATAAGGACAACGCCTCGGTCATCGTCGGCTCTGTTGCCGGCCGTTTCTTCCCGGACCCTGAGACCCGCCAGTACGGCGCGGTGCAGGAGCCGGTGCATATCCTGATGAAGGTTGAAACCCACAACCACCCGACCGCGATTGCCCCGTTCCCGGGCGCAGCCACCGGTTCCGGCGGCGAAATCCGCGACGAAGGTGCTACCGGCCGTGGCGCCAAGCCAAAGGCTGGCCTCACCGGTTTCACCGTGTCCAACCTGCAGATCCCCGGCTTCGAACAGCCGTGGGAAGTGCCGTACGGCAAGCCTGAGCGCATCGTGACCGCGCTGGACATCATGATCGAAGGCCCGCTGGGCGGCGCCGCGTTCAACAACGAATTCGGTCGTCCGGCGTTGACCGGTTATTTCCGTACCTTCGAACAGTCCATCACCACCCCGCGTGGCGATGAAGTGCGCGGCTACCACAAGCCAATCATGTTGGCCGGCGGCATGGGCAACATCCGTGAAGAACACGTCAAGAAAGGCGAGATCCTGGTCGGCTCCAAGCTGATCGTACTCGGCGGCCCGGCGATGTTGATCGGCCTGGGCGGCGGCGCCGCTTCCTCCATGGCCACCGGCACCAGCTCGGCGGACCTCGACTTCGCTTCGGTACAGCGCGAAAACCCAGAGATGGAGCGCCGCTGCCAGGAAGTCATCGACCGTTGCTGGCAGCTGGGTGACAAGAACCCGATCAGCTTCATCCACGACGTCGGCGCCGGCGGTTTGTCCAACGCCTTCCCGGAACTGGTCAACGATGGCGACCGCGGTGGCCGTTTCGAACTGCGCAACATTCCAAACGACGAGCCGGGCATGGCCCCGCACGAAATCTGGAGCAACGAATCCCAGGAACGCTACGTTCTGGCCGTTGGCCCTGAAGACTTCGCGCGCTTCCAGGCCATCTGCGAACGTGAGCGTTGCCCGTTTGCCGTGGTCGGCGAAGCCACGGCCGAGCCGCAGCTTACTGTTACAGATAGCCACTTCGGCAACAGCCCGGTGGACATGCCACTCGAAGTGCTGCTGGGCAAAGCCCCGCGCATGCACCGTTCGGCCGTGCGTGAAGCCGAGCTGGGCGATGATTTCGACCCAAGCGCGCTGGAACTGGCCGATAGCATCGAACGCGTGCTACACCACCCGGCCGTGGCGAGCAAAAGCTTCCTGATCACCATCGGCGACCGCACCATCACCGGCCTGGTTGCTCGTGACCAAATGGTCGGCCCGTGGCAGGTTCCAGTGGCTGACGTTGCCGTCACCGCCACCAGCTTCGACGTCTACACCGGTGAAGCCATGGCCATGGGCGAGCGCACGCCGCTGGCCCTGCTGGACGCTCCGGCGTCGGGCCGCATGGCGATTGGTGAAACCCTCACCAACATCGCTGCTTCGCGCATCGGTAAATTGTCCGACATCAAATTGTCGGCCAACTGGATGTCCGCTGCCGGTCACCCAGGTGAAGATGCACGCCTGTACGACACGGTTAAAGCAGTCGGCATGGAACTGTGCCCGGAGCTGGGCATTACCATTCCGGTAGGCAAGGACTCCATGTCCATGGCCACCCGCTGGAACGAAGACGGCACCGACAAGAGCGTCACCTCGCCGCTGTCGCTGATCGTTACCGGTTTTGCACCGGTCACCGACATCCGCCAGACCCTGACCCCGCAACTGCGCATGGACAAGGGCACCACCGACCTGATCCTGATCGACCTGGGCCGTGGCCAGAACCGCATGGGCGCGTCGATCCTGGCACAGACCCATGGCAAGCTCGGCAAGCACGCGCCGGACGTCGACGACGCCGAAGACCTCAAAGCCTTCTTCGCCGTGATCCAGGGCCTGAATGCCGACGGCCACCTGCTGGCTTACCACGACCGTTCCGATGGCGGCTTGCTGACCAGCGTCGTGGAAATGGCTTTCGCCGGTCACTGCGGCCTGAACATCGTGCTCGACAGCGTTGCCGAGGATGCGTCTGAAATCAACGGCATCCTGTTCAACGAAGAGCTGGGCGCCGTGATCCAGGTGCGCCAGGACGCGACCCCGGACGTACTCGCCCAATTCAGCGCCGCCGGCCTGGACGACTGCGTGGCGGTGATCGGCCAGCCGATCAACAACGGCGAGATCAACATCTCTTTCAATGGCGACACCGTGTTTGCCGGCCAGCGCCGCTTGCTGCAACGCCAGTGGGCCGAGACCAGCTTCCAGATCCAGCGTCTGCGCGACAACGTTGAATGCGCCGAGCAGGAATTCGACGTGATCCTGGAAGAAGACAACCCTGGCCTGAGCACCAAGCTCAGCTTCGACGTCAACCAGGACATCGCCGCGCCTTACATCAAGAAAGGCATCCGCCCACAAGTTGCGGTACTGCGTGAGCAGGGCGTCAACGGCCAGGTGGAAATGGCGGCCGCGTTCGACCGCGCCGGCTTCAATGCGATCGACGTGCACATGAGCGACATCCTCGCCGGTCGCGTTGACCTCAATGAGTTCAAAGGCCTCGTCGCCTGCGGCGGTTTCTCCTACGGCGACGTGCTGGGTGCCGGTGAAGGCTGGGCCAAATCGGCCCTGTTCAACAGCCGTGCCCGCGACGCGTTCCAGGGCTTCTTCGAACGCACCGACAGCTTCACCCTGGGTGTGTGCAACGGTTGCCAGATGATGTCCAACCTCAGCGAACTGATCCCGGGCAGCGAGTTCTGGCCGCACTTTGTGCGCAACCGTTCCGAGCAGTTCGAAGCCCGTGTTGCCATGGTGCAGGTGCAGGAGTCCAACTCGATCTTCCTGCAAGGCATGGCCGGTTCGCGCATGCCAATCGCCATCGCACACGGTGAAGGCCATGCCGAGTTCGCCAGCGAAGAAGCCCTGCTCGAAGCCGACCTGTCCGGCACGGTGGCGCTGCGCTTCGTCGACAACCACGGCAAGGTCACCGAGACCTACCCGGCCAACCCGAACGGCTCGCCGCGCGGGATCACCGGTCTCACCAGCCGCGACGGTCGCGTCACCATCATGATGCCGCACCCGGAGCGTGTATTCCGCGCCGTGCAGAACTCGTGGCGCCCGGAAGAGTGGAACGAAGACGGCGCCTGGATGCGCATGTTCCGCAACGCGCGCGTGTGGGTGAACTAAGACGGTGTACAAGCTCGCCTTCTTCGTGCCCGACAGCCATGTGGAGACGGTGAAAACCGCCGTCTTCGCCGCCGGCGGCGGACGCATCGGCAGCTACGATAGCTGCGCCTGGCAAGTGCTGGGCCAGGGCCAATTCCGCGCGATGGACGGCAGCCAGCCGTTTATTGGGCAGGTGGGCCAGGTTGAAGTGGTTGAGGAATGGAAGGTTGAGTTGGTGGTGGCGGATGAGTTGATTGTGGCTGTTGTGGCTGCACTCAAGCTTAGCCATCCGTATGAGACACCGGCGTATGAGGTGTGGCAGTTGGCGGATTTTTAACTCGCACGCTGCAAAAACAAGAAACCCGCTGAGCCAGTTTGGTCAGCGGGTTTTTTTTTGCTTCTAAATGCCTCATTTTGGGAGGATTTTTAATGGTCCGTACTAATAGATACTTCTGGTTCGACGGAGAGGGATATTAGATTGGCAATCTCTGTATATAGTTGTACGTCTTCTTCAGTTGATGAAATCGAAACTACAAGGCTATAGCGACTACGACTGTTACACCTCCCTAAATGAGGTCTATAACGCCACCAGCCAGCTACGGGATATATAGCAATTTTGTCTCGTGCGGCTAAATCAATAGCTGGGCCAGTCCAAACGTCGCTATGTATCGATCCAGCAGCGACATGTTTTGAACCAAAGGTCCAATTATTGTCTGATTCGGCAGGCGGAGGATTTTTCTCTAGGCGCTCCAGCTTATTTATACGGTGCCTGAAGGCTGCCTCAGTCTCAGATTTTCTTTTTAGGTCGAATCGTAGACCGAATGATTGATATCTGGCGGGAACAACTTGCGCCATCTCTCCTGGGCTCGGCTCTACAAAGTAAGATAACGTGATTTTAAGCTGAACTTCACTATTCTCTAAACGCTCCAGTTCAGCCTTTGGCCAGGGAAGATCGTAATAATGGACTTCGTTGAAATGTGGCTCACCCTTTTCTCGACCGTTATCATCACAATCCCTGATAAAAGGTTGTATATATGTTTCGGAAATTAGTGCTAGATCATTTTGCGCAGAGGCAAGGGCGCGTTGCAATTGTGGAACGCCGTATCCAAAGTGCCTGGCGAGTAACACACGATCCTTTTTGCTCTTTCCCTTCAGTCGGCTAAGCATTACAGGAGTCCATTGAGCACTATGAATAATTAGCGCTCGTATAGTCTCCGGCCAGAGTTTTGGATGATGGGCCATTATAGCAGCAGCCAGACCCGCTGCTTGGGCAGTAGCTGAGCTAGTCGCCCAAAACTCTTCCACAGGATTATTAGTAAAATCCTTTCCTGTAGTAAGGATAGATAGGGAAGGTATGCCTGAAATTATTTGTCGTCCATCAGGACTTATAGCTTTGTTCCCCGCTTCAAAAACTACTTCCGGTTTGATTGGCGTTTTGGAGTGCTCCCAGTCAATTGAGGCACGGCTATATGGGCTGTGATCGCCAACGTTAGCTACTGGGTGCCAATCTTCATATCCGGGTTGGCTTTGCAAATCTACTTTGTCTGTGAATCCGCCTACAGCTAAAGCATTCCAGGCTTGCGCGGGATCTTCAATTGGAAATTCGTATAGATCTGATACATCCTCAGGATTTGAAGAGTCAGGAATGTTTCCTGCCGAGAGAATGAACAGGCGCCTAGGTCCCAATTCTCCATCATCATCAAAATCGCCAACCATAGAACCGGAGCAAATTTGGTCGATTGAAGAGCTCCACGTCGTAGGTCTTATACCTGAAACATGCTCGTTGGATACTGCCATACAGTAAACGCGATTTCGTGTCGGTGCTCTTGTTTCAGCAAGGCTTACTGCGGACTGGGTAATCACTCCGTAGCTTGAGGGACTGTTTCGCTCCCATCCTCGTGGAGGTAGAAACTTAACAGACTCGATCTTTGCGTTTAGGTTAACGCTTCTCTGGTCCGCAAGCGAGTAAGTCAGATCCCCAAATAGCACCGCTCCTGCCATGTTGGTCCCATGACCATGGTGATCATCGCTGCCCCAGTCAAGATTAACAGACTGACAATCCTCAAGTGAGATCGCTGGTTGTAAAAGAGGATGTGCGTGATTTACTCCGTTATCGAGAATGCAGACCGAAGGGCTGTCAGCTGCTGGAGGTTTAATGCGTCCTGAGAGATCGGAGGTCCAATGAAATTTATCTTTGGGAGGTAACCGAGTAAAAAAATATGGGTTGTCAGTAGCTCCTCTAAGCTCCTCAACTCCATCAGAGTTATTTGTAAGAAGTGATATTTCCAATGTATTTGCGTAAATAAGTAGTACTTCTGTGTCTGGAAAGCTGAGATGGTTTTCACTTACTCGTAATTTGAGAGTTTGACAGATGCGACGTAGCTGGTCGACTCTTGTAGGAATGCACCAGCACTCCCACCACAATTGTTTAGAAAGCCCGGCTGGAAAGGGGCGCGAGTCTGTCCATAAAGTTTCAAGATTTCCAAGGGTAAATTCGTTTACTGATGAGAATTTGCTATCGTTTTTTGCGTTTCCTTTAGGTGTCTTTTCCTCCGCATATTCTCTTAGTTTTTCACCTAGGAAATCAACTGCATCTATTGGGACGTATAAGGCACCTATGGCGCCGCCATCCTCGGAAACTCTTAGCGCGGAAAGTCTAATGTTTTGAGTTTTCCAGTTAAGGTCTGAAGGTACGCTACCCGACTCAAAGATAACTTCAAGGTACAACCCAGGCGAGCCCTCACAAATATCGGAACTGAAATACCCGTTCTGCCCAGAAAACGCAGTTATTGCTAATTCGAATTTTTCCCTGAGACGGCTCCCATGACCCTCTCCGCGCTCTGAAGATAGGCCACTCATGTCCTTCTGTGGGCGTTGATAAGGACGACCACTTTGGAATTTTTCAAATCGGAAATGCGGAAGCTCGTACGACGCCATTTGGAATTTTCCATAAATCCATGGCTCTGCTCGCTTACTTCTGCTAGCTAGAGCTCAAGCCTGACAAAGTATTCTTAAGTGTGCGGCGTTGTTGTAGTGCGTTCGATATTTGTTCGGTAGACGCATTTTTAGCGTCATGAAGAACCAAGTCTTTAATGACTTCTGCTGCCGCTTGGCTTAACTCAGCCTGACTAAGCCCCGCTGCAGCGGATGCGATTTTTGCCCATGATATTCTTTTGGGTAGAAAAGCGTGCATACGCATTTCGAGAACTGCTTTAATACCATCTGAGTTGGGTAGCGCATATTCGATAATGTCATCAAATCTACGAAATAGCGCTTTGTCGAGTAGCTCTGGGTGATTGGTTGTTGCTAGTACTAAACTATCAGTGCTATTTGACTCTTCTAGAAACTGTAGAAAAGAGTTTAGTACTCTGCGCATCTCTCCGACGTCGTTATCAGCATTTCGACGACCGCCGATGGCATCAAATTCGTCAAATAAGTAAACGGCACGCACTGTTGCAATATGATCGAAGATTAACCGAAGCTTTGACGCGGTTTCACCCATGAATCGGGTGATTACCGACTCTAATCTGATAGTGAACAATGGTAACCGTAACTCTCCCGCTAAAACGGATGCAGTAAGCGTTTTACCTGAACCCGGAGGCCCAACTAGCAGTAGTTTTGAACTGGGGACTAAGCCGTGACTTCGAAGTTTGTCCCGTTGACGCTGCTGGTGTATAAGCCGGTCGAGGCGTGCTCGTTTCGGATCATCCAGAATCAAATCCTGAATTTGTGTTTTGGGATAAGCTACTGACAGTAAGTTTTCCAGATCTCCTCTCGGTTTGGAGATAGGAATCGCTACCTTCTGGTTTTGCAATGACTGAGCAGCCTTAGCGGGGCTGCGCTTTCGAGCCGTATCAACAAGTGTTTTCAACTCGTCCGCGACGTCTTTTCGTCCACGGCGCGCCTCTGCAGCAGCAACCTGTAGAGCGATAGATAGGAACTGCTCCTCGTCACCTTGATTATGGCTGCTTAGCAGAGCAATGATTTGTTGGGCCGTAGCCATTGGAGCGCCTTCCCTGTCTGGACGATGGGCTACTGGTTCTGGTTGGCATTCTAGTCCATCAATCAAATCTGGCCTACCTACGGTCGTCCGATTGCGATCGTTCCAGAGTCTTCCGACAAAATGGCGGGATTGCGGTTAGGAAACCAGTTCAATAGTCTCTTTACCTCATCTTAAAGTCGAGAAAGGCAATGGCGAAGTTTCTCAATAGCTCTCCCTGCCTTCACTCCGCCTTGAGGATTTTGGTCAAAAAGCCCCTGGACCATGCTGACGACGTTGCCCTGATCAGTGCGGCGAAAGCGGTGTGGTACTCCGACGAGGATCTTGTGGGTGAAGTGAAAATATTTCTGAAAGGGTGCTCCAGTGAATTGGAAGTGCGTCGCGCAGGCTATTTGCTTGAGCGCTTCACACGCTTTTCTTGTGCGACAGATAGTCGGGTAAAGGAAGCGTTGAAAGCGCTTGAACTGTTTTCAGCGTCCAAGCAATACGTGAAACCACAAGGTGCTGTTGCGTTACGTAGTCGTCGTGACGAACTGGCAATGTCCTGGGGGGTGAGTGAGGGACTGGGTTTGAAGGTTCAGACCTTAATGCCGTTTCAGACCCGCCACTACGCAGCCGAACAGCGGGTGGCGTCTGCCTAGGTATCGACAGCTATCAAAGAACCCGGCTTAGCCGGTTTTTTGCTGTCTGCGATGTCTTCAGCTCTAGGAGATTTCCGATAAGCCTTTCAGGTTGTCCGTCGGAACTCGCACAACTAACCTTCGTCAGTCGCTGCCAATTCAGTGACCGGGACTGCAAGCCCGAGTTAGTTACAAGCGCCTTTATAATTGCGGCGCTTTTTCATGGTCGCCATTTATGGCGGCTGTGTGCGGGAGACCTTCGGGTCTACCGAGACTTGCTGGTGACTCTCGGTCTTGCAGGCCCGCACACAGCTGCCACCCATCATCTGCAAGTGATGCTGGTAGTCCTTACTTCACACCAGAGGTTTACCATGATCAAAGACAGCCCAAACCCCCCGTCAGATTCCCAACCCACCGACCAAATTTTCACCGTCCTAACCAACCTGAACAGCGAAACCCTGCTCGCCAATGCTTCCCAAGACCTGGCATCCGTGCAGGCACTGGCGGGCAATCTGGCTTTTGACGTCGACGGCCCGCAGCGAGATGCAGTGCTGGGGATTCATCGGATGGTGGAAGGTATCCAGTTGATGGTCGATCGGGTGTTGGACCTACAGGAAGTACCGATCAGCAACTGACCTCACCCACTCTGTGGCGAGGGAGCTTGCTCCCGTTGGGGTGCGAAGCGCCCCCAAAACCTGCCACAGAGTTCTTCTGAAAGAATGGGTGTTCTGAGCGAAGGGCTGCTGCGCAGCCCAACGGGAGCAAGCTCCCTCGCCACAGGGTGGTCAGGCGTTGATTGGACGGGTAACCAACCGCTCTAACGCCTCACCCAATCCTGACGCCTTGTCACCAATCAACAAGTGCCAAACACCGCTTTCCAGCTGGCTGACACCCTGGCAGCCGAGTGCAGTAAGTTGAGCTTCGGACAATACAGAATCATCCCCCAACTCCACCCGCAACCGCGTCATCGCCACCGCTTCCAACTGCCGCACATTCCCCCGGCCGCCCAAGGCATTCAGCCATTTCTCAGCTTCCTGCATATTCACCGCCACCGGCTTATCCACAGGCGCAACCGTCGCCGGTGCATTGGCAACAAACGACGGCATCGCCAAGCGAATCTCATCAGCAATGCTATCTGCCATCGGCCCCACCACCACCTGCAAACTCCCGCCATTCCCCGGCCGGACAACAGCCATGGCGCCCAGCGCTTTCAACTCCGCATCCACCGCCTTGTTGCGATCCACCATGTCCAACCGCAGGCGCGTCGTACAGGCACCGACGCTCAGCAAATTCTCTGCACCACCCAAGGCCTGGATGTAGGCCGTGGCACGCTGGTTATCCGTCATTACCTCAGCCTGCACCACCTGAATATCTTCACGCCCCGGCGTCTTCAGGTTGAAGCGACGAATGCAGTAATTGAACACGCTGTAATAGATCACCGCGTAAGCCAACCCCACCGGGAACACCAACCAACCATTGGTGGACTTGCCCCAACCCAGCACCATGTCGATAAACCCACCGGAGAAGGTAAAGCCCAGGTGGATATTCAGCATATTGGTGACAGCCATCGACAGGCCTGTCAGCACGGCGTGAATCAGGTACAGAAACGGCGCGAGGAACATGAACGCAAATTCAATCGGCTCAGTCACCCCGGTCAAAAACGAGGTCAGCGCCATCGACAGGAAAATCCCGCCCATCACTTTACGGCGTTCCGGCAACGCGTTGCGGTACATCGCCAAACACGCCGCCGGCAGGCCAAACAGCATCACCGGGAACATGCCGGTCATGAACTGGCCGCCTTTCGGGTCGCCAGCGAAGTAGCGGGTGAGGTCGCCAGTGACCACGGCGCCGGTCACCGGATCGGTAAAGGTGCCAAACACAAACCACGCCATATTGTTGAGGATATGGTGCAGGCCTGTGACGATCAGCAGGCGGTTGAACACGCCGAACACAAACGCGCCGAGGCTGCCGCTCTCCATCAGCAACACGCCGAAACTGTTGATGCCGTGCTGGATCGGCGGCCAGATCAAACCAAAGATCACGCCCAATCCGACCGCGCTGAACCCCGTGACAATCGGCACAAACCTTCGCCCGCCAAAGAACGCGAGGTACTCCGGCAGCTTGATGTCCTTGAAGCGGTTGTACAGCCCGCCCGCCATCAAGCCGCTGGCGATACCGGCGAGCATGCCCATGTTGATAGAGGTGTCCATCACCTTGAGCGTGGAGACCATCACCAGGTAACCAATGGCGCCAGCCAACCCGGCTGTGCCGTTGTTGTCGCGGGCGAAACCCACGGCGATGCCGATGGCGAAGATCAGTGCCAGGTTGGCGAAGATCGCCTGCCCGGCGTCGTGCATCACCGCGATGTTCAGCAGGTCGGTGTCGCCCAGGCGCAGCAGCAGGCCGGCGATCGGCAGGATCGCAATCGGCAGCATGAGTGCACGGCCCAGGCGTTGCAGGCCTTCGATGAAATGTTGGTACATGGCGTGTCTCCTTTTGTTGTTGTTATCAGCTCAACGGCCAGTGGTGTTGACAGGCTTGGCGAACGGCCTTTGCGCTGCTCAGGTCGAGCAGGCCTTGGCTCAATTGCCGGCATTGCGCCGCGTCCAGGTGGCGGACGCGGTCCTTGATTTCGCCGATCTGCGGCGGGCTCACCGACAGTTCACTGACGCCCAGGCCGACCAGCACCGGCGTGGCGAGCGGGTCGGAGGCGAGGGCGCCACAGACGCCGACCCAACGGCCGTGCTTGGCTGCACCGGCACAGGTCTGGGCGATCAGCCGCAACAGCGCCGGGTGCAACGCGTCGACCCGCGCGGCGAGCCCGGCGTGGTCGCGGTCCATGGCCAGGGTGTACTGGGACAGGTCATTGGTGCCGATGGACAGGAAGTCTGCGTGCTTGGCCAACTGGTCGGCCATCAGCGCGGCGGCAGGCACTTCGATCATCACACCGAGTTCGGGGCGTTGGGTCAGCTTCAGCTCTACGCACAGCTCATCCAGGCGCTGGCGGATCTGCAGCAGTTCGTCGACTTCGCTGACCATCGGCAGCAGGATGCGGCAACGCGCCAGAGGGCTTACTTGCAGCAGGGCACGCAATTGTTGGTCGAGCACGTCAGGGCGCACTTGGGCCAGGCGAATACCGCGCAGGCCCAGCACTGGGTTGGCTTCGACAGGCAGTGGCAAGTAGTCGAGCTGCTTGTCGCCACCCACATCAATGGTGCGGATGATCACGGACTTGTCGCCCATGGCATCCAGCACTGCCTGGTAGGCGTGACGCTGTTCCTGCTCATCCGGCGCGGTGCGGCGGTCGACGAAGAGAAATTCGGTGCGCAGCAGGCCGACGCCATCAGCGCCGTTTTCAAAGGCCACCTGGGCTTCGGCACTGGAGGCGACATTGGCCGCGACTTCAATGGTCACGCCATCGCTGGTGCGCGCCGGCTCCTGGGCTTGGGCCTGTTGCTGTTGGCGACGCAGGTTCTGTGCGTCACGAATCTGGTGCACTTCGGCGTGACGCGCTTCGGTGGGCTCCAATTCCAGACGGCCGTTGACGGCGTCGAGTACCACGCGCTGGCCTTGGGGCACGTCGAGTACTTCGGCACCCAGCGCCACCACACACGGCAAGCCTTTGCCGCGGGCCAGGATCGCTACATGGGACGTCGCGCCGCCTTCGGCCATGCAGATGCCGGCAGCCTCCTGGGCACTCAATTGCAGCAGGTCAGACGGCGTCAACTCGTGGGCGCTGACGATCGCACCGGCAGGCAATTCGAAGTGCCAGGCTTCACCCAGCAACGCTCGTAATACGCGTTGTTGCAAATCCCGTAGATCATTTGAACGCTCGGCGAACAGGGGTTTGCCCAAGGCCAGCAGCACCGCGCATTGCGCCTGGATCGCATTGCGCCAGGCGTGGGTAGCGGCGCTGCCGTTTTCGATGGCGCCGGTAGCCGATTCCAGCAGTGTTGGGTCTTCCAGCAAGGCGAGATGCGCCGCGAAGATGTCCTCTTCCTCGACGTTCTTACGCTGGCGGGCGTGGTCCAGTGTCGTGCGGATTTCGCTGCGCACTTGCTCCAGCGCAGTGTCCAGGCGTTGCAGTTGTTCGTCGGCAGAATGGTTGCCGGTGTCGGCTGGCAGTTCGATACCGGTCAGGCGGAACAGTGGCCCGCAGACCAATCCCGGCGCAGCACACACGCCTTGCAATACGCCGACTTCGGTATTTGTCCGGCGTGGCGCGACGATGGCAGGGGCGTGGTGTTCTTCTTTGATAGCCGCGGACAAGGCCGCGACCAGCGCCTGCAATGCTGCCTCAGCATCCTTGCCGCGACAGCTCACACGGACTTCGTCACCCTCGCCAATGCCCAAACCCATCAAGCCAATCAGGCTGTCGCACGACGCCGACTTATCGCCGAACTGCAGCTGTGCCTGGCTGCTGAAACCCTGGGCGGCCTTGCGTACTAATGCCGCCGGGCGCGCGTGCAAACCGCCCCGGTGGGTAATGCGCACGTTGGCGCTGGTTTCAGCGTCCGAGTTATCCACAGGCGCTTGAGCCGACGCCGCCGAACGCGCCACGATCTGTACCAGCGGCTCGCCGACCTTGACCGTTTTCCCCGCTACCGCGCGCAATTCGAAGCGCTCGCCATTGGTCAGGATGATCAGGCTGACCAGGCTTTTGCACTGGCGCGCAATGCGGTCCAGGTCAAACTGCACCAACGCCTGGCCCTTGCTGACCCGCGCGCCGTCCTTCACCAACAAGGCAAAGCCTTCGCCATTCAGCTCGACCGTGTCGATGCCCACATGCATCAATACTTCGGCGCCGTTATCGGCGCGAAGGGTCAGCGCATGCCCGGTGCGGGCGACATGGATGATCACCCCGTCACACGGTGCGTGCAGGCAATCGTTCAACGGGTCGATGGCAATGCCGTCGCCCATCGCGCCGCTGGCGAACACTTCGTCGGGGACGTTGCCCAGGGCCAGCACCGGCCCACTGAGGGGAGCGCTGAGGGTCAGATCATTATTGTTGTTGGACATCGGCACGGTACTCATCAGGAAAACACGGCAATCGACTCAGTGAGTGCGAGTGACTTTGCTCAGGTGGCGTGGCTGGTCGGGATTCATGCCCCGGGCTTCGGCCAAACCTGCAGCCATGACGTAAAAACTCTGGATCGCCAGGATCGGGTCCAGGCTTGGGTGTTCGGCGCGGCTCAGGGTCAGGTCGCGTTCAGCGATATCGTCCGGCGCGGCCAGCAGCACACGGGCGCCGCGCTGGCGCATGTCGGCGGCCAGGCTCAATAGGCCGGCTTGTTCGGCACCGCGCGGGGCGAAGACCAGCAGGGGGTAGTTGTCGCCAATCAGGGCCATCGGGCCGTGACGCACCTCGGCGCTGCTGAAGGCTTCGGCCTGGATCGCCGAGGTTTCCTTGAGCTTGAGCGCGGCTTCCTGGGCGATGGCAAAACCGGCGCCGCGGCCGATGACCATCAGTTGCTGGCAGTCGCGCAGGGCGTCAATGGCAACCGTCCAATCTTGTTTGGCGGCGGCACGCAGGTCATCGGGCAGCGCACGACAGGCTTGCAGCAGCTCGGTTTCCTGATTCCAGTGGCCGATCAACTGCGCGCTGGCGCTGAGGGTGGCGATAAAACTCTTGGTCGCGGCCACGCTGTGTTCCGGCCCGGCGCACAGCGGTATATGAAACTCGCAGGCGGCTTCCAGCGGCGAGTCTTCGGCGTTGACCAGCGAAATGCTCAGGGCACCGCGCTTGCGCAGCAGGCGCAGGCTGTTCACCAAGTCTGGACTTTGTCCCGACTGGGAAAACCCAAACACCACCTGGCCGCTGACTTTCATCGGCGCTTGCAACAGGGTCACCACCGACATCGGCAGCGACGCCACCGGGATGCCCACGTGTTGCATGGCCAAATACGAAAAATAGCTGGCAGCGTGGTCCGAGCTGCCCCGTGCAATGGTCATCGCCACTTGTGGCGGCTGGCGGCGCAGGCGGCCGGCGATTTCTTCCAGCGGCGGATCCAGGCGTTGCAGTTGGGCGGCGACGGCGTCGCAGGAGGCCAGGGCCTCTTCAAGCATTTTTGAAGTCAATGGTTTCTCCTTCGACCATTACGTCGGTGAGTGTCAGGGAGCGGTCCAGGCGCACGCAGTCGGCAAAGCTGCCGGGTTGCAGGCGGCCGCGTTCTTCCAGGCCCAGGTAGTCCGCGGGAAATTGCGACAGGCGTTGTGAGGCTTCGCTGATGGGCAGGCCGATTTTCACCAGGTTGCGCAGCGCCTGGTCCATGGTCAGCGTGCTGCCGGCCAGGGTGCCGTCGGCCAGGCGTACGCCGCCCAGGCATTTGGTCACGGTGTGGCTGCCCAGCTTGTACTCGCCATCGGGCATGCCGGCGGCGGCGGTGGAATCGGTGACGCAATACAGGCATGGGATCGCACGCAGCGCCACGCGCATGGCGCCGGGGTGCACGTGGAGCAGATCCGGGATCAGTTCTGCATATTTCGCGTGAGCCAGGGCCGCGCCGACGATGCCGGGCTCGCGGTGATGCAGTGGGCTCATGGCGTTGTATAAATGGGTGAAGCTGGTGGCACCGGCGGCGAGGGCGGCGACGCCTTCTTCATAGCTGCCGAGGGTGTGGCCTATCTGCATGCGCACGCCGCGTTCGCTGAGGGCGCGGATCAGGGCGTCATGGCCGGCAATTTCAGGCGCGATGGTGATCACGCGGATCGGCGCCAAACGCAGGTAGGCTTCCACTTCCGCCATCAGCGCGGTGTGGGCGAAATTGGGTTGGGCACCGAGTTTTCCCGGATTGATGTAAGGCCCTTCCAGGTGCACGCCGAGTACGCGGGCACTGCCTGTCGGACGCTGTTCGCAGAAGCTGCCGAGCTGGCCGAGTACGCTGGAAATCTCGTCGACCGGCGCAGTCATGGTGGTAGCCAGCAGCGAGGTCGTACCAAAGCGCACGTGTGTGCGGGTAATCGTCTCGAAGGCCTCCAAGCCTTCCATGATGTCTTTGCCGCCACCGCCGTGCACGTGCAGGTCGATAAAGCCGGGCAGCAAGTAAGGCAGGTCGTTTTCCGCCGGGTCGCAGGGCACGCCTTCAATGGCGGTCACCTTGCCGTGTTCGTGCGCCAGGCGGCCGCGAATCCAGCCGCTGGGCGTGAGGATGTTGTCTTCGGACATGGGCAGTTCTCTAAATTCGCAGTTCAGCGGAATAGTCATGGCGGCGCAGTTCTGCGACGAAGTCGTAGTAGTCGTTGCGGCAGTAGGTGTCGGTGATTTCGATCGGGGTGTTGTCGGCGGTGTAGCCGACCCGGGTCATCAGCAACATGGCGGTGCCGGGCGCGATGCCCACCAGCTTGGCGAACTCATCCGAGGCGTTGATTGCCTGGATGTGCTGCAGGGCACGCACCACGGGTTTGCCGATGCCTTCCAGGTATTCGTACAGCGAGTTGCCAATGGCTTGCGGATGCGGCAGCACCGAGGCGGGCAGGGTGGTCATTTCAATTGCCATCACCGTGTCATCGGCCTTACGCAAACGCTTGAGGCGCGCCACTTTGTCGGCGGGCGACAACCCCAGGCGAATCAGCTCTTCGTGGGTCGGCTGGGTAATTTCACGCTCCAACCATTGGGAGCTGGGCACAAAGCCCTTGAGCCGCAACATCTCGCTGAACCCCGACAAGCGTGACAGCGGCTGTTCCAAGCGTGGCGAGATATAGGTGCCGGAGCCTTGATTGCGGCGAATCAGTCCTTGGGCAAACAACACTTCCAGCGCTTTGCGAGCGGTGACTCGCGAGATGCCCAATTGCTCGCTGAGCACGCGTTCCGACGGCAGTGCCTGTTCGGACGTCCACTGGCCGGCATGGATTGCCGCTTCCAGCTTGCGCGCCAATTGCAGGTACAGCGGCGTGGATTGTTTGTCGTCAGGGCGCAGGGCCAGGATGGGATTCATCTGTCAGGTTTCCGATGCGTTATTGGAGTGTTGTCGCCCGGTAATGGCCGGAAATTAATACCACTTAAATACCATGTCAATGCAACCAAAACGGTGCAAGCAATGGTTTATAGGCCCTGTAATGGGGCCTGGTATCAAGTGGTATTAGAGAGGTCTGTATCGCACGCAGAACCGCGCAGCCCGGCGCAGTGAACTGGTATTCACCGGCAGGCGCTGCCTGGGGCAGGAATTTTTTTTGAATTATTTTACGAACGGTACGAGATTACGGACGAATCTCGATCAGGGTGCCGTCTTTGACCAGGTTCCAGACCTCGCGCATATCCACGTTGCGCATGCCGATGCAGCCGTCGGTCCAGTCCAGGGTATGGAACCACTGTTCCGGGTAGTCCTCGGTGTCGGGGGTGCCGTGGATCATGATCATGCTGCCCGGCTTCACGCCTTCGCGGCGGGCACGGGCGGCGTCGCTGATATTCGGGTAGGAAATGTGCATGGCCAGGTTGAAGCGGTCGCTGGTCTTGCGCCAGTCGAGCCAGTAGAGGCCTTCTGGCGTGCGGCGGTCGCCTTCGATCAGCTTGTGGCCCTTGGGGTTCTTGCCCAGGGAAATGCGGTAGGTCTTGATGGGCTTGCCGTCGTTGATCAACTGCAATTGGTGGGCAGATTTGAGCACCAGGACTTTTTCGACGGTTTTGCCGCCCAGGGTTTCCACCGTGGAGGCCGACGACAGGGTCGCGAACGACAGGCAGATAAGCGCAAGCAACCAACGCATTGAAACGGGTATCCCTAGTGTCATGGGGCGGGCTTGCCCAGCGGCGGTACAGCCTCGCTGCGCACCGGGAAGGATTGCTGCCGGCGGTCAGCGAAAAAGTATTCCAGGGTCCGCCCGACCGTGCGGAAAGCCAGCTCTGACCATGGGATGTCGGCTTCGTCGAACAACTGCACTTCCAGGCTTTCGGGGCCTGCGGCAAAGTCCAGGTCGAGCAGGTCGGCGCGATAGAAGATATGCACCTGGTTGATGTGCGGCACGTCGATCAGGGTGTAGATGCTCATGTTGTGCACGCGCGCGCAGGCTTCTTCCAGGGTTTCGCGGGCGGCGGCCTGTTCCACCGTCTCGCCGTTCTCCATAAACCCTGCGGGCAGGGTCCAGTAACCCAGGCGCGGCTCGATGGCGCGGCGGCACAGCAGCACTTTTTCGCCCCACACTGGCACCGTGCCGGCAACGATGTTGGGGTTCTGATAGTGAATGGTCGAGCAGTGATCACACACAAAGCGCAGGCGGCCGTCGCCTTCGGGGATGCGCTGGGTAACCGGTTTACCGCACTGGCTGCAGAAGTTCATGCTGGGGTTCCTGGAAAGTGCGTCTATCTTGGCGTGACGGGCAGGGCGCTGCAAGTTGTCGTTTAGCGACACCACGCGGGTTTTGGGGTTGGGCACCCGCGAGCTTTGGTGCATGATGCAAGGTAGCCAACAGACCGAGATGACTCATGCTGGACGAGCTACTTCGCCGGGTAAGCAATCACACCCCCCATTCGCTGGAGACCGACGGGCGTTTCCCCGAGGCCGCGGTGCTGGTACCGATTACCCGCAGTGACGAACCTGAGCTGATCCTGACCCTGCGCGCCAGTGGCCTGTCGACCCATGGTGGCGAAGTGGCCTTTCCCGGCGGGCGCCGCGACCCCGAAGACCCGGACTTGATCTTCACCGCGTTGCGCGAGGCCGAAGAAGAAATCGGCCTGCCGCCCGGACTGGTCGAAGTGATCGGCCCGCTGAGCCCTTTGATCTCCCTGCACGGCATTCGGGTCACGCCTTACGTTGGTGTGATTCCCGATTACGTCGAATACCTGGCCAATGATGCCGAGATTGCCGCTGTTTTCAGCGTGCCTTTGGACTTTTTCCGACAGGACCCGCGCGAACATACCCACCGAATCGATTACCAGGGCCGCAGTTGGTACGTGCCCAGCTATCGGTTTGGTGAATACAAGATCTGGGGGCTGACGGCGATCATGATCGTCGAATTGATCAATTTGCTCTATGACGACGCCAACATCAGCCTGCATCAGCCACCCAAGAGCTTCATCAACATCTAAGCCATCGCTTGAATGGCAACGCCGTGAGGGAAAACCATGAAATACCGCCTGGGCGACGCCCGCGTCGAGACTCATCCACAGAGCTGGGTGGCACCGAATGCCACGCTGGTGGGCAAGGTCAAGCTGGAGGAGGGCGCCAACGTCTGGTTTAACGCGGTGTTGCGTGGCGACAACGAACTGATCCTGATCGGCAAGAACAGCAATGTGCAGGATGGCAGCGTAATGCACACCGACATGGGCTACCCGCTGACGCTGGGCACCGGCGTGACCATTGGTCATAACGCCATGCTGCACGGCTGCACGGTGGATGATTACAGCCTGATCGGTATCAACGCGGTGATCCTAAATGGCGCGAAGATCGGCAAGCACTGCATCATCGGCGCCAATTCGCTGATCGGTGAGGGCAAGGAAATTCCGGATGGTTCGCTGGTGGTGGGTTCACCGGGCAAGGTGGTGCGTGAGCTGACCGACGCGCAGAAACGCATGCTTGAAGCCAGCGCTGCGCACTATGTGCATAACTCGCAGCGTTATGCGCGGGATCTGGTTGAGCAGGAAGAATGAACCCGAGTGAACGCCCCGTTGCTTCGCCGTGCGTGAGCATTTGTGCGCTGGATGATGATGATATTTGCACCGGCTGTCAGCGCACCGTGGATGAGATTACGCGGTGGAGCCGCATGGACAATGCCGAGCGCCGGGTGGTGTTGGGGTTGTGCCATGAGCGGGCGGTGGCGGGTGGGTTGGTGTTTATGGTTTCTGGGAAACCTGGCGGCTGATAGACCGCTATCGCAGGCAAGCCAGCTCCCACATTTTGACCGCGTTCCAACAGGTTAAACGCGTTCAAAATGTGGGAGCTGGCTTGCCTGCGATGAGGCCCTCCCAGACGACATCTTTCTAATTGTGAAGTACGCTGTGCGCCATCATCCACAGGCCCATCCCCCATGCTCTTCCTGATCGCCTACATCAGCAGCGTCGTGCTGATCAACTTCGCCTTCTCCACCGCGCCGCACCTGGATGTCATCTGGTCCGCCTGGGGCGGCCTGGTATTTATCCTGCGCGACATGGTGCAAACCCGTTTTGGCCATGGTGCGATCATCGCCATGCTGGCGGCGCTGGTGCTGTCGTATATCACCTCCGACCCTTCTATCGCACTGGCCAGTGCCACAGCGTTTGCGGTCTCCGAGTGCATCGACTGGCTGGTGTTCAGCATCACCAAGCGCCCGCTCCACGATCGCCTGTGGATAAGTTCGGCGCTGAGCATTCCCCTCGATACCTTTATCTTTTTCGGCCTGATCGGCGCGCTCACTCCAGCGGTGGCGGGTACCGCACTGGTGTCGAAATTTGCCGGCGTCACGGTGGTGTGGCTGATCATGGCGTGGCGTATCCGCAAGCGTGCCGTCGCCAACTGAGGCCAATTTTTACAGTTCATGTAAAATGCCGGCCTTTCTCCCCCTGATCCGCTCCCCTGAGGACCTGAGATGACCCGAATCGGAACTCCATTGTCGCCAACCGCGACCCGCGTTTTGCTGTGTGGCTGCGGTGAGCTGGGCAAGGAAGTGGTAATCGAACTGCAGCGCCTGGGCGTTGAAGTGATTGCCGTGGATCGCTACGCCAACGCACCGGCCATGCAGGTGGCGCACCGTAGCCACGTGATCAACATGCTCGACGGCGCAGCCCTGCGCGCGGTGATCGAGGCCGAAAAGCCGCACTTCATCGTGCCGGAAATCGAAGCCATCGCCACCGCCACCCTGGTCGAGCTGGAAGCCGAAGGCTTCACCGTGATCCCGACCGCGCGCGCCACCTCGCTGACCATGAACCGTGAAGGCATCCGTCGCCTGGCCGCCGAAGAGCTGGACCTGCCGACTTCGCCGTACCACTTTGCCGACACCTTCGAAGACTACAGCAAGGCCGTGCAGGACCTGGGCTTCCCGTGTGTGGTCAAGCCGGTGATGAGTTCGTCGGGCAAGGGCCAGAGCCTGTTGCGCAGCGCTGACGACGTGCAGAAAGCCTGGGATTACGCCCAGGAAGGCGGGCGTGCCGGTAAGGGCCGGGTGATCATCGAAGGCTTTATCGACTTCGACTACGAAATCACCTTGCTGACGGTGCGTCACGTCGGTGGCACCACGTTCTGTGCACCGGTTGGCCATCGTCAGGAGAAGGGCGACTACCAGGAATCCTGGCAGCCGCAGGCCATGAGCCCGATTGCGCTGGCCGAATCCGAGCGCGTTGCAAAGGCCGTGACCGAGTCCCTTGGGGGCCGTGGCCTGTTTGGCGTGGAGTTGTTCATCAAGGGTGATCAGGTGTGGTTCAGCGAAGTATCGCCGCGTCCGCATGACACGGGCTTGGTGACCCTGATTTCTCAGGACTTGTCGCAGTTCGCGCTGCACGCTCGCGCAATCCTGGGCTTGCCGATTCCGTTGATCCGTCAGTTCGGGCCTTCGGCTTCGGCGGTGATCCTAGTGGAAGGGCAGTCGACCCAGACGGCGTTTGCCAACCTCGGTGCGGCGTTGAGCGAACCGGATACGGCGTTGCGTCTGTTTGGTAAGCCAGAAGTGAATGGCCAGCGCCGCATGGGCGTGGCGTTGGCGCGGGATGAGTCGATTGAAGCGGCTCGAGCCAAGGCTACCCGTGCTTCCAAGGCTGTTGTGGTAGAGCTGTAACCGAGGCGCGCCCTTCGCAGGCAAGCCAGTTCCCACATTGGAATGCATTTCCCTGTGGGAGCCGGGCTTGCCTGCGATAGCGGTCTATCAGGCGACCTTATTCAGATCATTATCCCGCGTCTCTTTCAGGCACAGCACAGCAATCAAGCTGAGCAACGCCGCCGCCGACACATACCCACCGACATAACTCAGCCCACCCATCGCCACCAGCTTGGTCGCGAAGAACGGTGCCGCTGAAGCCCCCACGATCCCACCCAGGTTATACGCCGCCGACGCGCCGGTATAACGCACGCGCGTCGGGAACAACTCCGGCAGCATGGCGCCCATCGGCGCGAAGGTCACGCCCATCAGGAACAGCTCCAGGGCCAGGAACAGCGCCACCGCCCAGGTCGAGCCGTGGGTCAGCAGCGGCTCCATGGTGAAGCCCGACAGGATCGCCAGGATCGCACCGACGATCAGCACGGGCCGGCGCCCGTAACGGTCACTCGCCAGGGCTGCCAGCGGCGTGGCCAGGCCCATGAACAGCACTGCGAAGCACAACAAGCCAAGGAAGGTCTCGCGGCTGTAGCCCAAGGTCGAAACGCCGTAGCTCAGCGAAAACGCGGTGGTGATGTAGAACAGCGCATAACACACCACCATCGATGCAGCGCCGAGCAAGACGGGCAGCCAATGCTGGCTGAACAGTTCCACCAACGGCACTTTTACCGGCGCTTCTTTGGCAACGGCGTTGGCGAAGACCGGCGTTTCATGCAGCTTCAGGCGCGCATACAGGCCGACCATCACCAGCGCGGCGCTGAGGATGAACGGGATGCGCCAGCCCCAGCTGCGGAACTGCTCGTCGTTCAGGCTCATGGCCAGGATCAGGAACAAGCCGTTAGCCGCGAGGAAGCCAATCGAAGGGCCCAGTTGCGGGAACATGCCGAACCAGGCGCGCTTGCCCTTGGGCGCATTCTCGGTGGCCAGCAGTGCCGCGCCGCCCCATTCCCCGCCAAGCCCCAGGCCCTGCCCAAAGCGCAGCACACACAACAGGATCGGGGCCCAGGCGCCAATGCTGTCGTAACCGGGCAGTAAGCCGATCAGCGTGGTGCACACGCCCATCAGCAGCAAGGACGCCACCAGTGTGGATTTGCGGCCGATGCGGTCGCCGAAGTGGCCGAACAGTGCCGAGCCCAGCGGGCGGGCGATAAAGGCGATGCCAAAGGTCAGGAACGACGCCAGCATCTGCGCGGTGCCGGAGGTCTGCGGGAAGAACACCGGGCCGATCACCAGCGCAGCAGCCGTGGCGTAGATATAGAAGTCGTAGAACTCGATGGCGGTGCCGACAATGCTCGCGGTGGCAACCCGTGCAGTCGAGTTGGTCGGGGCGGCGGGCGCGGCCTCGTTATAGGTGGTGCTCATGGCGGTATCCCTGACGGTCGTTGCGCGTTTGGACGCGGATTATTATTGGTCGAACACCCATGGATCAGGGTAGTGCGCGGGGCGGCTCGGGATGGGAGCGAACACCGGTCAGACAGGATGAAGCGGTGCCTTGACGCGTTGGGTGCGGGTAGCACACGGTCGGGCGGGGCTCTGGTAAGCCGCAGGGATTATAGGAAGGGGTTTGGAGATACAACAAGTGTGCTGACACGCCGCAAATCAAAATGTGGGAGCTTGAGTAGTATCAGGGATAGGTTAGGCAGCCACCGGCATCCTGCTGGTATGCCAGATCAGCACCTTGCTCACGCGGTTGTCCTCGGTCTCGAGGATTTCCAGGCGGTAGCGCCCGATTTTCAGGCACACCGCGCAGTCCGGGATGGTCTCCAGTGCTTCGGTGACCAGGCCATTGAGGGTCTTTGGACCGTCGCTGGGCAGGTGCCAGTTCAGGCTCTTATTCAGGTCGCGGATCGAGGCGGCACCGTCGATGATATAGCGGCCATCCGGTTGCGCGTCGATATGCGGGTTGTCGGCACTCTGTTCGCTCTCAAACTCACCGACGATTTCTTCGAGGATATCTTCCAGGGTGACAATGCCCAGCACTTCGCCGTACTCGTCCACCACCATGCCGAGGCGTCGCTGTTGCTTGTGGAAGTTCAGCAGTTGCAGTTGCAGCGGCGTACTTTCGGGGACGAAGTAGGGTTCGTGGCAGGCGGCGAGTAACGCTTCCTTGGTCAGGCTGGCGTCGGGCAGCAGGTGCTGGATCTGTCGCGTGTTCAGCACCGCCTGGACCTGGTTGATATCACTGTGGAACACCGGCAGGCGCGTGCGCTCGGAGGTGCGCAGTTGCTCGATGATCTCTTCGACTGAGTCATCCAGGTTGATGCCGTCCACTTCACTGCGCGGTACCAGGATGTCGTTGACCGTGATGTTGTCCAGGGCGTGGATGCCGGGCATCCCGGGGGTGCGGTCTTCGTCGGCTTCCGGTTCCGGTTCGTCGTCGTGGTCGGGCAGCGGTTCATCGCTCTTTTTCACCACGCCGGATTGACGTGCGAATGGACGCAACAGCAACAGGCTGATGCCATTGAGCAGCCAGGCAAGGGGGTAGAGGATTTTCAGCGGCACGCCCAAAAGCGTATTGCCGAAGCCCAACACCGCTTGCGGATAACGAACGGCGAGGGCACGAGGCAGGTAGTCGGCGAATATCAGCAGGAGCGCGCAGGCAATCATCCAGCCCAGCCAAGGTCCGTTCTGCGCCCAGGCGTAGATCGCCAGCAAGGTGCAGAGAATGACTACCGCGGCGCGACACAGGCTGTTGCACAGGATCAGGCTGTTACGCGGGAAGCTCAGGCGGGCAGCAGCCTTGTCACCCTGGCGTGTACCAGGGCGCAAGGCCAGCAAGTGCTGTTGCGCGGCTTCGATGGCGGTAAACAGCGCGGCCCATAACACCAGCAAGGCGATTACTGCGAGCATCGGCTCCAGCGGCAAGTTGTCCATGATCACGGCCCGTCAGATGTGCAGGATGTATTCGCGGACCAGCTTGCTGCCGAAATAGGCCAGCATCAGCAGGCAGAAACCGGCCAGGGTCCAGCGGATCGCCTTGTGCCCACGCCAGCCGAGGCGGTTGCGGCCCCACAGCAATACGCTGAACACTACCCATGCCAGGCACGCCAGCAACGTCTTGTGCACCAGGTGCTGGGCGAACAGGTTTTCGACGAATAGCCAGCCGGAAATCAGCGACAATGACAACAGCGTCCAGCCAGCCCAGAGGAAGCCGAACAGCAGGCTTTCCATGGTTTGCAGCGGCGGGAAGTTCTTGATCAGCCCTGAGGGGTGCTTGTGCTTGAGCTGGTGGTCCTGCAGCAGCAGGAGCAGGGATTGGAAGACGGCAATGGTGAACATGCCGTAGGCCAGGATGGAAAGCAGGATATGCGCGAGGATGCCCGGCTCTTCATCAATCACCTGCACCGTACCCGTGGGCGCGAATTGCGCCAGCAGCACCGTCAGCACGCCCAATGGGAATAGCAGCACCAGCAGGTTCTCGACGGGAATCCGATAACAGGCCAGCAGGGTCAGCGCGATGACGGCCGCCGCAATCAGGCTGGCGGCGCTGAAAAAATCCAGGCCCAGGCCGACTGGGGTCATCAGGTGGGTAAACAGGCTGGCAGCGTGAGCCAGCAGGGCTAGGACGCCAAGGCCGACCAGCAGGCGTTTGTCCGCCTTGGTGCCTTGGGCCAGACGAGTGCCCTGATAGAGAGTCGCAGCGGCATACAAAATGGCGGCGGCGAGGCTGGGTAGCAAACTGGGTGACAAAGGGAGCATAAATCCTGATAGGCAAGCCCGAAAGGCGCTGAGTTTGGCATACCCCCGCGTAACACGAAAGACTCTCAGGCCAGACAGCGGGTGTGCATGGCCGCAGTCTTCGCTATAATCCGCGACCTGCCCACGCCGCAGGCTCGCCGAGCGCTGTTTTTAATAGCGATTTACCACAGCCTCGGTCGCCACTACCTCGGTCTACCAATGCATTTTGTTGAATAGGGCCTGAAAGGATCGCGCATGTTTGAAAACCTGACTGACCGTCTCTCGCAGACGCTGCGCCATGTCACCGGCAAGGCCAAGCTGACCGAGGACAATATTAAAGACACCCTGCGTGAAGTGCGCATGGCGTTGCTGGAAGCCGACGTGGCTTTGCCGGTGGTGAAGGACTTCGTCAACTCGGTCAAAGAGCGCGCGGTAGGCACCGAAGTGTCCCGCAGCCTCACGCCGGGCCAGGCCTTTGTGAAGATCGTCCAGGCCGAGCTCGAAAGCCTGATGGGCGCGGCCAACGAAGACTTGAACCTGAGCGCCGTGCCGCCGGCCGTCGTATTGATGGCCGGTTTGCAGGGCGCGGGTAAAACCACCACCGCCGGCAAGCTGGCGCGCTTCCTTAAAGAGCGCAAGAAGAAGTCCGTCATGGTGGTGTCGGCCGACGTGTACCGTCCGGCGGCCATCAAGCAGTTGGAAATGCTCGCCGGCGAAGTCGGTGTGACCTTCTTCCCGTCCGACCTGAGCCAGAAGCCGGTCGACATCGCCAACGCAGCTATTAAAGAAGCCAAGCTGAAGTTCATCGACGTGGTCATCGTCGATACCGCCGGTCGCCTGCACATCGATGAAGAGATGATGGGCGAGATCAAGGCGTTGCACGCCGCGATCAACCCGGTCGAGACGCTGTTCGTGGTCGATGCCATGACCGGCCAGGATGCGGCCAACACCGCCAAGGCATTTGGTGACGCACTGCCGCTGACCGGCGTGATCCTGACCAAGGTCGACGGCGATGCCCGTGGCGGTGCTGCGCTGTCAGTACGTGCCATCACCGGCAAGCCGATCAAGTTCATCGGTATGGGCGAGAAGAGCGAAGCGCTCGAGCCGTTCCACCCCGAGCGTATTGCCTCGCGAATCCTCGGCATGGGCGACGTGCTCAGCCTGATCGAGCAGGCCGAAGCCACGCTCGACAAGGACAAGGCCGATAAACTGGCCAAGAAGCTGAAGAAGGGCAAGGGCTTCGACCTCGAAGACTTCCGCGACCAGCTGCAACAGATGAAGAACATGGGCGGCCTCGGCGGCCTGATGGACAAGCTGCCAAACATCGGCGGTGTGAACCTGGCGCAAATGGGCAATGCCCAGGGCGCGGCAGAGAAGCAGTTCAAGCAGATGGAAGCCATCATCAACTCCATGACCCCGGCCGAGCGCCGCGACCCTGAGCTGATCAGCGGTTCGCGCAAGCGTCGGATCGCCATGGGGTCCGGCACCCAGGTGCAGGACATCGGTCGCTTGATCAAGCAACACAAGCAGATGCAGAAGATGATGAAGAAATTCTCCGCCAAGGGCGGTATGGCCAAGATGATGCGCGGCATGGGCGGCATGTTGCCCGGCGGCGGCATGCCTAAAATGTAAAGTATTCGAGCGGGAGCCCAGCTCCTGCTCCGACCCACAGGGATGTGGGATCTCCAGCAAACCCGCTATTGGCGGGGGCTGACCTGCCGTTTTAACCGACGGCTCTATAGCAGATCTGAATGGCACACTGATAGGCGCCAAAAAAAGACATTTGCAAAAGTCCGGATATTCCTTAGAATATGCGGCCTTTCGGGCACCTATGCCCGCTGTGCATTTAGATTTGCAGCACCGACTACAGGAACGATGTTCACATGCTAACAATCCGTCTTGCCCTTGGCGGCTCCAAAAAGCGCCCGTTTTACCACTTGACCGTAACCGACAGCCGCAACCCGCGCGACGGTTCGCACAAGGAACAGGTTGGCTTCTTCAACCCTGTTGCTCGTGGTCAAGAAGTTCGTCTGTCCGTGAACCAAGAGCGCGTAGCCTACTGGCTGAGCGTGGGTGCACAGCCATCCGAGCGCGTTGCAAAGTTGTTGAAGGACTCGGCTAAGGCCGCAGCCTGAGCAATATGAACGCGACGCCAGCTGTTGCTGATGATTTGATCGTTATCGGCAAGATTTACTCTGTTCATGGCGTTCGCGGCGAAGTGAAGGTGTATTCCTTTACTGATCCGACTGAAAACCTGTTGCAGTACAAAACCTGGACGCTCAAGCGCGAAGGTAGTGTGAAACAGGTCGAGCTGGTCAGTGGACGCGGGAGCGATAAGTTCCTGGTCGCAAAGCTCAAGGGTCTTGATGACCGTGAAGAAGCTCGTCTTCTGGCCGGTTATGAGATCTGCGTGCCGCGCAACCTGTTCCCTGAATTGACCGACGGCGAGTACTACTGGTACCAGCTGGAAGGTCTGAAGGTTATTGATCAACTCGGGCAATTGTTCGGGAAAATCGATCATCTTCTGGAAACCGGCGCCAATGATGTAATGGTGGTCAAGCCTTGCGCTGGCAGCCTGGATGATCGCGAACGCTTGTTGCCCTATACAGAGCAATGCGTGTTGGCCATCGACCTGGCCGCGGGCGAGATGAAGGTGGAATGGGATGCGGACTTCTAAGCGTGGCTAATCTGCGCATTGAAGTGATCAGTTTGTTTCCCGAGATGTTTTCCGCTATCAGCGAGTACGGCATCACCAGTCGGGCGGTGAAACAGGGGCTGTTGCAGCTTACCTGTTGGAACCCGCGAGACTACACGACGGATCGACATCACACTGTGGATGACCGCCCATTTGGCGGTGGCCCGGGCATGGTGATGAAGATCAAGCCCCTGGAAGACGCGTTGGCTCAGGCCAAGGCCGCCGCCGGGGAGAAGGCGAAGGTAATTTACCTGTCCCCTCAAGGCCGTCAGCTGAAACAGGCTGGGGTCCGCGAACTGGCGAATGAGGAAGCACTGATCCTGATTGCCGGTCGCTATGAAGGCATTGACGAGCGTTTTATTGAAGCTCATGTCGATGAAGAGTGGTCGATTGGGGACTATGTGCTGTCTGGCGGCGAGCTGCCGGCGATGGTCCTGATAGATGCGGTTACACGACTGCTGCCTGGAGCTTTAGGGCATGCGGACTCCGCGGAGGAAGATTCCTTCACGGATGGTTTGCTGGATTGCCCGCACTACACCCGACCGGAGGTGTATGCGGATCAGCGTGTTCCCGACGTATTGCTAAGTGGCAATCACGCACACATCCGGCGTTGGCGTTTACAGCAGTCCCTTGGTCGGACCTATGAACGACGCGCCGATCTTCTGGATAGCCGCTCGCTTTCTGGAGAAGAGAAGAAGCTGCTCGAGGAATACATCCTCGCGCGGGACGATAGTTAACAACGTATCGATGGTAGGTCCATTGACTTACCTTAGGAGCACAGCATGACTAACAAAATCATCCTTGCACTCGAAGCAGAGCAGATGACCAAAGAGATCCCTACCTTTGCCCCGGGCGACACTATTGTCGTTCAGGTGAAAGTGAAGGAAGGCGACCGTTCGCGTCTGCAAGCGTTCGAAGGCGTGGTAATTGCCAAGCGTAACCGTGGTGTGAACAGTGCTTTCACTGTTCGTAAAATCTCCAACGGTGTTGGCGTAGAGCGTACTTTCCAGACCTACAGCCCGCAAATCGACAGCATGGCCGTCAAGCGTCGCGGTGACGTACGTAAAGCCAAGCTGTACTACCTGCGTGACCTGTCCGGTAAAGCAGCTCGCATCAAGGAAAAACTGGCTTAAGCCCAGCTTCCCGATGCAGAAAAAAGCAGCCTACGGGCTGCTTTTTTGTGCCTGCGATTTGTGCGGATCGCAGGGTGGCAGTTGTGGCTAGGACTGCCCTGGCTGGATGACTGCCAATAACGCCCACCCCGCCACTGGTTTCAAGCCGCTCTCTGGTGTTACCACATGCACCCAGCCACTGTTGTCACGGGCAAACAACAGGATCGCCCGTTCACCATGCAGTGCCTGATAGTCGTTCCAGCCAAACCCATCGGTCAGGTGGGTGGTGTACAGCTCGGCGCCTTGCCCCAGCAGGCTGGCGAGCTTGGAATAACTCAAGGGTTGGCTGCCCAGCAAGTGCCCGCGGTGTTCATGGCTGGCCCGGTGCTTGTCCGTGCGACGGCTCTCCTGGCTGCTGGTCAAGGTAAACAGGCGATGCCCGAAGTCGTGGCGAAAGCGCATGGCGGCCAGCGTGTTCAGTTCGCCCGAGGGCGACAGTGCCAGCAAATGTCCGAGCCCCACCAGGTCCAGGTGCGATTCGGCATGCTGCGAGGCCGGGTTGCCGAAGTAGGTTGGTAGCCCCTCCATACGGCTGGCGCGGATGTTCTCCCAGCTGGAGTCGGTCAACAGCACGCGGCTGCCCAGTTGCTGCAGGGCCTTGCCCAAGATGCGCGCCGGGCCATTTGCACCGACGATCAGAAAGCCACTGGGCGCAGGCTCGGCGACTTTCAGCAGGCGGGCCAGGGGGCGGGCGGTGGCGCTTTGCAGCACCACGGTGCCGATAATTACCGCAAAGGTCAGCGGCACCAGCAGCAATGCACCTTCGTGACCGGCTTCATCCAGGCGAATCGCAAATATCGCCGACACCGCTGCGGCCACAATGCCGCGTGGGGCGATCCACGCCAGCAGCGCACGTTCTCGCCAGTTCAGCTTCGAACCAACGGTCGACAGCGCGACATTGAGGGGGCGGGCAATAAACTGAATGATCAGCAACAGGATCAGGACGAAGGGCCCCAGGGCAATCAAGGCATTCAGGTCCAGGCGCGCCGCCAGCAGGATAAACAGACCGGAAATCAGCAGTACGCTGAGGTTTTCCTTGAAGTGCAGGATGTGTCGCACATCCACGCCTTTCATGTTGGCCATCCACATGCCCATCAGCGTCACCGCCAACAGGCCGGACTCGTGCATGACTTCATTGGCGGCGATGAACACGCCCAGCACCCCGGCCAGGGTCGCCAGGTTGTGCAGGTATTCCGGCAACCACTGTCGCCGCATGATCTGCCCCAGCAGCCAGCCGCCGGCAACCCCGAACAGGCTACCGCAGGCAATCACGCCGCCGAAAGTCAGCAGGCTATGGCTCAAGCCATCTCCGGAGGCGCGGCTGATGATGAAGCTGTAGACCACCACGGCCAGCAGTGCGCCAATCGGGTCTATGACGATACCTTCCCAGCGCAGGATGTTGGCGATGGAGGCTTTGGGGCGCACCACGCGTAGCATCGGGACGATCACCGTGGGGCCCGTCACCAGCGTCAGCGTGCCGAACAGCAGCGCCAGCATCCAGTCGAAACCCAGCAGCCAGTGGGTTGCCAGCGTGATCACCGCCCAGGTCGAAAGCGCGCCGAGGGTCACCAGGCGGTGGACCACGCTGCCAATCTCCTTCCATTCCGATAGGTGCAGCGTCAGGCTGCCCTCAAACAGGATCAGCGCCACCGCCAACGACACAAGTGGCATCAGCAAGGGGCCGAACATTTCTTGCGGGTCGAGCCAGCCCAGTACCGGTCCGGCCAGAATCCCGCTCAGCAAAAGAAACAGAATTGCTGGCAGTTTCAGGCGCCAGGCCAGCCATTGGCAGCCGAGTGCGGCCACACCAATGCCGCCAAAGGCCAACAAAATCTGTTGTTCGTTCATTAAAGCTCCCTGTTCCTTGAAGTAGCGGGCTATGAAAGACTAGTGACCCTAATCACAGTTCACTAATTAATTGCCGCAAAGCCCCGTGCCGCGTCGCTTGAGTGCCCATGCCCGCCATTGACCACCCCCTTATCGACCGTTTTCTCGACGCCCTTTGGCTGGAAAAAGGCCTGTCGGACAACACGCGCCAGGCTTACCGCAGTGACCTGGCCCTGTTCAACGGTTGGCTGCAGGAGAAAAACCTCGAGCTGATCAATGCTGGACGTGAGCTGATCCTCGATCACTTGGCCTGGCGTCTGGAGCAACACTACAAGCCACGTTCCACTGCGAGATTTCTCTCCGGCGTGCGTGGCTTTTATCGCTATTTGCTGCGCGAAAAGCTGATCGCAGTCGATCCGACTCTACAAGTCGACATGCCACAATTAGGTAGGCCTCTTCCTAAGTCTTTGTCGGAAAGCGACGTGGAGGCTTTGCTTGCTGCTCCCGATCTCAGTGAAGCCATCGGCCAGCGCGACCGCGCCATGCTCGAGGTTCTGTACGCGTGCGGCCTGCGGGTCACCGAGTTGATCAGCCTGACCCTGGAACAAGTGAACCTGCGCCAGGGTGTATTGCGGGTGATGGGCAAGGGCAGTAAGGAGCGGTTGGTACCGATGGGGGAGGAGGCAATAGTGTGGGTCGAGCGCTATATGCGTGATGCCCGCGGCGAACTGCTTGGCGGACGCCCCAGTGATGTGTTGTTCCCCAGCCTGCGCGGTGAGCAGATGAC
This sequence comes from Pseudomonas sp. 58 R 12, assembly GCF_900005865.1. NCBI lineage: Bacteria > Pseudomonadati > Pseudomonadota > Gammaproteobacteria > Pseudomonadales > Pseudomonadaceae > Pseudomonas > Pseudomonas sp. 58 R 12. Next base: position 209,617 of record NZ_CVTP01000017.1, read on the forward strand.
CCGCCAGACCTTCTGGCACCGCATCAAGCATCAGGCCAAGGTCGCCGGGATCAGCAAGTCCCTGTCGCCCCACACGTTGCGCCATGCCTTCGCCACCCATTTGCTCAACCACGGTGCGGATTTGCGCGTGGTGCAAATGCTGCTCGGCCACAGCGACTTATCCACCACCCAGATCTACACCCACGTGGCGCGCGCGCGTTTGCAGGAAATGCACGCCAAGCACCACCCGAGAGGCTGAAAACCGCCAATTTATTCCGCCGCGGGCTGCCCTGCGGCCCAACTGTGGTAGGCTTTGCCGGTTAGCAAAGGGGACGGCTCAGACCTGTATTAACAGACCCATGTCTTGCCCCCGTCCCTGCATCTGCCTTCAGGAGTTCCCATGCGCTTGACCCAGATTATTGCCGCCGCAGCCATTGCGTTGGTTTCCACCTTTGTTGTCGCCGACGACGCCGCCGAGCAGACCATCCGCAAGAGCCTGGCCAACCTGCAGCTCGACACCCCGATCGAAAGTATCAGTGCCAGCCCGATGGCCGGCCTGTACGAAGTCAAGCTCAAGGGCAGCCGCGTGCTGTACGCCAGTGCCGACGGCCAGTACATCGTCCAGGGTTACCTGTTCCAATTGAAGGACGGCAAACCGGTCAACCTGACCGAGAAAGCCGAGCGCCTGGGCGTGTCCAAGCTGATCAATGGCATCCCTGTGGCTGAAACCGTGGTCTACCCGGCGATCGGCGAGACCAAGACCCACATCACGGTGTTCACCGACACCACGTGCCCGTACTGCCACAAGTTGCACGCTGAAGTGCCTGCGCTGAACAAGCTGGGCGTGGAAGTGCGCTACGTAGCGTTCCCGCGCCAGGGCCTGGGTTCGCCGGGTGACGAGCAGTTGCAAGCCGTATGGTGCTCGGCCGACAAAAAAGCGGCCATGGACAAGATGGTCGATGGCAAGGAAATCAAGGCCGCCAAGTGCGCCAACCCGGTTTCCAAGCAGTTCGCGCTGGGCCAGTCCATTGGCGTGAACGGTACACCGGCCATCGTTTTGGCTGACGGCCAAGTGATTCCGGGCTACCAGCCGGCGCCACAAGTTGCCAAACTGGCGCTGAGTGCCAAATAAACCAGCATCGTCGAACCTTTGACGATCATGGCCCGTGGATAAGTCGGCGGGCCATTAATTGAAAGCCGCAGTTATGCGGCTGTTTTCCACGGCCGACCTCGCGTCGGCCGTTTCATGGGGAGTTCTTCAGTGAAACCGGTCAAAGTAGGCATCTGTGGGTTAGGGACCGTCGGTGGCGGCACCTTTAACGTACTTCAGCGTAACGCTGAGGAAATTTCCCGCCGCGCAGGCCGTGGGATTGAAGTGGCGCAAATTGCCACGCGTTCGCCGAAGCCTCAGTTCGAAACGACCGGTATTGCGATTACCAACGATGTCTTCGCCGTTGCCACCAACCCTGAAATCGATATCGTCATCGAGCTGGTCGGCGGCTACACCGTGGCCCGCGAGCTGGTGCTCAAGGCCATCGAGAACGGCAAGCACGTGGTCACCGCCAACAAGGCGCTGATCGCCGTGCACGGCAACGAGATCTTCGCCAAGGCGCGTGAAAAGGGCGTGATCGTTGCGTTCGAAGCCGCTGTGGCCGGTGGCATCCCGGTGATCAAGGCGATCCGTGAAGGCCTGTCCGCCAACCGCATCAATTGGGTCGCCGGCATCATCAACGGCACCGGTAACTTCATCCTCACCGAAATGCGCGAGAAGGGCCGTACCTTCGAAGACGTGCTGGCCGAAGCCCAGGCCCTGGGTTACGCCGAAGCCGACCCGACCTTTGATGTGGAAGGTATCGACGCAGCACACAAGCTGACCATCCTGGCGTCCATCGCCTTTGGTATCCCGCTGCAGTTCGACAAGGCCTACACCGAAGGCATCACCAAGCTGACCACTGCTGACGTGAACTACGCCGAAGCCCTGGGCTACCGCATCAAGCACCTGGGCGTAGCGCGCAGCACGCCGGCCGGTATCGAGCTGCGTGTGCACCCGACGCTGATCCCGGCCGACCGCTTGATCGCCAACGTCAATGGCGTGATGAACGCTGTGATGGTCAACGGTGACGCCGCCGGTTCGACCCTGTTCTACGGCGCCGGCGCCGGCATGGAGCCAACGGCTTCGTCGGTGATCGCCGACCTGGTGGACGTGGTCCGCGCCATGACCAGCGACCCGGAGAACCGCGTGCCGCACCTGGCGTTCCAGCCGGACTCGCTGTCGGCCCACCCGATCTTGCCGATCGAAGCCTGCGAAAGTGCCTACTACCTGCGTATCCAGGCCCAGGACCATCCGGGCGTGTTGGCCCAGGTCGCCAGCATCCTGTCGGAGCGCGGGATCAACATCGAGTCGATCATGCAGAAGGAAGTCGAGGAGCAAAACGGCCAGGTGCCGATGATCCTGCTGACCCACCGGGTGCTCGAACAGCACATGAACGACGCGATCGCCGCCCTCGAAGCCTTGCAAGGCGTGGTTGGCCCGGTAGTCCGGATCCGCGTTGAGCACTTGAACTAACCGATATGTTCCGGGGGCCCCGTGCAGTCGGCGGCCTCTGGTCAAGAATGTTTTAGAGGAGCCAGTCATGCGCTACATCAGCACCCGCGGCCAGGCACCGGCCCTGAATTTCGAAGACGTTTTGCTGGCAGGTCTTGCCACTGACGGTGGCCTGTACGTGCCGGAAAACCTGCCATGCTTCACCCAGGAAGAAATCGCTTCCTGGGCCGGCCTGCCGTACCACGAATTGGCCTTCCGGGTGATGCGCCCGTTTGTCACCGGCAGCATTCCGGATGCGGACTTTAAGAAGATTCTGGAAGAGACGTACGGCGTGTTTTCCCACAGCGCCATCGCCCCGTTGCGTCAATTGAACGGCAACGAATGGGTGCTGGAGCTGTTCCACGGCCCAACGCTGGCGTTCAAAGACTTTGCCCTGCAATTGCTGGGTCGTCTGCTCGATTACGTATTGGAGAAGCGCGGCGAACGCGTGGTGATCATCGGCGCTACCTCCGGTGATACCGGCTCGGCCGCCATTGAAGGCTGCAAACACTGCGAAAACGTCGACATCTTCATCCTGCACCCGCACAAGCGCGTGTCGGAAGTGCAGCGTCGCCAGATGACCACCATTTTTGGTGAGAACATCCACAACATCGCCATTGAAGGCAACTTCGATGACTGCCAGGAAATGGTCAAGAACAGCTTTGCTGACCAGAGCTTCCTGAAAGGCACGCGTCTGGTGGCAGTGAACTCGATCAACTGGGCGCGGATCATGGCCCAGATCGTCTACTACTTCCACGCCTCCCTGCAGTTGGGCGGCCCGGCGCGTTCGGTGTCGTTCTCGGTGCCGACCGGCAACTTCGGCGACATTTTTGCCGGTTACCTGGCACGCAACATGGGCCTGCCGATCAACCAGTTGATCGTCGCCACCAATCGCAACGACATCCTGCACCGCTTCATGAGCGGCAACCAGTACGTCAAGGAAACCCTGCACGCCACGCTGTCGCCGTCGATGGACATCATGGTTTCTTCGAACTTCGAGCGCCTGCTGTTCGACATGCACGGTCGCAACGGTGCGGCCATCGCGGGCTTGATGGACACCTTCAAGAGCGGCGGCGGTTTCAGCGTTGACGAAGAGCGCTGGACCGAAACCCGCAAGCTCTTCGACTCCCTGGCTGTGGACGATGCGCAGACCTGCGAAACCATCGCAGAAGTCTATGCCCAGACCGGCGAGCTGCTCGACCCGCACACTGCCATTGGTGTGAAGGCCGCCCGCGAATGCCGTCGCAGCCTGGATATCCCGATGGTGATCCTGGGCACCGCGCACCCGGTGAAATTCCCGGAAGCGGTGGAGAAGGCCGGCGTTGGCAAGGCGCTGGAATTGCCGGTGCACTTGGCTGACCTGTTCAAGCGCGAAGAGCGTTGCACCGTATTGGCCAATGACCTGAAGGCTGTGCAGGCGTTTGTCAGCCAGCATGGCAATCGTGGTAAGCCGTTGTAAGGCAAACCGTGCAGGCAAAAACGCCGCTTTCCCTTCCTTGGGTCAGCGGCGTTTTTGTTTCTGGCAGGCCCGGTCTAGTGTTACGAGAATAGTTTCTGCGCGACGACTATGACGGTGCCTACGGCGGCATAGAACCCTGTCGCGATACCCACCGGGTACCAGAAAGTCTCACAGGTTATCTTCAGGGATTCTTTGTTGAGTTTGTTCTGCTCTGCGTTCATACGTGCGATTTCAGCAAAAATACGTGAGACCTCGGCGTGCATTCTGTCTGTCGATGTTTGCTGTTCATTGTGTTCCGCCATCATCTTCATCCTTCGCAATAAGGGCCTTTTGACATGCGCTTTTACCTGGGTAGCAGCGTGACCTGCGCTCAACGAGTATAGGATTCACCACCAGCCTCAGCCCCCGGCAACCCCCAAATCAGCCACCCATTGCGTAAGCAGTTATGTGCGGCCGTTTTTTCGTTGTCATGTTGCAAGCGCATGCTGGAATCCGTCACCCCCTGACGGCCCCATAAAGACGATAAAGCGAACTTTCCTACGTCACAAACAGTCACTTAGGATAGATGCAGCTCCCGTTGAAACGATTGTTCCCGAACTATTGAGTGGTGATCGAGATGGAAAGTATCAGCCTATTGCTCGAAGAAGCACTGAGCCCTTATCAGGTTACGCTGACCACCTCTGGTGTGCAGGGCGAGTGCCTGGTGACGGTGAAGCATCCTGCTGGCGCTATCGTGGTCGAGCGTGAAGTCGATCGCGCGCAATTGATGGATAAGCGCGTGCTGGTGGATGTAGTGGATTGCCTGTTGCGCGACATCAAGATTGCCGAGGGGCGCGTGGAACCCTCAGTCATTGCGGCCATGCGCAACGCCGCCCAGACCCGTGGCGCTGCCGTTGCATGAAGAATTGTTTAAATGTGGAAACTTCCTACAAGGTGGCCGGTCAGAGTTCGTAACAGCAAGAGCAGGCATTGTGCTCCGGTGTTTGTGCCTTGCTGTACTGGTCTTTGTAGGCCACGTTTAACCCCGAAGTGTCTCCCCATGCTTCGGGGTTTCTTTTTGCCTGCGATTTGTCAGGGTTCAGGTGAATCCAGGAAAAAGCTCGGGTTGTCCTGCAGATAGTGTTCGCGCATGACCGGGTCCAGCCACTCGGCGTAGGCTTGCTGTAGCTGTGCCTGTGGGATCTCGCGCAAGGCCTGGTCAATTCGCTGTATGGCCAGGCGACCTTCAGGCGTGGCCGAGCAACCGATATGCGTATGCTGGTACGGCGCTGAGCCCTTGATGGGGTAGAACATCAGGTCTTCAGGGGCAATGCCTTGTTGCATGGCGTGATAGCGGATCTCCGGCGCGTAACCCAGAACGGCTTCCAGCCGGCCCAGGCGCTGCATTTGCAGCAGGCTGCCCAGGGCGTCATTGCCGTAATGGAGTGCCAGTGTGTGAGGGTCGGCACCCTTGAGCTGTTCATCGATCAGCGGGCCGTAGCTACGTTCGGCGGTTGCGCCTATACGTGCTCTATGGGAGCCAAGAAAAGCGTGCAGGTCGAATTGGCCCTCACCAATAAAGGGGGCCAGTTCTTCCTGCTGGATGCGTCGCAGGGTCACCCCATTACTCACCGAGACGAATGCCTGGGCGGAAAATACAACGTACTTGGCTCGTTCCTCCGTCCACAGCAGCGACGGGTCGCACGTCAGGACAGTGGGGTCGCGCAGCATCTGAATACCCCGGGCACGATTGACGTGCATCACCTGGTGCCGATACTCCGGCAGGCGCTCGCTGAGTATGGGCAATAACTTGTCCAATACCCCTTGGCCCTTCTGCGGCCCCTCAAAGATGGTGACCGGTGGTAAGTCGCGCAGCAGCCAGGTCAGTGTTTCTTCTGCGTGGGCGGACAGCGGCCATTCGCTCGCTATCGCGCAGACAAGACAGAGTTGCAGTAGCCGGCGCCGAGCATGGTAAACCATCAAATCGCGCCATCCTCACGCAAGCGAGTAATGGCCGCGCTGTCGTATCCCAGTTTATTGAGTAGCACGTTGTTATGTTCACCCAGCTGCGGCCCGACCCATTCGCAGCTGCCTGGCGTGTCCGACAACTTGGGCACGATGCCGGGCATCTTGAAGTCCTTGCCGTCGGGAAGCTGGGCCTTGAGGAACATCTCCCGGGCGAGGAATTGCGGATCGCCGAGCATGTCCTCGGCACTGTAGATTCGACTGGCAGGCACTTCGGCTTTATTCAATATTGCGACCACTTCATCCAGTGGCAGCGAATTCACCCAGCGATCAATGACGCCATACAGCTCATAACGGCGGTCATCGCGTCCGTCATTGCTGGTTAACTCAGGATCGTTGGCCAAATCTTCACGGCCAATAGCCGACATAAAGCGCTTGAAGATCGCATCGCCGTTGGCGCCAATCTGTACATGCTTGCCGTCCGCGCTGGTGTGGATCGAGGACGGCGTAATACCGGGCATGATGTTGCCGGTGCGTTCGCGAATAAAGCCGAACACATCGAACTCCGGGATCATGCTTTCCATCATCGCGAAGATGGCTTCATACAGCGCTACATCGACCACCTGGCCCACGCCGCCGTTGACTTCACGATGACGCAGCGCCATCAGCGCGCCGATCACCGCCCACAGCGCAGCAATCGAGTCGCCGATGGAAATGCCGGTGCGCACCGGTGGGCGGTCTTCGAAGCCGGTGATATAGCGCAGGCCGCCCATGGATTCGCCCACCGCGCCAAACCCAGGCTGGTCTTTCATCGGGCCGGTCTGGCCAAAGCCGGAGAGACGCACCATCACCAGCTTGGGGTTGAGTGCGTGCAGTGTTTCCCAGTTCAGGCCGAGCTTCTCCAGCACGCCGGGGCGGAAGTTCTCGATCAGGATATCGGCGTCCGCCAGCAACTGCTTGAGGATGGCCAGGCCGTCCGGGTGCTTGAGGTTCAGCGTCAGCGACTGCTTATTGCGCGCCTGCACAAACCACCACAACGACGTGCCCTCGTACAGCTTGCGCCACTTGCGCAGCGGGTCGCCGCCGTCCGGCGATTCGACCTTGATCACCTCGGCGCCGAATTCGGCGCAGATACGTGAGGCGAACGGGCCGGCGATCAGGGTGCCGAGTTCGATAACTTTCAGGCCGGCAAGCGGTTTGGCATTAAACGACATGAGGATCCTTGTCTGCGCAGGGCGGTGGTGTGATGCCTTTTAACATAGGCGGGCGGCCCAGGGATAAGGATGATGCAGCGCAGGATTCGTTGAATGACCCCGCCATCGGTTAGACTGGCCGCCTTTCCCTGTCTCTAGAAGTCCGTTCATGGCCCAGCCGTCCACGACCTACAAATTCGAACTCAACCTTACTGACCTCGATCGTTCGGTGTACGAGAGCGTCAAACAGACCATCGCCCGCCACCCTTCGGAAACCGAAGAGCGCATGACCGTGCGTCTGTTGGCCTACGCCCTGTTTTACAACGAGCAACTGGCGTTCGGTCGTGGGCTGTCAGATGTAGACGAGCCAGCCCTGTGGGAAAAAAGCCTGGATGATCGGGTTTTGCACTGGATCGAAGTCGGCCAGCCCGATGCCGACCGCTTGACCTGGTGCTCGCGCCGCACCGAACGTACCAGCCTGCTGGCCTACGGCAGCCTGCGTGTATGGGAAGGCAAGGTGGTGCCGGTGGCGAATAACCTGAAAAACGTACACATCGCCGCCGTGCCCCAGGAAATCCTCGAAGTACTGGCCAAAGACATGCCCCGTGTTATCAAGTGGGACGTGATGATCAGCGAAGGCACGATCTTCGTCACCGACGACCGTGGCCAGCATGAAGTGCAACTGCAATGGCTGGTCGGCGAACGCGGCTGATAATGTGGGAGCTGGCTTGCCTGCGATGCAGGCGCCTCGGTGTAACAGTCACCCCGTGGTGATCCCATCGCAGGCAAGCCATCTCCCACATTTGAAGTGTGTTGTTTTCAAAATTCCTGTTTAACCGTTGTATTGCAGAGAAGTCTCCGTCACCCCATGCGTATCGATCCTCGCCCATTGCCCGCTATCCTGCCGTTCCTCGGAGATTTGCCACCGCTGTTGACCCGTCTCTACGCCGCACGCGGGGTGCAGTCGGAAGCCGAACTGGATAAAAGCCTGGCGCGGTTGATCCCTTACCAGCACCTCAAGGGCATCGACGCGGCCGTGGACTTGCTGGTGACGGCGCTGGAGCAACGCCAGCGCATCCTGATCGTCGGTGACTTCGACGCGGATGGCGCCACTGCCAGCACCGTGGGTACCTTGGGCCTGCGTTTGCTCGGAGCGGCGCATGTCGACTATCTGGTGCCCAACCGTTTCGAATACGGCTACGGCCTGACCCCGGAAATCGTCGCCGTGGCCCTGCAGCGCGAACCGCAGTTGCTGATCACCGTGGACAACGGCATCTCCAGTGTCGAAGGCGTGGCAGCCGCCAAAGCCGCGGGGTTGAAGGTGCTGGTGACCGACCACCATTTGCCCGGCGACGAATTGCCGGCTGCGGATGCCATCGTCAACCCGAACCAGCCGGGCTGTGAGTTCCCGAGCAAGGCCCTGGCCGGCGTGGGCGTGATCTTTTATGTGCTGATGGCCTTGCGTGCGCGCCTGCGCAGTTTGGGGTGGTACGAGAACACGCCGCAGCCGAACATCGGCGAGCTGCTCGACCTGGTCGCGCTGGGCAGCGTTGCCGACGTGGTGCCCCTGGATGCCAACAACCGCATCCTGGTGCATCAGGGCCTTGAGCGTATCCGTGCAGGTCGCGCACGGCCGGGGATCAAGGCGATCCTGGAGGTGGCCAAGCGCGACGCTGCACGCATCACCTCGACCGACCTGGGCTTTATCCTCGGGCCGCGCCTGAACGCCGCTGGGCGCCTGGATGATATGAGCCTGGGTATCGAATGCCTGCTCACCAGCGACTTCGCCGCCGCACGGGAAATGGCGGCGCAACTGGACGGCATGAACCAGGACCGCAAATCCATCGAGCAAGGCATGCAGCGCGAGGCCCTGGCCCAATTGAAAGATTTGCCGGTGGAGTCGATGCCTTACGGCTTGTGCCTGTTCGACCCGGAGTGGCACCAAGGCGTGATCGGGATTCTCGCGTCGCGCATGAAAGAGCGTTACTTCCGCCCGACCATCGCCTTTGCAGACGCCGGTGACGGCCTGCTCAAGGGCTCAGGGCGCTCCGTGCAGGGTTTTCACATCCGTGATGCCCTGGCAGTGGTCGCAAGCCAGCATCCCAACCTGATCGCCAAATACGGCGGCCACGCCATGGCGGCGGGGCTGACATTGCCCGAGTCGAATTTCCCACTGTTTGCCGAAGCATTTGATGCTGAAGTGCGCCGGCAACTGTGTGAGGAAGACCTGACCGGCAGGTTGTTGACCGACGGTACCCTGGCGGTAGAAGAGTTTCACCTGGAGCTGGCGCGGGCCTTACGGCATGCCGGCCCGTGGGGGCAACACTTTCCCGAGCCGTTGTTCCATGGCGTGTTTCAGTTAGTGGAGCAGCGTGTCGTGGGGGAGCGGCACCTGAAAGTGGTGCTCAAGAGCGAATGCGGCTCGGTGAAACTCGATGGCATTGCGTTTGGGGTCGACCGTGAGGTCTGGCCTAACCCGACCGTGCGTTGGGTGGAGTTGGCCTACAAGCTGGATGTGAACGAGTTTCGTGGGAATGAAACCGTGCAGTTGATGATTGCGCACATCGAACCGCGCTAGATTTCAGCAGCACTATAAATCCAATGTGGGAGCGGGCTTGCTCGCGAATGCGGTGTGTTAGTCAAAGATGATGTGACTGATCTACCGCTTTCGCGAGCAAGCCCGCTCCCACATTTTTAATCCGTGTACAGCCTGAAGTTACTCGGCTTTATCCTTGGCCTGGTGCTTCACAATGATATCCACCAAGCGCTTGGCCAGCGCCGGGTAGTTCTCATCGAAGTGATGCCCACCTGGCAGCTTCAGCGCTTCACCCACGGCAGTCTTGTCTGTGCAGCCGCTCTCATCGACTTCTTCCGCACCGTAGATGCACACCACTTTCTCCGGCGGCAGCTTGGCCATTTCCGGGCCCGTAGCGGCCTCTTTACCGGCGTTACCCAGCCAACCTTCCACTTCGATTTCAAAGCTGCCGGTGCGTGCGAAAGCCAGCAAGATAATCGCATCGACCCGCTGCTGTTCGTTTTCCGGCATACGGTTGTAGATGGCCGGCAATACATCGGCACCGAATGAATAACCGGTCAGTACGAAGCGCTTGGTGCCCCACTTCTGACGGTAGTGTTGCATCAGCTCGGTGAGGTCCTTGGCGCTTTGTTCCGGGGTCTTGTGCTGCCAGTAGTAGCGCAGGGTGTCGATGCCGACGACGGGGTAGCCGATCTTGGCCATTTCGCCGGCCACGTCGCGGTCCAGGTCACGCCAGCCGCCATCACCGGAGAGGAACAGGGTGACGGTGTCCTTTGCCTGACCGGCCGGCACTTCAACCACCGGAATCGCCAGACCGCCGTTGTCCGAGCCCACCAGTTGCTTGCGCAGCTCGTTGTTCAGCACTTGCGGGTAGTGAATGTCGTAGTCGCTGATGCTGGTGGTGGCGCGCGGTGTATCGCGTACGAAACTGGCGCTTTCATCGTCAGGGTTGTCGTTCCAGGCCACCAACCAATTGCCGTGCGCGGCGGTTTTCGGCAGTGGGTCCTTGCAACCTTCCTGCACCAAAGCGAAGCCGACGGAGATGGCATTGGCCTTGTCGTCATTCTGGGTCGCCAGCCAGCGCCAGGCGAGGGCTGCGCCTGGGCCGATGCCACTGACCAGAGTGGCCGGGCCCTTGAGCTGGCCCAGGGCGCTTTGCAGCGCTTGTTCCTGCAGCTTGCAGTCATCCTTGGGCAAGATCACCTGAACAATCTGCGCCTTGCCGCCCTGGCTCAGAGCGATCAGTTGGCTGTCGGTCAGGATTTCGTCGGCCATTACGGCCACGGCCACACGGGCTTTCGGCGTGCCATTGGGCGTCACGCGGGTCATCACCGAGCCATCGGCCTGGGGCAGTTGCTCCAGGGTCGGCTGCGGGGCAGGGCGGTTCCAGTACCAAAAGCCGCCGCCTGCGATCAAGGCGAGCAGCACTACAGAGGCCAATACATACCGCCAGGAACGTCGAATCATCAGCGTTTCACCAATCCAGTCAAGCCGCCCGCGATCAGGGCGGCGGTATCGGCCAGTGCCACCAGCGGATCAAGTCCTGCAGGCACGGCCATGTAACGGGGTTCCCAGTCAGGCTGGAACTTGTCTTTGAAGCGGCGCAAACCTTGGAAGTTATACAGTTGCTCGCCACGGCGGAACACCATCGAACCCAGGCGTTGGGTCAACGGCGCGCCGCGGCGTGGCTGCAGGCCTGACAACGGCACCATGCCGAGGCTGAAGCGGGCGTAGCCGTGACTCTTATAATGTTGAATCAGGCCGACCATCATGAACTCCATGGTCAGCTTGGGTGCGTCAGGGTGGGCGCGCATCAGGTCGAGACTGGCCAGATCGTGGTTGTAGGTCTCGAGCAAGTTGGCGAAGGCCACCGGGTTCCCTTCGAAGCGAATGATCGCGATGCGAAAGTGCTTGAGGTAGTCGTCGCTGAAGCGTCCCAGGGAAAAGCCTTTTTCCCGTACGTTCTTGCCGGTCAGCCAGGCATCCGAGATCACTTTGAGCGCGTCCATCGGTGCCGTGCCCGGTTCAAAGATCTCCAGGGACAGGCCGTCGCGGGTGCCACGGTTCCAGGTATAGCGCAGGTCCTTCATCTCTTTGCCCTTGGCTTCCAGGTCAAAGCGTTTCAGGTCGACGCGGGCTTCTTCACCCAGTTTGATCGCGGTAAGGCCGATGTCCATGTAGTACGGCAGGTTCTCTGCGCGCACTTGATAGAACACTGGGCGCGCGTGATGGATGTCGCACAGGTCGCGGAACTGCCAGATCATCTCGGCGCGTGGCTGGGTCGGGCCGATCGGGTCGTACAAGGCTACCAGGCTGCGCCCGCGACGGGCGTACATGAGGAAAGCTTCATCATTGGGATGGAACAGCAGCGCCTTGTCGCCGGTGAGCGCCAGGCCGCCGTCGGGTTGGGACGAGGCCATCAGGATCTTGCTGGCGCGCTCGAGCTCGTCGGGCGTCGGCAGGTGGATCACCGGGCGCGCGGTGCGTAACAGCCAGGTCAGGGACACGATCACCAGCAGGACGGCGGCGCCCAACAGCGAGCGCAAACCACGGGGCGCGTTGGCGTCCAGGGTGAACTGCCACCACAACTGGTGGCTGTACGGCACGTCTTGATAAGCGAACAGCAGCAGCCAGATCGAAGCCCCCAGCACGCACACGCTTGCCACCAGGTACAGCGGCGAGAAGGGCAGCTCGGTGAGGCGGCTGGCGCGGTAGAACGAGCGTCGGAAAATCGCCAGCAGGATCGCGGTCATGGTCATCAAGCTGGCTTCTTCCCAGTCGAAACCCTTGAGCAGCGAGAGCAACGCACCGGTCAGCAGCAGCACCATGGTCAGCATCCAGGCGGCTGACAAGCGTCGACGCAGGCCCTGGGCCAGCAACAGGCACAGCACGCCGATCAGGCTGGCGCCAAAGTGCGAGGCGTCAATCAGGCGGTGGGGAATCAGGAAGCCGATGTTTTCCAGGCGTGAGTCGATTTCGGGCGTGGCGCCAGAAAACAGCAGGACCACGCCGGACAAAAAAACCAGTACGGCCAGTACTGGCGCTGCCAGCCCCGAGGCGACCCGCAGGCTTTGCTGGGTCTGGAACAGACGCTGCGCTTCGTTGACCAGCAGGAACACACAGGCAATCAACAGCGGCAGCACCACGTAGATCATGCGGTACAGCAGCAGGGCCGCGGCCAATGGCGCGGCGCCCAGTTTGTCGGCGAAGGCGGCGAGCAGAATCGCTTCGAATACGCCAACCCCGCCCGGTACATGACTGAGTACGCCGGCTGCCAGGGCCAGCAGGTACACCAACAGGAAGGGGCCGAAGGGCGGCGCTTCCGGCAACAACAGATAAAGGACGGTGGCAGCGGCGGCGACGTCCAGTGCGGTGATGATCAGTTGCAGGAAGGTCAAACGCCGGCCCGGCAGACGCAGGGTACGGCGGCCAGCTTTTACCAGCAGGTTATCCGGGTAGGGTTGCTCCGGCAGGCGACGGCGATAAATGCCGATGCACAGCGCGGCCGACAACAGCAACACGGCGCCGGCAATGCCGCCCAGCAACCCTTGCGACAGATGCAAATAAGTGGAGGCCGCCGGCAAGTTACTCAAGGTGGCCAGTGCCGCCAGCGGCGGCAGGGCGCAGCCCAGGGCCAGGCTGGCGAACACGGTCATGTGCGCCACTTCTGAAGCCCCGATGCCATGGCGCGCATATAAACGATAACGCACCGAACCGCCCGAGAGCATGGACAGGCCAATCGCATTGCCGATGGCAAACGCGGTAAAGCCGCCCAAGGCCAGGGTCTTGGCGGGCAGTTGTACGCCCGCGTAGCGCGCGCCGGAAAATTCGTAGCCTAATAGAATGACGAAGCCGGCGACACCTGCGGCAAACGCACCGAGCAGGGCGGGCCTGGGCACTTCCAGGATCGAATCGTGGAGGGCGTAAAGATCCAGTTCCAGCAGCAGGTGTCGGCAGGCGATCAACGCGATGGCGAACAGCAATAGTGTGACGGCCAGCCCGATGGGTTGCCGGTATTTGCTCACCAGATCCAGCCAACGCAAACGAGCGGGAGGGATCGGTTGTTCTGCTGTAACAGTGTCTTGTGGTTCAGACGAGTTGGCGCGCATCAATCACCTCGTGGATTGTGCGCGACAGGATGGAGGTATCCAGCCAAGTTACCAATCCCTATGGACAAAATAATTACAAATATTAACGCGTATCACCGGGGGCGGCGACAGCGGCCATTGGTCGTAGAGGGGAGCACTGAGCATTGAGCATAGCTCGCAATGAGATGGACTCTACAAACCGTGTACGGTTTCATGAAAGATGCCATGCCATTGTTTCAGAAGAACTTTTTCACCGGATACAAAAAAGGCCACTCTTTCGAGTAGCCTTTTTTGATGTTTGGTTGCGGGAGCCGGATTTGAACCGACGACCTTCGGGTTATGAGCCCGACGAGCTACCAGACTGCTCCATCCCGCGTCTGTGGGCGGCATTCTACAGCCCAGCGGCGGGGTGTCAACCGTTAATGGATGTATCGGTCAAATAAGTGTGAATTAATCCACTGAGCCGCCGCCAAGTACGATAAGTGTGCGATAGGCTTGAATTTTTGTCCGACAATCAAAAAACTGACAGGCACAAAAAAGGCCACTCTTTCGAGTAGCCTTTTTTGATGTTTGGTTGCGGGAGCCGGATTTGAACCGACGACCTTCGGGTTATGAGCCCGACGAGCTACCAGACTGCTCCATCCCGCGTCTGTGGGCGGCATTCTACAGCCCAGCGGCGGGGTGTCAACCGTTAATGGATGTATCGGTCAAATAAGTGTGAATTAATCCACTGAGCCGCCGCCAAGTACGATAAGTGTGCGATAGGCTTGAATTTTTGTCCGACAATCAAAAAACTGACAGGCACAAAAAAGGCCACTCTTTCGAGTAGCCTTTTTTGATGTTTGGTTGCGGGAGCCGGATTTGAACCGACGACCTTCGGGTTATGAGCCCGACGAGCTACCAGACTGCTCCATCCCGCGTCTGTGTGTCGGCATTCTACAGAGGATCGCGAGTGTGTCAACCCGTGTTCTGAAGAAAAGCGCTTGTGGTTCAATCGGTTAGCTCTCCATCGCTGTACGTGGATGCGCTGGAAGCCAGTCTGGCCAAGGGTTTCGGCTCTATCGGAATGCCAAATTCGATTGAGAAAATAAATTCATCTACGAATTTTCCTACCGTTCAAACGGAAGAATCAAACTACTGGTGCTATATACAGGTGTGAGTGCGATACTGGCCACCCGTAGTTTCACACCCTGTTTATATGACGCAGCGCAAAATCATCCACGTTGACTGTGATTGCTTCTACGCCGCCATCGAGATGCGCGATGACCCGAGCCTTGCGCAAAACCCGCTGGCGGTGGGTGGCTCGGCTGACCGGCGCGGGGTGATCGCTACCTGCAACTATGAGGCGCGGGCCTATGGCGTGCGCTCGGCCATGTCGTCACGCCACGCGTTGAAGCTTTGCCCGGACCTGACCATCGTCAAGCCGCGCATGGACGCCTATAAGGAAGCGTCGAAGGAAATCCAGACGATCTTTCGCGACTACACCGACCTGATCGAACCGCTGTCGCTGGATGAAGCCTATCTGGACGTGTCTGACTGTACGCATTTCGGCGGCAGTGCCACGCGCATCGCCCAGGACATTCGCCGCCGCGTCTCCAACCAGTTGCATATCACCGTGTCTGCCGGTGTCGCGCCGAATAAATTCCTGGCCAAGATCGCCAGCGACTGGAAGAAACCCAATGGGTTGTTTGTGATTACCCCGGACCAGGTCGAAGACTTTGTCTCGCAGTTGCGTGTGAGCAAATTGCACGGCGTGGGTAAAGTCACGGCAGACAAACTGGCGCGCCTGGGAATTGAAGACTGCCTGCAACTGCGTGAGTGGAACAAGCTGGCGCTGGTGCGGGAATTTGGCAGCTTTGGCGAGCGACTGTGGAGCCTGGCGCGTGGGGTTGATGACCGCGCAGTGCACAACGATAGCCGTCGGCAATCCATCAGTGTGGAAAATACCTACGATGTGGACCTGCCGGATCTTTCAAGCTGCCTGGCAAAGCTTCCCGAACTGATGGAAACCCTGGCCGGGCGTATGGCGCGAATCGACAGCAGTTATCGGGCGGGCAAGCCGTTCGTTAAAGTGAAGTTTCATGACTTTACCCAGACGACACTGGAGCAGGCAGGGGCAGGGCGGGATTTGGAGGGTTATCAACAGCTGCTGACGCAGGCGTTTAACCGGGGTGGGAAGCCGGTGCGGTTGTTGGGGATTGGGGTGCGGTTGATGGATTTAAGCAACGGCAACGAACAACTCGAGTTCTCCTGGTAGTAACCCAAAACCAAATGTGGGAGCGGGCTTGCTCGCGAATGCGGTAGATCAGTCAATACATCTGGTGACTGGCACTCCGTATTCGCGAGCAAGCCCGCTCCCACATTTAGATCTGCGACATTTGTGGAGTCTCAGCGTGCGCCTGGATCGGCAACGAGACGCCCCGCATCCTTGGTCAGCGCCTGCAGGAATTCCTGCTGCAACTCGGGATCATTGCGGGTCAGTTCGATCAGGCTTTGTTCCAGTTCGCTGGCTTCTTCTTCCAGGCCCAGCTCTGACAGACGCTTGACCCGGTGGACCCACTGGCTGACTTCATCGTCTTCCAGATCGTCGTAGATCAGGCCGTGGGCTTCCAGCAACTTGCCGCGCAGCGTGCTGCTGATCGCCAGTGTCGAGTCCGAATGCACGTCGTCCTGGCCATCTTCCACGCTGATCTTCAAGGTCGTGACGCGGTTAAGGTCCTGCTCGGCAAACGGGCTGTCCAACAGGTTCAGGCGCAAGACGCCGTTGCGGTCGGTGGTCAACTCGTGCACTTGCTTGCCCGCAGTAACCTGCACCGGGCGTTCGCTCCAGGGCAGGCTCGAATACTCCACGCGCTTGTCGCGCTGGACTTCATCGATACCGGCCAGGTTCTGTTGCGCACGGCCATGGGATTGTACGTTCATGAACGGGTTGAGGCCGTCTACGCCGTAGGTCAGCCATTCGTGGGTCATGCTGGTAGGCAGGTTGCCGAGGGCGAAGATATTCGCCACGTTAGCCCCCGCACCCGCCACCAAGGCGACCGTGCCCAAAGGCACTTCATAGAGTTCGCGCCAGGGTTGGTAGGGGGTGTAGCGGTCGTAACGACGGGTGACTTCGAACTCGGTGACCTCGAAGGTCTTTTGCTCGTGAATGCGCACTCGGCGTTGCGGCAGCTCCAGCACTTTGGGGTCGCCTACATCGATCTGCAGGCTGTGGTCGAGCAACTTACGCTCGACCCGCTCCTCGTGCTCACTGCGTTGCGACATCTGGTTGGCGCAGCCGCTGACCAGCAAGGCGCCGCACAAGGCGGCGCCCCCCAGGGCTCTGGTGTTTCGCTTGAACATGACTTCTCTTGATCTGGTTTTCAGCGACGAATACGCGCCTGAAGGAAAGACAGCACGTCAGCCACCGGCAACGGTTGGGCTTCGGCTTCGGTCCGGCTCTTGTATTCCAGATTGCCATCCGCCAGGCCGCGGTCACTGACCACGATCCGGTGTGGGATGCCAATCAGTTCCATGTCGGCGAACTTGATGCCCGGGCTGGTTTTCTTGTCCCGGTCATCCAGCAACACTTCAAAACCGGCGGCCGTCAGTTCGGCATACAGTTTGTCGGTGGCTTCGCGTACTTGCTCGGTTTCATAGCGCAGCGGTACCAGGGCGACCTGGAACGGCGCCAGGGCGTCACTCCAGATGATGCCTTTCTCGTCGTTGTTCTGCTCGATGGCAGCTGCAACCACGCGCGAAACGCCAATGCCGTAGCAGCCCATTTCCAGGGTGATCGGCTTGCCGTTCTCGCCCAGCACTTCGCACTTCATGGCCTTGCTGTACTTATTGCCCAGCTGGAAGATGTGCCCGACTTCGATGCCGCGCTTGATCTCCAGGGTACCTTTGCCATCCGGGCTCGGGTCACCAGCGACCACATTACGCAGGTCGGCCACGGTCGGAACCGGCAGGTCACGCTCCCAGTTCACACCGAAGTAATGCTTGTCGTCGATGTTCGCGCCAATACCGAAGTCGCTCATCAGCTCGACCGAACGGTCGATGATAATTGGCAACGGCAGGTTCAGTGGGCCCAGGGAACCAGCACCAGCGCCAATGGCGTCGCGCAGTTCGGCATCACTGGCCATGACCAGTGGGTTGGCCACGCCAGGTTGCTGGGCGGCTTTGATTTCGTTGAGTTCGTGGTCGCCACGGATCACCAGGGCGATCAGCTTGCCTTCTTCTTCGGCGCGCACGATCAGGGTCTTGATGGTCTTTTCAATCGGCAGATTGAATTTTTCCACCAGGGCCGCGATGGTCTTGGTCTCTGGCGTGTCTACCAAGCGCAGCTCTTCGGCCGGTGCAGGGCGGGACGTTTCCCGTGGCACGGCTTCGGCTTTCTCGATGTTTGCTGCGTAGTCGGAACCGTTGCTGAACACGATATCGTCTTCGCCGGATTCGGCCAGTACGTGGAATTCGTGGGAGCCGGCACCACCGATGGAACCGTTGTCCGCTTCTACCGGACGGAATTTCAGGCCCAGGCGCGTGAACACGTTGCAATAGGCCTGGTGCATGCGGTCGTAAGTGACCTGCAGGGAAGCCTGGTCGGCGTGGAACGAATACGCGTCCTTCATAATGAATTCACGGCCGCGCATCAAGCCGAAGCGTGGGCGGATTTCATCACGGAATTTGGTCTGGATCTGATACAGGTTCAGCGGCAGCTGTTTATAGCTGCTCAGCTCGTTGCGCATCAGGTCGGTGATCACTTCTTCATGGGTCGGGCCGGCGCAGAAATCGCGGCCATGACGGTCCTTGAAGCGCAGCAACTCAGGGCCGTACTCTTCCCAGCGCCCGGATTCCTGCCACAGTTCAGCCGGTTGGGTGCTCGGCATCAACACTTCCAGAGAGCCGGCAGCGTTCATTTCTTCACGAACGATGGCTTCGACCTTGCGCATCACCTTCAAGCCCATGGGCAGCCAGGTGTACAGGCCCGAGGCCAGTTTGCGGATCATGCCGGCGCGCAGCATCAGCTGATGGCTGATCACGACCGCATCGGAAGGCGTTTCTTTCTGTGTGGCGAGCAAATATTGACTGGTGCGCATGGTAGGCCGTTGTCGGTTGCTTGGACTTGAAATGACGCTGGATTGTACGGGCGGTTGCCGCCGGAGTACAGGCATCAGGTTGCGGGGTGTTTCTGTCGGAACCGTGCTTGTGTGGGAGCTGGCTTGCCTGCGATTCAGGCGACGCGGTGTATCTGTAGCACCGAGGCGACATCATCGCAGGCAAGCCAGCTCCCACATAGATCGAGGTGTATCAGTCGTCTACCGGGGGATTCAACCGAATCCGCCGATTCTCCTGATACCAATGCAGTGCAATCAGCAGCAGTGTCGGTACACCCAGCATGCAGGTGATCAGGAAGAAATTATGGTAGCCGAACTTCTCCACCATTACCCCCGAATACCCGCCGATCAGGCGCGGCAGCAACAGCATGATCGAGCTGAGCAGCGCGTATTGGGTGGCGGAGAACTTGAGGTTGGTCAGGCTCGACAAATAGGCCACAAACGCCGATGTGGCCATGCCCGAGCTGAAGTTATCCAGGGAAATCGTGAAAATCAGCATCTGCAGGTCCGGGCCCATGTCGGCGAGCGCCACGAACAGCAGGTTGGTGCCGGCAGAGAACACGCCGCCGATGAACAGGATTGGCAGGATACCGAAGCGCACAATCAGCAGGCCGCCCATGCCGGCGCCGACCAGGGTCATGATCAGGCCGAAGATCTTGCTGACCCCGGCGATCTGGTCCTTGGTAAAGCCTTGGTCGATGTAGAACACGTTGGCCATCACGCCCATCACGGTGTCAGACATGCGATAGGTGGCGATCAGCCCCAGCAGCAGTAATGCTTGCCAGCGATAGCGCAGGATGAAGTCGTTGACCGGCGTCAACACCGGCGCCAGGCCCCGGCGACCCATGGCCGAGAGGCACAGTGCGGTGAGCGTGATATAGAGAATGGCGCGCAGGAACGCACGGTCATCCATCAGCAGGTCCCACAGGCTCATGCCGTGGAACAGCACGCTTGCGAAATCAGTGTTGAACAGCTGGGTGAACATCGCCGGCACCGACACCAGCAATACGATCAGCACAAATACCGAGACCAGTTGATGCACGAAACTGTAGCGCCCGGCCTGCAGCTGGGTGCGCAGTGGCACATTGGGTTCGCGCATGAACAGCGTGGTCAGCAACGCAGGAACCATCAATACGCCGAACAGCACATAGGTGCCGGTCCAGGCCGAGTGTTTATAGTTGAAACCGGTGGAGCCGAAACCTTCAGCAAAAAACAGTGCACCTGCCGTGGCGAGCAGGGCGGCGATGCGATAGCCGGACATATAGCTGGCGGCCAACGCGGCCTGGCGGCTGTCATCGGCGATTTCCAGACGGTAGGCGTCGACCGCAATATCCTGGGTGGCGGACGCGAAGGCCACGACGACGGCGATAGCGATCAGCCAGGACAAATGTTTCTGCGGGTCGCAAAAGCCCATGCCGATCAATCCGAGGATCACCAGCGACTGGGCAAGGACCAGCCAGGACCGGCGTCGCCCGAGTTTACCGAGCAACGGCAGGCGCCATTGGTCGAGCAGCGGCGACCAGACCCATTTAAAGGCATAGGCCAAACCAATCAGGCTTGCATAGCCGATGGTCTCGCGGGCCACACCGGCCTCACGCAACCACACCGACAGCGTCGAGAACACCAACATGTAAGGCAAGCCGGCGGCAAAGCCGAGCAACAACAGCACTAACGTCGAGGGGCTGGCATAGGCAGCGAGCGCGGCGCGCCAGGTTTTACGGGGCATGGGCTGGAGTCTGCCTCAGGTTTGCGGAAACAAAGCGCGCACTCTAACCGCTGTGCTCTACCGGGCGCCAGCCATGGCGCTGAATATCCACGCGATTGTTGCGGACCGTGATGCCTTCATCGCGCAAACGCGCGCGTTGCTCGTCACCCGAGGCACTGCCCACCGGCAGACTTATCCGACCACCGGCACCCAGCACGCGATGCCAGGGAAGTTTGGTGTCTGCAGGCAGTTGACTCAGGGTGCGGCCTACCCAGCGCGCCGCACGCCCCAGCCCAGCCAGGTGAGCCAGCTCGCCGTAGCTGACCACGCACCCTGCGGGCACTTGCGCCAGGGTCAGGTACAGCGCAGTGCGGCGCATTTCGGCAGGGCTTTGCGGGGGCTCGGCGGGTTGATTCACTGTGCGCATATCCGTTGAGATCGGCTGACTTATTGTAAGAAACGTCTGTAACCATGGCATCGAGGATTGAACTGAATATAAATCCTTGAGTCAGTCGTATCTATCACGATAATGCCCTCTTTTCGCCAACCTCGAGCCCCGAATCCGCTTATGTTGTCCAGAACCCTGTTGTGCCTCGCTGTTTTCAGCGCCTCCACGCCCTTGCTGGCCGATACCGTCTGGTTGAAGAACGGTGACCGTCTGACTGGCAAGATCAAGGTCTTCGACGGTGGCAAGTTGCTGATCCAGACCGATTACGCGGGCGCCATTCCTGTGGACTGGAAACAGGTGAAAACCCTGGAAAGCGACCAGGAGCTGCTGGTCAAGCAAGATGCCTACACCGGCGAAAAGGCCAAGTCCCTGAAACCGGCGGATGAAGGCAAAGTGGTGCTGGCCAATGGCGAGGCGCCAAAGACCGTCGAGCTGGCAAGCATTCAGCAGATCCTCAAGCCCAAGCCTGTGATCGAAGACTTGGTGTGGAAGGGCAATGTCGACATGGCTCTGGACTACAAGCGCGCCGAAAAAGATACCAACGACTATGACATCGACTTCAAGACCACCGCGCGGCATGGCCAATGGCGCCACACCGGGCAGGGCGAGTACAACCGCGAGTTCCAGGACGACGTGACCACCACCGACAACTGGGCGTTGGAATATGACCTGGACCGCTTCCTGACCGAGCATTGGTTCTGGCAGGGACGCTTGACTTACAAGCGTGACAAGGTTGAAGACCTGGCTCGCCAGCGTACCGTCGGTACCGGCCCTGGCTACCAGTTCTGGGATGATGAGCTGGGGGCATTCTCCCTGGGGTCGCTCGTCAACCGCACCGATTACGAATACGCCGAAGGCGGCAAGGACAACTTCTATTCCCTGGCCATGAAGTGGAACTACAACCGCTACCTGGTGGGCAAGACCGTTGAATTCTTCACGAATGGCGAATTGGGCAAACCTATCGATGGCCCAGCGGAATACTCCCTGGATGCGGAAATGGGCCTGCGCTACAAAGTCACCGAGTGGGCTTCGCTCAACCTCAAGGCTGAACGCGACGTCATCAGTGGCGACTCGGAAAGCAGCCTGAGCAAAACCCGCTACACCGCAGGGTTCGGCGTGGCCTGGTAACACCCTTCGACAAATCCCGGCAGGGGGGGCTCTGGCAACCGGCGCGTAGATTGATTACCTTGTGTTGAGATCCATTCCCATAAGTCATGGGCGGCTGAATACCCGAGGAGTCAACGTTGAGCGCACAGGTTGCCAAGAACGCCCGAGAGCTGTTGCTCAAGGAATACCGTGGGGCTCTCGCCACACAGTCCAAAGCCATGCCGGGTTTCCCTTTTGGTTCGGTCGTGCCGTATTGCCTGGACGAGCAGGGCCGTCCGCTGATCCTCATCAGCCGTATTGCCCAGCACACCCACAACCTGCAAAAAGACCCAAAGTGTTCGTTGCTGGTAGGTGAGCGTGAGGCGGATGACGTGCAGGCCGTCGGGCGCCTCACCTACCTCGCTGAGGCCGTAAAACTCCAGGAGGGCGCTGCCATCGAGGCAGCGGCCGAGCGTTATTACCGCTACTTCCCCGATTCGGCCAACTACCACCAAGCCCACGACTTCGACTTCTGGGTGCTCAAGCCGGTGCGCCACCGTTACATCGGCGGCTTTGGGGCGATTCACTGGGTCGACCAGTTGACCCTGGCCAACCCGTTCGCGGGTGCGGCTGAGCGCAGCATGATCGAACACATGAACAGCGATCACACCAAAGCCATTGCCCACTACGTCGACTTGGCCGGTTTGCCGACTTCCGAGCCTGCGCAGTTGGCCGGTATCGACAGCGAAGGCATGCACCTGCGTATCGGCCAATCCTTATATTGGTTACCGTTCGCAGAGCCTTGCAACACTCCGACACAAGTGCGCGAAGCCCTGGTTTCATTGGCGCACGCTGACGTCTGGCCGAAAAAAGACGCCGCTGACGCTTGAATTCACGAAATGGCGACGTCATCTAAGGTGGACTGGCAAGGCATTCTTGCGTTGAGGAACCATTTGATGCGCCCTTTTTTATTGCTCTTTCTGCTGTTCCCGGTGTTGGAGCTGTTCGTATTCGTTCAAGTCAGCAGTGCGATCGGGTTTTTCCCGGCCCTGCTGTTGATCATTCTCGGCTCGATGCTCGGCGTATTGGTGCTGCGCGTCGCCGGCCTGGCCACGGCGCTGCGTGCCCGTGAAAGCCTGAATCGTGGCGAGCTGCCCGCACAGACCATGCTTGAAGGCCTGATGATGGCCCTGGCCGGTGGCCTGTTGATCCTGCCGGGATTTATCAGCGATGTGGTCGGCCTGGTGATGTTGCTGCCAGTCACTCGCAAGCTGCTTGCCGGCAAGATGCGTCAGCGTGCCGAAGAGGCGGCGATTCGCCAGCGTGCGTTCGCCGATGACCTGCAACCTCGTGGCGGTCCGGCTCCGCGCCAGCCACTGGGGCGTGAAGGTGATGTGATCGAAGGCGAATTCGAACACCGCGACAGCAAATAACCGCTTCACTGGCACGGCACCTCTGGGTGCCGTGTTGCTTTGAGCCGTCGACACACTCAAAAAATTTCCGTCGAGGCCCTTGTAATAAGCTTATGCGCCCTTATGTAACGGTCACCGCAAGGTTTCTGGTGGTGACATCAGACAGACTTCCGCGTCTTGCTTGGCGAGGCGCGACCGGCACCGCCGGAATACAACCTGCCGGTACTGATACCGGCCGATGAAAAACACAATTAGGAGAGATCGACAATGAGCAAGCTTCGTCCTCTGCACGACCGCGTCGTAATCCGTCGCAGCGAAGAAGAAAAGAAAACCGCTGGCGGTATCGTTCTGCCAGGTTCGGCTGCTGAAAAAGCCAACCACGGTGTGATCGTCGCTGCAGGCCCAGGCAAGACCCTGGAAAACGGTGACGTGCGTGCGCTGGCCGTTAAAGTCGGTGACAAGGTTGTATTTGGTCCTTACTCCGGCAGCAACACTGTGAAAGTCGACGGCGAAGACCTGCTGGTTATGGCTGAGAACGAGATTCTCGCTGTTCTGGAAGACTGATTTCCCCGCTCATTTTCCCGTTACTCCAAAGTATTTAAGGAATATCGATCATGGCTGCTAAAGAAGTTAAATTCGGCGATTCCGCCCGCAAAAAAATGCTCACCGGTGTCAACATCCTGGCTGACGCAGTAAAAGCGACCTTGGGCCCTAAAGGCCGTAACGTGATCATCGAGAAGAGCTTCGGCGCTCCGACCATCACCAAGGACGGCGTTTCGGTAGCAAAAGAAATCGAACTCGAAGACCGTTTCGAAAACATGGGCGCGCAGCTGGTCAAAGACGTTGCCTCCCGTGCCAACGATGACGCAGGCGACGGCACCACCACCGCTACCGTTCTGGCTCAGGCAATCGTCAACGAAGGCTACAAAGCCGTCGCTGCCGGCATGAACCCGATGGACCTCAAGCGCGGCATCGACAAGGCGACCATCGCCATCGTTGCTGAGCTGAAAAACCTGTCCAAGCCATGCGCTGACACCAAGGCTATTGCCCAGGTAGGTACCATCTCTGCCAACTCCGACAGCTCCATCGGCGACATCATTGCCGAAGCCATGGAAAAAGTCGGCAAAGAAGGCGTGATCACCGTTGAAGAAGGCACTGGCCTGGAAAACGAACTGTCGGTTGTAGAAGGCATGCAGTTCGACCGTGGCTACCTGTCCCCGTACTTCGTCAACAAGCCTGAAACCATGGTTGCCGAGCTGGACAGCCCGCTGATCCTGCTGGTCGACAAGAAGATCTCCAACATCCGCGAAATGCTGCCAGTACTGGAAGCCGTTGCCAAAGCCGGCCGCCCACTGCTGATCGTTTCCGAAGACGTTGAAGGCGAAGCCCTGGCGACGCTGGTTGTGAACAACATGCGCGGCATCGTTAAAGTCGCAGCCGTCAAGGCTCCAGGCTTCGGCGACCGTCGCAAGGCCATGCTGCAGGACATCGCTGTTCTGACCGGCGGTACCGTTATCTCCGAAGAGATCGGCCTGAGCCTGGAAAGCGCCACCCTGGAAAACCTGGGCAGTGCCAAGCGCGTGACCATCTCCAAGGAAAACACCATCATCGTTGACGGTGCTGGCGTTGAAGGCGACATCCAATCGCGCATCACTCAGATCCGCGCCCAGGTTGCCGAGACTTCGTCCGACTACGACCGTGAAAAACTGCAAGAGCGTCTGGCCAAGCTGTCCGGCGGCGTTGCAGTGATCAAGGTTGGCGCGGGTTCCGAAGTTGAAATGAAAGAGAAGAAAGCCCGCGTTGAAGACGCCCTGCACGCAACCCGTGCAGCCGTTGAAGAAGGCGTGGTACCTGGCGGTGGCGTTGCGCTGATCCGTGCACTGGAAGCCCTGACTAACCTGACCGGCGACAACGCTGACCAGAACGTCGGTATTGCTGTGCTGCGTCGTGCTGTTGAAGCACCGCTGCGCCAGATCGCTGCCAACTCCGGCGACGAGCCAAGCGTTGTGGTCAACGAAGTCAAGAACGGCAAAGGTAACTACGGTTACAACGCTGCGACTGGCGTCTACGGCGACATGATCGAAATGGGCATCCTGGACCCTACCAAGGTGACTCGTTCGGCATTGCAAGCTGCTGCCTCCATCGGTGGCCTGATCCTGACCACCGAAGCTGCCATTGCTGACAAGCCTAAGGCTGAAGGCGCTGGCGGTGGCGGTATGCCAGACATGGGCGGCATGGGTGGCATGGGCGGCATGATGTAAGCCAGCCTTACCCCCGTACTGAAAAAGCCCCGCCTGCAGTGATGCAGGCGGGGCTTTTTTATTGTTTGAGTTTGAATTGCAGTCAACTGTGGGAGCTGACTTGCCTGCGATGGCGCACTGCGAACCGATGAAACGTTGAATTAACCGCAAATTTTCGCCCTGGCACTGTCGCCACTGTGTGAAGCCATAGTGAAAATCTCGTTCACTATAAATCTTGGTTGAAAAGCTTTATCAGCATGCCCTCCAGGCCTATCCCTGAGCCACACTTGGCCTTAAGCTGCGCGAGCCAACACGGCCGCTACCGCGTACGGAGACACTCCCATGCGAATTTTATTGGTTGAAGACAACCGCGATATCCTCGCCAACTTGGCGGATTACCTGGGGTTGAAGGGTTATACCGTTGACTGTGCGCAGGACGGTTTGTCGGGCCTGCACTTGGCTGCCACTGAACATTACGATTTGATCGTGCTCGACATCATGCTGCCCGGCATCGATGGCTACACCCTGTGCAAGCGCCTGCGCGAAGATGCGCGCCGTGACACGCCGGTGATCATGCTCACCGCCCGCGATCAACTGGATGATCGGCTGCAAGGCTTCAAGTCTGGCGCCGACGATTACCTGCTCAAACCCTTTGCCCTGTCGGAATTGGCGGCGCGGATCGAAGCCGTACTGCGCCGTGCACAGGGCGGCGGTCGTCGCACACTGCAGGTGGCTGACCTGAGCTACGACCTCGACACCCTGGAAGTCACCCGCGAAGGGCGCCTGCTCAAGCTCAACCCGGTCGGCCTGAAACTGCTGGCGGTGCTGATGCAGAAGAGCCCGCACGTGCTGCGCCGCGAAATCCTTGAAGAAGCGCTGTGGGGCGATGACTGCCCGGACAGCGACAGTCTGCGCAGCCACGTCCACCAATTGCGCCAAGTGATCGATAAACCGTTCGCCAAGCCATTGCTGCAAACCGTGCACGGTGTCGGTTATCGCTTGGCCGAGGGGCGTGATGGAGTTTAAGCAGAGCCTTGCCCAACGGATCATCATTGCCTTTGCCTTGATGAGTGCATTGGTGGCGGGCGCCTTCGCCATGGGCATCGTCGCGACTGTGCACCTGGTGGAAGAAAAACTGATCTCGGCCGGCCTGGGCGGTGACCTGCAGCGCCTGTTGCTGATGGATACCGTCGAGGACTGGCGCCACCGGCCCGAGCCGGACCAGCTGTTTTACTTCAGCGGAGGTCCCGGCGATTTTGAATTGCCCAAGGATCTGCGTCACCTCGAACCCGGTTTCCACGAAGTATTCCGCGAGTCGCTGTCTTACCACGCCATGGTTGAAGTGGTCGACGGCCGGCGCTACGTGTTGTTGCAGGACCAAAGCGATTTCGAAGAGCGCGAACGCGTGCTGTTTGCCGTGGTGCTGGTGGGTTTCGTACTCAGTCTGGCGCTGGCGGTTTTCCTGGGGTGGGTGTTGGCGCGCAAAGTGATGGCACCGGTGGTGCGCCTGGCTCGCCAAGTACGTCACCGTGACCAATTGCTGGGTTTGGCACCCCCTCTGGCGCCAGATTACGCGGCTGACGAAGTGGGTGAGCTGGCCGTGGCCTTCGATGCCACGCTGGGCCGCCTGCGTCAGGCCCTGTCTCGAGAGCAGATGTTCACCAGTGATGTCAGCCACGAGTTGCGCACCCCGTTGATGGTGCTGGCCAGTTCCTGCGAACTGCTGCTGGAAAACCCGGCCATCGATCAGCGTGGGCGTAACCAGGTCGAGCGGATCGCCCGTGCCTGTGAGGAAATGCGTGAACTGGTGCAGACCTTCCTGATGCTGGCCCGCGCGGAGCATGACGACGGCACCATGTCGCCCCAGGTCAGCCTGGAGCAGGTCGCCGATGATCTGCTCGGTATCTGGCGCGAGCCCATTGAGCGCAAGGGCCTGGAGTTGATCTACCAGCCGGGCAACCCCTTGGATACCCGGTACAACGCGACGTTCCTGCACGCGGTAATGGGCAACCTGCTGCGCAATGCCTTGCATTACACCGAACACGGTTTTATCCGCCTGACCCTGGAGCCCAGTGGTTTTGTGGTGGAAGACTCCGGTGTGGGGATTCCCGAAGACAAGCGCGAAGCGATGTTCGAGCCGTTCGTGCGCGGCAACGAGAAGCGCGGTGACGGCTTGGGCCTGGGTTTGTCTCTGGTCCAGCGCATCTGCGAGAACCAGGGCTGGAGCGTGAGCCTCAGCACCATGGAGCCCAACGGCTGCCGCTTTCATGTGCAACTGAGTCAGGTCAACGCCTGACTCCACCCCCTACCGTTATCCTGCCAGACATCACCGTAATTCGGCGAAAATGGCCCGATGCTATTGCTTGTGTCTGTAAAGTCTTGAAATGTATGGGATTGGACAGGACAAGTTTTTCACAACGGGTTGACCTGTTGATCACAGATTGCTGCTTAAGGTTGTAGGCATCAGCAACTGGAGATCCGTAGATGTCTACCCCGATAAAGCTCGAATTTTCGAAAAAGTACGACGACGAGCACGCCCACGAATATTTGCTCAAGCATCAGGACAATCTGGCACGCCGGCTGTCCCATAAGCGCGACGAGCAATTGGCCCGTGGCGCGCTGGCGATGGCCGGTGAGCCTGGCTTGGTGCTGGACCTGCCCTGCGGTGCCGGGCGCTTCTGGCCGCTGCTGGCCGAAAAACCCAACCGTGTGATCATCGGTGCTGACAATTCCGCCTCGATGTTGAAGGTGGCAACGGTCGCCCAGCCCGCCGAAGTGGTGAAACGGGTACGGCCTTTGCAAACGTCTGCGTTTGATATCGATCTGCCGGATAACGCCGTCGATAGTATTTTTTGTATGCGCCTGTTGCACCACATTGGTGATCCGGCGCATCGGCTGGCGATATTGCGGGAGTTTCAGCGTGTTACCCGTGACAGCGTGATCATTTCGCTGTGGGTCGATGGCAATTTCAAAGCCTGGAAACGCAAGCGTCTCGAAGGGCAGCGTCGCAAGAACGGTGAGCAGGAAGGTTACCAAAACAGATTTGTGTTACCGGCTGCTACTGTCGAAGCGGAGTTCGAGGAAGCCGGCTTTCGCGTTCAGGAATCCCTGGACTTCATACCGCTCTACGCCATGTGGCGGGTGTACGTATTACGCAAGAGGTAACAGGATGGCAGTTGAGTGCGTAGCAGGCAGTCACGTAGCGCCCGAAGAGCGATTCGATTATTTCTGGCGCCAGCAGGGCGAATGGGTCGAAGAGCCCAACCGCCGGCGCGGCGGTGAAAGTGGCGTGCAGCGCGTGACAAGCTCCAATGGACGTTTGCTCTATAGCAAGCGCCAGACCGGGCATATCTACCGCAGTTGGCTGCACCCCTTCGGCCGTCCCACCGTGCTGCGTGAACGCGATGCCATCAAAGGCCTGCGCCTGTTGGACGTACGCGTTCCGGAAATGGTCTTTTGCGAGGCGCGCCGCGACCCCGAGCACCGTTGGCAGGCACTGCTGGTGACCGCAGCCCTTGATGGCTTTGACGAAATTGAAAACTGGTACGCCGCCGGTGGCCGCGAGCAATACGGCGAGCAGGTGCATGAACGCGTGCTCAAGGAATTGGCTGGCACCCTGGCGCGCATGCACAAGGGGCGTTGGCAGCATGGCTGTCTGTACATCAAGCATATTTTTGTGCGGGTGACAGGCGAAGGTGATTCGGCCAATGTTGAAGTGGCGCTGCTGGATTTCGAGAAATGCCGCCAGCGCTTGACCGCTTATCGGGCAGCCTCCCATGACATGCTGCAATTGCGCCGCCATTCGTCGTGGAGCGATGCCGACTGGAAAAAACTCAGCTACTTTTACGAGACGGCGTTTGGCAGCGCTATCAAGGGTTTAACCAGATGAAGCTAGAAATAGCACGAGGTTTGTTTTTGGTCGGGGCGCTGGGCGTTGCAGCCTTGGCGCTGGCGGCGTGGGAGCAGCCTCGCACACAGGTGCTCAGCGCAATGCAGGGTGGCGCGCAATGCCCGTTGCCGCGCGTCGCCAAGGCGAGCACGGCGGTAAAGCCTGATCACGAGTTGTTGCTGTTTATGTTTGGAATGTCTCAAGGGATGAGGCCACAGAGTTGAAACGATTCAAACCCCCAGAAAAGGGCCTTGCGATGCGAGGCCCTTTTTTTGCTTTGTAGGTTCAAGGCGTATCCGGTTTGGCTAGCAGGGTGTACACGCAGGGCAATACAAACAGCGTAAACAGTGTGCCGATCGACATCCCCGTGGCAATCACCATTCCGATATCAAACCGGCTCACCGCACCTGCCCCTGTCGCGAAAATCAACGGCACCATGCCGAATACCATTGCCGCGGTGGTCATCAACACCGGCCGCAAGCGAATCGCCGCCGCTTCCTCCACTGCCTGCCGTGGTGTCAGGCCCTTGTCTTTGCGCAGTTGGTTGGCGAATTCCACGATCAGGATGCCGTGTTTGCTGATCAGGCCGATCAGTGTCACCAGGCCGACCTGGGTGTAGATGTTCATGCTCGACCAGCCCAGGAATAGCGGAATCAGCGCTCCGCAGATCGACAACGGCACTGTCACCAGGATCACCAGAGGGTCACGAAAGCTCTCGAATTGCGCCGCCAGCACCAGGAAGATGATCGCCAAGGCCAGGCCAAACGTGACCCACAGCGCCGTGCCTTCCTGGATGAATTGCCGTGACGCACCGCTGTAGTCGAACGCATAGCCGGGTGGGGTTTCTTCAAGGGCGATCTGGCGCACCGTGTCGATGGCCTCGCCCATGCTCACGATGGGAAACCCCGAGATCAGTGCCGAATTGAGTTGCTGGAACTGGTTCAATTGCCGAGGACGAGCGCGGTCGGTGAGGGTGATCAAGGTCGACAACGGCAGCAGTTCGCCCTGGTTATTCTTTACGTAGTAGTTGTTCAGCCAGTCGGGGTTGTCGCGGTAGGCGCGCTCTACCTGGGCGATCACTTTGTAGCTGCGTCCATCGAGGGTGAATCGGTTGATTTCCGCCTCGGCCAATAGCGTTGCGAGGGTGCCGCCGAGGTCTTGCATCGACACGCCCATCTGCGCGGCCTTGGCGCGGTCGATATCCACCACCACTTCGGGTTTGTCGAATGCCAAGTCGATATCGACGAAGGCAAATTTGCCTGACTCCATCGCGCGTTTCTTCACGCGGTTGGCCACTTCGAGCAACGAGGCATAATCGTTGGCCGTGTTGATCACAAAGCCAAACGGCAACCCTTCGCCCGTGCCCGGCAGGGAGGGCAGGTTGAAGCCGAATACTTGCAGGCCCGGAATCTGCTCCAGGCGGCTTTGTACCTCGGGGAGTATCTGCATCTGGGTGCGGTCGCGCTCGTTCCACGGTTTGAGCAGGAAGCCACCGATGCCCGATTGCACACCGTTGAAACCGTTGATCTGGAACGACGAGTAGTACTCCGGGAACTCCTTGAAAATCTTGATGAACTCGTCGGTGTAGGTGTTGAGGTATTCCAGGTTGGTCGGCTGCGGTGCGCTGGCCATCATGAAGATGATGCCCTGGTCTTCGTCGGGGGCCAGTTGCGACTGGGTAAACTTGAGGAACACCGGGATCAGGCACAGTACGATCAACGCAAACACGATCACCACCGGCCGCGTGTTCAGGGTGCCATGCAGCATGCGCTGGTAGCGGCGCTTGAGGCTGTCGAAAATCCGGTCGAGGCGATGGGCCAGGCCCGAAGGGTTTTCATCGTGGCGCAATAGCAGCGCGCACATCATCGGCGACAAGGTCAGGGCAACAATGCCGGAGATGATCACCGCTCCCGCCAGGGTCAGGGCGAACTCCTTGAACAGTGCGCCGGTGAGCCCTTCGAGAAAACCAATGGGCGCATACACTGCCGCCAGGGTGACGGTCATCGACACCACCGGCAGGGCAATCTCCCGCGCGCCTTCCAGTGCCGCATCCAGCGGTGTCTTGCCGTCCTCGATATGCCGGTGAATGTTTTCCACCACCACGATGGCATCGTCCACCACCAGGCCGATGGCCAGCACCATCGCCAACAGTGTCAGCAGGTTGATCGAGTAGCCCATCAACTGCATGAAAAACAGCACACCGATCATCGACAACGGGATGGTAATCACTGGGATCACCACCGATCGCAGGGCGCCCAGGAACAGGAATACCACTACGATCACGATCAATACGGCTTCAAACAGGGTCTTGACCACCTCGTTGATGGACGCCTGGATAAACAGCGTGGCGTCGTAGGCAATTTCCGCCTTGAGGTTGGGTGGGAGCTGGGATTCCAACTCCGGCATGATCTTGCGCACTTCCTTGATCACATCCAGCGGGTTGGCGCTGGGCGTGGCCTTGATGCCGATGTACACCGACGGCGTTCCGCCAAACGAGCTGATGGCGTTGTAGTTCTCTGCGCCCATTTCCACCCGGGCCACGTCGCGCAACAGGACGCGGCTGTCGCCGTCGGTTTTGACGGTGATCGCACCAAAGGCGTCGGCGGACTTGAGGTCGGTGTTGGCGTTGACGCTGGTGACCACGAACTCGCCCTTCACCTCGCCGGCGGCGGACAGGAAGTTGTAGCGGCGCACGGCGTCGGTGATGTCACTGGCGCTGAGGCCGAAGCCTGCCAGTTTCACCGGGTCGAGCCAGATGCGCATGGCGAACACCTGGTTGCCAAGGATCTCCGCCTCGGCCATGCCCGGCAGTGTGGCGAGCTTGGGCTGGATCACCCGTGACAGGTAATCGGTGATCTGCGGGTTGCTCAACTGCTGGCTGGAGAAACTGATGTACATCAGCGCCGAGGCGTCAGCGGCCTCTTTGCTTAACACTGGGTCTTCGGTGTCTTGCGGCAGTTTATTCTTCACCTCGTTGGCCTTGGCCAGCAATTCGGTGAACAGGCGGTCGCTGTTGGAACCGATGCGCGCGTAGATCGAGATCACCGAAAAGTTCTGGCGACTCACCGAGGTCATGTAGTCGATGCCTTCGGCGCTGGCCAGGCTTTGCTGCAGCGGTTGGGTGATATAGCCCTGGATGGTGTCGGCATTCGCGCCGGGGTAGGCGGTGGTCACCGTGATCAGGGCGTTTTCCATACTCGGGTATTGGCGCAGCGGCAGCTTGCTGTAGGCCTGGAAACCCAGCAGCACAATCAGCAGGCTGACCACCATGGCCAGCACCGGACGGCGGATAAAGGCGTCTGTGAACTTCATGGCCTAGTGCCCTGCCGGCTGGTTTTTGTCCGGGCTGATGGCGATGGGTGTGCCGTTATCCAGTTTCAACTGGCCGGCGCTGACCACCTGCTCACCGGCTCTCAGGCCTTTGCTCACCAGCACCAGGCCGCCGCGCCGCTCACCGGTCTCGACGAACCGCCGTTCGGCGATCAGCAGCGGCTTGCCACCGGTGTCTTTTTCGACCTCACCACGCTCGGTTTTTTTCTCGGCCACGGCGTACACCGAGTTGCCGTAGAGGGTGTAGGTGATCGCGCCTTCCGGTACCACGATTTGCGGAGCGGGATTGGGCAGCAGCACGTCCAGGCTGGTGAACATGCCGGGCAGCAGCTTGCCGTCAGGGTTGGCCAGGGTGGCGCGCACCAGCACGTTGCGGGTGCTGTTCTCGACCTTGGGGTTGATTGCACTGACCTTGCCGGAGAATGGCTGGCCTGGGTAAGCCGACACTTGCACCTGCACGGCTTGCCCGAGGGCGAGCTTGGGCACGGCATGTTCGGGGATGTAGAAGTCGACGTAGAGGCTGCTGATGTCCTGCAAGGTAGCGATCACCGTGCCACTGGCCAGGTAGTCACCCACATCCACCTGGCGAATGCCGATGGTGCCGCTGAAGGGCGCGACAATGTGTTTTTTCGCCAGCGAAGCCTTGAGCTGATTGACCGTGGCCTTGTTCTTTTGCAGTTGCGCGGAGAGGCGGTCGAACTCGCCTTTGGAAATCGCCTGGCTGCCCACCAGTTGGCTGCCGCGACCATAATCCAGCTGGGCCAGCCCGAGGTCAGCCTGGGCGGTTTCCAGCAGGGCGCTTTCCACTGCGCTGTCGAGTTGCACCAGCGGTTGTCCGGCCTTGACCTTCTGCCCGGACTCGAACTGCACCTCCTTGACCGTGCCGGCCACCTCCAGGCTCAGGTTCACACCTTGCAGGGCTTTGAGTGAGCCGACGGATGGAAGGCGCTGTTGCCAGGGTTGTTCGACCACCGTCGCGACCGCCACGCTGACCGCCGGTTTTGGCGTGGAAAAGACCTGGATCTGCTGGTAGATGGAAAAGGCTTTGTAGCCCCCCAGCAGCAGGACGATTAACAGGACGATACCCAACATGATCAGCATGCGACGGCGCAGCATATTCCGGTTCCCTGGAAAACTTTGGCAGACGATTTTTTTGTAGAAGTGTAGTGGGTATTCCAGACGGTGTTTATCACCGGGAACAGGGCCAGGACTGGCCCTGTTCAGAGGGGTGCGTCAGATCAGATGCAGATGGTTATCCCAGAGCCCTGCCGGCAATTCCAACGGTTTTGCTGCCAACTGTTTCTGACGGCAATCGTAGAACCGGCAACGGCCTTGGCCCGAGGTCACGACAAAGCCATCCTCGACGGCGCCGACACCGGCACAGTCGGGCAATGGTCCATCCAGGCGCAGCTCGCCACTGTCCATGTCCCAGATAAAGAAGCGGTTGCCCCGTGGGGCGGTCAACGCCACCAGGCGCAATTCGCTGTGCACCGCGACGCTGGCGGTGTAGTGCCCCATCGCCTGCAACTGCTCGTCGGCCACTGGGAACGCGACGAAAGGCTGGCCCGGTCGCTTGATCGCCAACAACTCGGAACGCTCCTGGGACGGCCCCATGAACTGCTGCCCGGTAAGGATGGTGCCATCGCTGGCGATCCCCATATGGCGCACGCTGTTCATCTGCTGGCCGAGGGTTTCCTTACTGATCAGCGTACCGTCGCGGTGCATCAGCACGAGGCTCGGTTCCATGGCGTTGAGGTTCATCTCCACGCGGCTTTCGGCTTCGGTACGAATGCCGCCGTTGGCCACCACCAGGGTTTCGCCGTCGGGCATCCACGACACCTGATGCGGGCCGATCCCATGGGTGGAAATCTCGCCACTGTGCACCAGCCGCTCGCCTTCGAACCTGTACACGCCGAGCAGGCCACGGCCGGGGTCGGACGTGTCGTTTTCGGTGGCGTACAGCCAGTCGCCGCTCTTGTGAATGACCGCATGGCCATAGAAGTGGCGATTGGCATGGGAGGTGATGGTTTGCAGCAGCGCACCACTGCGCAGGTCGATCAGATAACTCTCAGTGCCCGGGCGACGGGCAACAAACAGCGCAATGGGCAGCGTCGGGTGGTTGATGATGTCGTGACAGCGCTGGCCGACCTGGGTGGCGAACACTTGCTTGCCGTCCAGGCGATAGCCCACAGCGTAGTGCTTGCCGTCCGCATCATCGCGCGCCGAGAGCAGCAGCGGGCTTTTGTCTTTGCTTTTGAACAGCGTCCAGCCACCCAAGGTGAGCGCGCTGAGCAGCATGCTGCCAACCGCCAAAGCCTGTCGCCTGAGCATCATCAGTCACCGTCGTTGGCATTGAAGCCCAGTTGGATGCCCAGCGCCTTGGCCAGTTCGCCTTCGTGCAGGCGGTGGACAACGTTGAGGCTGTCATAAATGTCGTTGAGCTGCTGGCGCCCGGCGTCGTCGGCCAGCAGTTCGTTGAGGGTACGCTGGTTGCTGTCGAACAGCTTCAGCGAGGCGGCATAGGCGGCATCGATCTTGTCGGCCAACGGCTTCTGCTCGGCAGGCAACAGGCCGCGCAGGCCTTTGTTGTCGACGCCGACCCACACAGTCTGGGCCGCCGCGAGGCTGGCCTCGAGGCTTTGCAGGGACGACTGGCTGCGCCACGCATCGGCCTGGAATGGCTGCGGGATACCCTTGGTCTGGCGGCCCATCGGCGTACCGAGTTTTTTCTTCAGGGTGTCCAGCGCAGTCACCTGGACGCGCAGCAGATCAGCGATGGCTTCGTGGGAATCGGCGTAGCGCTGGTTAGGAAACTTGGTCATCTGCGCAAGCATGCCGTCGGTGCTGTTCCAGCTGGCCAGGATTTCTTCGGCCAGGGCCTTCTGACGGTCGCCGATAGCCACCAGCAGCGGGCAGTAACGGGCTTTTTGGGCGTCGTCGGCGATGTCGGTCTTGGCGTCGTAGAGGATGTATTCGTAGGCCGACAGGCCTTGCACGACCACGCTGGACTTGGCCAGGGCCGCGCCGTCGATCTGTGGCTGGCTGGCGACCAGTTGTTCGACTTGGCGGCCGACCAGGTTCTTCTTGTCCGGCCAGAACTGCACCTGCCACGCACGGTTGCCCTCGGCCAGCGGGCCGATCAGCAGCGGTTGCAACTCGGCCCAGGCCTTTTGCGCATGCAGGAAGTCGGCGCGCGCGGTGTCCAGGCTTTCCTTGCCTTGGCAGTAAGCCAGGGCGCTGACGGCCAGTTGGCGGTCGGCTTCAACCCAACGGCTGTAGGTCGGCAAAATCACTTGCTTGGCGATAGCCGCCGAGGTCACTGCTTGCGGGTCTTGCGGTGAGCAAGCGCCGAGGGCGAGAGCGGCCAGGCTGGTGAACAACAACTTGGGACGGAACATGTCGAGCTCCCTTCTGTAATTGGGACAAGGCTTATAAAGAATTCAGGAACGCCAGCAACGCAGCGCGCTGCTCGGCATTGAAAGACAACACATGCTGCTGCGCCGCTTGTGCTTCGCCGCCGTGCCACAGCACGGCTTCGAGCAGGTTGCGCGCGCGGCCGTCATGCAAGAACTGGGTGTGGCCACTCACGGTTTGCGTCAGGCCAATGCCCCACAACGGCGGCGTGCGCCAGTCGCGGCCACCGGCCTTGAATTCGCTACGGTTGTCGGCCAATCCGTCGCCCATATCGTGCAACAGCAGGTCGCTGTAGGGGCGAATCACTTGGCTGGCTAGTTCAGGTTCGGAGGCAGAGGCGGCCGTGGTGAACGCGGGTGTGTGGCAACCCTGGCAGCCCGCTTGATAGAACAGGTTTTTACCGGCCAGCACTTGCGGCGAGTTGACGTCGCGGCGCACTGGCACCGCCAGGTTGCGCGTGTAGAACAGCACCAGGCGCAGGATATTGTCGCTGACTTCAGGCTCGCCGTCGGGCCCATTGCCGTTGGGCGCCTGCTTGCAGGCGACTTGAGCATCGGTGCAGTCATCGAACGGTCTCAGGGACGTGGTGAGGCCCATATCACCAGAAAACGCGTGAACATTTTGTTGATTGAGGTTGGGTTGCCCGGCTTTCCAGCCGAAACGCCCAAGCACGGTTTTTTGCTGGGCGTCGTCCCAGACCCAATTGGCGCGGCCGACGATGGCTTCTTTGTCGGCGGTCTTCGGGTCGGTGTTGCGCAGGATATCGGCGTCGCTGATGGCTTCCAGCAGGCCCAGGCCGATCATCGGCGGGGCGATGCGCGCGGAGAAGCGTGTATCCGGATGCATCGGGCCGTAGCCAAGCTGGGTGATTTGCAGGTCCGGCTTGCGTAGTTCGACTACCGTGCCGTCCTTGAAGGTAACGTTGACCGGCGTGTAGTCGACCCGCACCTTGCCTTCGGGCACAACGCCGGGCACGGCCATGTCTTGCAGTTGCCCGCCGTAGACCGGTTCAGGGACTACGCCGATCTGTTCGATCAGCTTGGCATACGCAGGGCTATTCTCAATGGACAGGCGCACCAGCATCG
Organism: Pseudomonas sp. 58 R 12; assembly: GCF_900005865.1. Taxonomy (NCBI): domain Bacteria; kingdom Pseudomonadati; phylum Pseudomonadota; class Gammaproteobacteria; order Pseudomonadales; family Pseudomonadaceae; genus Pseudomonas; species Pseudomonas sp. 58 R 12. The sequence goes on from NZ_CVTP01000017.1 coordinate 247,105, forward strand.
ACACCGCATTCGGTGCATCGGGCAACGGGGGGTGCCCACGGCCGTCTTTTATATGGCAGTTCTGGCAGGCATTCGTATTGAACAACGGGCCCAGGCCATCACGCGCCGTGGTGGTGGACGGCGCGATCACCCAGGGGCTGCGAAAGAAGCTGTTGCCCACGCTGAAATCCAGGCGCCGCGTGGCCGACAGGTTGGCCGAGGGCAGGGAAAACGCGTTCTGGTCACGCTTGTTCACCGTCGCTGCGCCGCCCGCCCGTGATTCACCCGGCTCGGCCTTGGTGAACCTGGGCGCGTCATCGCAGGCAGCCAAGCTCAAGGCCAGCAGTGCTGCGGACAGGCGAAAAAACGGACGGAACATCGGAAACCCTGAGCGAATGCGCAAATTATGGGCGCAAAGTCTAACAGGGCAGGGCGCAATGAATAAGAGCAATTATCGTTTGGTGGCATCCCGATTCATTCCCGCTAGAATGACCGCACATTTTTCTCTGGAGGTGGCCAATGCAGGCTCTCGACGCTTTGCTCAACCGTGTTTCCGTGCCGCGCTTGCTGGAACCGGCACCGACCCAGGAGCAGCGCGACGTGCTGTTCGCCGCCGCCATGCGGGCGCCCGACCACGGGCAGTTGCGCCCTTGGCGTTTCCTGACGGTGGAAGGCGCCGCCCGCGAGCAAATGGGCACGTTGCTGGCTGAGGCGGCGCGCCTGCAAGACGCTGAAGCGCCGCAAGCCGCCATCGACAAAGCCCAGAATGGCCCGCTGCGTGCGCCGTTGGTGGTGGTGGTGATTGCCCGCTTGCAGGAACATTCCAAGGTGCCGAAGTCCGAGCAACTGCTGGCTGCGGCCTGCGCTGCCCATGGGATCCTGTTGGCGGCCTACGCCCAGGGCATTGGTGCGGTGTGGCGCACTGGCGAATTGTCCTACTCGGCGCACGTTGCTAAAGGCTTGGGGCTGACGGCGGATGAGGAAGTGATTGGTTTCCTGTATTTGGGTACGCCGCAAAATCCGCCGCGTACTGCGCCGAAAGAGGATGTGGCGGCGTTTGTTCAAGCCTGGCCCGGTCGTTAAGCCGATGCAAATCTGCTTTATGTGGGAGCTGGCTTGCCTGCGATGGCGGTGGGTCAGTCAATGATGTGTTGCTGATGCACCGCCATCGCGGGCAAGCCCGCTCCCACAGGGGCCCGCATTGAATTCAGGATCTGTTACACCCTGAACTGATCCATCAACTTCATCTGCTGGCTGGCCAATGCATTCAGTTGGCTGCTGATCGCCGCCGACTCGGTGGCCTGCCCGGTGAGGGTTTCGGTCACGGTACGAATTGCCGAGACGTTGCGGTTGACCTCTTCGGCCACGGCGCTTTGTTGCTCGGCGGCGCTGGCGATCTGCAGGTTCATGTCGCTGATCACCGTGACGGCATCGCTGATCTTGCCCAGGGCCTGCACCGCTTGATGGATCTGCCCGGCATTGCTCTGGGCCTGGCTTTGGCTCGAATGCATGGTCGCCACTACGCCACGGGTGCCGCTCTGGATGCGTTCGATCACCAGGCGGATTTCCTCCACGGAATCCTGGGTGCGCTTGGCCAGGTTGCGTACTTCGTCGGCCACCACCGCAAACCCGCGCCCGCTTTCCCCGGCGCGCGCAGCTTCGATGGCAGCGTTGAGTGCCAGCAGGTTGGTTTGCTCGGCGATGCTGCGGATCACTTCGAGTACCGAGCCGATCTGTTCGCTGTTGACCGCCAGGGCTTCGACTTCCGTCACCGCCTTGCTGACTTCCTCGGCCAGGGTGGTGATGTCCCGTGTGCTCTTTTCAATGATCTGCATGCCTTCACGTGCCGACTGGTCGGCGCCGCGTGCCGCGCTGGCGGCATTGGACGCGCTGTTGGCGACGTCATGGGCGGTGGCGCTCATTTCATTGGACGCCGTGGCCACCTGGTCGATTTCGCGGAACTGCACCTGCATGCCTTCGCTGGTCTGGCGCGCGATGGCCGAGGACTGATCGGCAGTGCCCCGCGCTTCGGTGATGCTTTGCTTGATCTGCGCGATAGTCGGCTGCAGCTTGTCGAGGAAGCGGTTGAACCAGTTCACCAGTTCGCCCAGCTCGTCTTTCTTGGCATAGGCCAGGCGCTGGGTGAGGTCGCCGTCACCGCTGGCGATGTCCTTGAGCATGGCGGCCACGCTGTTGATCGGACGGGTCACACCGGTGGCGGTCAGCCAGATCAGCAGCAAGCCGAGCAAGCCGGCGGCGGCGCCCACCAGCAAGGCTTTGAGGGTGCCGCTGGCCTGGGCTTTGTCGAGCACACCTTGGAGTTTCGTGGCGTCGGCAAGCATGACGTGTTTGGGCAGCTTGACCACCACGCCCCAGGCTTTTGCATCGGCGATAGGTTTGACCGCGTAGACCGCACGGATCGTGTCGCCCTGTTCGCGGTTGACGTGGCTGTTACTGGCCAGCAGTTGCACGATTTCCTTGCCTTCGGCGCCGAGCGTGTCGACCAGGTTTTTGCCGACCCTGGCCGGCTCGCCGCTGTGGGCGGCAATCAGGCCGGTGCTGGAAATGACTTCCAACTGCGCGGCGCCTTCGAACAATTCCTTTTGTGCAGCATCGGCGAGGGTTTGCAGGCTGTTGAGGGCGATATCGACACCGACTACGCCGATCACTTTACCGTCCACGATCAGCGGCAGGGAGATGGTGGTCATCAGCACCGGCTTGCCGCCCACGGTGTCTTCGTACGGGTCCAGCAGGCATGTGCTGCGGGTGTCTCGTGGGCAGGTGTACCAAATGTTGTAGGGCGTGCCGCTGAGGTTGAGGGCGGTCTTGGTCAGGTCATCCTCGACCATTATGGTGTTCAGGCCTTCGCCACCGGCACGGCTCCAGTAGCTGGAGAAGCGGCCTTTTTCGTTGGACACGCGAGCCTTGTCGCCGATGAATTCGCTGTCCTTGCCATCCAGCCCATTGGGCTCGAACGACAACCAGATACCGAGCACCTTGCTGTTGCGTTCGAAGGTGGTTTTAAGACTCTGGTTGAGTTCCTCTCGCAGCGCGCCGGGGTCCAGTGAGCGCTTGGCGGCGAGGTTGCGCAAGTCCTTGACTTGGTCGGCGAGGGCAGTCACCACCAACAGGTTCTCGCCAAAGGTTTTCTGCAGTTGCACCGCCTGTTCGGCAGCCTTGGCTTGCAGCAGGTTCTGCACACTGCTGGTGAGCATTCGCGAGCTTGAATCGCTGATCAGGTGATCGTTCTGATCAGTCTCGTACAGGTTGATACTGATGATCAGCGCTATCACCCCCAACAGGCAAAGGCCTGACAACAGCACGATTTTCAAGCGGATGGAGAGGGTGTCGAACATAGGTTCACTCGCGAATGGACGTATTGGTATGCAAGCAGCAGAGCCAAGTCCATTCGGCGCTATGTCTGAAACATCGGCGTCATAAATCAATTCATGAGAAGCAAGCGATGAGCGGTAGGAGAATGCCTACAGGCAGCGTTCTGTGGGGTGTGCAAGCCGTTCCGGGCGTGACCAGATCCACAGGTTGCCCAGGCTCATGCCGGCAATCGCCAGGTAGATCGGCCAGCCGTGGTCGAGCATCACCAGCATCAGGATCGCGCAGAGCAGCATGCTCACGGTGGCGCTCACCTTGGCCCGCCGCGCGATGATCTTGCCGTTGCGCCAGTTGGACAGGATCGGCCCGAACAGCCGGTGGTTTTCCAGCCAGGCGCTGAGGCGCGGCGAACTTTTGGTGGCGGCCCAGGCGGCCAAGAGGATGAATTCGGTGGTGGGCAAACCCGGGATGACAATCGCCACTAATCCGATGCCCAGGCTGACGTAGGCCAGCAGGCCGAAGAGGATCTGCGCGATTTTCGAGGTGGATTGGGGTTTGCGGGTCATGGTGAAGCTTATCTGGTGGAAAGAGAGACAGATTGCTTGAGTTGAAATGCAATCAAGGGTGGGAGCTGGCTAGGCAAGCCAGCTCCCACATTGATCCGGTTTCTACCGGAGCATTACGCCAGTTCAGGGGCGCTAGCGTACGCCTGTTCCAACAAGACGGTGAAGCGTACAAACGCGTCGACCGCGCCTTTTTCCACTGCGGCTTCCTCTTCGGCGCTGAACGCCAAGGCGTCGAGGGTGCGGGTGAAGCGCTTCCAGCCTTCGGCACGACCGCCGGCCGGTTCACTTAGGTGACGGGCACCGAAGGTTTCGCTCAGGCCCAGGCCCACGGCGCGCTTGATCAGGAACGCAGCGCCGAGCTTTGAGCCCTCGGAAACGAACAGCCAGCCGAGGGCTTCGGCCTTGCTCGGGTTCTTCACGGCGCCCGCCACCGGCGCAGGCACTTCGGTGTCCAGGTCGGCCAGGTCCAGCTTGGCGGCGTCCGCACGGCAGCGCTCCGCCAGGTCCGGCACGATCTTGATCAGTTCGGCATCGTTGTAGAGGGCCACCAATTCCGACTGGAACAGATACTGCGCCACCACGAAACGCGCGAAGTTGGCCTGTGTCTCGAACGGCGCGTGGGCTTTGACCAATGCGTCGAGCTTGGTGTGCGGCTCGTTCGTGATCTGGTTCAGGCGCTGGGAGCGCAGGCTTGGACGTTCTGCGGTAGGAGAAGCGGTCATGAATAAGTCCTTGAGAAGGGGAGCGCCTTATTGCTCTTAAAGAGAGCGGTTATCAACTAGACGAACAAGAAGACGCGGCACAGTAAAAAATCCTCACCCCGGCGATGAAATTTCGACGAGGTGAGTGGTGCGCGCTAGATGTCCCAGACCACGTTGATCGCAAAGTTGCGACCCGGCTGGGTCAGGCGGTCGAGGTTGGCGGGCGAGGTCACACCGGCCTCGCCGACGCCGTCGTAGCTGCGCACGTCATCCCAGTTCCAGTACTTCTTGTCGGTCAGGTTGTAGAGACCACCGTTGAGGGTCACGTCGTGGGTGACCTTATAGAAGGCGGTCAGGTCGACAATGCCGAAGCCTGGGGTCTTGAAGGGGCCAGTGGTGCTGCCGTCAGGCGCATGGAAGGTGGTGCTGTCGACGCGATTCTGTTTTTTCACCAGGGTCCAGCTCAGCAGGCCACCGTAGTTGTCCTGGTCGTAGCCCAGGCCGAATACGCCCTTGAGCGGGTTGACGCTGTTGAGCGCCTCGCCATTATCGTCGTTGCGGCCATAGGTGTAGCCAACCGAACCCTGGGTGTACAGGCCTTGCGGTGCGCCAAACGCATCAAGGTTCAGGCGCCCTTTGGCTTCGATCCCCTTGATGGTGGCGTGCTTGATGTTGTTGGCTTCGAATTGCTGTGAGGTACTGCCGGCGACGGAGGCGTCCTCGTCGATGAAATTGCGGTATTTGTTGTAGAACACGGCGATATCAAACGAGCCGGAATCGAAGTTGCCACGAATCCCGGTTTCCATGCCTTTGCTGCTTTCCGGCTTGAGGTCCGGGTTGGGCTCGACGGTGTAGCCCTGCTGCAGGTTTTCGAAGCGGCCGTACAAGGCTTTGGCTGACGGTGTGCGGAAACCTTCAGCGTATTGACCAAACCAGGTGTAGTGATCGGTCAGCGCGTAGGTCAGGCCGAATTTGGGCGTCACACGGTGCCAGGTTTTTTCCTTGTCACTGTGGGCGTAGATCCGCGTCGGGTCGACGGTGTTGAGGAACTCTTCAGTCAACTTGGGCTTGAGTTGGGTGTAGTCATAGCGCACCGCGGGCAGGAAGGTCCACTTGTCCCAGGTGATCTGGTCCTGCGCGAACAGCGAGTAAGTGTTGATAGTCGGGTCCGGGAAGTCGCTGGCTTTTTTCACGCTGTCGCTGGCAATCGGGCTGGGCGCGCCGATGGCCGTGCAACCGCTGCCGACCGCCAGGCAGGTCGCCGCGCCTTCGCGGGAGCCGGTAACCTTCTGTTGTTTGAGGGTGGTGCCATAGGTCAGTTGGTGATCGGTTTCACCCAGGCTGAAGGCCTTGTCCAACTGTGCGTCGAACACCCACTGTTTTTCTTCATAAAGGGTTTCGCGGGTGCGCAAGACACGCCGTGATGGCTGGTAGATCTCGGCAGTGGTCTGGTCGGTCTTGGCGATCTGGTAGTTGAGGCTAGTCTTGATGTGATCGGCAATCGGCGATTCGAGGGCGAAGCGGTTTTCGATACCGAAACGTTCGCGGGTGATGGTGTCGTTGCCCGACCGCGCCCGGTAGAAGTTGAAGCCGCGCCCGCCTGTGAATGGGCCGCCCACTGCATTCTTGAGGTTGACGTCGCGATCGTCCTTGAACTTCTCGTAAGTCAGGCCCAGTCGGTTGTCATCGCCATAATTCCAACCCAGCTTGGCCAGCACGTTGGTGGTGCGCGCATCTTCGGGGTTGGCGCCGGTACGCGCCAGGCCCGTGGCGTTGTTGCCGTCGTAGGATTCCATTTCGTGACCATTACGCTGGCTCAAGTGCAGCAAGCCGTCGAAGTCCTGCACGCGCCCGGCGACGGTGCCAGAGGTCAACCAGCTCTCGTCGGCGGAGCTGTAGCCGGTCTTCAGGCGGGCGCCGAAGTCCTGGCCGGGCTTGATGATGTCATCCGGGTCGAGGGTGAAATAGCTGACGGCGCCACCAATGGCGCTGCTGCCATACAGGGCCGAGGCCGGGCCGCGCAGGATTTCCACGCGCTTGACGATTTCCGGGTCCACGTAATTGCGGCGGGTCTTGGCGTAAGGGCCGTTGAAGAAATTGTCCGGCACTTCCACGCCATCCACCTGGGTGAGGATGCGGTCGCCGTCAATGCCACGAATGTTGTAGCCCGAGTTGCTCGCACGGCCGCCGGCGCCGCCTACTGAGACGTTGGGCTCGTAACGCACCAGCTCGCGAATGGTGTTCACGTTCTGGCGGTCCAGCTCCTCACGTTCATGCACGCTGACGCTGCTCGGCACGCTGTTTACATCCTGCTCGTTACGGGTGGCGCTGATAGTCACCTGCTGCAGGTTGAGGGTGCTTCCCGTTGCGCGCTTTTCCAGGACGATGTTGTTGTTGCCCAGTTTGCGGTAGCTCAGGTTGGTCCCCACCAACAGCCGATCCAGGGCTTTTTCCGGCGACAACGGGCCGCGTGCGCCAGGGGACGATACGCCCTGGCCGAGTTCCGCCGGCAGGCCGACTTGCCAGCCGGTGACGGCGGTAAAGGCGTTGAGTGCCGAGACGAGCGGCTGCTGCTCGATGTTGAAGGTGTAGTTGCCATGGCTGCGCGGCGCAGGTTCGGCAGCAGCGGCCGTCATCACTGGCGCAGCTGCCAGCAGGATAGCCGCCGTCAGCACGGACAGGACGGGCGAGGAGGACCGGCGGTTGAAACAAGAGGACATCGAGAGCGCTCCGGGATACGAATCTTATAGTTGCGAACTGAAACAAATAGGAATCAGTTGCATTGGCTAAGACGAGACGTACCACCGTCAGCTATCGAGTAAAAATAATTCTCATTTAGTTCAAGATCACCAGCGCCGGGTATTCCGACAGCTTGGCCGAGGTGATGTGAGCCAGTGAACGCACTACATCCAGGGGCTGGTCGAGGCGGTAATTGCCGGTGACGGCGACGCTGGCGAGCCGGTCGTTGGTGTTGACGATCCAGCCGGGGTAATAGCGGCGCAGTTCGGCGAGCACTTCGCTCATCGGGCAGTTTTCGAAGATCAGCCGGCCTTGCACCCAGGCCAGGTCTTTGTTGGCGTCCAGCTTGGCAGGTTGGCCGAAGCCCTTGGGCCCGATGCGGATACTTTCACCGGCGCTCAGGCGCACGCGGGCATCGTCGAAGGTATTGCTCAGGTCGACATCGCCGCGCTGCACTTGCACCTGGGCTTCACCGTTGAGGTAACGCACGGCGAAAGCGGTGTCGCGCACGCTGGCACGCACGGGGCCGGCGTCGATTTCCAGGGGCAAGCCATGACTGGGCACCACTTCAAAAAACGCCTCGCCCTGGTACAGGCGGGCGATGCGCTGGTGGTCCTTGATGCTGCTGGAAAACGCCGAGTTGGTGTTGAGCAACACCTTCGAGCCGTCGTCCAATTGCAGGCGCTGGCGTTCGCCCACCACGGTGAGGTGGTCGGCTTGCAGGCGTACCGGCAGGTTGCTGAAGCTGAACAGGCCGATCAACAGCACGGCGGCGGTGGCCAATGGTTTCCAATGCGGTTTGACCCGGCGCCAGGCGCTGGGCTTGCGTGGCACGGCCAGTGCAACGGCGGCGCTGTGTACCGGCGCGCCACCCCAGGCGGCCTGGGCTTTGCCGAAAGCCTGGACGTGGGCCGGGTCACTCGCCAGCCAGGCTTCGAATTCGGCCTGCTGCCCAGGCTGCGGGCACTGCAAGGCGATCAGCCAGTCGAGGGCTTGGTCCATAGCCGTGTCTTGCAACACCTCATGAGCCAGCTCGTGGGGGCGCAGTTTATTCGGGTCCGTCACGGTGTTCCTCGGGTCTTCGCCACGTTCTAATCAACTTTCCTACAGCTCGGGTCGACGTTTCTGTCGGGTGAAGCTTAAGGCCGATCCAGCCGTTCGGCCACACCTACACAGATGGCCATGATCAACTTCAGTTCCTTTTGCACGGTGCTCAAGGACACGTGCAACTGATCGGCAATCTCCTGATAGCTGCAACCATGCAGGCGGCTGAGGATGAAAATCTGCTGCTGACGGGCGCTCAACTGGCCCAGGCTGACGCTCAGGGCCTCAAGCATTTGCTCGGCCTGGGTGGCGTCCTCTGGTGTACTGATAGGGGCGGCGACGCTTTGCAGAACGTCCAGCGGGACATCTTCCTGCAACGTGCGGGCCTGGATCCGACGCGCGCGCAGGTGATCCAGCGCCAGGTTGCGCGCCGTCTGATAGACAAAGGGTTCAAGGTGATCGATCGGCCGCTCGCTCAGGGCCCGGGTGACGCGCAGGTAGGTTTCCTGCAACAGGTCCTCGGCGGTGCTGTGGTTATTCACCATCCGCTGCAAGGTGCGAAGCAGAATCACCCGTTGGGTGAGAAAGACATGGTTGAAGCGAGATTGGCTCACAGTGATACCAGACCGATATGCAGTTAATGATAATGCTTATCATCAACTCAAATGGCAAGGGGCACTTTGAGCGGGTTTACGGATCCCTGTGCGAACCAGGCTTATGTGGGAGCTGGCTTGCCCGCGATAGCATCACCTCGGTCTGACTGAAACACCGAGTTGCCTGCATCGCGGGCAAGTCCGACTCTCACAAAAAACCGGCTCCCACAAGCGACCTGCGTTGCCCGATTACTCGGCGTTGCACAGCGCCAGGCAGTTATCCAGCATACGGTTGGAGAAGCCCCACTCGTTGTCGTACCACGCCAGCACTTTCAGCAACTTGCCACTGACCTTGGTGTGATTGGCATCGAAGATCGACGACAGCGGGTTGTGGTTGAAGTCACTGGAAACCAGCGGCAGGGTGTTGTAGCCGAGGATCTTCGAGTGCTGGCTGGCTTCTTTGAGCAGCGCGTTGACCTGTTCGGCAGTGGCTTCTTTCTTCAGCTGTACGGTGAGGTCCACCAGCGATACGTTGATCACCGGTACCCGCACGGCCATGCCGGTCAGCTTGCCCGCCAGTTCCGGCAGCACCAGGCCGACCGCTTCAGCCGCGCCGGTCTTGCTTGGGATCATGTTCTGGGTGGCCGAACGCGCGCGGTACGGGTCGGTGTGGTAGACGTCGGTGAGGTTCTGATCGTTGGTGTAGGCGTGAATCGTGGTCATCAGGCCGCTTTCGATACCCAACTCGCGGTGCAGCACTTGGGCCACAGGCGCCAGGCAGTTGGTGGTGCATGAGGCGTTGGAGATGATCTGGTGGGATTGACGCAAAATGTCATGGTTCACGCCGTAGACCACGGTGGCGTCCGCGCCCTTGGCCGGTGCAGAGATGATCACCTTGCGCGCGCCAGCGGTAATATGGGCGGCAGCCTTGTCACGGTCAGTGAACAGACCGGTGCATTCGAACACCACGTCGATCTTGTGTGCAGCCCATGGCAGATCGGCCGGGTTGCGAATGGCACTGACGGCAATCCGGTCACCATTGACGGTCAGGCTTTCCTGATCGTGGGCGACCTCTGCTTCGAAAGTGCCATGCACGGTGTCGTATTTGAGCAGGTGGGCGTTGATCGAACTGTCGCCAAGATCATTGATGGCGACGATCTGCAAATCCTGGCGGTAGCCTTGGGTATACAGTGCGCGCAGGACATTACGGCCGATACGGCCAAAACCATTGATTGCGATACGAAGAGTCATTGGAGAGTGCCTGTCGTCGATTTGTTGTAAGAATTACAAGATTATTCGCATAAAAATAGAAAACAAGCCTTTTTAGTGGCAATATTTTGTTCAATCTACAACGAGTGACCTGAATCAACTGGTCCGATGATCCAAATGCCTCCCTGCTATCCCATGCGCTGCGGGCGTTTGATCAACCCAGGAACGAGGGTCGCCACATCCGTTAGCCTGGAGTTCTACACATGCATCCCCGCGTTCTTGAGGTCACCGAACGGCTTATCGCCCGCAGCCGCGCCACTCGCGAGGCTTACCTTGCGCTCATTCGCGGTGCAGCCATCGACGGTCCGATGCGCGGTAAGCTGCAATGCGCCAACTTCGCCCACGGCGTGGCCGGTTGCGGCACTGAAGATAAAAATAGCCTGCGTATGATGAATGCCGCCAACGTGGCAATTGTTTCGTCATATAACGACATGCTCTCGGCGCATCAGCCGTACGAACACTTCCCGGAACAGATCAAGAAAGCCCTGCGCGAAGTCGGTTCGGTCGGCCAGTTCGCCGGTGGCACCCCCGCCATGTGCGACGGCGTGACCCAAGGCGAGCCCGGTATGGAGCTGAGCCTGCTCAGCCGTGAAGTGATTGCCATGTCCACGGCGGTAGCGCTGTCCCACAACATGTTCGATGCCGCGCTGATGCTCGGCATCTGCGACAAGATCGTCCCCGGCCTGATGATGGGCGCACTGCGCTACGGCCACCTGCCGATGATCTTCGTCCCGGGCGGCCCGATGCCGTCGGGCATCTCCAACAAACAGAAAGCCGATGTGCGCCAGCGCTATGCCGAAGGCAAGGCGACCCGCGAAGAGCTGCTGGAATCGGAGATGAAGTCCTACCACAGCCCTGGCACCTGCACCTTCTACGGCACTGCCAACACCAACCAGTTGCTGATGGAAGTGATGGGCCTGCACTTGCCAGGCGCCTCGTTCGTCAACCCGTACACGCCGCTGCGTGACGCACTGACCCGCGAAGCCGCGCACCAGGTCACGCGCCTGACCAAGGCCAACGGCAGCTTCACGCCGATCGGCGAGATCGTCGACGAGAAGTCCATCGTCAACTCCATCGTCGCCCTCAACGCCACCGGCGGTTCCACCAACCACACGCTGCACATGCCGGCTATCGCCATGTCGGCGGGCATTATTCTCACCTGGCAGGACATGGCCGACCTCTCCGAGGTGGTGCCGACCCTGTCCCACGTGTATCCGAACGGCAAGGCGGACATCAACCACTTCCAGGCGGCGGGCGGCATGTCGTTCCTGATCCGTGAACTGCTTGAAGCCGGCCTGCTCCATGAAGACGTCAACACCGTGGCCGGCAAGGGCCTGAGCCGTTATATCCAGGAACCGTTCCTGGTGGATGGCGAGCTGGTCTGGCGCGACGGTCCGATCGAAAGCCTCGACGAAACCATCCTGCGCCCCGTGGCCCGTGCGTTCTCGCCGGAAGGTGGTTTGCGTGTGATGGAAGGCAACCTCGGCCGTGGCGTAATGAAAGTCTCGGCGGTAGCCCTCGAGCATCAAATTGTCGAAGCACCCGCCGTGGTGTTCCAGGATCAGCAGGACCTGGCCGACGCCTTCAAGGCCGGCCAGCTGGAAAAAGACTTTGTCGCGGTGATGCGCTTCCAGGGCCCGCGCTCCAACGGCATGCCGGAACTGCACAAGATGACGCCATTCCTCGGCGTGTTGCAGGACCGCGGTTTCAAAGTTGCGCTGGTGACAGACGGGCGTATGTCCGGCGCGTCGGGTAAGATCCCCGCCGCGATTCACGTTAACCCCGAAGCCCACAGCGGCGGGCCACTGGCGCGGGTGCGCGATGGCGATATCATTCGCGTGGATGGCGTGAAAGGCATCTTGGAGCTTAAGGTAGACGCCGAAGAATTTGCAGCGCGCGCACCTGCCACGGGCCTGTTGGGCAATAACGTGGGAGCCGGTCGTGAGCTGTTTGCATTTATGCGCTTGGCCGCAAGCTCCGCAGAGCAGGGCGCCAGCGCCTTTACCTCTGCCCTGGAGACGCTTAAGTGAAGCTAGCGCTGGTCGGTGATATCGGTGGAACCAACGCGCGTTTCGCGTTGTGGCGGGACCAGGCGCTGCATTCGATCCGCGTGCATGCCACGGCGGATCATTCCAGCCCCGAAGAGGCGATCAAGGTTTATCTCAAGGAAGAAGGCCTGGAAATCGGTGACATCGGTGCGGTGTGCCTGTCGGTGGCCGGGCCGGTGAGTGGGGATGAATTTAAATTCACCAACAATCACTGGCGCCTGAGCAAGACTGCTTTCTGTAAAGCCTTGCAGGTGGATGAGCTGCTACTGGTCAACGACTTCTCGGCCATGGCCCTAGGCATGACGCGCTTGCAGCCCGACGAGTTTCGTGTGGTCTGCGAAGGCACGCCGGAGCCGTTGCGCCCGGCGGTGGTGATTGGTCCTGGCACCGGCCTGGGTGTTGGCACATTGCTGGATTTGGGGGGCGGGCGTTTCGCCGCATTGCCGGGCGAGGGCGGCCATGTCGACCTGCCTTTGAGCAGCCCGCGGGAAACCCAGTTGTGGCAGCACATCTACAGCGAGATCGGCCACGTCAGCGCCGAAACCGCCTTGAGCGGAGGCGGCTTGCCGCGCCTGTATCGAGCGATTTGTGCAGTGGACGGTCACACCCCGGTGCTGGACACGCCCGAAGCCATCACGGCCGCAGGCCTGGCCGGCGACCCGGTGGCGATGGAAGTGTTAGACCAGTTCAGCATCTGGCTGGGCCGAGTAGCCGGCAACAACGTGCTGACCACCGGCGGGCGCGGTGGCGTGTACATCGTGGGCGGCGTGATACCGAGGTTTGCCGACTTCTTTATCCGCAGCGGTTTCGCCAAGAGCTTTGCGGACAAAGGCTGCATGAGCGACTACTTCAAGGGCATTCCGGTGTGGTTGGTCACAGCCCCGTATTCCGGGTTGACCGGGGCTGGCGTGGCGTTGGAGCAGGCGTTTGCGTAGGCCGTGATGGCCCCATCGCAGGCAAGCCAGCTCCCACATTTGGAGTGCATTCTCCTGTGGGAGCTGGCTTGCCCGCGATCAGGGCCTCAAGAGCAACAAATGACTTAAGCTTGGCCATAACAACAAGGAGGACCCCGTGAGCGTAATCAGTAAATCCATTCTCCTCGTCGACGACGACCAGGAAATCCGCGAGTTGCTGCAGACCTACCTCAGTCGCGCCGGTTTCCAGGTGCGTGGCGTGCCGGATGGCGCGGGGTTCCGCCAGGCGATGAACGAGGCGCCATGCGACCTGGTCATCCTTGATGTGATGTTGCCGGACGAAGACGGTTTCAGTCTCTGCCGCTGGATCCGCCAGCACCCGCGCCAGGCGCAGGTGCCGATCATCATGCTCACCGCCAGCTCTGACGAAGCCGACCGCGTGATCGGCCTGGAGCTGGGTGCCGATGACTACATCGGCAAACCCTTCAGCCCCCGTGAGCTGCAGGCGCGGATCAAAGCGCTGTTGCGCCGTTGCCAGTTTGGCCAGGAACGCAGCGTAGGCGGGGATGTGCTGGTGTTTGATGAGTGGCGCCTGGACATGATCAGCCACCGGCTGTTTCATGTGGATGGCGAAGAAGTGATCCTTTCCGGTGCCGACTTTGCCCTGCTCAAATTGTTTCTCGACCACCCCCAACAAATCCTCGACCGTGACACCATCGGCAACGCCACCCGTGGTCGCGACTTGATGCCGCTGGACCGTATCGTCGACATGGCTGTCAGCCGCCTGCGCCAACGCCTGCGCGATACCGAAAAACCCCCGAGGCTGATCCGCACCGTGCGCGGCAGCGGTTATCAACTGGCAGCCAGCGTGGTTGCCGGCAATGCCCACTGAACATGTGACCGAGCGCCGCCGCCGTTTCCCGGTGCCGCGCTCGCTGCTGGGGCGCATGCTGCTGCTGACGCTGCTGGCGGTGTTGTTTGCCCAGGCGCTGTCCAGCGTGATCTGGGTGTCGCAGTTGCGCGCCACCCAGCTCGAGGGCCTGGTCACCAGCGCCCGTAGCCTGGCGCATTCGATGACCGCCAGCGTGAGCTACTTCCGTTCGTTGCCGGTGGCGTATCGCCCGTTGGTCCTGGACCAATTGCGCAGCATGGGCGGCACCCGCTTCGTGGTAACCCTCAACGACCGACCGCTGGACATGGAGGTCTTGCCGGAGACCCCGCGCAAGCATGCCGTGCTGGTGGCCGTGGATGAAGTGCTGCGCCAGACCCTCGGCGCCGACGTGCACATCTCGGTGGAGTTTGTCAGCGCCGAAGACCTGCGCATCTTCAATGCTGGCCTGAAACTCGACGAGTTGCCGCGTTCCTGGGCGCATTACGCGTTGACCCTGGAACCGGTGAACCCGCCCGTGCTGGTGACCCAGATCCAGCTCGCCCCGGGCGAATGGCTGTACATTGCTTCGCTGCTGCCCGAGCCCTACACCAGTCTTGAGGAACAAGGCCTGCCGTCCCAGCAAGTGTGGTTTATCGTGCTGACCAGCGGTTTCCTGCTGCTGTTTATCGGCTTGCTGGTGCACTGGCAGAGTCGGCCCCTTAAACGCCTGGCGCGGGCGGCGCGGGATATGTCCCTGGGGGCTGACGTAGAGCCGGTAGCCGAAGGCGGCGGCAGCGAAGTGGTGGAAGTGGGCCGTGCGTTCAACGCGATGCGCGAACGTATCAGCCGCTACCTGACCGAGCGCAGCCAGTTGTTCAGCGCCATTTCCCATGATTTGCGCACACCGATTACCCGTCTGCGCCTGCGCGTGGAACTGCTTGAAGACGAAAACCTGCAAACCAAATTCGGCCGCGATCTTGATGAACTAGAGTTGCTGGTGAAAGGCGCGCTGCAATGCGTGAAAGACACCGATATTCACGAAAATATCGAGCCGGTGGACCTGAACCACGTGCTCGACTGCCTGGTGGAACCGTACCTGGCGCCCAACGGCAATGGCCGCGTCACCCAGCATGGCCGCGCACTGACCCCTTATCCGGGCAAGCCGCTGGCGCTCAAGCGTTGCATCGGCAACCTGATCGACAACGCGTTGAAGTACGGGCAGAACGCGCATTTGCACATCGAGGACAACGGCGCGGAGTTCATCCTGCATGTGGATGACGAGGGGCCTGGGGTTCCGGAGCAGCGGCTGGAGCAAGTGTTTGAACCGCACTTTCGTCTGGCCGGGCACCAGCAGGGTTACGGCTTGGGACTAGGGATTGCGCGCAACATTGCCCACAGCCATGGCGGTGAAGTGAGTTTGCAGAACCTGCGTGAGGGCGGGTTGCGCGTGACCCTGCAGCTCCCCCGCGGCCTCGATTGAACACACGCGAGGCCAATGTGGGAGCAGGCAAGCCAGCTCCCACATGTTGATCTTCATCCGGTCAGATGCTTTGGCGCAATCTAGCCAAATCCCTCAACGGCGGCGCACCAAACAACCGGCTGTATTCGCGGCTGAACTGTGACGGGCTTTCATACCCCACGCGATACCCCGCTGCCGACGCTTCCAACCCTTCGGCAATCATCAACCGCCGCGCTTCCTGCAAGCGCAATTGCTTCTGGTACTGCAACGGGCTCATGGCTGTAATTGCCTTGAAGCGGTGGTGCAAGGTCGAGACGCTCAGGTTCACTTCCCTGGCCAAGTCGTCGATGCGCAGTGGTTGCTCGTAGTTGCTGTTCAACCACTTGATCGCCTGGCTCACTCGGTGGCTCTGGCTGTTGGCAACGGCAATTTCATACAGCCGATAACCCTGCGGACCCCGCAACAGGCGATAAAGAATTTCCCGATTGATCAGCGGCGCAAGCATGGCGATGTCTTTGGGCGTATCCAGCAACCGCGCCAGGCGCAGCACCGCGTCGAGCAGTTGGTTGTCGATGCGGTCGACGTACATGCCACGGGAGGTTGGGCGCGACGGCACACCCATCGGGCCGGCTTCCGCGATCAGTGCAGTGAGTTGGGCCGGGTCGATGTTGATCCTGATCGACAGGTTGGGGTCTTGCGGCGTGGCCTCCATGATCCGGCCAGCCACCGGCATCGCTACCGAGAACACCAGGTAATTGAGCGGGTCATAGGCAAACACTTCATCGGCGAGGCGCACTTCCTTGCTGCCGCTGGCCAGAATGCACAGGGCCGGCTCCACCAGTACCGGCATGAAGTCGCGCGGTGCGTTGTGGCGGTTCAGGTACAGCGAGGTGATTGCCGTACCGTAGGAGCCGTCTTCCCAGGTATGCCGCTGCACAATGCTCGCCAGTTCGGCGCGCTGCTTTTCCATCTCGGCATCGAGGGGGAGGGATCGGGGTTCGGGCGACGGCATGGGGCGTCCTCTACAGGCTACTTCGATGGGGTCAGCTTAGCGGCGGCCGTGCAAACAGTGTTACGTCGATTCTGCACAATCCTTGCCTGATCCTGCGACACATCGTGAATCAGGCAATCGTGGGGGCTGTCATCTCCCTGAAACAAGGCGGTTGCCCTTGGAATAAATGCCGGGGCCAAACGTCCTATCTGCGCTTCTCGCAGGATTGTGCAATAAGCCAGCAGGAATCGACTAACCGCGCCCGCACCCGCGCCGTTATCTTTGACCCTGTGGCAACACGCCCCTACAGTGCTTGCCGAGCATCACTTCTCAACGGGAGAGTCGAACATGTCCACCCCCATTCCCGCGAGCCATATGGCCTTTATCCGCGCCCGCACCGGGTGCAGCACCGAACTCGGTGCACGCTTGAGCAGTTTGATCGAACCGGGCCGCCAGGCTCAGGGTTGCCTGCAATTCTCGTTGCAGCATTCCCAGGTCGACCCTGATGTCTGGCTGGTCTCGGGCTTCTGGAGCAGCGAGCAGGCGATGAGCGCCTACTTCAATTCTCCGGCCCTGATGATCTTTACCGAGCTGTTGAACGACATGGTGGTTCGCAGCATGGACTTCCAGACCTTTACCGATGCCTCAGCCGCCAATGCCTATGGCGAGTACCTGCAACTCGCCGGTTAGGGTTTAGAATGGCCGACTTTCTATTGGCTAGGACCTGCAACATGGCACGTAAACAATTTGCTCACCACGAAGCCGTTTCCGCCGTCGTACCCGGAGAAGGTGGCTACAGCGCCGCCGTTGCCGTCAAGGCACTCGATGGCATGGGCGCACCGCGGTTTCACAAGATCCTTGATGGGCAGACGTTCAAGACTGCTTCTGATGCGGATGATGCCGCTACTGTGCAATTGGAGCGATTGGTCGATGTGGACCAAGAGGGTCAGCTGACGTGGGCAACAGCCGAAAACTAGGGAACGCTGCCGCTCCCACATTTAGACCTCATTCCATTCAGGGTTTTGTGGCACCAGGGCGATACATCTTGAACAGCGCCTCAGGCCCCAGCTGGAAGTAATCCGCCGGCCCGCCGCCACGTAAAATCGGCTCGGCGGCGGCGGTGTCGTAGATGCCATCCTTGAGCAGCCACTTGGCGATATGCACCGCGACCACCTCGCCCAGCACCAGCCAGCTCGGCACCAGCGCCTTGTCGGCACGCTGCAGTTGGATAATCTGCGTCACCTTGCACTCGAACGACACCGGGCTCTCGCCCACCCGAGGCACGCCAACGATCTTCGAGGCCACCGGCGTCAAGCCGGACAACTCGAATTCGTTTACCTCTGGCGATACGGCGGCGCAGCTCTGGTTCATCTGCTCGGCCAACGGGCGGGTCGCCAGGTTCCACACAAACTCGCCGGTCTGCTCGATGTTGTTCAGGCTGTCTTTGCGTCCGACACTGGAAAACCCAATGATCGGCGGAATGTAGTTGAACGCATTGAAGAAGCTATAGGGCGCCAGGTTCAAGCGGCCTTCGCTGTCGTGGGACGAGATCCAGCCGATCGGCCGTGGACCGACGATGGCATTGAACGGATCATGGGGCAGGCCGTGGCCGTTGGCGGGTTCGTAGAAATGGATATCGTCGGACATGGCCGGGTTCTGTTCTCAATTCTCGGGAGCACATCATACCCAATGTGGGAGCGGGCTTGCCCGCGATAGCTTTCGGTCAGTGAATACAACTTCGACTGAACCACCGCTATCGCGGGCAAGTCGAATCGTCGCACCGCCGCTCCCACATTTTTTAGTCCGTGGTGATACGCGAGTGTTTGCGCGTGTCTTTCATCGTCACGTAGACCACCAATGACACCGCAATACACGCCGTCACATACCAGTAGTAACCGGTTTCCATGCCGATGCTCTTGAACCACAGCGCGATGTATTCAGCGGTACCGCCGAAGATCGACACCGTCAGGGCATACGGCAGGCCCACACCCAGGGCGCGGATTTCGGTCGGGAACAGCTCGGCCTTCACCACGGCGTTGATCGAGGTGTAGCCGCTGACGATGATCAGGGCTGCCATGATCAGGAAGAACGCGCCCCACCAGCTCTGGATGGTGTGCAGGGTGGTGAGGATCGGCACGGTGAACAGCGTGCCGAGGATACCGAAGGCGATCAGGATTGGCCGACGACCGACTTTATCCGACAGCCCGCCGACGATCGGTTGCAGGCACATGAACAGAAACAGCGTCGCCGCCGAGATGGTGGTGGAGTCGGAAATGCTCATGCCGACGGTGTTCACCAGGTATTTCTGCATGTAGGTGGTGTAGGTGTAGAACGCCAGGGTACCGCCCATGGTCAGGCCGACCACGGTCATCAGTTCCTTGGGGTGGCGCATCAAGGTGCGCATCGCGCTTTCCTTGGCTTTTTCCTTCTTGGTGAACGACTCGGTTTCTTCCATACCGCGACGCAGGTACAGCGCGACGACTGCGCACAGGGCGCCGATGGCGAACGGGATACGCCAGCCCCACGCGTACAGCTGCTCGGTGGTCAATACCTGTTGCAGCACGATCAGTACGGCCAGGGCGATGAGCTGGCCCGAAATCAGGGTCACGTACTGGAAGCTGGAGTAGAAACCACGACGTTCCTTGGTTGCCATCTCGCTGAGGTAAGTGGCGGAGGTGCCGTATTCGCCGCCGACCGACAGCCCCTGCAGTAAACGGGCAAACACCAGCAGGATCGGCGCACCGATGCCAATCATTTCATAACCTGGGCTCAGGGCAATCAGCAGCGAGCCGAAGCACATCAGGTAGACCGAGGCCATCAGGGCTTTTTTACGCCCGACTTTGTCGGCGTACAGGCCCATCAGCCAGCCACCGATCGGGCGCATCAGGAAACCCACAGCGAAGATCGCGGCGGTGTTGAGCAATTGGGCGGTGGTGTCGCCTTTCGGGAAGAAGGCTTTGGCGAAGTACAGCGAGAAGGCGGCGTAGACGTACCAGTCGTACCACTCGACCATGTTGCCGACCGATCCGCTGAAGATCGATTTGATCCGGCTGGACGTGGTGCGTGCTTTTGCCGGCGCAGCCGCCGACCCCAGAGGCAGGGAGTTGGAGTTATCCATTAAAGGATCCTTCATCTAATTGTTTTTGTGGAGCGTGCTTGAGCACTGCCTGGCTTGGGCTATAGCAGGAGCTGTGCCAGGTAGATGAAGGCCCGGAATAGAAGGGTTACAGGATTTTTTTGAGCGGAAAGTCGCTGATGATTTTCAGGTGATGAGCGGAAAACCGCTTATGGACACGGGCCTCATCGCAGGCAAGCCAGCTCCCACATTGGAAATGTATTCACAGTTCAAAATGTGGGAGCTGGCTTGCCTGCGACGGCGGCCTGAAGGTCGCTAGAGAAACATCTCCCGCACCAACCCATGCCGCTGCATCTTTTCATTCAAGGTTCGCCGAGGCAGTTGCAATTCCGCCAGCACCGCCTTGATATCGCCCTTGTGCCGCGCCAGCGCAGCTTTAAGGCAATGCGCTTCAAACGCCTCCTGCTGCGCCGCCAACGATTGCCCGGCCTCGACGCCTTCCGGCTCCGGCTCGCCAAGGCCAAGTACCTGGCGCTCGGCGACGTTGGCCAATTCACGCACATTGCCCGGCCAGTCATGGCTGAGCAGGCGCCCCAGTTGCGCACCGCTCAGCGGTTCAACACGGCGGCCCAGGCGTTCGGCGGCACTCTGTGAGAAGTGGTCAAACAGCAACGGGATATCTTCACGGCGCTCACGCAAGGGCGGCAGGCGCAATTGCGCGACGTTCAATCGGTAGGCCAAGTCTTCGCGAAAACGCCCGGCGCGGGCCTCTTCCAGCAGGTCCGGCTTGGTGGCGGCGATGATGCGCAGGTCCACGTGGATACTTTGGTTGGAGCCGAGTCGCTCAAGCTTCTGCTCCTGCAACACGCGCAGCAGTTTGACTTGCTGGGCCAACGGCATGCTTTCGATTTCATCGAGGAACAGCGTGCCGCCGTGGGCGTATTCCAGTTTGCCAATGCGCTTGCCTTGGGCACCGGTGAACGCGCCGCTTTCGTGGCCGAACAGCTCGGCCTCGAACAACTGCTCGGGGATCGCCGCGCAGTTGAGTGCCACAAAGGGCTTTTTCGCCCGTGGGCCGAAGTCATGCAGGCAACGGGCAACCAGCTCCTTGCCACTGCCGGTCTCGCCACGGATCAGTACATTGACCGGCAGGCTCGCCAAATCCAGCACCTGGCGGCGCAGGGTCTGCAACCCTCGAGACACGCCTAAAAGGGTCGACTCCAACTGTGCGCGATGATCGGCCTGTTGGTGCAGACGACGGTTTTCCAGGATCAAGCCACGCTTGTCCAGGGCGCGGCGCAGGCTGTTGAGCAGGGCGTCGGGGCTGAAGGGTTTTTCCAGGAAGTCGTAGGCACCGTCGCGCATGGCGTCGACGGCCATCGGCACATCGCCGTGGCCGGTCAGCAATATCACCGGCAAATCCGCATCACGGCGCTGCACCTCGGCCAACAGTTCCAGGCCGCTGAGACCCGGCATGCGTACGTCGCTCAGGATCACCCCGGGAAAGTCCTTGGGCAGTTTCGCCAGGCATTCTTCGGCGCGGCTGAACAACTGCACCTCAAACCCAGACAGGCTCAACCACTGCTCGACCGCCGTTCGGATGCTGGCTTCGTCGTCGACCACAATCACCGCGTTCAACATAGGTCGGGCGTCTCCAGCGCGATAGGCAGGGTCAGGGTGAAAACCGCGCCGTCGCCACGGTTGGCGGCGACCAGGCGGCCGCCCAGTTCGTGCACGATAGCGTAGGACACTGCCAGCCCCAAGCCGAGCCCGTCACCCACCGGCTTGGTGGTGAAGAACGGGTCGAACACGCTGTTCAGGTGTTCTTCGGCAATCCCGCCGCCGCTGTCGCTGACGGTGAGTTGCCACAGTTGTTCATCGGCGTGCAGGCGGATTTCCA
Organism: Pseudomonas sp. 58 R 12; assembly: GCF_900005865.1. Lineage (NCBI taxonomy): Bacteria > Pseudomonadati > Pseudomonadota > Gammaproteobacteria > Pseudomonadales > Pseudomonadaceae > Pseudomonas > Pseudomonas sp. 58 R 12. The sequence continues at coordinate 268,585 of NZ_CVTP01000017.1, forward strand.
GACGTTTGCGTGGTTTGTCGGCCATGGCGTCGAGCGCGTTGCGCAGCAGGTTGATCAGCACCTGTTCCAGGCGGATTGCATCGCCACGGACCCAGGCGGGGCGGGTCAGGTCCAGCACGACGCCGATGGCTTCATCACGCAAGCGTGCGTCGAGCAGGTGCAAGGACTGATCGACCACGGTGGCCAAGTCCAGGCGCTCACGCAGGCCGCTCGGGCTTTTGCGCGCGAAGGTCTTGAGGTGGCCGGTGAGCGCGGCCATGCGCGTGAGCATGTCGTCCAGCGGCGTGAGCGCCTTGTAGGCGTCGTTGACGCGGCCGTGATCCAGCAGCAGGCGCAAGGTGGCCAACTGCATGCGCTGGGCCGTCAGCGGCTGATTGATTTCATGGGCGAGGGCGGCGGACATTTGCCCCAGTGCCGCCAATTTGGCCGACTGCACCAGGCCATCCTGGGCGGTGCGCAGCGCCTGGGTGCGTTCTTCCACCAGTTGCTCAAGCTCTTCGCGGCTGCGCTGGCGCAGGCGAGCCAGGCGCCAGCGTTGGGTCAGGAACAGCACCAGGAACACCAGCGCCAGCCAGGAGCCGGCGGCGGCGAGGCCGGCGTTGCGCTGGTCCTCAAAAGCGAACTGCGGTTTACGCAGCAGGTGCAGGGTCCAGCCTTCGGCCTTCAGCGGCAGGGATTCCCAAATGTAATTGGCGTTACCGTCCGGGCCGTTGACGCGCATCAAGTGGCTGTTTTCGTCAAAGCGTTGCAGCGTCTGGGTGTCCAGCGGCTGCAGGTGTTTTTTGTCGTATTGGCGGGTGGCCTTGAGTTCGGCGAGATCGCTGGCCGACAGCGGCCGCAGGTTGCGATAACGCCAGCCCTGTTGATTGGCGATAAACACGATGCCACGCGCGTCGCTGACCAGCAGCAGGTCATTGCCCTGGGCCCACTCACGCTCAAGTTCGGGGAACTCCAGCTTGACCACCATGGCGCCCAGGAACTGTTCGTGCTCATCCACCACGGCGCTGGAGAGAAAGTAACCCGGTATGCCAGTGGTCACGCCGACCGCGTAAAAACGCCCGGTGCCCTGGCTCAGGGTCTGGCTGAAATACGGCCGGAAGGCGTAGTTATGGCCGACATAGCTGCTCGGCAGGTTCCAGTTGCTGGCGGCAACGGCGAGGCCGGTGCGGTCCATCAATTCCAGGGTGGACGATTGCGCGGCACCGTTTATGCGTTCGAGCTTGCGGTTCAGTACGTCCTGGGTTTGAGCATCCACCGGCCTTTTCAAGGCATTGATCATCTCCGAGTCCAGCGCCAGCACAGCCGGCAGCGCGCGGTAGCGTTCGATCAGGGTATGCAGTGAGTTGGCATACAGCGCGAGTTGCTGATTGGCACGGGCCGCATCGTCCACCAAGGCCTGGCGTTCAGCATGGCGTGTGGCCAAGGCCGCGGCCAGCACCGCACCGGCGATGATCAGCAAGGAGTAGAAGGTCAGGCGCAGGGGGCGAGGGATCACGATCATACGGTGATGAGCAGGCGCAGAAAGGGGAGTGCACCATAGCATGCACGACGTTAATGTTGTGGCGAGCAAGCCCGCTCCCACATGACCGAGTTCACCATGACAAAACAGTCGGCCATAAAAAGGCGACTGGGCCATGAGCCGCAGTCGCCTTTGTCCCCGCGAAGGAAGCGCTTACTGCACTTCCACCGCCAGGCTTTCACTGATCTTTTTCTGCCAGATGGCAGGACCGGTGATGTGCACGGATTCGCCCTTGCTGTCCACCGCAACGGTGACCGGCATGTCTTTCACGTCGAACTCGTAGATCGCTTCCATGCCCAGTTCGGCGAAGGCGACAACGCGCGACTTCTTGATGGCTTGCGCCACCAGGTAAGCAGCACCGCCCACGGCCATCAGGTACACGGCTTTGTGGTCCTTGATCGCTTCAATCGCGGTAGGGCCGCGCTCGGATTTGCCGATCATGCCCAGCAGGCCGGTTTGCTCGAGGATCTGACGCGTGAACTTGTCCATCCGCGTTGCGGTGGTCGGGCCAGCCGGGCCAACCACTTCTTCGCGCACCGGATCAACCGGGCCAACGTAGTAGATGAAGCGACCCTTGAGGTCCACTGGCAAGGTTTCGCCCTTGTTCAGCATCTCGACCATGCGCTTGTGCGCCGCATCGCGACCGGTGAGCATCTTGCCGTTGAGCAACACGGTCTCGCCCGGCTTCCAGCTCTGCACTTCTTCCGGGGTCAGGGTATCGAGGTTGACGCGACGGGCCGATGGGCCAGCTTCCCAGACGATTTCCGGGTAGGCGTCCAGCGGTGGCGCTTCCAGCGACGCCGGGCCCGAACCGTCGAGCACAAAGTGTGCGTGACGGGTGGCGGCGCAGTTGGGGATCATGCACACCGGCAGCGAGGCGGCGTGGGTCGGGTAATCCATGATCTTCACGTCGAGCACGGTGGTCAGGCCACCCAGGCCCTGGGCGCCGATGCCCAGTTGGTTGACCTTCTCGAACAGCTCCAGGCGCATCTCTTCGATACGGTTCTGCGGGCCCCGCTTTTTCAGCTCGTGGATGTCGATGGATTCCATCAACACTTCCTTGGCCATCACGGCGGCTTTTTCGGCGGTACCGCCGATGCCAATGCCGAGCATGCCCGGTGGGCACCAGCCGGCACCCATGGTCGGAACGGTCTTCAGTACCCAGTCGACGATCGAGTCGGACGGGTTGAGCATGGCCATTTTCGACTTGTTCTCGGAACCGCCGCCCTTGGCCGCCACGTCCACTTCCACGGTGTTACCCGGGACGATGGAGTAGTGGATGACCGCCGGGGTGTTGTCCTTGGTGTTCTTACGCGCACCTGCCGGGTCGGCGAGGATGGATGCGCGCAGGACGTTTTCCGGCAGGTTGTAGGCGCGACGCACGCCCTCGTTGATCATGTCGTCCAGGCCCATGGTGGCGCCATCCCAACGTACGTCCATGCCCACGCGCACGAACACGGTAACGATACCGGTGTCCTGGCAGATCGGGCGATGGCCGGTGGCGCACATGCGCGAGTTGATCAGGATCTGGGCGATGGAGTCACGGGCCGCTGGCGATTCTTCGCGCAGGTAGGCTTCGTGCATGGCCTGGATGAAATCAACCGGATGGTAGTAGGAAATGAATTGCAGGGCGTCAGCAACGCTCTGAATCAGGTCGTCTTGCTTGATCACGGTCATGAGTCGCGCTCCTCTATAAGGGAACATTCAATAAGGTGGCTTCAGTGGGGTGCATCGGTCGGCTGAAACCACCTTTCCAAGGCACGCCACTGGTGCAGGCGCGACGCTAAAAAGGCGCGGCAGTATAACCCGACACGGTGGCCGATACACCCGACTATGGTCAAACTGTCGCAGGCATGATTCCCTGTGTGCGCCTCTTGTGATTGAGTCCTTATATGCCTGAACTGTACGTCGGCGAACGCCATTGGTCGGTATCTACCGGCATAAACCTGCTGGATGCCCTGAACCAGGCCGGTGTGGCTGTGCCTTACAGTTGCCGCGCTGGGAGCTGCCATGCCTGCCTGGTGCGTTGCCAAGGTGATGTCGAGGACAAGCAACCCGAGGCCTTGAGCCCGGCGCAACGCCAGGATGGCTGGCGGTTGGCCTGCCAATGCCAGGTCAGCGCGGACCTGCGCGTCGAGGCGTTTGACCCGGCGCGTGACGGTTTGGCGGCTCAGGTGGTCGGTGTCGATTGGTTGAACCCAACCGTGCTGCGCCTGCGCTTGCAGCCGGAGCGTGGCCTGCGTTATCGCGCCGGGCAGCACCTGGTGTTGTGGGCGGGGCAGGTGGCGAGGCCGTATTCTCTGGCGAGTTTGCCCCAGGAAGATGCATTCCTGGAGTTTCATCTCGACTGCCGCCAGCCTGGCGAATTCAGTGATCTAGCCCGGCAGTTGCAGGTTGGCGACCGCCTGCGTTTGGGCGAATTGCGCGGCGGCGCGCTGCAATACGACCCGGACTGGCAATCCCGACCGCTGTGGCTGCTGGCTTCCGGTACCGGGTTAGGGCCGTTGTGGGGTGTATTGCGTGAGGCGCTGCGCCAGGATCATCAGGGCGACATTCGCCTGATTCACCTGGCCCATGATACTGAAGGCCATTATCTCGCCGAGCCCTTGGGGGCGTTGGCTGCGCAGCATCCCAACCTCACGGTGGAGCTATGGACGGCGGCCGGGTCGGCACAGGCATTGGCGCAACTGCGGCTTGTTTCGCGGCAAACGCTGGCTTTACTCTGCGGACACCCCATCAGCGTAGAAGCCTTCTCAAAGCGCTTGTTTCTGGCGGGACTGCCGCGTAATCAACTGCTGGCCGATGTGTTCCTGCCCCGTGGTTGAGCGCTGAACTCTACAGCCGCGAGATCTGCCATGACTGACGCTATCCTGCAGCAACGTGAACGCGGGCTGCTGATCCTGCAGCTCAATCGTCCCGAGAAGAAAAATGCGCTGACTCGGGCCATGTATACCCAGTTGGCCGAGGCGTTCGAGCAGGCCGATGCGGACGCGGATATCCGCTGCGTGCTGATCCAGGGCAGCAGTGGCTGTTTCACTGCGGGCAACGACATCGGCGACTTTCTCGAACAACCGCCCAGCGACCTCGATAGCCCACCGTTTCATTTCATGAAGAGCCTGCTCAACTGCCGCAAGCCGGTGATCGCCGCGGTAGCAGGTGCAGCCGTGGGTATCGGTACAACCCTGCTGCTGCATTGCGACCTTGTGTATGTCAGCCGTGATGCGCGATTGCGCATGCCGTTCGTCAATCTGGGGCTGTGCCCGGAGTTTGGTTCGAGCCTGATCCTGCCGAGGTTGTTGGGGCACGCCAAGGCGGCTGAGTTATTGCTGCTGGGCGAGGGCTTCAGCGGCGAACAGGCGGCGGCGTTGGGGATTGCCACCGAGGCGTTGTGCAGCGGTGAGGCGGCGTTGGCCAGGGCGCGGGAAATGGCCGAGCGGTTTGAAACCCTGGCGCCGGGGGCGGTGCAGGTGACCAAGCAACTCATGAAAAGTGTGGATCGCGAGCAATTGCGGCAGGTGATTGAGGAGGAGGGCGCGTTGTTTACCCAGCGATTGAGGTCGCCGGAGGCGATTGCGGCGTTGTCGGCTTTCATTTCTCGCTAATGAATGTGCGTTGACTGCGCTGGCGCTATCGCAGGCAAGCCAGCTCCCACATTGGAATGCGATCCACTGGGGGAGCCGGGCTTGCCCGCGATGAGGCCCTCAGGGCACTACAAAACCCACAGGCATAAAAAAGCCCCGAACCAGTCGGGGCTTTTTCACTTACCGGTCACTCAGACCATTGGGTCGCCAACGTGCAGGATCTTCATGCCGTTGGTGCCGCCGATGGTGTGATAGCTGTCGCCCTTGGTCAGGATGACCCAGTCACCTTTCTCCACGACGCCGCGCTTGATCAACTCGTCGATGGCCGCCTGGCTGACTTCATGCGGTGGCAACGAAGCCGGGTCGAACGGGACGGTGTACACGCCACGGAACATGGCCGCGCGGGCCTGGGTTTCGCGGTGCGGGGAGAACGCGTAGATCGGCACCGACGAACGGATGCGCGACATGATCAACGGCGTATAGCCACTTTCGGTCAAGGCGATGATTGCCTTCACACCCGGGAAGTGGTTGGCGGTGTACATGGCGGCCAGGGCGATACTCTGGTCGCAGCTTTCGAACTCTTTGCCAATGCGGTGGCTGGAGGTCTTGCTGGTGGGGTGCTTTTCGGCGCCGAGGCAGATACGCGCCATGGCTTGCACAGCTTCCAGCGGATACGGGCCCGCGGCACTTTCAGCCGAGAGCATCACGGCATCGGTGTAGTCGAGCACAGCGTTGGCTACGTCGGACACTTCGGCGCGGGTCGGCATCGGGTTCTGGATCATCGACTCCATCATCTGGGTCGCTACGATCACCGCTTTGTTGTGGCGGCGCGCGTGCAGGATGATCTTCTTCTGGATACCGATCAGTTCGGCGTCACCGATTTCCACGCCCAGGTCGCCACGGGCAACCATCACTGCGTCGGAAGCCTTGATCAGGCCGTCGAGGGTTTCGTCATCGGCCACAGCTTCGGCGCGTTCGATCTTCGCCACCAGCCAGGCAGTACCGCCGGCCTCGTCGCGCAGCTTACGTGCGTATTCCATGTCGGCGGCGTCACGCGGGAACGATACCGCGAGGTAGTCCACTTCCATTTCGGCGGCGAGCTTGATGTCGGCCTTGTCTTTTTCCGTCAGGGCCGGGGCGGTCAGGCCACCACCGCGACGGTTGATGCCTTTGTGGTCGGACAGCGGGCCGCCAATGAGCACGGTGCAGTTCAGCTCAGTTGGGGTGGCGGTGTCGACGCGCATGACCACGCGGCCGTCGTCCAGCAGCAGTTCGTCACCGACGCCGCAGTCCTTGACCAGGTCCGGGTAGTCGATGCCGACGACGTCCTGGGTACCTTCGGTCAGCGGGTGGCTGGTGGAGAAGGTGAATTTGTCACCGATCTTCAGCTCAATGCGCTTGTTGGCGAATTTGGCGATACGAATTTTCGGGCCTTGCAGGTCACCCAGCAATGCGACGAAGCGGCCATGCTTGGCGGCCAGGTCACGCACCAGCTTGGCGCGAGCCTTGTGCTCGTCCGGGGTGCCGTGGGAGAAGTTCAGACGGGCGACGTCCAAACCAGCCAGAATCAGCTGTTCGAGGACTTCCGGCGAGTTGCTGGCCGGGCCAAGGGTGGCGACGATTTTGGTGCGACGGACGGACATGCACAGACTCCTGAGTTCAAGCGCTGGGGAAGGCTACTATGCTCTTTCGTTGTAGTCATTGTTCGTTTGCACTACTTATCGACGATTGACTTGTTTTCGCTGCGGCTGAATACGAACATCCTTGAAGATTTTCGACGATGGGTCGATACACTGCACAAGACAGGAGAACCCTCATGCGAATTTTGCTCATTGCTGCCCTGGCCGTTAGTGTTGTCGGCTGCACCCGCTGGTCGATGGACCACCATTTGAACAACGCCTACCGCGCCTACAAGGTCGGTGATTGCGAGCGCGTTACCCTGGAATTGTCCCAGGTCGACCGCGAAAGTCGTACCCGGCGTTATGTACAGCCGGAGGTCTCGATGTTGCGGGGCCAATGCCTGGAACGGCAAAAGCTGTTTGTCGACGCGGCACAGACTTATCAATTCATCATTAATCAGTTTCCGTCGAGTGAGTACGCCTACCGTGCTCGCGCGAGGCTCGATACCCTGCAACAACTGGGGCATTACCCCGGAGCACGCGTCGCCCAGCCGCGCCCAGCCTCTCTATGATGATATTCGTCATTTCATAACTGGCCCGTTGTCAGTCTTGAGCTATCCTTTGGATGTTCGTTTGTACAAGTTTCTATTCAAACGAATGCAGGTCCGGACTCGGCGGCCGTCCAGCGGCAAATATTGCCTGTTGTCGCACCGAGATCCAGGGAGAGCGAGCGGTTTTCTCGTTCCGAATCACTGGCACGGCCGCAGTCATGGCCATTGGATGGCGATCTCACCATGTTTACCGACCGACGGATTGAGCGGCATCAGTTGCCTTACTTTCTGCAAGTGTTTAACCGGCGCACCGATAAGCCCATCGGCTTCTTGGGCAATGTCTCGGAAGATGGGCTGATGTTAATCAGCCAATTGCCCATGATGGTCGACGTGGACTTCGAGCTGCGCTTGAAGATTCCCAATGCTGACGGCACCTTCCATCCAATCGATCTGACGGCAACCTGCCTGTGGAGCCACGAGGATATCAACCCGCAGCAGTACGATTCAGGTTTCAGTGTGCTCCACGCTCCCGAGGAATATGGGCAACTGATCAACGTGTTGCTGCACTACTTCAGTTTTGATCCCTTGCAGGCTTCGGCCTAGACACAGTGCATTGTCTACCCGGTTTGGGTGGAGTGCCCCTGCCGTGTGCGCGTGCTTCTTTCAGAGCACACCCGCTTTCTTCCAGCCCAGGTAACGTGTCACCAGGGCCGGTCCCAGTTCACACGGCAAGGTGTCCAATACGGATAGGCCTTGGGCGGCGAGGCGGTCATGCAATTCGTCGCGGGTATTCAGGTAGTCGATGGTGCCGCTGTAGGCCAAGGCTTCAGGCAAGGTTTGCACGGGCGCTTGGCGCAGTTGATCGAGTACCTCCTCGCGCAAACTGGCGACCAGCACCCTGTGCTGGCGGCTGATACGCTTGACTGCAGTCAGCAGTGCCTCATCGTCCTCATCGCGCAGGTTGGTCACCACGATCACCAACGCGCGCCGCTTTTGTCGAGCCAGCAAATCACTTGCCGCGGTCTGGTAATCGGCAGTCCGTCGGGTGGTATCGAGGTCGTACACGGCGTTGAGTAATAGGTTCAGCTGGCCGCTGCCCTTGACCGGTGCCAGGTAGCGTGGCTGTTCACCGGCAAAGGTGCACAGGCCCACCGCATCACCCTGGCGCAAGGCAACGTAGCTGAGCAACAGGCAGGCATTGAGGGCGTGGTCAAAATGCGACAGCTCGTCATCCTGGCTACGCATGCGTCGTCCACAATCAAGCATGAACACGATCTGTTGGTCGCGCTCATCCTCATATTCGCGGGCGATGGGCGTGCGCTGTCGGGCGGTGGCCTTCCAATCGATCTGCCTTAGGCTGTCACCGTCGCGAAACTCGCGCAGTTGATGAAACTCCTGCCCCAATCCACGTCGTTGACGTTGACGTACACCCAGTTGGCTCAGCCAGTTGTCCACCCCCAGCAATTGCGCGCCGTACAGTCGGGCGAAATCCGGGTAGACGCGTGTGGCATCGCTCACTTCGATAATTCGCCGCGCCGACCACAGGCCCATCGGGCTGGGCAGCTGAATTTCACAGTGGCTGAAACTGAAATGCCCGCGCCGCAAAGGGCGAAGGCGATAACCCAGCTCACTGCTTTCACCGGGGCGCAGCGCTATGGACTGGGGCATGTTCTCGACACTCAATCCGTCGGGGACATGATCGAATACCTGCACCGTCAGTGGCTGTGGGAAGTCATGCTCCAAGGCCAGGCGTACTTCGCCCCACCTTCCGAGCGCCAGGCTGCCGGGCATCTGTCGTTGCACGCGGGGGGATGGGCGTCGACGCATACGCATCGCATCCAGCGTAGCCAGCAGCAACAGTGCAAGAAGCAACCCCCATGCGATTGAGTGCAAGGTGTCGGGCACCTTGAACTGCAACGCCGTTGCGGTGCCCAGCAATATGCCCAAGCCCAGCAATACGCCGAGCCAGTTCAGCAGCAGACGGGTCGGTTTCATGGGCGAGTCATTGCCGGGGCGCCGGTATCTGATCGAGCATTTGCTTGAGCACCTGGTCGACCTCCAGCCCGTCGATGTCCAACTCTGGCGCTATACGCACCCGATGACGCAGTACCGCCAAGGCGCATCCCTTGATGTCGTCCGGGGTGACGAATTCACCACCGCGCAACAGGGCGCGAGCACGCGCGCCACGCACCAGGGCGATGGAGGCCCGCGGCCCGGCGCCGATGGTCAGCCCCGGCCAACTACGGGTGGCGCGCGCCAGGCGCACGGCATAGTCGAGCACCTGTTCATCCAGGGCCAGTTCACTGGCAATCCGCTGCAGTTGCAGCACGTCCTCGGCCTGCAACACGGTGCGCAATGGGTGTACATCCAGCATGTCGGCCCGGGACGAGCGCGTGACTTCGCGCACCATGTCCAGCTCCTGCTGCGCGTCGGGATAATCCATGCGCACCTTGAGCATAAAACGATCCAGTTCCGCTTCCGGTAGGGGGTAGGTGCCTTCCTGTTCGATGGGGTTCTGGGTCGCGAGTACCATGAACGGTTGGCCGATAGGCAGCGCCTCGCCTTCAAGGGTGACTTGCCGTTCCTGCATGGCCTCAAGCAAGGCCGCCTGGGTCTTGGCCGGGGCGCGGTTGATTTCGTCGGCCAGCAACAAGTGGGTGAACACCGGGCCTTTGCGCAATTTGAATTGCTCGGTGTGCAGGTCATACACGGCGTGGCCGGTGACATCGCTGGGCATCAGGTCCGGGGTGAACTGGATACGCGCGAAATCGCCATCAAAGCAACGTGCGAGGGCGCGTACCAGCAGGGTTTTGCCCAGCCCTGGCACCCCTTCGAGCAGCACGTGGCCGCCGGCGATCAGTGCGGTCAGGACATCGTCGATCACCTGGTCCTGGCCAATCACTGCCTTGCGCAATTCAGTGCCTAGAGCCTGGGCTTGCCCGCTGGCACGCTGCAAGGTTTCGCTGGTCAGGGCAGTGGCGCTTGGAATTTCGCTCATAGGGCATTCCTGAGGGTTTGCAGGCACGCCACCTGCCGGCTGAAATCGGCGCTGGAAAGCCGTTTTGCCGGAAGTGGGCCAAGGGCCTGGCTGATGACGTGAGAGGGTTGGTGCGTCAGGTGTTCAAGTACCCGCCACTGTTCTGCATTGTCGAGGTGTTCAAAACCGGTGTGACGACGCCGGGCGGCACGCAAGACATCGCGCTGCAGGGCACGCAGCAGCGTGCCTTGGCCACTGCGGCGCAGCAGGAAGTCGGCGCTGGCTTTCAGGTGTTCCTGCAACTGGCGGCGTGCGTTGGGTGGGGGAGACTGGATCGGGCCTTGACGCATCCCGGCCCGCCACAGTGCCAGGGCGACCAGGGCAATGAGTGCGACCAGGGCCTGGGGGAAGTACCGCACCAGCAGGGTAAACAAGTCGTCGAAGTCACTGTTGAACAGCAGGGTCACGGCTGTGCCCTGGGTCAGATACCACAGCAGCCAGGCATTGTCGTGCCTACCAATACTCGGGTTTTTCCATAGGTCACTGTCGGTGATCACCGTGACGCGGCCTCTCCCAAGGTCGAGTTGCATCAGGTGGCTCGACCTTGCGCTGTTGGCAGAAAATTGAGCCAGGTGCTTGGGGTCGGTAAGGTTGAAGTCCGTGTCGAAACTGAAATAAGCCGGTGCGGTTTCATTGTCGACGTAGAATTTGGTCAGGTCCGAGGCTTTCTTTTTGAGAGGCTTCTTCTCGGTAGGCGCAAGCTCTTCAGGTTCATCACTCAAGGCCTGGTGGATATCCAGGCGATCGAGCAGCAGGTCGCCGCTTTTGCCAGTCTCTTCATCCCACAGCGCCTCGGCCACCAGTAACAGATGGCCGCCGGATTTGGCCCAAGCCAGCAGTTGCTCTACCTGGCGTGGTGACATGTTGCTGCGCTCGCCAAGCAATAACAGGCTGTGGCCCTTGGCGGGCAGCGTCGTCAACCGTTCCACGCTGTTGGCATGGTCCACGGCCAGGCCTTGTTGGCTCAGAAAGTGTTCTGCCGCCAGGTAGGGGTTCGCCAGGGCTTCTGGAGAAGGGCCGCGATCCACCACTTCGTCGTAGGGGATCGCCTTGCTCCACACGAAGTAACCACCCGCGCCAAGCAGGCACGCCAGCAATAATCCCACCCATATCAAAGGCCGGTTCATGAGGCGTTCCCCGAGCTGAACAGGGTGCGCCAATCACTGCAGAGTTTTTGCTGGGCTGAAAGGGGGGGAAGGTGATGGCCGTAGGCAAGGTTTTGCCAATGTCGGGTCAATTCGTCACTGAAGGCCAGCAGCTGCGGTTGTTGCAGCTGGTGCACGCGCGCCAGGACCTGGCCTTCTGTGTCAGCGCTTTTAAGCGGCAGATTGAAATCATGCAGCAGTCGGCTTAACAGGCCTCGGTACAGCAGGCCGAGGGCTTCCCTTGGTTGGGTGGCCCATAGGTGCTCGGCGGCGCTGGCAACGTCGTCGGGCAAGGTTTCGGTGCCCAGTTCGAGACCGAATAATTGTGTCGGCACGGGTTTCATGACGTTGGGCTTGCGCGGCCCGCGCCGGCTTACAAACGTGCTCAACCATTCGCGATAACGCCATGCCAGCATGATCAAGACGCCGATCAGCAGTCCCCATAACAGTACCTCCAAGCCCTGGGCGATGTGCTTGAAGGTATTGCTGTTGAGGTTGTTCAGCAGCGCCTTCAACCAGTCCGGGAGTTTACCGTCGCTGTGAGCCTTGTTTTTAACAGGGGTCTTGTCTTCGCCAAAGCGATAGCGGGTTACGGTTTCCGGATTTTTGAAGGGAGGCTTATCCAGCAGCGACTTGATGGATTGGCTCGCGTCCTGGGTGTTCAGTGGCTTGGCGGGGTTGGAAGCATCGGCCATGGCGGGTGGGCTGAATGGCAGAAGCGTCAGCCCTATTATCAGTAATAATAGCGGCGCTACGCTGCTCAGGCGCTGACGAAGGCGTCGGAACGCCAGTTCCAGGTCCCAGGCCTCGAGTACGGTGCGGCGGTTAAGGTAAAGGCTGAAACCGCAGGCGACATAGATGGGCTCCCAAAACACCAGGATCAATGCATAGAACGCGTTACTCAGGTGTTCCAGCCACAATTTTTCCGAGCTTGTCGCCAGTGCCAGACGTTGCCAGTCCCAATCCATCTCGACGTTCTGGGGAATGAACAGATAGAGCAGTGCCATGCAACCAAACCACAGGCCGATTTCCAGGTGCACCCCGATGGTTGTCAACCAACGTGCGGCTCCTGCGTTACGTTGCTGCAGCACGCCCAGGCGTTTTTGGCGTGCCGGGCCATTCAGGCCTTCGAGTTGACTCACCGGCATCACAAAGCTGCGGCTCAGGCTGAGTCGTCGCCAGGTCAGGCTGGCCAGCAGCTGGCCTTTCAGCAGTTTCGGCCACTCGTGCACGGCCTGCTTGATGCTGGGTGTTTCGCCAAACAAGGTCTTGGACAGGATGTAAAGCGGCAAACGGTCAAAGGCCGGTTTGAGCCACCAGAACACGAATAGTGCAGTAGACGGGTACTGCCACAGCAGTGCAGTCAGTAAGACGAACACTGGCAGGCTCACCAGCGCCCAACTGCCCATCAGTAGCAGGCGATATTCGCGGGCCATCAATACGCCAAGGTCCATGGCTTCCCAGGCAGTACGTGGGCGGATTACCACGCTTGCATCACTCAGGCGCATGGCGAGTCCTTCCGGCAAAGCCCAGGTAAGCCGCCACCAGCAGCCACAGAGCAGCGCCCACCAAGTATTTGACCCAAGGGGCGATGGCGGTGGTGGACGACCAATAAGCTTCGATAAAGGCAGCGATCAGCAGGAATATCATGACACCGCACAACATCTGCACGCTCTTGCGCGCTGCCCGCCGCAATGATTCGCCACGGGTCAATTGCCCGGGAGCGATCATCGCCCAGCCCAGTTGCAAGCCTGCGGCACCGGCGAGTGCGATTGCTGTCAGCTCGAATGCACCATGGCCTATGACGAATGACCAGAAGGTCTGCCCGTAGCCGATTTCAGTCAGGTGCCCGGAGACTGCACCGATGACCAGGCCGTTGAAAATCAGAAAGAACACACTGCCCAGCCCGAACAATAAACCGGCGGCGAACGTCTGGAACGCAATACCGGTGTTGTGCATCACGTAGTAGCCGAACATCATCCAGTCTTCGCTTGACGCACGCTCGGCGGCGCGGCCCAGGCGGCTGGCGTCGGGGTCATACATGCCCTGCATCTCGGCCACTTGCTGCGGGCTGACGACGCTATAAATCAAGTCGGGGAACAGGTAGACCAAGAGCGCGATACCTACCAGGCTGCCAAAAAACAGCAGGCTGGCGATCAGTACGAAACGCCATTGTTCTCGCACCAACCGAGGAAAATCGGCGAGTACGAACCCCAGCACATTTGCCGCCAATTGGCTGCGATGCCGGTAGAGCTGTTGGTGGCCGCGCAGGGCCAGTTGTTGCAACGGATCTACCAGATAGCTGCTGTAGCCGCGCGCCTGGGCCAGGGCCAGGTGTTGGCACAATCGTCGGTATTGATGGGGGAAGTCGGCCACGTCACTGGCTTTGGCCTTGCCTTGCTCCAACTGTTTCAGGTGTTCGGCAAAGGCTTGCCATTGAGGCTGGTAGCGGCTTTCGAAAAGGCTCTGTTTCATGTCGGCCCCAATAGGCCACGGGCCACACCATTGAGTTGCTCCACGGCGCGAGCCGGGGATACCTGCAAGGGCGCGGCGAGAATCGAGGCCAACTCATGAACGCGTTCGGTGGACAGTTCACCCTGACGTTCCGCGAAGCCAAGGATGGCCCGCTGTTCACTCAAATCCAGGGCGAAGGGCAGGCGCAAGGCCGCCGCTTGCGGGATTTGAGGGCGCACCAACGGCTGTTCCCGGTAGATCACCAGTGTGCCGGCGGCCAAGTCACCTAGGCGCTTGAAGTGAGGGTGTTGCAGGCAACTGATCGCGCCGAGAAAGTAGCCGAATGGCAGCATGTCGACAAACCGCAGCAGGTTACGGATCAGTGATGCGGACCAGCCAACCGGAGTGCCATCATCTTGGACGACACGCAGCCCCATGACCTGTTTGCCGGGTGAGCAGCCCTGGTTGAGTACTTCGAACAGCACCATGTACCACCAACTGATCAGGAACAGCAGCAGCGAACCCAGGCCGATGCCGACGTTGCCGAGCAAGGCCAATGGCACCAGCAGAATGCCCATGACGATCCCGCGCAAACCAAGGTCGAAGGCAAAGGCCAGCACGCGTGGCACCAGGCCGGCCGGGCGCAGGGGCAGATCGATGCCCTCCGGGGTTTCGATCTGGTAGCGGGTGTCCAATGGGGTTGACGGCATCGCGATCCTTGGCAGTGCGCAGAGGCTGGGAGACACGGATGCTAGCAGTGTCGGCGATGGAAGCAACCACTCAAGGTTTTACTGGATGTTTGTACAGTGCATTTGGTGCTGGTCGCGGACGCGGTTCAGCGCCTAGACTTTGTCGATCTTCAGTACAGGAATAGCCCGTGACCTCCATTTTCTGGTACGACTATGAAACCACCGGCATCAACCCGCGTAGCGATCGCCCACTCCAGGTAGCCGGCATCCGGACGGACTTTGAACTCAATGAGATTGGCGCCCCGGTCAATCTTTACTGCCGGCCCAGCGACGATATCCTGCCGCATCCCGTCGCCTGCGCGATTACCGGTATCACGCCCGCGATACTCGCGGAAAAAGGCCTGGCCGAGGCCGACTTCATGACGCGAGTGCATGCTGAACTGGCCGCGCCGGGTACTTGTGGCGCCGGCTACAACACCTTGCGATTTGACGATGAAATGACGCGCTACAGCCTGTACCGCAATTTTTTCGACCCTTACGCGCGGGAGTGGCAGGGCGGTAACAGTCGTTGGGATTTGATCGACGTGGTCCGCACGGCCTACGCCCTGCGCCCGGAAGGTATTGAATGGCCGCAACAGGATGGGCGTGTCACGCTCAAGCTGGAGCGCCTGACCGAAGCCAACGGTATCGACCATGGCCAGGCTCATGATGCGTTGTCCGATGTACGCGCCACGATTGCGTTGGCTCGACGGGTCCGTGAGAAGCAGCCCAAGCTGTATGAATGGTTGTTTCAACTGCGCAGCAAGCAACGGGTGATGGACCAGGTACGCTTGCTGCAACCGATGGTGCATATCTCCGGGCGGTTTTCCGCCGAGCGCCATTACCTGGGGGTGGTGCTGCCGCTGGCGTGGCACCCGCGCAATCGTAATGCATTGATCGTCTGCGATCTTGGGCTTGATCCACAAGGGTTGCTGGACCTTGATGCGGATGCCTTGCGCCAACGCCTTTATACCCGCCGTGACGATCTTGCCGAGGGTGAGCTGCCGGTACCGCTCAAGTTGGTACATATCAACCGCTGCCCGGTGGTTGCCCCGTTGAATGTGCTACGGGCTGAAGATCGTGAACGCTTGCACTTGGATATGAATATCTATCAGGAACGAGCGCTGCGGCTAACTGACGCACAGGAACTTTGGCGCGATAAGTTGGCGATCATTTACGCCGAAGATGATTTCGTCCCGAGTTCAGACCCGGAGCAACAGCTTTATGATGGTTTTATCGGAGATCGTGATCGGCGCTTATGCGAACAAGTCCGGACGGCCGAGCCTGCGCAATTAGCTCGCCAGCAATGGCCTTTTGATGATCAGCGTTTGCCTGAATTATTGTTTCGCTACCGCGCGCGTAACTTCCCCGATACCTTGAACAATGAGGAGCAACAACGCTGGACACTTTTCTGTCAGCAACGTTTGTCTGACCCGCAGTGGGGCGCGCCGAATACCCTTGGGGCATTTAAGCAGGCTCGGCAAGAGTTTGCCGTTAGTGCAACGCCGTTTCAGGCCGAGGTACTGGAGCAGTGGCAGGAGTATGCGGACTCTCTGGCCGCCAAGGTAAACCTGTAGTCGACTTTGACAAAACAGGCAGGCAATAAAAAACGCCAGCAGGCTGGCGTTTTTAAGGTGTTGCGTATAAGGCGCAGGAGGCCTGGCGAAGCTTAGCCCAGCAGGGTAGCCCAGCCTTCAACCACGTCACCGCCCCACTTGGCTTTCCACTCTTTCAGGGTTTTGTGGTTGCCGCCTTTGGTTTCAATCACTTCACCGTTGTGCGGGTTTTTGTATTGCTTGACTTTGCGAGCGCGCTTGGTGCCAGTAGTTTTTACAGCGCCGCGCGGTGCTTTAACTTTCGAATCTGGATCCAGCAGCGCGATGATGTCACGCAGGGATTTGGAGTATTCACCCATCAGGGTGCGCAATTTGCCTTCGAATTCCAGCTCGGTTTGCAGTTTGTCGTCTTGGGACAGATTCTTCAAACGGGCTTGCAGCTCTTTGATAGCTTCTTCGGTGGCACGGTATTCGTTGATCAGAGACATGTGGACTACCTTATGTAGAGCGCTGATTGACAGGGATAGTGGCCCAATAATAGTCAGGCGGTTTCCCCAAGTAAACATTTAAGGTCGTATTTATGTGAATTACTTTGAATGTTTGTAGCATTGCTATGCATTCGAGTTAATTACTAGGGCGTGAACCTAAGACAATCTGCTTGAAATGCGAGGAACACCCATAGGGTAACGCAGTAGATTCATATAAAGGTGGTAAAACCATAGGCTATTAAGGGGCATGGTACGGGCCGGCGATCAGAATAAGCCTCAACGAATACTGCAGTTTTCTCGCGCAATGGCTAGAATGGCGGCCTTTGTGAAGTTCTGGAGTTTCCCCCTAATGCGCACTTTTCGGCTGGTGATTGCTTGCCCGGACCGGGTCGGCATCGTTGCCAAAGTCAGTAACTTTCTGGCCTCCCACAATGGTTGGATCACCGAAGCGAGTCATCACTCGGACGATCTCAGCGGTTGGTTCTTCATGCGTCACGAGATTCGTGCCGACTCGCTGCCTTTTGGTCTTGATGCCTTCCGCGAAGCGTTTGCGCCGATCGCCGAAGAGTTTTCGATGACCTGGCACATCACTGACACCGAGCAGAAAAAACGTGTGGTATTGATGGCCAGCCGCGAATCCCACTGCCTGGCTGATTTGCTGCACCGCTGGCACAGCGATGAGCTGGACTGCGAGATCGCTTGCGTGATTTCCAACCATGATGACCTGCGCAGCATGGTTGAATGGCATGGCATCCCGTATTACCACGTGCCTGTCAACCCGCAGGACAAGGAGCCGGCGTTCGCTGAAGTCTCGCGTCTGGTCAAGCAACATGAGGCCGACGTTGTGGTGCTGGCGCGCTACATGCAGATCCTGCCGCCGGAGCTCTGCCGCGAATACGCTGGCAAGGTGATCAACATCCACCACAGCTTCCTGCCGTCCTTCGTAGGGGCCAAGCCGTACCACCAGGCTTCCCTGCGCGGCGTGAAGTTGATCGGCGCGACCTGCCACTACGTCACCGAAGAGCTGGACGCCGGCCCGATCATCGAGCAGGACGTGGTGCGTGTCAGCCACAGCGACAGCATTGAAGACATGGTGCGTTTCGGCCGTGATGTCGAGAAGATGGTCCTGGCCCGTGGCCTGCGTTACCACTTGGAAGACCGCGTGCTGGTGCACGGCAACAAGACGGTCGTGTTCTGACCGACGTGCTGTGATTGAAGAATGAAGGGCCTGGGCGTTAAATCGCTCCAGGCCCTTTTTCGTTGTGCGTTGTTGAGGATTGAGTCATGAGTGACCCGCTGGACAAAGCCACGTCAAAAGCCCCGGCGACCCTGGGGGAAGGGTGTTTGAGTCGATATGACCCGGATGACCTCGACAGTGAGGACGGCACCGAATTTCCCGGTGCCGCCGAGTTGTGGGAGCAGGAGCAGGGTAAGCCCGAGCCCGAGGACGCGTAATCGCCCGCCTGGATCAGATGCGGAAACTGCCCACCAATTGCTTCAATCGTGACGCTTGCCGCTCAAGGTCGCCACAGGCGCGCAGCGTGGACTGCAGGTTTTCCACGCCCTCCTGATTGAGGGTGTTGATCTCGGTAATGTCCATGTTGATCGACTCCACCACCGAGGTTTGTTCTTCAGTGGCAGTGGCGACCGACTGGTTCATGCCATCGATCTCACCGATACGCTGGGTCACGCTGTTCAAGCGTTCTCCGGCCAGGTTGGCGATGTCCACACTGTCGAGGCTGTGACGCTGGCTTTCACTCATGGTGCTGACCGAATCCCGGGCGCCGATTTGCAGTTCCTCAATCATCGTTTGCACTTGTTGCGCCGATTCCTGGGTGCGATGAGCCAGGTTGCGCACTTCATCCGCGACCACCGCAAACCCACGTCCGGCTTCCCCTGCGCGGGCCGCTTCGATGGCGGCGTTCAGTGCCAGCAGGTTGGTTTGCTGGGAAATACTGGTGATCACCTCAAGAATCTGCCCGATATTCACCGTCTTGCTATTGAGCGCTTCGATGTTGCTGCTGGAGGCGCTGATCATCGCCGACAGTTGGTTCATCGCCTTGATATTGCGCTCCACCACTTGCTGGCCGTCTTCAGCCAAGTGTCGCGCGTCGCTGGCCTGGCTCGACGCTTGAGCAGCATTGCGCGCGATTTCCTGGGCGGCAGCGCCCAGTTCGTTGATGGCGGCCGCCACGCTATTGGTGCGATTGGCCTGTTCGTCGGAGTTGACCATCGACGAATTGGACGCGCTGACGACCCGCAGCGCCACCTCATTGACCTGTTCGGTGGCCGAAGACACTTCACGGATCGAGGTATGAATACGTTCCACAAACCGATTGAATGCGATACCCAGCGTGCCGAATTCATCATTGTTCTGGATGCTCAGGCGACGGGTCAGGTCGCCTTCGCCGTCGGCTATGTCCTGCATGGCGCGCGTCATCACATGCAAGGGTTGCAACAGCACGCGGATCAGCATGCCGAGCAGGGCGATGATGATCACCACGGCAATGATCGTAGCGATGACCGCGGAAGTGCGGAATTCGCTGAGCATGGCGAAGGATTTGTCTTTATCTACCGAGATGCCGAGGTACCAGTTCACCGAGGGCAGTCCCTTGATCGGTGTGAAGGTCACGATAGCGTCTTTGCCGTTGGCCTCGACTTCGCTGAAGTCTGCGCTGATCTTCGGGGTGTTTTTCGGGTACACGTCGGCGAGGGTCTTCATCACCAGGTTTTTGTCCGGGTGTACCAATACTTTGCCATCGGCACTGACCAGGAAGGCATAGCCCATGCCGCCAAAGTTCAGCGCGCCAATGTTATCCACCAGCGTTTGCAGGCTCAGGTCGCCACCGACCACGCCGATGCTCTGGGTGCCCTGGGTGCTGGGGGTGGCAACGGAAATGATCAATTTGCCGGTGGCGGCATCGATGTAGGGTTCGGTCAGGGTTGAACCGTTGCTGCTCTGGGCGCCTTTGTACCAAGGGCGCACACGCGGATCGAAGCCGTCCGGCATCTTGGCGTCGGGGCGGATGGTGAAGGCGCCCTTGCTGTCGCCGACGTAGGTTGCCATGAACGAAGAGGTCAGTGCTTTTTGTTCCAGCAGGCTGGCAACGGCGGCAGGCTCGGGGTTGATAGCGATGTTTTGCGCGGCGTTTTCAACCAGTGCAATGCGCCCGGTCAGCCAGGTTTGAATGTTGCTAGCGGTGACATCGCCCATTTCATGCAGGTAGTTGTTGAGGTCGTCACGAATCGCGTTGCGTTGCAGGTAATCGTTGTAGAGGGTAAACAGCGCGAAAGCGGCGATGACGATAAGGGAGGCTGCAAGCAGGATTTTATGGCTGAAGCGCAGATTTTTATTCATGGCTTGTAGGGTCCGCTATGGTCTTAATATCCGAGGCGCGTCCTCGTGGGATACGCAAAATGGTAGCGTCAAAAAAGGTGTAATAATTCGGGTGATAGCTCTGTGGGTCACTGTAGGAACTATCCGACCTGTTTTAGACTTTGTGGGTCTCACATAGGCCTGTATCGACCTGGCGACACTAAAGATTAACCATGGGTGACGAAATGCCTGATTCCACGCAACTCCTTATCGGTGCTGACCTTTCTGGCCAGCCTATCGCCCAGGCCATGCGCCTGGCCAACCGTCACGGGTTGATCGCCGGCGCCACCGGCACGGGCAAGACCGTCACGTTGCAACGTCTGGCTGAAGCCTTCAGTGATGCAGGCGTGGCAGTGTTTGCTGCCGACATCAAGGGTGACCTGTGCGGCCTCGGCGCCGCGGCGAACCCCCAAGGCAAGGTCGCCGAGCGCATCGCCGGCATGCCTTTCCTGAACTACACGGCCAAGGCTTATCCGGTCACGCTGTGGGACATCCACGGGCAGTCTGGCCATCCGTTGCGCACCACCATCAGCGAAATGGGGCCGTTGTTGCTCGGTAGCCTGCTGGAACTTACCGACAGCCAGCAGTCGGCGCTCTATGCCGCCTTCAAGGTGGCGGATCGCGAAGGCCTGTTGCTTCTGGACCTCAAAGACCTCAAAGCACTGCTTAACCATCTGCGCTATCACCCGCAATTGCTGGGCGAAGACGCAGCGCTGATGACCACGGGTTCCAGCCAGGCATTGTTACGACGCCTGGCGGTGTTGGAACAGCAGGGCGCCGAAGCCTTGTTTGGCGAGCCGGCCTTGCAATTGGAAGATATCCTGCAGCCCACCAGCGACGGGCGCGGGCGCATCCACCTGCTGGACGCCAGCCGCCTGGTGCACGAAGCGCCGAAGGTATACGCGACGTTCCTGCTGTGGCTGTTGGCGGAATTGTTCGAGCAACTGCCCGAGCGCGGTGACGCCGACAAACCGCTGCTCGCACTGTTTTTTGACGAAGCGCATTTGCTGTTCGCCGACACGCCCAAGGCGTTGCAAGAGCGTTTGGAGCAGGTGGTGCGGCTGATTCGTTCGAAAGGCGTTGGCGTGTATTTTGTCACCCAGTCGCCAGGCGACCTGCCGGACAGCGTACTGGCCCAACTCGGCCTGCGCATCCAGCATGGCCTGCGGGCGTTTACCACTAAAGAACAGAAATCTTTGCGCGCCGTAGCGGACGGCTTCCGGCCAAACCCGGCCTTCGACGCGTTGTCGGTATTGACCGAACTGGGCACGGGTGAGGCTTTGGTGGGCACCTTGCAGGAAAAGGGCACGCCGGAGGTGGTCCAGCGCGTACTGGTCGCACCGCCACAATCACGGATCGGGCCGCTCAGCGAAGCCGAGCGCGCTGCCTTGGTCGCCAGTTCGCCATTGCAGGGCCGGTATGACAAACCGATCGATCGGGAATCCGCTTATGAAGTGCTTATGTCACGCAAGGAGCTTGGGCCGACCGAAGAGGCCAAGCCAGCCACCGATGAGCCAAGCTTTACCGACAGGGCCGGGGCGTTTCTCGGCACGACGGCGGGCAAGGCGCTGAAGTCAGCGATGCAGCAAGCCGCCAATCAGATGGGCCGGCAACTGGTGCGTGGTTTGTTGGGGTCGTTATTGGGCGGGAGCAAGCGCAAATAGCGAATCAGGGTTTGGGCTTGGCATGGGCAGCCAACCGCTCAAGCGCCGCGCGCAAGCCGGGGTCGCTGATGCCGTCGGCCGTTGCCTGAATGGTTTCGGCCGCATTTGTCGAGAGGTCCAGGGTATGACCCGCCACGCCGGGTAGGGGGGTGGGCGGTTGTACTTTGAATTGGATGCGCGTCAAACCAGCAAACTCATCAAAGGTCATCAATTGACGCTGCAGGCGTTTTTGCTGATAACGCAAACGCGTTGCCCAGTGGCCATCTGTGACAATAAGCAGCAGGTTCCCCTCACGCCACGACGCCACGCGGCAGTGTTCGCGCGCGGCGGGTTGCAGCTGGCTTTCGAGAAGGCGTTGCAGATGGCCCAAGCGTTGTGCATGGCCAAAGATAGCTTTCAACGGCTTGGCTTCGCGCAGCAACACGGCAGGCGCGCGGGCTGTTAGTGGGCGAAATGCCATTATTGGACACCTTAAGTAACAGAGCGGCCATCTTAGCAGAAAGCGCCTGTATGCCCTCAGGCCATGCCTCCATGGGGTTTTGTGCGTGAAATCAATCAGTAACTTCTTCGCTCCATGGGTTGAAGTTCCAGCAAAAGCCCTTATTTTAAACAAGCCCTCTCACAGCGCCGCACCAGCATCGGGGAACAACGCCACTTTCCTCACCCACGAATCCGGGTAGAATGCGCGTTCGCATGCGGCCGTGAGGGCTGCTCGGGCCACTCACGGTGCGCCCTCCATCCCTATGTGTGGAAGAACCTGCCGATATGTTTGCGCCTTTGTTAAAGAAACTTTTTGGAAGCAAGAATGAGCGCGAAGTCAAACGCATGCTCAAGACGGTGCAGCTGGTCAATGCCTTCGAAGAGCAGATGGTTGCCCTTTCGGACGAGCAATTGCGCGCCAAGACCGAAGAGTTCAAGGCCCGCATAGCCAAAGGTGAAACCCTCGACAAGCTGCTTCCCGAAGCCTTTGCGGTCGCCCGCGAAGCCGGCAAGCGTGTCATGGGCATGCGCCACTTCGACGTCCAGTTGATCGGGGGCATGACCTTGCATGAAGGCATGATTGCCGAAATGCGTACCGGTGAAGGCAAGACCCTGGTGGCAACCCTGGGCGTTTACCTCAACGCACTGTCCGGCAAGGGCGTGCACGTTGTGACGGTGAACGACTACCTGGCTCGCCGGGACGCCAACTGGATGCGCCCGCTCTATGAATTCCTTGGCCTGACCGTCGGCGTGGTAACGCCGTTCCAGCCGCCGGAAGAGAAGCGCGCCGCCTACGCTGCCGACATCACCTACGGCACCAACAACGAATTCGGTTTCGACTACCTGCGCGACAACATGGCGTTCAGCATGGAAGAAAAATTCCAGCGCGAACTCAACTTTGCCGTGATCGACGAAGTCGACTCCATCCTGATCGACGAAGCCCGTACCCCACTGATCATCTCCGGCCAGGCCGAAGACAGCTCGCGCCTGTACACCGAGATCAACAAGTTGATCCCGCGTCTGGAGCAGCACATCGAAGAAGTGGAAGGCGTAGTGACCAAAGAAGGTCACTTCACCATCGATGAGAAGACCCGCCAGGTCGAACTCAACGAAGCCGGTCACCAGTTCGTCGAAGACATGCTCACCCAGATCGGCCTGCTGGCCGAAGGCGAAAGCCTGTACTCGGCGCACAACCTGGGCCTGTTGACCCACGTGTATGCCGGTCTGCGCGCGCACAAACTGTTCCATCGCAACGTTGAATACATCGTGCAGGACGGCCAGGTCGTTCTGGTTGACGAACACACCGGTCGTACCATGCCGGGTCGTCGTCTGTCCGAAGGCCTGCACCAGGCCATCGAAGCCAAGGAAGTGCTCAACATCCAGGCTGAAAGCCAGACGTTGGCCTCAACCACGTTCCAGAACTACTTCCGTCTGTACAACAAACTGTCCGGCATGACCGGTACGGCTGACACTGAAGCGTTCGAATTCCACCAGATCTATGGCCTGTCGGTCGTCGTTATCCCGCCGAACAAGCCGCTGGCGCGTAAAGACTTCAACGACCTGGTGTTCCTGACTGCCGAAGAGAAATACGCGGCAATCATCAACGACATCAAGGATGGCATGGCCCAGGGTCGTCCGATCCTGGTGGGTACCGCCACCATCGAAACTTCCGAGCACGTGTCCAACCTGCTCAACAAGGAAGGTATCGAGCACAAGGTCCTCAACGCCAAGTTCCACGAAAAAGAAGCCGAGATCATCGCCCAGGCCGGTCGCCCAGGCGCGCTGACCATCGCCACCAACATGGCCGGTCGTGGTACCGACATCCTGTTGGGCGGTAACTGGGAAGTGGAAGTGGCTTCGCTGGAAGACCCGACTCCAGAGCAGATCGCACAGATCAAGGCGGATTGGCAGAAACGCCACCAGGCCGTGCTGGAGTCCGGTGGCTTGCAGGTAATCGCCTCCGAGCGTCACGAATCGCGCCGTATCGACAACCAGTTGCGTGGTCGTGCTGGTCGTCAGGGTGACGCCGGTTCCAGCCGCTTCTACCTGTCGCTGGAAGACAGCCTGATGCGCATCTTCGCCTCGGACCGCGTGAAGAACTTCATGAAGGCCCTGGGCATGCAGTCCGGTGAAGCGATTGAGCACCGCATGGTGACCAATGCCATCGAGAAGGCACAGCGCAAGGTTGAAGGGCGTAACTTCGATATTCGTAAGCAACTGCTCGAGTTCGATGACGTCAACAACGAGCAGCGTAAAGTGATCTATCACATGCGTAACACGTTGCTGGCCGCCGACAACATTGGCGAGACCATTGCTGACTTCCGTCAGGACGTGCTCAATGCCACCGTCAGCGCTCACATCCCGCCACAATCCCTGCCAGAGCAGTGGGATGTTGCCGGCCTGGAAGCCGCGTTGAAGAACGACTTCGGTGTCGAGTTGCCGGTTCAGCAGTGGTTGGACGAAGACGATCACCTCTACGAAGAGACCCTGCGCGAGAAGCTCATGACCGAGCTGCTGGCTGCGTACAACGAGAAAGAAGAGCAGGCGAGTGCCGAAGCACTGCGCACGTTCGAGAAGCAAATCGTGCTGCGCGTGCTGGACGACCTGTGGAAAGACCACCTGTCGACCATGGACCACCTGCGTCACGGCATCCACCTGCGTGGCTACGCCCAGAAGAACCCGAAGCAGGAGTACAAGCGCGAGTCGTTCACGTTGTTCTCCGAACTGCTGGATTCGATCAAGCGCGATTCGATCCGCGTGCTGTCCCACGTTCAGGTGCGTCGCGAAGACCCGATCGAGGAAGAAGCCCGCCTGCGCCAGGAGGCCGAGGCACTGGCGGCACGCATGCAGTTCCAGCATGACGAGGCGCCAGGTCTGGAAGCCCCTGAAGTACTGGGCGAAGAGATTGATGTGGCG
The DNA here is from genome assembly GCF_900005865.1 of Pseudomonas sp. 58 R 12. Lineage (NCBI taxonomy): Bacteria > Pseudomonadati > Pseudomonadota > Gammaproteobacteria > Pseudomonadales > Pseudomonadaceae > Pseudomonas > Pseudomonas sp. 58 R 12. Next base: position 293,699 of record NZ_CVTP01000017.1, read on the forward strand.
CTGGCTCAAACCCCGGTTCGCAACGACCAGAAGCTGGGTCGCAACGAGCTGTGCTATTGCGGTTCGGGCAAGAAGTTCAAACACTGCCACGGCCAGATCGAATAAGATTTCCGCCTGACGCTGCAACACCCTGCGCCGCGACCGGCCTCTGCCGTCGCGGCGTTTTGCCATTAATTTCGCCGTCGATCATGACGGTACAGACATCACCGATTTTTAAGGAGCGCATTCATGGCTGTTGGTCTTGGTCCTTTGCCCACATTGCACCCGGTTGCCGGTTTTGAACTGGGTATCGCTTCGGCCGGCATCAAGCGCCCGGGGCGCAAGGATGTGGTGGTGATGCGTTGCGCCGAAGGCTCGACCGTCGCCGGGGTATTCACCCTCAATGCGTTCTGTGCCGCGCCGGTGATCCTGGCCAAGCAACGCGTGGCTGGCACCATCCGTTACTTGCTGACCAACACCGGCAATGCCAACGCCGGCACCGGCGAGCCTGGCCTGGTGGCCGCCGCGCGCACCTGCGCCAAGCTGGCCCAGTTGACCGGCGTCGACGCCAGCCAAGTGCTGCCGTACTCCACTGGCGTAATCGGTGAGCCGCTGCCCGTGGAAAAAATCGAAGGCGCACTGCAAGCCGCACTCGATGACCTGTCTGTGGATAACTGGGCGGCAGCGGCTACCGGCATCATGACCACCGACACCCTGCCAAAAGGCGCGAGCCGCCAGTTCGTGCACGGCGGCGTGACCGTCACCGTGACGGGCATCAGTAAGGGCGCGGGCATGATCCGCCCGAACATGGCCACCATGCTCGGTTACATCGCCACCGACGCCAAAGTCTCTCGCGATGTGCTGCACAGCTTGATCCTGGACGGCGCCAACAAGTCGTTCAACCGCATCACCATCGATGGCGATACCTCGACCAACGACTGCTGCATGCTGATCGCCACCGGCCAGGCCAACCTGCCGGAAATCACCGAGGCCAGCGGCCCGCTGTTCGCGGCGTTGAAGCAGGCCGTGTTCGAGGTGTGCATGGACGTGGCCCAGGCCATCGTGCGTGACGGCGAGGGCGCGACCAAGTTTGTGACGGTTGAAGTCAACGGCGGCGGCAACCACCAGGAATGCCTGGATGTCGGTTACACCGTGGCTCACTCGCCACTGATCAAGACCGCATTGTTCGCCTCTGACCCTAACTGGGGCCGTATCCTGGCGGCAGTCGGCCGTGCTGGCGTGCCAGACCTGGACGTGAGCAAGATCGACGTGTTCCTCGGTGATGTGTGCATTGCCAGCCGTGGCGCCCGCGCCGAGACCTACACCGAAGCCCAAGGCTCGGCGGTGATGCAGCAGGAAGAAATCACCATCCGCATCGAGCTGGGTCGCGGCGAGTGCAGCGAAACCATCTGGACCACCGACCTGTCCCACGAATACGTGAAGATCAACGCGGAATACCGTACCTGATCGCAGAGAGGAAAAGCGCGGTGAAACGAGTGCATGTAGCAGCAGCGGTAATCCGAGGTGTCGACGGCAGGATCCTGCTCGCGCGCCGCGCCGATACCCAGCATCAGGGCGGCCTCTGGGAGTTTCCCGGTGGCAAGGTGGAGGCTGATGAATCGGTCGCCAGTGCGCTGACCCGCGAATTGCAGGAAGAGCTGGGCATCCAGGTCATCACGGCGCGGCCGCTGATCAAGGTGCAGCATGATTACCCGGACAAGCAGGTGTTGCTGGATGTCTGGGAAGTCTCGGCCTTTACCGGCGAACCTCACGGCGCCGAAGGGCAGCCGCTGGAATGGGTTGCCCCTCGGGATCTTCTCAACTATGAGTTCCCGGCAGCCAATGCTCCGATTGTGGCGGCTGCGCGTTTGCCTGCTGAATACCTGATCACCCCTGGCGAGCTGGAAACCCCGACACTGTTGCGCGGTATCCAGCAAGCCATCGCCGGCGGCATCAAGCTGGTTCAGCTGCGCGCACCCAACGGCTACGACCCCAAATACCGCGATCTTGCGGTGGATGCGGTGGGTTTGTGTGCGGGCAAGGCCCAGCTGATGCTCAAGGGACCGTTTGAATGGTTGGGGGACTTTCCTGCAGCCGGCTGGCACATGACGGCGGCGCAACTGCGTAAATACGCGAGCAAGGGCCGCCCACTGCCGAAGGATCGCTGGCTGGCGGCTTCGTGCCACAACGCTGAAGAGCTGGCGTTGGCGCAAATGATGGACGTGGATTTTGTCACGCTGTCGCCAGTGCAGCCGACGCAGACTCATCCTGATGCACAGCCGTTGGGTTGGGAGCAGGCGGCTGAGTTGATCAGCGGGTTCAGCAAACCGGTATTTCTGTTGGGTGGGGTTGGGCCTGCTGAGCGGGAAAAAGCTTGGGAGGCTGGGGCTCAAGGTGTCGCTGGGATCAGGGCGTTTTGGCCGGAAGTTTGATGGGGTTCTGACGGGCCTCTTCGCGAGCAAGCCCGCTCCCACAGTTGACCGGGTTTCACCTTTGGAATGCAGTCAAATGTGGGAGCGGGCTTGCTCGCGAAGGCGTCAGGTCAGACGCCTCATAATTAATGAGGCTTGGCCGCGGCCTGCCACAACACCTCAGCAACACCCTGACGCTTGGCAATCACCCGCGCCGCCACAAACAACAAATCCGATAGCCGATTGATATACGCCAACCCAACCCCTTCCAACGGCTCTACCGCATTCAAGTGCTGACACCGCCGCTCCGCACTGCGCGCCAGGCTGCGGCATACATGGGCCTGGGCGATCAGCGCTGAGCCACCGGGCAGGATGAAGTTCTCCAGCGGCCCCACGTCCTCATTCCAGCGATCAATCGCAGCTTCCAGCCGGTCCACTTCCGCTGCATTCAACGCCTTGTACTCCGGCATCGCCAACTCGCCCCCCAGATCGAACAACCGATGCTGGCAAGGGCTCAGCACCTCGATCACGTCTTGCAGGCCCGGATGCTGGCCGCCCAGTCCTTCGAGATAGGCCAACAGCAACCCGAGCTGACTGTTGAGCGAGTCGACTTCGCCAATCGCCTCTATGCGCGGGTGGTCCTTGGGGACGCGGCGGCCGTCGCCGAGGCCGGTTTCGCCTTTGTCGCCGGTACGGGTGTAGATCTTCGACAGGCGAAAGCCCATGGTCAGTGCTCCAGTTGGTTCAATTCGTAGGGGGCAGTTGGCTGCCGGCCAAGGGTAGGCGCAGGGTGAAGCAGGTGCCTTGGCCGAGGGTGGAGTGCACCTCCATCTGGCCCTTGTGGTTGTTGGTGATGATGAAATACGACACCGACAGCCCAAGCCCGGTGCCCTGGCCGATTTCCTTGGTGGTAAAGAACGGTTCGAAGGTGCGCTTACGCACGTTCTCGCTCATGCCGATGCCGTTGTCTTCCACCTGGATCTCTGCCCACGGCGGGTTGAGGCGGGTACGCAGGATAATGCGACCCGGCTCGCTACCGTCTGCACGCAGGTGGATGGCCTGGGCGGCATTTTTCAGCAGGTTGAGCAGCACCTGTTCCAACTCGTTGGCGGTGCCCGGAACCGGGCCCAGTTGGGGGTCGAACTGGCGGGTGATCGCCTGGCCCTTGAAGTCAAAGCCGATGGCCAGGTCGAAGTCGTTACCGGCGATTTCCACGGCTTGGTCGATCAGCGCCGGCAAATCGCAAGGCGCCATTTGCCGGTTGCTACGGCGGCTGAAACTGAGCATATGGGTGACGATCTTCGCCGCCCGCGCTCCGGCCTGCTGAATACCATCGAGCAGCTGCGGCACTTCGCGGCCTTCGAGATAGCGGTTGACCGTATCCAGTTCGATGCCAGCCTGTTCAGCGTGCTCCAGGTTCTTGGGCAGGTCGGGAGACAAGCGGCGGCGGATGTTCTGCACGTTATGCAGGATCGCCCCCAGCGGGTTGTTGATCTCATGGGCCATACCAGCGGCCAGGCCACCCACAGACAGCATTTTTTCCGACTGCACCATCATTTCTTCCAGGGACAGGCGCTGGGTGATGTCATCGATACGGATCACCACGCCACGCCCGGCACCGCCCATCAGCGGGTAGAAGGTCAAGGCGTAATGCTTGGGTTCATCGTCCTTGAACCAGGTGACGCGCTCGATGCGCTCCACGGTGTGCTGTTCGACGGCTGCCCTGATCTGCGGCAGGTACGGTTTGAGCGGCTGGAAGGCCAGGTAGATCGGCTGGTTCAGGGCTTCATCCAGGCGCGTACCGGAGAGGGCGCTGGCCTCCTGGTTCCATTGGGTGACGTAGAGCTGTTCATCCAGGGCGATCAGCGCCGAGGGCATCGAGTCGATGATGCTGTTCAGATAGTTCTGAAACCCGGTGAGCTTTTTCTCGATCTTGCTGCGAACCTGAACTTCCAGTTCGAGCTTGCGATTGGTGTGGCGCGTTTCTTCGGCCAGGCCCTGGGCTTGGTCGTAGGCGGCCTGGGAGTCGTCCCGCGCACGCTTGAGTTGCTGCTCGCGCGCTTCGATACGCGACAGCATGGTGTTGAAGGCTTCGGCCAGGCTGCCGATTTCATCGTGATTGCCACGGCCGGCACGCAGGGCGTAGTTCTCTTCGCGGGTGACTTGGCGCGAGAGTTCTTCCAGTTCATGGATCGGCCGGGTGATCAGGCGTTTGATCTGGCGGGCAATGACCAGCCACAGCAGCACGCTGAAAATCAGGATGCCCAGGCTGGCCGTGAGCGTGCCGGTATAGAACGCCACCGGCAATTCACTGCTGGCTACCAGCAACAGATGCCCGGACGGTTGGCCCGCACGGGGCAGGGTGATGATCTGATTACTGCGAAACTCGGTGACACGCCAGGCTTCGATATGCCGGTAGTGGTCCGGCAGGTGCAGGCGGTCGCCGTGTTGCATCTGCGCCAAGAGATTGCCAGCACCGTCGTACAGGGCGGCGGCACGCAGGGGGGAATAGCTGGTCAGTTCATTGAGCAGGGCGTCAGCTTTCGCGGGCGACTCAAGGGCCTCGGCGGCGAGCGCGGGGTTGGACACAAGGCGGCCAATGGCCTGCAACGCCTGGGGCGCCATGCTTTCCTGGGAGATCCAGTAGGCGGCGCTGATAAAGGTCAGGTTGGCCACCAGCAAGACGGTGGTCAGCAGCACCAGCAGGGCGGCCAGCAGTTTCTGCCCGACCGGTAGGTTTTCAAGACGCTGGCGCAGCGGCATCAGGGTTTTCCCAGGTAATAGACAGACGGGCAGGGTAGCGCGTGGCTCAGCCGCGGGGCAATCCGCGTGCAAGTAACTGCTCGACCAGGCGTACTTGCAGCTGTTGCAAATGCGGCAGGCTCAACTGATGACGGGTGGCCGCCTGGCAAGCATAGCCCAATAGATAGCTGATTTCGGTGCGTCGGCCGGCAGCCACGTCCTGGAACATGGAGGAGTAATTGGCGGCCGTGGCGTGGATTACCCTTTCTACTTCGTGCTGCAGGTCCTGCGCCGCAGCGGGTTGGCCGCAGCATTCCAGCAGTTCACCCAGTTCGGCGCAAAGGGTGGCGACTTCGCAGTGATGGGCTTGCAGTTCCCCATTGCGGCACTGGTACAGCACCGTCAGTGGGTTGATCGCACAATTGAGTGCCAATTTGCGCCACAGCCGCGTGAGGATATCGGTGCTCCAATCGTGGGGGATGCCGGCAGCGTTCAAATCATCGAGCCAAAGTGGCGGGGTAGGGTGGCTTACATCGCCCAGCCAAGTGTAGCCATGGCCGGCGAACACCACGCGCCAGTCGCCATCGCGAAATGCGCCTTCGGTGCTGGAGGCAAAGATGCAGCGAGCCTGGGGCAGTTGCGCGGCCACTGCGTCTTGGCTGCCAAGGCCGTTCTGCAACAGGATCAGCTCGGCATCGGGTGTCAGCCGATGTTGCAACTGTGCGACAGCGTCTTGGGCGTCGTAGGCTTTGCATGCCACTAGCAGGCGGTGAATCGGTTCGGGGCTGTCGGGTATTTCGCCGATCACCGGGTAGGTGTGTTCGACGCCCTGTTCTACCAGGGTCAGCCCCTTGGCAGCCTGATAACTGGCCAGGCGTGCCTCGTCGCGCAGGATCAACCTTACGGGCACGCCCGCGCGCGCCAGGCGAGTGGCCCAGAGTGTGCCCAGGCTGCCAGCGCCGAGAATATGCCAGGTGGTCGACATCAGTTTGTGCTCCGTAGGGTCGCTCACAGTGAACGGGGCGAAAGAACCGCTATAATGCTCCGGCATTTTAGCTCGGGCGCGCCCCATCTCTACTGAGCCCGCCCCTTATATTGGAGAAATGACATGCCTTCGTTCGACGTGGTATCCGAACTGGACAAACACGAAGTCACCAACGCCGTCGAGAACGCCGTCAAGGAGCTGGATCGCCGCTATGACTTGAAAGGCAAGGGCAGCTTCGAATTCAAGGAAAAGGAACTGACCGTCAACCTGACCGCTGAAGCCGATTTCCAGCTGGAAGCGATGATCGAAATCCTCAAGCTGTCGCTGGTCAAGCGCAAGATCGATGCGCAATGCCTTGAAATCAAGGACGCCTACGCCTCCGGCAAGTTGATGAAGCAGGAAGCCGTGCTCAAGGAAGGCATCGATAAGGAGCTGGCGAAGAAGATCGTGGCCCACGTCAAGGACGCCAAGCTGAAAGTCCAGGCCGCCATCCAGGGTGAGCAGGTGCGTATCACTGGCAAGAAGCGTGACGACCTCCAAGAGGCCATTGCGGCCTTGCGTGCCAAGACGTTCGATATGCCGCTGCAGTTCAATAACTTCCGCGACTGATGGCACATTGGGGAACCCGCGGGCGTTTTTGACGTCCCACGCCCCATAAACCTACGCCTGCTCTTGAGCCCTACGGGGCTCAATTGCATTGGTGGCCACCGAATACGCCGAACATCCGGTAACCAGGAGAATGTAGATGGATTTGAACGCTGAAATGGATCACTTGATCAAGACCTCACAGTCGTGGATCCCGATGATCATGGAATACGGCAGCCGGGTATTGCTCGCTGTCATCACCCTGGCCATTGGTTGGTGGCTGATCAACGTATTTACCCACCGAGTGGGGCGTTTGCTGGCCATCCGTAACGCGGACCTGGCACTGCAGCACTTCGTCACCAGCCTGGCGAACATTGCGCTCAAAGTCATGCTGATTGTCAGCGTGGCCTCAATGATCGGCGTGGCGACCACCTCGTTCGTTGCTGCGATCGGTGCCGCTACCCTGGCCATCGGCCTGGCGTTGCAAGGCAGCCTGGCCAACTTTGCCGGCGGCGTATTGATTCTGTTGTTCCGTCCGTTCCGTATTGGTGACTGGATCGAAGCTCAGGGCACCTCGGGTACCGTCGACAGCATCCAGATCTTCCACACTGTGCTGCGTACCGGCGACAACAAGACGGTAATCGTACCTAACGGCATCCTGTCCAACGGCATCATTACCAATACCAATCGCCAGCCGACTCGCAAGGTGGTGTTTGACGTAGGTGTGGACTATGACGCTGACCTGCAGAAAGCCCGCGAAGTGCTGCTGGAACTGGCGAAAGATCCGCGCGTGCTGGCGGACCCGGAAGCTGTGGCCGTGGTTTCAACCCTGGGTGACAGCTCAATCACTGTGTCCTTGCGCTGCTGGACGAAGACGTCGGATTACTGGGATGTGATGTTCCTGTTCAATGAACTGGCACGTGACCGTTTGAAAGCGGCGGGGATTGATATTCCGTTTCCGCAGCGCGTTATTCGTGTAATGCAGGAAACCGCCGCTAAGTAATGTCGAGCAATAACCGTGGACTTGGCCATTAGGTCAGGTTCAAGGTGCTGGTGTTAATCTAGTTAGTTAGCTTGCTAGTTATTCTGGCGCTGAAACATTACAGCCATAAAAAAGCCGCTCCTTTGTTAACAAGGGAGCGGCTTTTTTTGTTTAAGGCCGAAGCCTTAAGTCATCGTTGTAATCAAACCGTCAATTACAAGATGTTCAGCGGGTATTGCGCGATCAGACGCAGTTCGTCGATCGAAGGCGAACCGTAGTAAACGCCATCACCGGAACGGTAGGTCGCTTGACGCAGACGCAGGCTCAGGTCTTTAGCCGGGCCATTCTGAATCACGTACTTGGCTTCGATGTCGCGTTCCCACTCTTTACCGTTCGAGGTGGTGGCGGTGTTTGCGCCGCTACCGGTCACGTAACGAGTCATGAAGCTCAGGCCAGGAATGCCAAAGGTTGCCATGTTGATGTCATAACGAGCCTGGTAGGACTTCTCGCCTTCGGCGTTGAAGTCGGAACGGGCGATGGAGTTGGCCAGGAACACTGTGCCGCCGCCGTCTACGCCATAGCCGTAGTCGCCGTCACCGGTAACTTTCTGGGCTGCCAGAGTGAAGGTATGTGCACCAATGGTGTAGGCACCCTGCAAGCTGAACGCGCGGTTGTCGAGCTTAGTGCGCTCTGCGAAAGGCAGGGCACTGTCTTTGGAAGCACGTTGCAGGCCTTCACCTTCGCTCTTGGTGTCGTAGATGTTGAAGTCCAAGGCAAACGACTGATCGTCGCTCAGCGCGTGGGTCCAGTTCAGGTTGCTGTAGTACTTACGGAAGTAATCTTCGGTCTTCGCGTAGTACAGGCTACCGGTGAACTCTGGAGTGAAGGAGTACACACCACCGACAAAGTCGGTTTTGGTCAGGCCCAGGCTGTCATGGTAAGTCTGGTTCTGCGCAACGCTGGAGGTGAAGTGACCGCCTTCCAGCTTCAGGCCCTTGATCTCGCTGCTGGTGATCGAGATACCTTGTGGCAGCTCTGGCAGCAAGCGGCTGTCGTCAGAGGCGAACACAGGTGCTGTGGTGTACTGGTCACCGATTTTCAGGACCGTATCAGAGATACGGAACTTAACGGCGCCACCGCCTTTGGAGTAATCGTCTTGCGAGCGACCGTCGGAACCGGTTGGGAACAGACCGGTACCAGCGCGACCCTTGCCGCTGTCAAGCTTGACACCCAGCAGGCCAATCACGTCAACACCGACACCGATGGTGCCTTGGGTGAAGCCCGACTGGTACAGGGCGTTGAAGCCAAGACCGGACTCTTCGGCACGGCTCTGAGAGCCCGGGCCCGACGGGTTGTTACGGAAGTCGCGACTGAAGTACAGAGCGCGGGTATTAATGCTGAAAGTGCTGTCTTCAACAAAGCCTTTGGAATCGCTTTGGGCGGACGCCATTGCGAACTGCGTAGTGCCTGCTGAAACAGCCAGGGCGATCATGCTCCACTTCATCACGCGCATCGTGATTTGCTCCTTTGGTTTTAGGAAGAGTACTGCCGTCCCACCTGTATTTTTGTCTGGGCGGCTCTTTCTTTTTGTGTCGGCGCAAAGTTATATCACGCTGACATTGTTGGCGATACTTGCCCCACTTTCCTTTCAGCTTCTTTACGAGCTGGTCGTAAATTGCTAGATCCATGTCGCAATTTCACAGCCTCACTGTAACGAGACTGACAACTTCAATGCTGTTTCCAAACCATTAAAAGAGCGTAGAAAACGTACTTTAAAGTTTGAAATCTTCCTGGTGCACATTGAACCGCTGTTGTTTTTCATCGCGAAACACCTGGGTCCCTTTAGGTGCCGTTGCCGACGATAGAGGGATGAATGCAACAAGCGCGCCCAAACCGTAAACCGAATGTCATTTTTTCGTGAAAAACGTTGCAGCTTCGTGAAAACCGCATAAGCACGGGGTTTTTACGCCGATCGGTTTGAGCGTGATGCCCATGCTCCTTAGCTGTCCGCGGGTGCATAAATCCTCAACCTTGCAAAAACGTTACCCGTTCACCCCATTCAGTGGGTAGACGGAGGCTCGCTTTGAGGCATGAGTGGGTCATTTTGGTGCAACAACCCTCATGGCTCGGTTTGCCGTGATAGCTCAATGCCTGTATTTGTTGAGGCCTCTGTACCGAGGGTCTCGTCGCAATGGTTCGACCAGCATCTGACCAATCGCTGAAGTATTGGTCATTGAGCGTAGTCGAAATAATCGACTGTCTCGAAATGGTGCGCTTTTTTTTGCCATGCGTTGCCAATGCGCATAGGGCGCCGCGTGAAGCGGTACCGATTCGCAGGTATGCTATCGGCCTTGAACCTGTCCTGCCGAACGGAGTGCCTGCGGTGTTCGCTTTAGATCAACGCCTTCAACAAGACACGCTGGTGATGGGGGATTTCCCCCTCTGTCGCCTGCTGCTGTCTAATGACTCGAACTACCCTTGGTTCATCCTGGTGCCGCGTATCAACGGTATCAGCGAAGTGTTTCAGCTGGATGTCACCGACCAGCAGCGGTTATGGCAAGAAACCACCGCCTTGGCGCAATTGCTGAATGAAGGCCTTGCGGCTGACAAGATGAATATCGGCGCACTGGGCAACGTCGTCAGTCAGTTGCACGTGCACGTGATCGTGCGCAAGCGCGACGATGCCGCTTGGCCGGCGCCTGTGTGGGGCAGGCACCCGGCTCAGCCATATACCGATGAGCAAGTTGCAGCCCTCCGCACTCGCCTGCGTGAGCTGCTACCTGCCGACTTCATCTTTACCCAGGGCTGAATTATGGATTTGCAAGACCGTGTTACCGACTTGGAAAGCCGCCTGGCCTTCCAGGATGACACCATCGAGACCCTGAACGACATTCTCGTCACGCAGCAACGTGCGGTAGAGCGCCTGCAGTTGCAGATGACCGCGCTGCTCAAACGCCAGGAAGAGATGGGCGGCCAATTCGAGACCTCCGAAGAAGAAGCGCCGCCGCCGCACTATTGATAGCCGCGCATAAAAAAACCGCGATCCAGCAATGCTGGCTCGCGGTTTTTTTTTGCTGCGAAGGCGGGTATTAGCGACGCGGCAGTGCAGCGATCACGTCTTCGGCTTGCAGGCCTTTGTCGCGATTCATGACGGAGAACTCCACGCGCTGGCCTTCCACCAGGACGCGATGGCCTTCGCCGCGAATGGCCCGGAAGTGGACGAAGATATCGTCGCCCGAATCACGGGAAATAAAGCCGAAGCCTTTGGACGTGTTGAACCACTTGACGGTACCGGTATCCCGATTGGTCATGTCGTAGGTTTGCGACGAGGCCGCAGGAGACGAACGGTAGAAGCTGATGGCCAGGTGAAGAACGATGGCGACCACAGCAATCACCAGGCTGAGCAGGATGGCCGGGTGGCCGCCGACTTCAGGCATGGGTGCCAGGAGGGTGAGGGTTTGTACGACAACGGTCAGCACCAGCAGCGCGCTGACCAGGTTTTGCAGTTGATGACGTGTGCCTTTGTTCCAGTAAGGGATCACAGGTGCCAGCGTCAGGTTAAGAAGGCCGAACAAGGCCAGGTACAGAGCGTCGTGTTGTTCCAGGTAGGGAGGGCTTCCCTGTTGCAAGCTCGGTATAAAGGACAGCAGCAAAGCTGCAACGCCCGTTAGCAGGTGGACGATTTTCAACATTTTGATTAACTCACGTTAAGACGGATCACGAGGAAGAGCTGACTGGCACGGTTCGCTTCTGAACAATGGGAGGCGTTGGGCACGTGCGCGGGTATCAGCCTATGTCGGTGCCGCAGAAAGTAACGGCGACGACACGCCGCCTATTTAACAGCAAAGGCTGTGCCTACTCAAATCAAGCATTTCGGGGTGTTGCAAGGAGGGCGGCATTTCTGCGTCAAACGCTTGTCCTAGACACGTGCAGGCTTTTTAAACGGCAGGTAGAGATATTTCCCACATGGCTCGAAGGCTGCGGCTGCGCTGTCTGACACGTTACACCGGGGCGAATTGCCGCGGCGGGCTGCGCATCACCGGCACTCTTGCTAGAGTGGTCCTGCACCTGATCAATGAATGCTGGTCAACTGAAGGGGATAAACATGGCAATCGATATCGGTATCAGTGAAGAAGATCGTAAATCCATCGTCGATGGGCTTTCGCGACTGCTTTCCGATACCTACGTACTGTATCTGAAGACCCACAACTTCCATTGGAACGTCACGGGCCCCATGTTCCGTACGTTGCACCTGATGTTTGAAGAGCAGTACAACGAGTTGGCCCTGGCAGTGGACTCCATTGCCGAGCGTATCCGTGCCCTGGGTTTCCCGGCGCCGGGTGCCTACTCGATCTATGCCCGTCTTTCTTCTATCAAGGAAGAAGAGGGCGTACCCAGTGCCGAAGAGATGATCAAGCAACTGGTGGCCGGTCAGGAAGCCGTCACGCGCACAGCGCGCGGCATCTTCCCATTGCTCGACAAGGTCAGCGATGAGCCCACGGCCGACCTGTTGACCCAGCGTATGCAGGTTCACGAGAAAACCGCGTGGATGCTGCGTTCGCTGCTCGAAAATCAGTAAACACCGACCCTGAGTGGCGCCGTCCTGGCGCCGCTTGCTTGTTTCCGCGCATTTCCTGGCGTTGTCCTACGCCGATCAACTCCCGCGTCTTCTGGCTGCCCGTCGCTCGCTGCTGTTTTATAGGGCCATTGCCCAAGGGGATAGCCCGTGGGCTGCTGTTTGGCAATGGAGTGTCAGGTGTATGTCACGTGGAGTGGGTAGTGGAGTGATGGAAACCGGTGGTTTTCATAAGATACAGGTCGACCCTTTTGCAAAAGGGTTCGATATGGGGCTGGCCAAGCCATTGTCCCGGTCGGTGAGGCTCAACGGGTTTTCCACTTGCCTGCGGCTGGAGCAGATCTATTGGAATATCCTCACGGAAATAGCCAGGATCAACGCCTGTTCAGTCAGTGCGTTGCTGTCTTACGTCGATCGGGAAGTGCACTTGCGTTATGGCGGTGTGAAGAACTTCAGTGGGTTGGTCAGGGTGGTGTGCGTGGTTCACGTCTTGAAAGGGCGTATTGAACCTTCATACTCACCGCAATAGTCACCGGGCACCGGGGCCGGCCCTTGTAGTGAGCGGGCTTGCCCCGCGCTGGGTGGCGAAGCCACCCCAATAAGGACACCGCGAGTTCCAGGATACGCCTAGGCCGCCTGGTTTGGGGCGGCTACGCCACCCAGCGCGGGGCAAGCCCGCTCACTACGGGTTGTCCGCTGAAGTGAGTTTGGCCCAGGGCAGAAAGCCGGCTGCGCTGCCCCGATTTACCAGATATAATCCCGCGCTTTGCTACGCATGCTGCGAACCCGCAGGGCAGGCGTGGCGCAGTAACGATCTGATCGCCGAGACATCTCCATGCCCATGTACGACTATCAATGCGCTTCCTGTGGTCATCAGTTGGAAGCCATTCAGAAGATCAGCGCCGCGCCGTTGGTCGATTGCCCGGCCTGCCAGGCTCCGGAGCTCAAGAAGATGTTGTCCATGCCGGGCTTCCGCTTGAGCGGCAGCGGCTGGTACGAGACCGACTTCAAGACCGGCTCGAAGAAGAACCTGGCCGGCGGCGACAAAGCAGACTGAGTTGAACTCTACGCGCAGGCTCCTGCATTATCCGTCCCCTGCTTTAATGTACGGTGACGAGGCGGGCCTCCACCGAATTTCGAATTACGAGAAGTGAAACCACTACCATGATGCGCAGCCACTATTGCGGCCAACTGAACGAGACCCTGGAAGGTCAGGAAATCACCCTTTGCGGATGGGTTCACCGTCGCCGCGACCACGGCGGGGTCATCTTCCTCGATATCCGTGATCGTGATGGTCTGGCCCAAGTGGTGTTCGACCCGGACCGCGCCGAGAGCTTCGCCGCCGCCGACCGCGTGCGCAGCGAATACGTTGTGAAGGTCACCGGCAAGGTTCGCCTGCGTCCGGCTGGCGCTGTGAACAAGAACATGGCGTCCGGCGGCATTGAAGTGCTGGGCTACGAGCTGGAAGTGCTGAACGAGTCGGAAACCCCGCCGTTCCCACTCAACGAATACTCCGACGTGGGCGAAGAAACCCGCCTGCGCTACCGCTTCCTGGACCTGCGCCGTCCGGAAATGGCCGAGAAGCTGCGCCTGCGTTCGCGCATGACCACCAGCATCCGCCGCTTCCTCGACGAAAACGGCTTCCTCGACGTCGAAACGCCGATCCTGACCCGGGCCACCCCGGAAGGTGCGCGTGACTACCTGGTGCCGAGCCGTACTCACGCCGGCAGCTTCTTCGCCTTGCCGCAATCGCCGCAGCTGTTCAAGCAACTGCTGATGGTGGCCGGCTTCGACCGTTACTACCAGATCGCCAAGTGCTTCCGCGACGAAGACCTGCGCGCCGACCGCCAGCCGGAATTCACCCAGATCGACATCGAGACCAGTTTCCTCGATGAAAAAGAGATCATGGGCATCACCGAACAAATGATCCGTAACCTGTTCAAGGAAGTGCTGGACCTGGAGTTCGGCGAATTCCCGCACATGACCTTCGAAGAGGCCATGCGCCGCTACGGTTCCGACAAGCCAGACCTGCGTAACCCGCTGGAACTGGTAGACGTGGCCGACCAGCTCAAGGAAGTCGACTTCAAGGTGTTCAGCGGCCCGGCCAACGACCCTAAATGCCGCATCGCCGCCTTGCGCGTGCCTGGCGGCGCGAGCATGCCGCGCAAGCAGATCGACGACTACACCAAGTTCGTCGGCATCTACGGTGCCAAGGGCCTGGCGTACATCAAGGTCAACGAGCGCGCCAATGGCGTTGAGGGTCTGCAATCGCCGATCGTCAAGAACATCCCGCTGGACAACCTGAACGCGATCCTTGATCGCGTCGGTGCGGTCGATGGCGACATCGTGTTCTTCGGCGCCGACAAATCCAAGATCGTCAGCGAAGCCTTGGGCGCACTGCGCATCAAGCTGGGCCACGACCTCGACCTGCTGACCTGCAAGTGGGCACCGATGTGGGTTGTCGACTTCCCGATGTTCGAAGAGAACGACGACGGCAGCTTCAGCGCCTTGCACCACCCGTTCACCGCGCCGAAGTGCTCCCCGGCTGAGCTGGAAGCCAACCCGGCTGGCGCTCTGTCCCGCGCCTACGACATGGTGCTCAACGGCACCGAGCTGGGTGGCGGTTCGATCCGTATCCACCGCAAAGAGATGCAGCAAGCGGTCTTCCGCCTGTTGGGTATCAACGAAGCAGAACAGGAAGAGAAGTTTGGCTTCCTGCTCGACGCCCTGAAATACGGCGCACCGCCGCACGGTGGCCTGGCTTTCGGCCTGGACCGCCTGGTGATGCTGATGACTGGCGCCCAGTCGATCCGTGAAGTGATCGCCTTCCCGAAAACCCAGAGTGCTGCGGACGTCATGACCCAGGCTCCAGGTGTGGTGGATGCCAAGGCATTGCGCGAACTGCACATTCGTCTGCGCGAGACGCCGAAGGCTGAGTAAGGCCGCTGCGTGAAAGCGCACTGAGGTTTACGCAGTCTAAAAAGGCGCATCTTCGGATGCGCCTTTGCGTTACAAGGGATGTGCTTTAAAGAGGGAAGTCCTGCCAGGGGTGGGATTGTTAAGGTTTCTACAGAATTTCGGAGTTGTGTTATGGCTGGCCATTCCAAGTGGGCGAACATCAAGCACCGCAAAGAGCGTCAGGATGCCAAGAAAGGCAAGATATTCACCAAGTGGATCCGCGAGCTGACCGTCGCTGCCCGCCAAGGCGGCGGTGACCCAGGCTCCAACCCGCGCCTGCGCCTGGCGCTGGACAAGGCCCTCGGCGCGAACATGAGCCGTGACATCATCGACCGTGCCGTGGCTCGTGGCGCCGGTGCCGCCGATACCGACGACATGGTCGAGCTGAGCTACGAAGGCTACGGCCCGGGCGGCGTGGCGGTGATGGTCGAGTGCATGACCGACAACCGCAACCGCACCGCAGCAGCTGTGCGCCATGCGTTCAGCAAGTGCGGCGGCAACCTCGGCACTGACGGTTCGGTGGCCTACCTGTTCGAGCGCAAGGGGCAGATTTCCTTCGCACCGGGTGTGGATGAAGATGCACTGATCGAAGCCGCGATGGAGGCGGATGCCGACGACGTGGTGACCAACGACGATGGCTCCATCGACGTGTTCACCTCGTTTGCCGGGTTCTATGCCGTGCGCAATGCGCTGGAAGCCGCTGGTTTCAAAGGCACTGACGCGGAAATCGTGATGCTGCCGACCACCAGCGCCGAGCTGGACCTGGACGGTGCGCAGAAAGTGCTGAAGATGCTGGACATGCTCGAAGACCTGGATGATGTTCAGAACGTGTATTCGAATGCCGATATTCCAGAGTCCGTAGCCGAACAACTCGCTTAAGCACGATAGGGATCCAATGTGGGAGCTGGCTTGCCTGCGATGGCATCACCACGGTGTAACTCACACACCGAGGTGTCTGCATCGCAGGCAAGCCAGCTCCCACAGGGTTCTATGCTGTTACGCAAATGTGTGTAAACCCAACCTGCAGGCGTTATGACTTTAATCCTAGGTATCGACCCCGGTTCGCGCATCACCGGTTTTGGCGTGGTGCAGCACACCCCGCGCGGCTGCATCTATGTCGCTTCGGGTTGCATCCGTACCGGCGCGGGCGAGTTGGCCGAGCGCTTGCAGATTGTCTATCGCGGCGTGCGTGAAGTGATCCAGACGTACGGGCCGGTGACCATGGGCATCGAAAAAGTGTTCATGGCAAAGAACGCCGACTCAGCCCTTAAACTTGGCCAGGCCCGTGGCGCGGCCATCGTGGCCGGCGCGGAGGAGGGCATGGAGATTGCGGAGTACACCGCGACCCAGGTCAAGCAGGCCGTGGTCGGCACTGGTGCGGCCAACAAAGAACAGGTGCAGATGATGGTCATGCACATGCTCAAACTCACCGCCAAGCCGCAGATTGATGCCTCCGACGCCCTGGCCATCGCCATTTGCCATGCGCACACCCGATCCAGTCTGCTACCGCACGGCCTCGGTACGGCACGCAGTCGTGGCGGGCGCCTGCGTCTCTGATAGCATCAGCGCAATCGTTATTTCCGGTCAGGCCTTGATCTGACCCCAAGCTTTAAGGATCGAACCGTGATTGGACGCTTGCGCGGCACCCTGGCTGAGAAACAGCCGCCGCACCTGATTCTGGATGTAAATGGGTTGGGGTATGAGCTGGAAGTGCCCATGACCACCTTGTATCGCCTGCCGTCGGTCGGTGAGCCGATAACGCTGCACACTCATTTGGTGGTGCGCGAAGACGCACAACTGCTTTATGGTTTCATTGGCAAGCGCGACCGTGACTTCTTCCGCGAGCTGATCCGCCTTAATGGTGTGGGGCCGAAACTGGCCCTGGCCTTGATGTCGAGCCTGGAAGTGGATGAACTGGTGCGAGCCGTTTCGGCCCAGGATACCTCTGCGTTGACCAAGGTGCCTGGCGTCGGCAAGAAGACCGCCGAGCGCCTGCTGGTGGAGCTCAAGGACCGCTTCAAGGCCTGGGAAGTCGTGCCGAGCATGTTTGCCCTGGTGCCAAACCAGCCGGATATGCCGGCAGGTCAGGTCGCCAGCGCCGAAAGTGATGCGGTCAGCGCGCTGATCTCCCTGGGCTACAAGCCGCAGGAAGCCAGCAAGGCTGTATCGGCCATCAAGGATAAAAACCTGAGCAGTGAAGACATGATCCGCCGTGCCCTGAAGGGAATGATTTAAGTGATTGAAGCTGATCGTCTGATCGCGGCCACCGGCCCGCGCGACCGTGAAGAAATCCAGGACCGCGCCATCCGTCCACTGAGCCTGGCGGACTATATCGGCCAGCCTACCGTGCGCGAGCAGATGGAGCTGTTTATCCAGGCCGCGCGCGGGCGCAGTGAATCCCTGGATCACACGTTGATCTTTGGCCCACCGGGTCTGGGCAAGACCACTCTGGCCAACATCATTGCCCAGGAAATGGGTGTGTCGATCAAGTCGACCTCCGGCCCTGTGCTGGAGCGCCCGGGCGACCTGGCAGCGTTGCTGACCAACCTTGAACCGCACGATGTGCTGTTTATCGACGAGATCCACCGACTCTCGCCGATTGTCGAGGAAGTGCTGTATCCCGCGATGGAAGACTTCCAGCTCGATATCATGATCGGCGAAGGCCCTGCGGCGCGTTCGATCAAGCTCGACCTGCCACCTTTCACGCTGGTCGGCGCCACCACCCGCGCCGGCATGTTGACCAACCCGTTGCGAGACCGTTTCGGCATTGTTCAACGTCTAGAGTTCTATAGCACAGCGGATTTGGCGACCATCGTCAGCCGTTCGGCAGGCATTCTTGGCTTGCCGCTGGACCCGGAAGGCGCGTTTGAAATTGCCCGTCGGGCCCGTGGCACGCCACGGATTGCCAACCGGTTGCTGCGTCGCGTGAGGGATTTTGCCGAAGTGCGCGCCAAGGGCCATATCACCAAGCCCGTAGCCGACCTGGCCTTGAACCTGCTGGATGTGGATGAGCACGGCTTTGATCACCAGGATCGACGTCTGCTCTTGACCATGATCGAGAAGTTCGACGGGGGGCCGGTGGGCGTCGACAGCCTGGCGGCGGCGATCAGTGAGGAGCGCCATACCATTGAAGATGTGCTGGAGCCGTACCTGATCCAACAGGGCTATATCATGCGTACACCAAGGGGCCGGGTGGTTACACGCCATGCCTACCTGCACTTTGGGTTAAACATTCCGTCACGATTGGGTGAGATGCCCGTGGTAGACGAATTCCTCGATGCAGTGGACGATTAAAAGCTTCACGCAAGTCGATTTATTCGATGTTTGTGCTGTCCTAGTGGCTGGCGTCGTCTTTCAGTCACTGGATATGGTTCAGAGAATGAAAAAACAGTTGCCTGGCCGGATTGGCAACCTGAGGAGTAAGCACTAGAGTATGCGCGCGCAAAACGGGGATCAGTCGTTCGCACATCGCTGTCGCGTTTATTACGAGGACACCGATGCGGGCGGCATCGTGTATTACGTCAATTACCTCAAGTTCATGGAGCGGGCTCGAACCGAGCGGCTACGGGAGCTGGGCTTTGCCCAATCCGAGCTGGCAGGGGAGGACCTGTTATTCGTCGTGCATTCCAGCGAGGCGCGTTATCACGCGCCGGCGCGGCTGGACGATGAATTGCTGGTAAGCGCTGAAGTAATCGAATTGAACCGTGTCAGCCTGCGTTTCAAGCAGCAGGTCAGGCGGGCAACGGATGCAACGCTGCTCTGTGAGGGGCAGTTCCTGGTGGCCTGTGTGCGCACCAATAGTTTGAAACCCCGGGCCATTCCCGAAGCTCTACGTGCGGCCTTTGCCGGCGTAAGCGGCGCGGGTAAACAATCAACGCAGGAGATTTAGCGTGGAACCTACCGTCGTCGACCATTCCTCCATGTGGAGCCTGGTCAGTAATGCCAGTGTTGTGGTTCAACTGGTGATGCTGACCCTGGTAGCCGCATCGGTTACCTCTTGGGTCATGATTTTTCAGCGCAGCAACCTGCTGCGTGCCGGTCGACGTGCCCTGGAGAGCTTTGAAGAGCGCTTCTGGTCGGGTATCGACCTGTCCAAGCTGTACCGCCAGGCCGGCAGCAACCCGGACCCGGATTCGGGCGTCGAACAGATCTTCCGCGCGGGCTTCAAGGAATTCTCCCGTCTGCGCCAGCAGCCAGGCGTTGACCCGGAAGCGGTCATGGAAGGTGTGGCCCGTGCCATGCGCGTCGCCATTTCCCGTGAAGAAGAGAAGCTTGAGCAAAGCTTGCCGTTCCTCGCCACCGTCGGTTCCGTGAGCCCGTACATCGGTCTGTTCGGTACCGTGTGGGGGATCATGAACTCCTTCCGCGGCCTGGCCCAGGCCCAGCAAGCGACCCTGGCCACCGTGGCCCCGGGTATCGCTGAAGCCCTGATCGCTACCGCTATCGGCCTGTTCGCTGCGATCCCGGCAGTAATCGCCTACAACCGTTTCGCCGCTACCAGCGAGACGTTGATTGGCCGTTACTACACCTTCGCCGATGAGTTCCAGGCGATCCTGCACCGTAAAGTGCACACCAGCGAAGAATAAGCAGGTAATTCCCAATGGCTTTAATCGCTCGAGCTCGCAAAAAGCGCAAGCCGGTCGCCGAGATGAACGTAGTGCCTTACATCGACGTGATGCTGGTGCTGCTGGTTATCTTCATGGTGACCGCGCCGATGCTCAACCAGGGCGTGAAGGTTGATCTGCCCAAGGTTTCCAGTGAAGCCTTGCCGCAAGACAACAACACTCAGGTCCTGACCATTTCGATCAAGGCTGACAAGACCTACTACTGGAACCTTGGCAGCGAAGTCGACACCCAGAAGCAGCAGGACAAGGCCCTGACCTTGCCGGCGATGACTGATGCCGTGACCAAGATCATTCGCTCCGGCAACGAAGGCGGCAAGCACACCCAGGTGTTCATTCGCGGCGACAAGTCGGTCGACTACGGTTCCGTCATGGGCGCCATGGGCGGGCTGCAGAAGGCCGGCGTCGGTAACGTTGGCTTGATTACCGAGGCGCCCTGATGCAGCAACAGCGAGAGCCGTCCGCCTCGGAAAGCTTCTTCTGGCCTAGCGTCTGGGCAATTGCCCTGCACGTCCTGGTGTTTGGCATGCTGTTCGTCAGCTTTGCCATGACCCCGGACCTGCCGCCAGCCAAGCCGATCGTGCAGGCGACCCTGTATCAGCTGAAATCGAAAAGTCAGGCCACCACCCAGACCAATCAGAAGATTGCGGGTGAGGCCCAGAAGTCGGCTGCGCGCCAGACTGAAGTCGAACAGATGGAACAGAAGAAGGTCGAGCAGGAAGCGGTGAAGGCTGCTGCGGAACAAAAGAAAGAAGAGGCGGCTCAAAAGGCCGAGGAATCGAAAAAGGCTGACGAAGCCAAGAAAGCTGACGAGGCGAAAAAGGCTGATGAAGCCAAGAAGTCCGAGAAAGCTGCCGAAGCTAAAAAGGCTGAAGAGAAACAATTGGCTGATATAGCCAAGAAGAAATCTGAAGAAGAAGCCAAGAAAGCTGCTGAAGAAGAGGCCAAGAAAAAGGC
This sequence comes from Pseudomonas sp. 58 R 12, assembly GCF_900005865.1. Lineage (NCBI taxonomy): Bacteria > Pseudomonadati > Pseudomonadota > Gammaproteobacteria > Pseudomonadales > Pseudomonadaceae > Pseudomonas > Pseudomonas sp. 58 R 12. Next base: position 314,496 of record NZ_CVTP01000017.1, read on the forward strand.
CGCTGAAGACGCCAAGAAGAAAATAGTCGAAGACGCGAAGAAAAAAGCCGCCGAAGACGCCAAGAAAAAAGCTGAAGCAGACGAGGCGAAGAAGAAAATCGCCGACGACGCGAAGAAGAAAGCTGCCGCCGACGCCACCAAGAAAAAGGCCCAGGAAGCAGCGCGTAAATCCGCCGAAGAGAAAAAGGCCCAGGCCTTGGCAGATTTGCTTTCCGACACGCCTCAGCGTCAGCAAGCCTTGGCCGATGAGCAGGGTGATGATGTCGCGGGCAGTTTCGACGACCTGATTCGGGCGCGGGCAGCAGAAGGCTGGACACGTCCACCTTCGGCGCGTAAAGGCATGACAGTAGTGCTGCAGATCGGCATGTTGCCGGACGGTACGGTGACTTCGGTCAGCGTGGCCAAGTCCAGTGGTGACGGTTCGTTCGACAGTTCGGCGGTTGCCGCGGTCAAGAATATTGGCCGGTTGACCGAGATGCAGGGAATGAAACCAAGCGACTTCGCTCCCTATCGATCATTCAAGATGACATTCACACCTGAGGATCTAGCCTTGTGAGAAACCTTCTTCGAGGAATGCTTGTCGTTATTTGCTGTATGGCAGGGATAGCGGCGGCGGATGAAAAGAACATCCTAGTCACCAGCGGTAGCGATCGGGCCACCCCGATCGCGGTAGTACCGTTCGGCTGGCAGGGCGGCAGCGTGCTGCCGGACGACATGGCCCAGATCGTCAGTGACGACCTGCGCAACTCCGGCTACTACGCACCGATTCCAAAGGGCAACATGATCAGCCAGCCGAACCAGGCCAGCGAAGTTGTGTTCCGTGACTGGAAGGCTGTTGGCGCCCAGTACCTGATGGTCGGCAACATCACGCCGGCCGGCGGTCGCCTGCAAATCACCTACACCTTGTTCAACGTGGCGACCGAGCAGCAGGTCTTGACCGGCAGCGTTTCGGGCACCGCCGAACAACTGCGGGACATGGCCCACTACATCTCGGACCAGTCGTTTGAAAAACTCACCGGCATCAAGGGTGCGTTCTCGACGCGTCTGCTTTATGTAACGGCCGAACGTTTTTCCGTGGATAACACTCGCTACACGCTGCAGCGCTCGGACTACGACGGTGCACGCGCAGTGACCCTGCTGCAATCGCGTGAGCCAATCCTGTCGCCGCGCTTTGCGCCGGACGGCAAGCGTATTGCCTATGTGTCGTTTGAACAGCGTCGTCCACGGATTTTCGTGCAGCACATTGATACTGGCCGTCGTGAGCAGATCACTAACTTTGAAGGCCTCAACGGTGCACCAGCGTGGTCGCCGGATGGTTCGCGCCTGGCGTTCGTGCTGTCCAAAGATGGCAACCCGGATATCTACGTGATGAACATGGCTTCGCGCCAGATCAGCCGCGTGACCAATGGCCCTGGCATCAATACCGAGCCGTTCTGGGGTAAGGATGGTTCGACCATTTACTTCACCTCTGACCGTGGCGGCAAGCCACAGGTCTACAAGGCAAACGTGAATGGCGGCGGTGCGGAACGTGTGACCTTTATTGGTAACTACAACGCCAACCCTAAGCTTTCGGCCGATGAAAAGACGTTGGTGATGATTCACCGTCAGGATGGTTTCACTAATTTCCGGGTTGCGGCCCAGGATTTGCAGCGCGGAACCGTAAAAATCCTCACAGATACCAACCTTGATGAGTCAGCCACTGTTGCGCCCAACGGCACCATGGTAATCTACGCCACCCGCCAGCAGGGCCGGGGAGTCTTGATGCTCGTGTCCATTAATGGACGCGTAAGGCTCCCGCTTCCTACCGCACAAGGCGAAGTCAGAGAACCATCCTGGTCCCCTTACCTGAACTGACGCGGCGCTACAAAAAGAAGTACTTAACACACTGGGGTTCATTAGGAGTTTCACGATGGAAATGCTGAAGTTTGGTAAGTTTGCTGCTCTGGCTCTGGCTCTGTCCGTAGCCGTTGGTTGCTCGTCTAAAGGCGGCGACAATGCCGGTGAAGGCGCAGCTGTTGATCCAAACGCTGGTTACGGCGCTAACACTGGTGCAGTTGACGGCTCCCTGAGCGAAGAAGCTGCTCTGCGCGCGATCACCACTTTCTACTTCGAATACGACAGTTCGGACCTGAAACCAGAAGCCATGCGCGCTCTGGACGTTCACGCGAAGGACCTGAAAGCTAACGGCGCTCGCGTTGTTCTGGAAGGTAACACTGACGCCCGTGGTACTCGTGAGTACAACATGGCACTGGGCGAGCGTCGTGCGAAAGCCGTTCAGCGCTACCTGGTACTGCAAGGTGTTGCTCCAGGCCAACTGGAACTGGTTTCCTACGGTAAAGAGCGTCCAGTTGCCACCGGTAACGATGAGCAGTCCTGGGCTCAAAACCGTCGCGTCGAACTGCGTAAGTAATTCGTCATGCGAACGTGCCGTCGTGCTCTAACTGTATTGGCTCTCAGCCTAGCACCGCTTGCGGTGTGGGCTGCGGTTCCTGTGGAAGATAGCAACTCAGGCTATAACAATAGCGGGAGCAGCTATCCACCAGCGGGTTATGGTACGAACGGCGCCTATGCGGGGGGAGCGGCTACGTCCGCTCCCTCGGCACAGGGCGAACTGTTCAACCAGCTGCAACGCATGCAGGATCAATTGGCGCAGCAACAAGGCACCATTGAAGTACTGCAGAATCAAGTGAACCAGCTGAAGCAAGAAGGCCTGGAGCGTTACCAGGATCTTGATCGACGTATTGGAGCCGGTGTTGCACCTGCCGCCACTCCTGATAATTCTTCTGCCGGTGGCGCGCCTAGCGCTGCTGCCGGTGGTGCCGCAGCGGGGGCTGCAAGCCAAGCCCCTGCCAGCAGCGAGCCGGGTGATCCGGCGAAGGAAAAGCTGTATTACGATGCAGCCTTCGACCTGATCAAAGCCAAGGATTTCGATAAGGCCAGCCAGGCTTTTACCGCTTTCCTGCGCAAATACCCAAACAGCCAGTACGCGGGCAACGCCCAATACTGGTTGGGCGAAGTTAACCTGGCCAAAGGTGATCTGCAGGGGGCGGGCCAGGCATTTGCCAAGGTCAGCCAGCTGTACCCCAAGCACGCCAAGGTGCCGGATTCGCTGTACAAACTCGCTGACGTAGAACGCCGCCTGGGTCATACCGACAAGGTCAAAGGTATTCTGCAGCAGGTCGTGGCCCAATATCCGGGTACTTCCGCTGCCCAGTTGGCCCAGCGGGACCTGCAACGCTTGTAAGCGATGCCGCCCGTTTAGAAGAAACCCGCGCCTGGCGCGGGTTTTTTCGTTAGAATCCACGCCCTTTTATGAAACACGCTTCCTGGGGTCTACGCGTTGGCGAGGTCTCTTGAAGTGCCTGACGGAGGCGGACAGCCTGTTTAGCTGTTACGCCCGTGGCGACTATGCAAGACACATTACGAATTACCGAAGTTTTTTACTCGTTGCAGGGTGAAACGCGAACGGCCGGCCTGCCCACAGTATTCGTGCGGCTGACCGGTTGCCCTTTGCGTTGCCAATACTGCGACAGCGCCTACGCCTTCAGTGGCGGCACGGTGCGAACCCTTGATGACATCCTGGAGCAGGTTGCCGGCTACAAGCCGCGTTACGTCTGCGTGACCGGCGGTGAACCGCTGGCCCAGCCCAATGCCATCCCTTTGCTCAAGCAGCTGTGTGATGCCGGTTATGAAGTGTCGCTGGAGACCAGTGGCGCTTTAGACATCTCTGCGGTTGACCCCCGTGTAAGCCGTGTGGTCGACCTCAAGACCCCAGGCTCCAAGGAAGCGCATCGCAACCGCTACGAGAACATCGATCTGCTGACGGCGAACGACCAGGTTAAGTTCGTTATCTGTTCCCGCGACGATTACGACTGGGCAAACTCCAAGCTGATTCAATATGGCCTGGACCGTCGAGCGGGCGAGGTGCTGTTCTCGCCAAGCCACCATGACCTGAACGCACGTGACCTTGCCGATTGGGTCGTGGCGGACAATCTACCGGTGCGCCTGCAATTGCAGTTGCATAAATACCTTTGGAACGACGAGCCAGGACGCTGATATGACAGAACAAACAATGGATCAAAAACGCGCGGTAATTCTGCTTTCCGGTGGCCTTGATTCCGCCACAGTGGTTGCCATGGCACAAGCGCAAGGCTACAGCTGCTACACCATGAGCTTCGACTACGGCCAGCGCCACCGTGCCGAGCTGAACGCCGCCGCCCGCGTTGCTCGTGAGATGGGCGTGGTCGAGCACAAGGTGATCGGCCTCAATCTCAACGGCATTGGCGGCTCTGCACTGACCGACAGCAGCATCGATGTGCCGGAAGCACCCAGCGAAGGCATCCCGGTGACTTATGTGCCTGCACGTAACACCGTGTTCCTGTCCCTGGCCCTCGGTTGGGCAGAAGTGCTCAACGCCCGTGATATTTTTATCGGCGTCAATGCGGTGGATTACTCCGGCTACCCGGACTGCCGCCCAGAGTTCGTCGAGTCGTTCGAACGCATGGCCAACCTGGCGACAAAGGCCGGTGTAGAAGGGCTGGGCTTCCGTATCCTCGCGCCACTGCAAAACCTGAGCAAGGCCGATATCGTCAAGGCTGGCGTAGGACTTGGCGTCGATTATTCGCTGACTGTTTCCTGCTACCAGGCAGACGATGACGGCCGTGCTTGTGGGAAATGCGATAGCTGCCGACTGCGTGCAGAAGGCTTCCAAGCGGCCGGAATTGCTGACCCAACGCGTTATTTCTGATTTATTTCAAATAAGGTGTTGAATAATCCTTAGAAATCAGTATTATACGCGCCACCACACAGCGGGTCGTTAGCTCAGTTGGTAGAGCAGTTGGCTTTTAACCAATTGGTCGTAGGTTCGAATCCCACACGACCCACCATTTTTGGCGGTTTAGAAAATCCGGAAGGCCCACGCAAGTGAGGATTTCCGGGTTTTTTTTTGCCTGTTTGAAAATACCCAAAGCCCCAGGCGGACCAGAAGCCTGGGGCTTTTTTGTATCTGTTCGATGGCAAGCGTAAGCGCAGGGGCTAGGCTTTTGCTCCCATTTGTTGTCAAAGCATCCGAAACGCGGGTAGATTGAGTGCTATACAGCTCAGGACAAGGATCGTCATGACCACGCTTTCGCCTATCACCTCCGCCACTACGCTTGTGTCCCGTCCGGCCGAAACGCCGACCGCCGCCCACGCACAAAGCACGGACGTCAGCGTAAAGCGACCGTCCCTGGTCGTCAGCCTGGGCAATGTTGTCTCCGATACGCTTTCCGACACGTATTCGCGCCGTGGGCAATTACCGGGTCAAGAGACCGTGCGCGCCTGGGAAAGCGACAGCCAGGATGCGCTCAGCAAAACCCTGAATACCAACTTCAACTCGTTGTCGACAGCCAGCCGCTTCAGTGGCCTTGGCACCGGTTTGATTGCGCAATTCGTCAAGGGCGGCGGGGTGGCGCTTTCCCAGTCTGTTTTGTACGCGAGTGCCGATCGGGCGCAAAACACTGGCGAGCTGAAGATCGATCAAAGTCTGCTGCACACTAAGGCCGACAATCTTTTGAGCCTCAGCATCCAGACCGCCAGCGGCAAGACCGTGACCTTCAGCCTCTCCAGCCAGGCCGATGGCCTGGGTGTGCAGGCCACGGTGGATGGCGGCACCTTGAGCGATGACGAACTCGAAGCGGTCGGCAAATTGGGCAGCGCCTTCCAGGCCGCCGTGGATGGGGTGACTGCGACGCCGCCGAAGCTCGACCTGAGCCAGCTGACGCAGTTTGATTCCAGGCTGCTGGCCTCGGTGGACCTCAACGCCAAGCTAAAGGGCCTGGACGGCCAAGACCTGAGCCTGGCCTTCCATGCCGACAGTCAAAGCCGCACGACACGCATGAGCAGCCCGCTGGGCGAACTTAATGTGGCAGTGGACCTGAAAAACAGCGCGATCCTGGGCGACGCCAAGCAGCAGGCCAATGCGCTGAAAAGCTACCTCACCCAGTTTGATCGCGCGCAGGAACGCGGCAGTGCCAAGCCGGAGTTGATGGCGATGTTCAAGGACGCGTTCCGCGCCATGAACAGCAACTATCCACAGGCCATTTCCCTGCCGGAAGCGCTGACCCGCAACCCGACCGACCAGGGGTTGCTGACCGGCCTTGCTGATTTCAAGGCGTCGATCAAGCAGGCCACTGACTCGCCCAACCCGATGCGCCCGTCCGAGGTGGACGGCTTTGCCTATGAAGTGTCGCAAAAGACCCGCGTCGGCGGCAGCAGCGCATTGGACCGCAGCGTCAGCCAGGACCAGCAGTCGAGCCTTTCCGCGAGTTTCCATAAAGGCCTCAAGGGTGGAAAGGCACCGGCCCTGGATGGCAGCCCGGAGTCGCAGAACTATCTTTATGTGCAAGTGCAGGACAAGGCCAGCAGTTCGGCCAGTCTCTCCTACAAGGACGGCCTGCTGGTCAACGCATCCGTCGAGCAGAGTGCCAGCCAGAACACTCGTACGCAGAAGTACGTGATGGGCAAGCTGACGGAGGACACCACTGTGCCGAAAGACGCCTCGGTTAAACGCGATTACCTCGTCCTTCTCGAGTACGCGGCCAAGGAAAGCAAGAAGTCCAAAGACGCACTGCAGGCGTCCACATTGAAAGATGCCCTGGCCGACCTGCATGCCTCGGTGATGTTGCAGGAAGATCCATCCGCACTGGTGCGCTGACACCGCTTGCGAGAACGGGAAACCCCGCCCTGGGGTTTCCCGTTTTTTTTGCCCGACAGACGCGCCCGCAGATGCCAGATTAGGCTTTTGAATCCATTCGATATTCTGTAGCCTTGCCGAGCTTCACCTTTACCCGTGCTTGATGAACACAATCACTTCGTCCGGCGGCGCCCGAAGGGCTCCAGAGCCGGTGGTACACTCGACTTTCGCGCTACTGCGCCTGCAGGTCTTGCGAACATGACGCAAATTTCTGAACGCCTTCTGGTTCAAGCCCATCTCGACGCCAAGCAGCCCAAGGCCCTTAGCGCTGATGAAGAGGCGAGCCTGCGCACTGCCATCGCCGCTGAGCTCAAAGCTCAAGACGCGGTGCTGGTTGCCCACTTCTATTGTGACCCGGTGATCCAGGCCTTGGCCGAGGAAACCGGTGGCTGTGTCTCCGACTCGCTGGAAATGGCCCGCTTCGGCGCCGCGCATCCGGCCAAGACCGTGCTGGTCGCCGGTGTGCGCTTCATGGGCGAGACCGCCAAAATCCTTACGCCCGAAAAACGCATTCTCATGCCGACGCTGGAAGCCACGTGTTCCCTGGACCTGGGTTGCCCGGTGGAGGAGTTTTCGGCGTTCTGTGATCAGCATCCCGAGCGCACCGTGGTGGTGTACGCCAACACGTCGGCGGCGGTCAAAGCCCGGGCGGATTGGGTGGTGACCTCCAGCTGTGCGCTGGAAATTGTCGAAAGCCTGATGGACAACGGCGAGACGATCATCTGGGGCCCGGACAAGCACCTGGGTACTTACATCCAGCGCCAGACCGGTGCCGATATGCTGTTGTGGGACGGTGCCTGCATCGTCCACGAAGAATTCAAGTCCAAACAGTTGGAAGACATGAAGGCGCTGTACCCGGATGCAGCCATCCTGGTACACCCGGAGTCGCCGACGGCGGTGATCGAACTGGCGGACGCCGTGGGCTCAACCAGCCAACTGATCGCGGCTGCCCAACGCTTGCCGAACAAGACCTTTATCGTCGCCACCGACCGCGGCATCTTCTACAAGATGCAGCAGCTGTGCCCGGACAAGGTTTTTGTCGAAGCGCCTACCGCCGGCAACGGCGCCGCGTGCCGCAGTTGCGCACACTGCCCGTGGATGGCGATGAATACGCTGGAGCGCACGCTGCAGTGCCTGCGTGAGGGCAGCAACGAGATCTTCGTCGAGCCGTCGGTGATCCCGCATGCGGTGCGCCCGCTCAAGCGCATGCTGGACTTCACCCAGGCAGCGCGCCTGAAGCTGGCCGGCAACGCCTGACCCCGTTGTGAACACTGTCAAACTGTGGGAGCTGGTTTGCCTGCGATATCGGTCTATCAGTCAATGTTGCAGTGACTGAACCAGCGCTATCGCAGGCAAGCCAGCTCCCACAGTTGATGTGTGTCGTCTGCAATTACTTCTTCTGCTTCGGAACCCGCACCAGCTGGGTATCCGAATAGATGTCATGCCAGCTGCGCTTTTGCTTATCGAACAGCGACCAGATAAACCCCAGCCCCACGCACAGCCACGACGCAATCGACACCACAAAGCGTAACAGCGCCTGCCACAGGCTGATCCGCGAGCCGTCGGCGTTCTGCACGCGCACGCCCCACACCTGCATGCCCAGGGTCTGCCCGGAATGGGTCCAGAACTTGGCGAAGAAACCAAACAGTACAAACAACAGAATCGTCGACAGCAGAGGATCACCATCCAGTGCGCCGGACTCAGTGAGCGTGCGCATCCTGGCTTCGCCTACAAACGCGATCCAGATCAGCTTGTAGATGAACGCAGTAACGATCAGCAGCGCGGTGCACAACAGGAAGTCGTAGAACATCGCTGCCAAGCGACGGCCCAGGCCAACGGCGGGGAAATCGCCTGTGGGGCTCAGCAGGGGTTTCGACATGGCAGGGCTCTCTAATGGAAAAAGCCATTTTACGAGCAATCGCACATAAAAAAGCCCCTGATGTCAGCATCAGGGGCTTTTTGTCGCAGTTGGGATCAGCCTTCTGCTTGTACTTCGTCAGCCTGCATGCCTTTCTGGCCTTGCACAGCAACGAACGTCACTTTCTGGCCTTCTTTCAGGCTCTTGAAGCCGTTGCCCTGAATGGCGCGGAAATGCACGAACAGATCCGGACCGCTTTCTGGCGTGATAAAACCAAACCCTTTCTCGTCGTTAAACCACTTGACGGTACCGCTCTGACGTTCAGCCATTTTCTTATTTCCTTGACGCTAAAATTAATGACAGCCTCTTTCACATGAAAGAGTACTGGGCTGGGTTGCAGGAAAGTAAGAGACGTCGAACGGGTTGTAGCACAACTACTTCAGCTACTGCCCAGGTCCAGGTTCCAAGCGACCCATGCAAACACAGTGCGCAAACTCTACGCCAACTAATAGATAAAAAACAAGCCCTGGCAAATGCCCCGTGTTTGCTGGGCTTTATGACACTTTGGCGAATAATGAGGCGTCGACTTATTCGATAGAGTTGGTCACTTGTTATCGGTTAAAACACTTGATAAAGACTATCGGTGATGCACTGTTTTGTGGCGGTTGCGTTACAGATTAGTGCACGCTGGCGCAACCGCGTTACTTATAGAAACAGTCAATCAACCGCGGTAGTAACGTTGCGGCACAAATGGCATTTTACTTACACGTAGTGGCACTTTTTTCCCACGCACCAGCGCAGACACTTCGGTATCCAGCGCGATGAATGCACTGTCCAGGTAACCCATAGCCAGCGGGCCACCCAGCGTCGGACCGAAACCACCGCTGCACACGCTGCCGATCACTGTGCCGTGTTCGTCAACGATCTCCGCGCCTTCACGCACTGGCGTGCGCTCCTGTGGCAACAGGCCGACACGTTTACGGCTTACGCCGGCTTGCTGCTGGGTGAAGACCTTGTCGGCGCCCGGGAAGCCACCGGCACGTGCGCCGTCGGCGCGGCGGGCCTTGGAGATCGCCCACAACAGGCTGGCTTCGATGGGTGTGGTGTCGGTGTTCATATCGTGGCCATACAGGCACAGGCCGGCTTCCAGGCGCAGTGAGTCGCGGGCGCCCAGGCCGATGGCCTGTACTTCGGTCTCAGCGAGCAGGCTGCGGGCCAGGCTTTCGGCGTTGGCGGCCGGCACGGAGATTTCAAAGCCGTCCTCACCGGTGTAGCCCGAACGACTGACGTAGCAGTCCACACCCAGCAGGCGCAGGGTGGTGAACTGCATGAAGGTCATCTTGGTGACTTCCGGTGCCAGGCGCGCCAGTACTTTCACCGCCGCCGGACCCTGCAGGGCCAGCAATGCACGCTCTTCGAACAGCGGTTCGATGCTGCACTGGTCGCCGATATGCTGGCGCAGGTGCGCCAGATCCTGATCCTTGCAGGCGGCGTTGACCACCAGGAACAGCTCGTCGTTACCCAGGTTGGCCACCATCAGGTCGTCGAGAATACCGCCCTGGTCATTGGTAAACATCGCGTAGCGCTGCATGCCCACCGGCAAGTCGATGATGTCGACCGGTACCAAGGTTTCCAAGGCTTTGGCCGCATTGGCGCCGGTGAGGCGGATCTGGCCCATGTGGGACACGTCGAACAGCCCGGCTTGATCACGGGTGTGCAGGTGTTCCTTCATCACACCCAGAGGGTATTGCACCGGCATGTCGTAGCCGGCGAAGGGCACCATGCGCGCGCCCAGCTCAATGTGCAGGGCGTGCAGTGGGGTTTTCAACAGGGTTTCGGTGGACATATTCAGCTCCTGAAAAACGTGCTGGCGCGCCGTTAGGCGTCAGCACTCGATAATGTTGACCGCCAAACCGCCACGGGCGGTTTCCTTGTATTTGCTTTTCATGTCGGCGCCGGTCTGGCGCATGGTGCGGATGACTTTATCCAGCGAGACGAAATGTTGGCCGTCGCCGCGCAAGGCCATGCGCACCGCATTGATCGCCTTGACCGAACCCATGGCATTGCGCTCGATGCAGGGCACCTGCACCAGCCCGCCAATCGGGTCGCAAGTCAGGCCGAGGTTGTGTTCCATGCCGATTTCGGCCGCGTTTTCCACTTGCGAGACGCTGCCGCCCAACACTTCGCACAGTGCGCCCGCCGCCATGGAACAGGCCACGCCAACTTCACCCTGGCAACCGACTTCGGCGCCGGAAATCGAGGCGTTTTCCTTGTACAGAATGCCGATGGCAGCGGCGGTGAGCAGAAAACGCACCACGCCGTCTTCGTTCGCGCCGGGGATAAAGCGCATGTAGTAATGCAGTACGGCGGGCACGATCCCCGCCGCGCCGTTGGTCGGCGCCGTGACTACGCGCCCGCCGTTGGCGTTTTCTTCGTTGACTGCCAGGGCGTAAAGGTTGACCCAATCCAGCACCGACAACGGGTCGCGCAGCGCCGATTCCGGGTGCTTGCACAGCTGGCGATGCAGCGCAGCAGCGCGCCGCTTGACCTTCAAGCCGCCCGGCAAAATCCCCTCATTGCGGCAGCCTGCGTCGACGCAGTCCTGCATCACTTGCCAGATTTTCAGCAGGCCTGCGCGGGTCTCCGCTTCGGGGCGCCAGGCACTTTCATTGGTCAGCATCACCTGGCTGATGGACAACCCATAGGTGGTGCAATGACCGAGCAGGTCTTTGGCGTGTTTGAAGGGGAAGGTCAGCGGCGTGGCGTCTTCGACAATCCGGTCAGCGCCTGCGGCGTCTTCATCCACCACAAACCCGCCACCGACCGAGTAGTACTCGCGGCTGCGGATCTGGATGTTGGCGGCGTCGAAGGCACGAAAGATCATGCCGTTGGGGTGGTAGGCGAGGGGTTTGCGAATCATCGCCAGGTGTTCTTTCTCATTGAACTCAATGCTGTGTTCGCCGAGCAAATTCAGGCAGCCGTCCTTGCGCATCTGCGCCAGGCGCGTCGCCACGGTTTCGGTGTTGACGGTGTCCGGGTGTTCGCCTTCCAGTCCGAGCAGCACGGCCTTGTCGCTGCCGTGGCCTTTGCCGGTGGCGCCCAGCGATCCATAGAGTTCCACCTTGACGGTGGTGGTGGCGCTCAGCAGGTTGTCACGCTTGAGGCCCTCGACGAATCGAGCTGCCGCGCGCATCGGGCCGACGGTGTGGGAACTGGAGGGGCCGATGCCAATCTTGAACAGGTCGAACACGCTTAAAGACATGAGTTGTTCTCCGGTTTCTTATTATTTATCAGGTGTACTCGGCCAAATGTGGGAGCGGGCTTGCTCGCGAAAGCGGTCTCTCAGTTGATACACCTGGTGACTGATCCACCGCATTCGCGAGCAAGCCCGCTCCCACATTTACACCGAGTACATCCTCAAGTTACGCGTAGCTCTCGATCGACGGGCATGCACACACGAGGTTGCGATCGCCAAATACGTTATCGACCCGGCCAACCGGCGGCCAGTATTTGCCTTCGATCAACGAAGCCACCGGGTACACAGCCTGTTCACGGCTGTACGGGTGTGTCCACTCGCCCACCAGCTCGGCTGCGGTGTGCGGCGCGTTCTTCAGCGGGTTGTCATCCTTGTCCAGGGTGCCGTTTTCCACCGCGCGGATTTCTTCGCGGATGGCGATCATGGCGTCGCAGAAGCGGTCCAGTTCTTCCTTGGATTCGCTCTCGGTCGGCTCGATCATCAAGGTGCCTGCCACCGGGAACGACATGGTCGGCGCATGGAAGCCAAAGTCGATCAGGCGCTTGGCCACGTCATCGACGCTGATACCGCTGCTGTCTTTGAGTGGGCGCAGGTCGAGGATACATTCATGCGCCACCAGGCCGTTGCTGCCGGTGTAGAGCACGGGGTAGTGCTCCTCCAGGCGACGGGAAATGTAGTTGGCATTCAGGATCGCCAGTTGCGAAGCGCGCTTGAGGCCCGCGCCGCCCATCATGCTGATGTACATCCAGGTGATCGGCAGAATGCTTGCGCTGCCGAACGGTGCCGCGCAGACCGCGCCTTCCTTGCGTTCCATGGCTGCGTGGCCTGGCAGGAACGGCGTGAGGTGCGACTTGACGCCAATCGGGCCGACGCCCGGGCCGCCACCGCCGTGGGGAATGCAGAAGGTCTTATGCAGGTTCAGGTGGGACACGTCGCCGCCGAACTTGCCCGGGGCGCACAGGCCGACCATGGCGTTCATGTTGGCGCCGTCGATGTACACCTGGCCGCCGTTGTCGTGAATGATGCCGCAGATTTCGCGGATACCTTCTTCGAACACACCATGGGTGGACGGGTAGGTAATCATCAGCGCGGCGAGGTGGTCGCGGTGCTCGATGGCCTTGGCACGCAGGTCTTCGATATCGACGTTGCCACGCGCATCGCAGGCTGTGACGACAACGCGCATGCCAGCCATGTTGGCGGTGGCAGGGTTGGTGCCGTGGGCCGACGATGGGATCAGGCAGATGTCGCGGCGTTCATCGCCACGGCTCTGGTGGTAAGCACGGATGGCCAACAGCCCCGCGTACTCGCCTTGGGAGCCGGCGTTCGGCTGCAGGGAGATCGCGTCGTAACCGGTGGCCGCGCAGAGCATGGCTTCCAAGTCGGAGGTCAGTTCCAGGTAACCGGTGCTTTGCTCGGCCGGGGCGAAGGGGTGCAGGGCACCGAACTCGGCCCAGGTCACCGGGATCATTTCGCTGGCGGCATTGAGCTTCATGGTGCACGAGCCCAGCGGGATCATGGTGCGGTCCAGCGCCAGGTCCTTGTCGGCCAGCTTGCGCAGGTAGCGCATCAGCTCGGTTTCCGAGTGATAACGGTTGAACACCGGGTGGCTGAGGACGGGCGACTGGCGCAGCAGTGCGGCCGGCAGGGCGCTGTCAACGTTGGCAGTGAAGACTGGCAGTGCCTTGCCGTCGGCGAAGAGGCTCCACAGCGTTTCGATATCCGCCTGGGTGGTGGTTTCGTCCACCGACACGCCAAGGCGCTCAGCGTCCACCACACGCAGGTTGATGCGCTGGGCGCGGGCCTTGTCGTGCAGGGCGGCGGTGTTGGCGCCGGTGTTGAGGGTGATGGTGTCGAAGAAGTTGGCTTGCTCGACTTTCAGGCCCAGTGCGGTCAAGCCCTTGGCCAGGATCGCGGTCAACTGGTGCACCCGTTGGGCGATCTGGGTCAGGCCTTTGGGGCCGTGGTACACGGCGTACATGCTGGCGATGTTGGCCAGCAGCACTTGGGCGGTGCAGATGTTGCTGGTGGCCTTCTCGCGGCGGATATGCTGCTCGCGGGTCTGCATCGCCAGGCGCAGGGCCGGCTTGCCGAAACGGTCGACGGAGACACCGACCAGGCGGCCCGGCATGTCGCGCTTGAACGCATCCTTAGTGGAGAAGTACGCCGCGTGCGGGCCACCGAAGCCCAGCGGCACGCCGAAGCGTTGCGCGCTGCCGATGGCCACGTCGGCGCCGAATTCACCCGGTGGGGTCAGCAGGGTCAGGGCCAGCAGATCAGCGGCTACCGCGACCAGTGCGTTGGCGGCGTGGAAGCGCTCGGTGAGCTCGCGGTAGTCGAAGACGTCACCGTTGCTGGCTGGATATTGCAGCAGGGCGCCGAAAAACGGGGTGACGTCGGTCAGTTCGCGCTCATCGCCTACCACCACCTCGATACCCAGCGGCTCGGCACGTGTGCGCAGCACGTCGAGGGTTTGCGGGTGGCTGTGGATCGAGGCGAAGAAGGCATTACTGCCCTTGTTCTTGCTCAGGCGTTTGCAGAAGGTCATGGCTTCGGCGGCAGCGGTGGCTTCGTCGAGCAGGGAGGCGTTGGCGATCGGCAGGCCGGTGAGGTCGCTGATCAGGGTCTGGAAATTCAGCAGCGCTTCCAGGCGGCCTTGGGAAATCTCTGGCTGGTACGGCGTGTAGGCGGTGTACCAGGCCGGGTTTTCCAGCAGGTTGCGCAGGATCGGCGACGGCGTGTGGCAGTTGTAGTAGCCCTGGCCGATGTAGGTTTTGAACAGTTGGTTCTTGCCGGCGATGGCCTTGATCCTGGCCAGGGCCTCGGCTTCGCTCAGGCCGTCTTCCAGGCCGAGCACGCTGGTGCCCTTGATGCTTTCCGGGATCACGCTGGCGCTCAGGGCTTCCAGGGAGTCGAAACCCAGGCTGGCGAGCATGTGCTGCTCGTCTTCCTGGCGCGGGCCGATGTGGCGGGCGATGAATTCGTTGGCGGTGTTCAGTTGAACGGTCATTGCGCGCTCCTCAAGCTTCAGCGTTGGCTTTGATCAGGCGGTCGTACGCGTCCTGATCCAACAGTTTAGGCACCGCCTCGGCGTCGGCCGGTTTAAAGCGGAAAAACCAACCTTCGCCCATTGGGTCTTCGTTGACCAGTTCCGGGCTGCCATCGAGTTTTTCGTTCACTTCGAGCACTTCACCGTCCAACGGCATGTACACGCCGCTGGCGGCTTTTACGGACTCGACGGTGGACGCTTCGGCGCCCTTGTCGTAAGCCTGCAACTCCGGCAGTTGCACGAAAACCACATCACCCAGCGCGTTCTGCGCGAAAGCGGTGATACCCACGGTGACGCTGCCGTCGGCTTCGGCGCGCAGCCATTCGTGATCTTCAGTGAAACGCAACTCGCTCATGGAAACTCCTCGGGGCCAGATTCGTCTGGTGGACGGGATTGGAATAATGGGGAGTTACTTAGCAATATCGCGGCCAAGCTTGTTAAAGCCTTGTAAATCAATGGCTTAATAAAAATGGTCATGACGATATGGAATTCGGCTGTAGCGATTTCGCTACACTCCGACGCGCGAAAAAAAGCCTATGCGGATCAAAGCCTTGCATGGCGAGAAAAAAACAAGGTTGTAGCGATATCGTTCCACTGTAGCGCTTTCAGTACAGCCGATGTCGTTCTCAGACCAAATTTTGAAATACGGTCCTGTGGGAGCTGGGTTTGTTCAGTCAGGGTTTGTTGGGAATGCCGTACTTGCGCAGGCGATGGGCAATCGCCGTGTGGGAAGTCTGCAAGCGGCTGGCCAGTTGGCGCGTCGAGGGGTAGCTGCTGTAGAGCTTTTCCAGCAGGCTGCGCTCGAAATCTTCCATGGCCTGTTCCAGGCTGTCGACTTCACCGTCGCCCTGGCGCGCGACTGACGTGCCGGCGATGTCGAGGTCGCCAATGTCCACCAGGCTGCTTTCACAGATGGCGGCGGCGCGGAAGATCACGTTTTGCAACTGGCGCACATTGCCCGGCCAGCGGTTGCCCAACAGCGCCGGGTAAGTGCCGGGCGCCAGGCGGCAGACCGGACGCTGGATCTGCGCACAAGCCTGCTGCATGAAATAGCGCGCCAGCAGCAGGATGTCCTGGCCGCGTTCGCGCAGCGGCGGTACTTCGACGTTGAGCACATTGAGGCGGTAGAACAAGTCTTCGCGAAAGGTGCCCTCGCTGACCATCTTTTCCAGGTCGCGGTGGGTGGCGCTGAGGATGCGCACATTGACCTTCACTTCACGGTCGCCACCGACGCGACGGAAGCTGCCGTCATTGAGAAAACGCAGCAGCTTGGCCTGCAGGTACGGCGACATCTCACCGATCTCATCCAGGAACACCGTGCCCTGGTTGGCCAACTCCATCAGCCCCGGCTTGCCGCCGCGCTGCGCGCCGGTAAAGGCGCCCGGTGCATAACCGAACAGCTCACTTTCGGCGAGGTTTTCCGGCAGCGCCGCGCAGTTCAATGCCAAAAAGGGCGCGCTGTGACGCGCGCTGATGGCGTGGCAGGCACGTGCCACCAGCTCCTTGCCGGTGCCGGTTTCGCCTTGAATCAATAACGGTGCATCCAATGCCGCCACCCGCTGCGCGCGCGCCTTGAGCGTACGGATGACAGGGGATTCGCCGAGCAGCGCATCAAACCCTTCGGCATGGTCGTGGTGCAGCGCCGACAGTTGTTCGCCGATACGGTTGGGTGGGTAGAGGGTGAGCAGGGCGCCGGCGTCGGTGATCGGCGTGGCGTCCAGCAGCAAGGTCTGGCCGTTGACGCTGATCTCACGCAGCGGCAGGCGAAAGCCGTGTTCGAGCAACGTGTCCAACAGCGTCGGGTCGTTGAACAGCTCGCTGATGCTTTCCCCTGCCGGTTCGCGGCCATACAGGGCGATCAGTGCCGGGTTGGCCAACAGAATCTTGCCCGCGCTGTCCAGGGCCAGCACCGGGTCGGTCATGGCGGCCAGCAGGGCATCGAGTTGCAGGTGGCGGCGTTGACCGGGGAGGATATCCACCACCGTGACCGCCTGTACGCCGTGCACGCTGAAGAGGGCGTCGCGCAGCTCTTCCAGCACCTCGGCGCTCAGGGTTGGCGCATCGATGTAGACGTTGGGCGGCACCATTTCTACCGCATCCAAGTTGAGATTACGCCCACCGAGCAAGGCCAGGACTTCCTGGGTGATGCCGACGCGGTCGATGAAGCTGACGTGGATACGCATGGGGCGGATCTTGATTCTAGAGTGCGGAGGGTGGCCAGTATGCCTTGGAGATGATGGAGATCAAAATGTGGGAGCGGGCTTGCTCGCGAATGCGTTGGGTCAGTCGATAAATTAAGTGACTGACACTCCGTCTTCGCGAGCAAGCCCGCTTCCACAGGGGATTTGCGGTGTTATTACTCCAGGTGCTCGGGCTTGACTGGATCACCTGACTTCACATCCAGTTGATGGCGCACATCCTCGAACATCAAGTCGTACTGCTTGTGCATCGAGCCGTTCAGCACCGCGACCTTGGGCATTCCATACTTCTGCGCAATGTTCATCGCATGCCGCGCAAAGTCGAACGCCTGGTCCTTGGGCAGGAAGAACTCTTCCTTGAGGTCCTTGCCCTGCACCGAGCCATGCAGCTTGAACAGCATCCCCTTGCCTTCCTTGGGGTCCTGGCTGACTTCATAGTCGATGCACAGGTTGTAGCTGTAGTCCTGGGCATTCAGTGCGTGACGTTCAACGTGCAAGTGACCCGGTTCAAAAGTGGCCATAGGCGTATCTCCTCTACTTCACAGATAGGTGATGCCAGGTTTTGCCGTACTGATGCGTGTACCGGCACTGCCCTGGACGATGGCTTCGATGTCCGAGAGTGAACCGATGACGGCGGTTTTGCCAGTCTGGCGGGCGAACTCGCAGGCGGCTTGGACCTTGGGGCCCATGGAGCCGGCGGCGAAGCCGAGTTTTTCCATTTCGTCAGGGTGGGCCTGGCCGATGGCTTTTTGGCTGGGCTTGCCGTAGTCGATGAAAGCGGCGTTGACGTCAGTGGCGATCACCAGCAAATCGGCGTCCAGTTGCGCAGCCAGCAAGGATGAGCAGAGGTCTTTGTCGATCACCGCTTCGATGCCTTGGAGCTTGCCGTCTTCGCCGTACATTGTCGGGATGCCGCCACCGCCCGCACAGATCACGATGGCGCTTTTTTCCAGTAGCCATTTGATCGGGCGGATTTCAAAGATGCGTTTCGGCCGTGGGCTGGCGACCACGCGGCGGTATTTATCGCCGTCTGGTGCAATCGCCCAGCCTTTTTCGGCGGCGAGCTTTTCCGCTTCGGCCTTGGAATACACCGGGCCGATGGGCTTGGTCGGGTTCTGGAACGCTGGGTCCTTGGCGTCGACTTCCACCTGGGTGAGCAAGGTGGCGAACGGCACTTCGAAGTCCAACAGATTGCCCAGTTCCTGCTCGATGATGTAGCCGATCATGCCTTCGGTCTCGGCGCCGAGCACGTCCAGTGGGTAGGGTGAAACCTGGGTGTAGGCCGCCGCCTGCAATGACAGCAGGCCGACTTGCGGGCCATTGCCGTGGGCGATCACCAGCTCGTTGCCAGCATGGATCTTGGCGATCTGCTCGGTGGCGATGCGGATGTTGGCGCGTTGGTTGTCCGCCGTCATGGGTTCACCACGGCGGAGCAGGGCGTTGCCGCCCAAGGCTACGACGATGCGCATACAGAGTGTCCTTCTGAAAGTTCTGATGAAGGAACGCGGTCAATGTGGGAGCCGGCTTGCCTGCGATAGCATCACCGCGGTCTGCTTGATGGACCGAGGTGCCTGCATCGCGGGCAAGCCCGGCTCCCACATTTGTCCTCATTGCCAACTTAAGGGTTAGATATCTGCCAACGCCGACACCAAGATCGCCTTGATGGTATGCATGCGGTTTTCCGCCTGCTCAAACGCGATGTTGGCCGGCGATTCAAACACCTCTTCAGTCACTTCCACGCCATTGGCCAGGTTCGGATAACGCGCGGCGATGTCCTTGCCGACCTTGGTTTCGCTGTTATGGAACGCCGGCAGGCAGTGCATGAACTTCACCCGCGGGTTGCCCGAGGCTTTCATCATCTTGGCGTTGACTTGGTACGGCAGCAGTTGCTCGATGCGCTCGTCCCACGCTTCCACCGGCTCACCCATCGACACCCAGATATCGGTGTGGATGAAATCCACGCCTTTCACGGCTTCTTTCGGGTCTTCGGTGATGGTGATGCGCGCGCCGCTTTCTTCGGCGAACGCCTGGCATTGCTTGATGAAATCTTCGTGCGGCCACAGGGCTTTCGGCGCGCCGATGCGTACGTCCATGCCCAGCTTGGCGCCGATCATCAGCAGCGAGTTGCCCATGTTGTAACGGGCATCGCCGAGGTAGGCGTAGCTGATGTCATGCAGTGGCTTGTCGCTGTGTTCGCGCATGGTCAGGGTGTCAGCGATCATTTGCGTGGGGTGGAATTCGGCGGTGAGTCCGTTGAACACCGGCACGCCGGCGAATTTGGCCAGCTCTTCGACGATTTCCTGCTCGAAGCCACGGTACTCAATGGCATCGAACATGCGCCCGAGCACACGGGCGGTGTCTTTCATGCTTTCTTTGTGGCCGATCTGCGATGAAACCGGATCGATATAGGTGACGTGGGCACCCTGGTCATGGGCCGCGACTTCGAAAGCGCAACGGGTGCGGGTCGAAGTTTTTTCGAAGATCAGCGCGATGTTCTTGCCTTTCAGGTGCGGACGCTCGGTGCCGGTGTATTTGGCGCGTTTGAGGTCGCGGGACAGGTCCAGCAAGTAGTTGAGCTCGCGGGTGGTGTGGTGCATCAGCGAGAGCAGGCTGCGGTTGCGCATGTTGAAAGCCATGATGGATCTCCTTAATAGTCGATTGGGTCGCGGATGATCGGGCAGGTCATGCAGTGGCCGCCGCCACGGCCGCGGCCGAGTTCACCGGCGCTGATGGTGATGACTTCCACACCGGCCTTGCGCAGCAAGGTGTTGGTGTAGGTGTTGCGGTCGTAACCGATCACCACGCCTGGCTCCACGGCGACCACGTTGTTGCCGTCGTCCCACTGCTCGCGTTCGGCGGCGAAGCTGTTGCCACCGGTTTCAACCACACGCAGGGCCTTGAGGTTGAGCGCTGCGGCTACGGTCTCAAGGAAGTTGGTTTTCTCGCGTTGGATATCGATACCGTGCGGCTTGCTTTCGTCAGGGCGCAGGGTGAACGGGACGATCTGGTTGACCACTTCGGGGAAGATGGTGACCAGGTCGCGGTCGCAGAAGCTGAACACGGTATCCAGGTGCATCGCCGCGCGGGATTTCGGCAGGCCGGCAACGATCACGCGTTCCACGGCTTTGTTTTTGAACAGGTTGCGCGCCAATTGGCCGATGGCCTGGTGGGACGAGCGTTCGCCCATACCGATCAAGACCACGCCATTACCAATCGGCATCACGTCGCCGCCCTCCAGCGTGGCGGCACCGTGTTCCTGGTCGGGGTCGCCGTACCAGATCTGGAAGTCCGCGTTGGTGAACTCAGGGTGGAATTTATAAATGGCGCTGGCCAACAGGGTTTCCTGGCGTCGCGCCGGCCAGTACATCGGGTTCAGCGTCACGCCGCCGTAGATCCAGCAGGTGGTGTCACGGGTGAACTGGGTGTTGGGCAGCGGGGGCAGGATGAAACTGGCGTGACCGAGGAAGTCGCGGAACATCTCGATGGTTTTGCCACCAAAGCTGCTCGGCAGGTCATCCGCCGATACCCCGCCGATCAGGAACTCAGCGGTCTTGCGCGGCTCCAGGCTGCGCAGCCAGGAGCTGACTTCATCAACCAGGCCCAGGCCAACCGTGTTGGAGGTGATCTTGCGCGCCAGGATCCAGTCGAGCGCTTCAGGGATGGCAACGATGTCGGTCAGCAGGTTGTGCATTTCCAGCACATCAATGTCCCGCTCGCGCATCTTGGTCACGAAGTCGAAATGGTCGCGCTTGGCCTGGGCCACCCACAACACGTCATCGAACAGCAGTTCATCGCAGTTGTTGGGCGTCAGCCGCTGGTGGGCCAAGCCTGGGGAGCACACCATGACTTTGCGCAGTTTGCCGGCTTCGGAATGTACGCCGTATTTCACTTTTTCCGTGGTCATTACACATCCTCCAGAGAATACAATTACAGAGTCAGGAAGCCGTCGTAGAGCCCATATGCCGCCACCAGGGCGCCAATGACCACTGCGGCGAAAATCAGCTTCTCGACGTGGGTGAAAATCGGTTTGCCCAGTTCACGCTTGGCTTTGGCGAACAGGATCGCGCCAGGGGCGTAGAGCAGGGCGGAGAGCAGCAGGTATTTGGTGCCGCCGGCGTAGAGCAGCCAGATCGCGTAGATCAGGGCGACAGCGCCAATGAACAGGTCTTTCTTGCGTTCGGCCAGGGCGGTTTCGTAGGTTTCGCCGCGCACTGCCAACAGCAGGGCGTAGGCCGCCGACCACAGGTAAGGCACCAGGATCATCGAGGTGGCGAGGTAGATGAGCGACAGGTAAGTGCTGGCGGAAAACAGCGTGATCACCAGGAAAACCTGCACCATCGCGTTAGTCAGCCACAGGGCATTGACCGGCACGTGGTTGGCGTTTTCCTTGCGCAGGAACTCCGGCATGGTGTGGTCCTTGGCGGCGGCGAACATGATCTCCGCACACAGCAGCACCCACGACAGCAACGCCCCGAGCAGCGAGATGATCAAGCCGACGCTGATCAGCACCGCGCCCCAGTGACCCACCACATGCTCCAGCACGGCGGCCATCGACGGGTTCTGCAGCTTGGCCAGTTCTGGCTGAGTCATGATCCCCAGGGACAGTACGTTCACCAGCATCAGGAACAGGAGCACCGTGATGAAACCAATCACGGTGGCCTTGCCCACGTCGGAACGTTTTTCCGCACGGGAGGAGAAAATGCTCGCGCCTTCGATGCCGATGAACACCCACACGGTGACCAGCATCATGTTGCGCACCTGGTTCATCACACTGCCCAGGTCCGGGTTTTTCACGCCCCAGATGTCCGCGGTGAAGATGTCCAGCTTGAACGCGAACACTGCGATCAACACGAACAGCACCAGCGGCACGACCTTGGCGACGGTGGTCACCAGGTTGATGAACGCCGCTTCCTTGATTCCGCGCAGTACCAGGAAATGTACGGCCCACAGCAGTACCGACGCACCGATCACTGCGGCCGGCGTATTGCCTTCGCCAAAGATCGGGAAGAAGTAGCCGAGGGTGCTGAACAGCAACACGAAGTAACCGACGTTGCCCAGCCAGGCGCTGATCCAGTAGCCCCAGGCGGAGGAGAACCCCATGTAGTCGCCGAAACCGGCCTTGGCATAGGCGTACACCCCACCGTCGAGGTCGGGCTTGCGGTTGGCGAGAGTTTGGAAGACAAACGCGAGGGTCAGCATGCCGATGGCGGTAATCACCCAACCAATCAACACCGCACCGACATCGGCGCTGGCGGCCATGTTTTGCGGCAGTGAGAAGATCCCGCCACCAATCATTGAACCGACGACAAGTGCAACCAGCGCGCCTAATCGAAGTTTTCCGGGAGATTCAGACATTGCATAACTCCAATGCAGGAGAAGAGAGACCACAGAATAATTCCGTGCGCTAATCAATCAGCTGACTCAGATCACTTCATTGGCACATTCCATTGTGAATTAATAACTTGGGGTGGAAAGCCTCAGGCGATATTTTTCCGCGCAAAGACGCTCTCCAGAGCGGCCCCTGCGTTTTGGTTAATCATTTAGTGTTGCGTAAGGACGTTTGAAACTAGACTGTTTTGTCGATTATGCAAACTTTTCGAAAATGCGACAGCAAGTAGCTTGGAAGCGACAACGTATTTGCCGTATTTAAATTATAAATAAGCTCAATCATACAAGCTGCCATGCCGTTGGGTTATGAGTGTGTTGTTTTTATCGCAGTCTCTAATAAACGTTATACTCGCTGAGTTAATTAGTTGAGTTTACGGCTGTCAGCTCAAGCTGTTATTTATTCAGGAGTCCACATGTCCCAGCCGGCCCAGAAACTTCGACTCAGTGCTTTGATTGCCTTGGTAGTGGGCTCGATGATCGGTGGTGGGATCTTCTCCCTACCGCAAAACATGGCCGCGCGCGCCGAGGTTGGTGCCGTATTGATCGGCTGGGCGATCACCGCCGTCGGCATGCTGACCCTTGCCTTTGTGTTCCAGACCCTGGCCAATCGCAAACCCGATCTGGACTCGGGGGTGTACGCCTACGCCAAGGCGGGTTTTGGCGATTACATGGGGTTCTCGTCTGCCTGGGGCTATTGGATCAGCGCGTGGATGGGCAACGTCGGCTACTTCGTGTTGTTGTTCAGCACCCTGGGTTACTTTTTTCCGGTGTTTGGCCAGGGCAACACGCCGGTGGCCATTGGCTGTGCGTCGCTGCTGCTGTGGGCAGTGCATTTCCTGGTGATGCGCGGAATCAAGGAGGCGGCGTTCATCAACCAGATCACCACGGTGGCCAAGATCGTGCCGTTGCTGATGTTCATCGTGATCGCTGCCGTAGCGTTCAAGGCAGATATTTTCACCCGGGATATCTGGGGCCTGGGCAATCCGGACATCGGCAATGTGGTGGACCAGGTGCGCAACATGATGCTGGTCACCGTGTTTGTGTTTATCGGCATCGAAGGCGCCAGCGTGTATTCGGCGCGCGCCGAGAAACGCTCGGACGTGGGCCGCGCCACGCTGATTGGTTTCCTTGGCGTGCTGGCGTTGCTGGTGCTGGTGAATGTGCTGTCCTTGGGAATCATGAGCCAGCCGGAGCTCGCGCAGTTGCAAAACCCGTCCCTGGCCGGTGTGCTGGAGCACATCGTCGGGCCCTGGGGGGCGATGGCAATCAGCATTGGCCTGGCGGTATCGCTGCTCGGCGCCTTACTGTCCTGGGCGCTGCTCTGCGCGGAAATCCTTTACGCCACCGCCCATGACAAGACCATGCCGGCCTTCCTGAAAAAGGAAAATGCCAACCAGGTGCCGGTCAACGCGCTCTGGCTGACCAATGTGATGATCCAGGCCTTCCTGGTGATCACGCTGTTTTCCCACAGCACCTACACCACGCTGATTTACCTGGCCTCATCGATGATCCTGGTGCCTTACCTATGGTCGGCGGCCTATGCCGTGCTATTGAGCGGACGCGGCGAAACCTACGAAGGCGCTCACGGCCAGCGCATGAAAGACTTGCTGGTGGGCTTGATCGCCCTCGGCTATGCGGTGTGGCTGCTCTACGCTGGCGGCTTGAAGTACCTGCTGCTGTCGGCGCTGCTGTATGCACCGGGCGTGATCCTGTTTGCCCTCGCCAAGCGTGAGCAGGGCCAGCCCCTGTTTACCCACTTGGAAAAAGGCATTTTCAGCTGCGTGATCGCAGGCGCCGGGTTGGCGGCGTATGGGTTGTATAGCGGGGTGTTGTCGCTGTGAGACTGGCGTATCAGCCGCCTTATGACTGGGCGGCGATGGTGGGTTTTCTATCGGCGCGCGCTATCGCTGGGATGGAGACGGTCGAAGCCGGCCTGTACCGGCGCAGTATCAGCGTGAGCGGCCAGCACGGCTGGATCAGCGTGACGCCGGGGGCTGGCGATTGGTTGGACGTGGGGGTGGAGTTTCCAGAGGCTGCGGCGCTGCCTGAGATCGAACGGCGCCTGCGCAGGATGTTTGATCTGGATGCCCAGCCTCAGTTGATCAACGCGCAATTGGCGACGGACCCATTGATGGCGCAACTGGTTGCAGCGCGTCCCGGCCTGCGCGTGCCGGGCACTTGGGATGGCCTGGAACTGGCGATTCGGGCAGTGCTGGGCCAGCAGATCACGGTGGTGGCCGCGATTCGTTTGGCGGGCAAGCTGGTGGCGCAATACGGTCAGCCGCTGGATACGCCGCACGCCGGTATCACGCATGTTTTTCCCACGCCCGAGGTATTGGCGGCGGCGGACCTGGCGACCCTGGGCATGCCCAAGGCGCGCGGGCGCACGTTGTCGGGTGTCGCACAAGCGTTGCTGGATGATCCTGAAGTGTTCGAACCCAAGGCCAGCCTCAAGGAAGGCGTGGCACGGCTGGTGGCCTTGCCGGGGATTGGCGATTGGACGGCGCAGTACATCGCGATGCGCCAGATGCGCGAGGCGGATGCGTTTGCGACGGGGGATATCGGCTTGATCAATGCGCTGGCAGCCTTGGAGGGTGGGCCGGTTTCGGCGCGGCAGTTGGGTGGGCGGGCTGAGGCTTGGCGGCCGCTCAGGGCTTATGCGGCGCAGCATTTGTGGACGTCGTTGCAACGGTCAGATTGATAGTGTCTGTACTGGCCTCATCGCAGGTCAGGTCACCACTGCGGCCGGTGCGACCCCAATTCCCCAGCCGCCAAATCCCACTGCAACGGCGTGCCGCTGAGGGTCAGCGGCGCCAACAACCGATGAGCCTGGCCCCAGGCTGTTTGCTCCGCCACCAAACCCTGATCGCTCAATTCCTCGGCACGCAACGCCGGTTGCTCCGGTACCTGTCCCGCCTCCACCAACAGCTTCGCCGTACGCGCCAACGACAACCGCGCCGAACCGCCACGCCCGGTTTTCAGCCGCTCACTCAATGCTTGAATCGCACTGGCCGCCATCAAATACCCGGTCGCGTGATCCAGCGCCTGCAACGGCAGCGGCACCGGTTTATCCGATTGTTTCCAGGCCATGCCCGCGTCGGCAATCCCGCTGCTCATTTGCACCAGGCTGTCGAAACCCCGGCGATTTCGCCACGGGCCGCTCCAGCCGTAGGCGTTGAGACTCACGTCGATCAGGCCGGGGGTGAGGGTTTGCAGTTCGTTGGCGGTGTAACCCAATTGCTCCAAGGCGTCGGCACGGTAGCCGTGGAACAGAATGTCGGCCTCCTTGAGCAGGCTTTCGAAAATCCGGCGGTCTTCGGGGGTCTTCAAGTCGAGACGGGCACAGCGTTTGCCGAGGGTCATTTCCGGTACTACGCCGGGTTCGTTCCAGGTCGGCGAGTCGATACGCAGCACGTCGGCGCCCAGGCCCGCGAGAAAACGACTGGCCACGGGGCCGGCCAGCACGCGAGTCAGGTCCAGCACCTTGATGCCCGCCAGTGGCCGCGTCACCGAGCCGAGCCAGGGTTTGTCGGCGCCGGTTTCAAAGGTCTGGCGCTGCACCAGGTCTTCAGCATTCACCGCCAACCCTTGCGGATGCCCTTGCCAGGCCTGCCAGGCACGCATCTGCGCCGCACAGCCACCTTCATCGACAATCGCCTGTTCCAGTTCAGCGGCGCTCCATGGGGCAACGCGGGCAGCCATCTCGGCACGGTCAGTGACGTTGCCCAACACTCGCTCGGCGGCGGCACGGTGATGGGGGGCGTTGGTGTGCAAGCGAATCCAGCCATCGGCGCTGGCATAGTCACCGGCTACCGGGTCCCACAGCGGCGGCACTTGCCAGCCCACCGGGCGAATCGAGGATGAAAACCAGAAAGAGGCGAGGCGCCGGTCCACGCTGATGCCGGGCAAGCGCCCGGTCTGTTGCTGGATCAACTGGGCCACGGCCTGGCCGGCAGCGCCGATACTGGCGCTGGCCAGCTCGGTCACGGCGAAGGTCGAGGGCAGGGCGCCGGCTTCGGTAAAGGTCAGGGGCGTTTGCGGTAGGTTGAGTGCAGCTTGGATGGGAGTCAGCAGGTCAGTCATCGAAGGCCCTCCGTAAGAGAAGGGCCACTATAAGAGATGATCAGCCCGGTGTGACAACCCCAGGCACCAACGGCAGGTCGATGCTGGCGATAAAGCCACCCTCTGCATGGTTGGCCAGAATCAGGCTGCCACCGTGGCGTTCGGCGGCGCGACGGGCAATCGCCAGGCCCAGGCCGTGGCCTTGTGCTGTTTGGCCGGGAGCGCGATAGAACGGTTCGCCCAACTGGCTCAAGTATTCGGCTTCAACGCCGGGGCCGTGGTCGCGCACGCTGATCAGGATGCGCTCGCCCAGGCGCTGGGCCTGCAACTCGATCGGCAATCCCGGCGGGTTAAAGCGCTGGGCATTGCGCAGCAAGTTATCCACAGCACGTTCGATCATGGTCGGCCAGCCCTTGAGGTGCAGGTCGGTGTCGGCGATCAGGTTCACTGCTTGGTCCGGCGCACCGAGTTGCGCGTCTTTCTGCAGGGTCTTGAGCAGTGGGTTGAGGTCGACGTCTTCGGCGCTGGCATTGTCGGCGTCGACGCGGGCCAATACCAGGATTTCGCTGATCAGCGCTTCCAGTCGATCGCATTCGCGGGTCAGGCGTGGCCAGAGTTTTTCCCGCTCTTCGGGGGTGGCGCGTTCGGCCAGGGCCAGGGCGATGCGCAAGCGGGCCAGGGGCGAACGCAGTTCGTGGGACACGTCCCGCAGCAATTGGCGCTGACTGCCGATCAGGCTTTGCAGGCGTGCGCCCATGCGGTTGAAGTCGGTGGCCAACACGCCGAACTCATCGCGCCGGTTAGCCAGTTGCGCCAAGCTGTTTTGCTGGTAGGTGGCCTGGCCGAGGTCATGCACTGCACCGCGCAGACGGCTGAGCGGGCGAGTGATGGACAACGTCACCAGCAGGCTGAACAGGGTCAGCACTATCAGCGCAATCACCAGTGCACTCAACGGCCACGTCAGGCTACTGCGGTGCCATTCGTCCAGTTCCGGGTGCGGGATGCGGTAGATCAACAGGTAGGTGTCGCCGGTTTTTTCGCTGGTGTATTCGGCAGTCAGGCGGCGCCAGGGCAGGTGGCCGTCCTGGCTGTCATTCTGGCGGGCTTCGAAGGCGGCGGCGCGACGTGGGAAAGTACCGCGCACCACCGGGTCGCCACTTTCGTTGAGCACTTGCACGTCGATGTGGTACTGGCGTTTGCGCTGTTGCAGCAGATCCTGCGCAGCCTCCTCACCCTGGGCTTCGTAGAGTTGGGTCCACTCTTGCGCCAGGTTATTGAGGCCGGGGTGACGGCTGAGAATCCAGGCATCTTGATTGAGCATGTGCCCAATCAGGATCGACAACCCGGCAACCAGGGCGATGGCCAGCCAGAAACTGGCCAGGATGCGCCAGAACAATGAACGCACAGGAAACCCTCAAACAGGAAAAGCCCAGTGGCGGGGGCCACTGGGCTGGGAACGTTAACGCGAGGGCATTATTGCGCTTTTTGCGGTTGTTGCGCTTTCCAGGCTTGGAATTCCCTCCATTCGGCACGACGCTGTTCTTGCTTCTTGACGATCTCGTCGAACTTTTTCTGCTGGTCAGGCTTGAGTACCGCGCGGATATCGGCCTGGGTTTTCTGCTTGCCGGCGGCGATTTCGTCCTGCATGGCTTTCTGGTCAGCGGCTGGCAGTTTGTCCAAGTACTTCTTGGTCAGGTCTTTGCGAGCGTGCCATTGGTCGCCCATCAGTTTGCCGATTTGCTGGCGCTGTTCCTTGCTCAGGTCCAGCTGGCTGAAGGGGCCGCCTTTGCCACGCGGACCGTGTTCACCGCCGTGGCCCGGGCCACCCATCATGTGACCTTCCGGGCCACCCATCGGCCCTGGGCCTGGGCCTTCTGGCATTGCTGCCATGGCAACGGTCGGCAGGGCAGCGGCGAACATCAAAGCGATAAGGGTCTTGCGCATGGTGATTCTCCTGTCTCTATTCCGGTGATTCCGGATGTGAGTAGATTACGGAGATCAAGGTCAGCGGCGGTCAGGTGTGGGTAAAGCTTCGGTAAAGAGGATTTTGTCGGTAACTGACAAAACTATCAGCGCTGGGTGTATCGCCTGTGGGAGCTGGTTTGCCTGCGATGGGATCGGCTCGGTATCACAGATGCACCGAGTCGATCCCATCGCAGCCTCGCTAAAGCTCGACAGCTCCCACAGGGTTAGCGCTTAGAGGCTGTAATAGTAACCACGGCTACGCAACGCCACGATCCGCGGCCGGCCATCCGGGTGCGGGCCGATCTTTTTGCGCAGGTTGCTGACGTGCATGTCCAGGCTGCGATCGTAAAGGGTCAACTTGCGGCCCAGGGCGATCTGCGCCAGTTCCTGTTTGTCCAGCGGCTCGCCGGGCTGGCGTAGCAGGGCTTCCAGCAGACGACTTTCGGAGACGGTGAGGGTGAATTCCTGTTCATCGATGCTGACCACGCCGCGCACCGGGCTGAAGCACAAGTCGCCCAGTTCCAGCTGTGAGGACACGGCGGCCGGGTGGCTGCGGCGCAGAACGGCGCGCAGGCGAGCGGTAAGCTCGCGTGGGTCGCAGGGTTTGGCCAGGTAATCGTCGGCGCCCAGTTCCAGGCCGAGGATGCGGTCCAGGGGTTCGCCGCGGGCCGAGAGCATCAGCACCGGCAGCTCCGGGTGGTCGTTGCGCAATTGCTTGAGCAGCTCCAGCCCGCTGCCGTCGGGCAGCATCACGTCGAGCACCACCGCTGCCGGGGCGCTGTCGGCCAAGGCTTTGCGGGCGCTCAAGCCGTCATGGCAGGCGCGCACCTGGAAGCCTTCCTGGCTCAGCCAACTGGTCAGCAGCTCGCAGAGCTCCTGGTCATCATCTATCAGTAACAGCTCGCTCATGACTCACTCAATTTAGCCATTGTCGACGGCGACGGTGCCCACCGCTGGCGAAGATCCCGCACAGCAGTGCGATCAGAGCGACGGCCCCTCCGGTGACAAACCATTGCTGTTGCTCGGTCAGCCAGCGGTTCAAGGCGCCGCCCTGTGAATCTTTGAGTTGCTGGGCCAGGCGTTGGTTCTCTTGGCGAAGGCGACTCAATTGGGCGCTTTCGCGGGAGGCATCCGCACTTTGCAGCTGCTTGCCCAGTTCTTCACGCTGGCGTTCGCTTTCTTTCAAACGTTGCTGCAACTCGGTGATCTGGGCGCCGGCACTCAGGGACAGGGGCGTGGAACTGCCGGTGTTCGAGGTTTCTTCAGCGTGGGCCGTAGCCCCGATCATTAACACTACCAACAGACACAACTGACGTAAGCGCATCGGAACTCCTGATTCCACACGAATATTCAGAACGTTGTCGGCAGGTTACCCAGAATAATGAGCAATTAGGAGCGCGCCGAACTGAAATGGTTCGGCGCGACCTGAGTCAAGGCAGGACTTGCTTGAACGGCTTGATCACGACGTCAGCGTAAACGCCTGCTGCAACATAAGGATCGGCCTTGGCCCAAGCCTGGGCATCGGCCAGGGAGGCGAACTCGGCGACGATCAGGCTACCGGTGAAACCGGCATCGCCCGGGTCATTGCTGTCCACTGCCGGATGCGGGCCGGCCAATACGATACGGCCTTCGGCTTGCAGCTGTTTGAGGCGCTCGACGTGAGCCGGGCGTACGGAAAGGCGCTTTTCCAGCGAGTTGGCAACGTCGGTAGCAATGATGGCGTAGAGCATGTCAGTCCTCGGTTTTTGGCGTGGTAGGGTCGGTGTCATGCAGATGGCGCGACAGGTAAATACCCTGGGCAACCAGGAACAGCACGGTCATGCCAAGGCTGCCGAAGACTTTGAAGTCGACCCAGTAGTCCTGGAAGGTGAACGCCACGAACAGGTTGGCAGCACCGCAGAACAGGAAAAACACGATCCAGGCCACGTTCAAACGCACCCACACCGGCTCCGGGAGGGTCAGCGCATGGCCCATGATCCGCTTGATCAGCAGGCGGTCACCGATGAAGTGGCTGCCGATGAACGCGAGGGCGAACAGCCAGTTCACCACCGGGGCTTTCCATTTAAGGAAGGTTTCACTGTGGAAGGCCAGGGTCAGGCTGCCGAAGACCAGGCACGCGACTAAGGTCAGCCATTGGCTTTTTTCCAGTTTGCGCTGGGAGATGAAGAGGGCGCCGTAGACCACGAGGGAACTGATGATAAGCACGGCGGTGGCGCTGTAGATGCCCCCGAACGTCAGCTCATGGCCGGCCAGATCAATGACCCTGGGGTCGAGTTTGTAAACGATGAAAAACAGCAACAGCGGGATGAAGTCGATGAATTGTTTCACAGTAAGAGCCAGAAGCTGGATGTGGCGGCATAATAACAAACATCCTTGGTAGCGAAAGCGCCAGCTGACTTGAGGTTACAAAGCCCCGTGAATGTTGATTTGCACTGCCACAGCACGGCCTCCGACGGCGCCCTGGCGCCTGCGGTACTGGTTGCGCGTGCGTTTGAAAAAGGCGTGCGAGTCCTTTCGTTGACCGACCACGACACCCTCGAAGGGCTGGACGAAGCCCGCGAAACCGCGCACGCGCTGGGCATGCAGCTGGTCAACGGCGTGGAATTGTCCTGCACCTGGGGCGGCGCCACCATTCATGTGCTTGGCTACGGGTTTGATCAGAAAGCCCCGGCACTGGTGCAGGCCATCGCTAATTTGCACGATGGCCGTTGGCTGCGGTCCGAAGAAATAAGCCGAAAACTCAGCCTTAAAGGCATGCCCAATGCCCTCGACGGCGCCCGCGCCATCCAGCAGGAACTGGGCGACAGCGGCAACGCACCGGCCCGGCCGCATTTTGCCGACTGGATGGTACGTGAAGGTTTTGTTAAAGACCGTGCCGAAGCCTTTCGCAAATGGCTGGGCGCCGGCAAGTTGGGGGATGTGAAGTTGCACTGGCCGACCCTGGAAGACACCGTCGAGACCCTGCGCGCCTCCGGGGCCTGGGTCAGCCTGGCGCACCCTTGGCATTACGATTTCACCCGCAGCAAGCGCCGCAAGCTGATCAGCGACTATATTGGTGCGGGTGGTCACGCGATTGAAGTGGTCAACGGGCATCAACCCGCCGAACAGGTGGGCAGCCTGGCGATTCTTGCTCGCGAATTTGGTCTGCTGGTCAGTGCCGGCAGTGACTTTCATGGCCCAGGCGGCTGGTCCGAGATCGGCGAGTATCGCCAGGTCCCGGAGGATTTGCCGCTCTTGTGGGGGCGATTCAAGCATGACCCCATTATTGCCACCGTCTGAACAGGTAGAACACGTGAGTCAATTTTTCCAGATTCATCCGGAAAACCCCCAGGCGCGCCTGATCAAACAGGCCGTCGAGATCATTCGCGCCGGCGGCGTGGTGATCTACCCAACGGATTCGTCCTACGCTATTGGTTGCCAGATCGGCGACAAGGGCGCGGTAGAACGTGTAAGACGCCTGCGTGACCTGGACAAGAACCACAACTTTGCGCTGATCTGCAGCGACTTGTCCCAACTGGGGCTGTTCGCCAAGGTCGACACCGGCACCTTCCGCCTGCTCAAGGCTCACACGCCTGGACCCTACACCTTCATTCTCAACGCCACCCGCGAAG
Organism: Pseudomonas sp. 58 R 12; assembly: GCF_900005865.1. Lineage (NCBI taxonomy): Bacteria > Pseudomonadati > Pseudomonadota > Gammaproteobacteria > Pseudomonadales > Pseudomonadaceae > Pseudomonas > Pseudomonas sp. 58 R 12. The sequence continues at coordinate 346,613 of NZ_CVTP01000017.1, forward strand.
TGCCGCGCCTGCTGCTGCACCCGAAGAAACGTACCATCGGTCTGCGCGTGCCGGAGCATCCGATTGCCCTGGCGCTGCTGGCCGAGCTGGGTGAGCCACTGATGAGCGTGTCGTTGATCATGCCCGGCGACAGCGAACCGCTGGAAGACCCGTACGAAATGCGCCAGCTCCTGGAAAAACAGGTGGACCTGATCATCGACGGCGGCTTCGGCGGTGGCAAAGCCTCTACGGTGATCAACCTGGCCGACGGCGAACCCGAGGTCATCCGTGTGGGTTGCGGCGACCCTGCTCCATTTATGGTTGAGGCCTGAATGTCGTCTGTGGAAACCGTCGACAGCCAGGCCGGCGCCCAGCAGGAACTGCCATTTGCAATGGTGTACGGCCAGGCCGTGCTGGAAATGCCGCTGGACTTGTACATCCCGCCGGACGCCCTGGAAGTCTTCCTTGAAGCCTTCGAAGGCCCGCTGGACTTGCTGCTCTACCTGATCCGCAAGCAGAACATCAACATCCTCGACATCCCGGTGGCGGAAATCACCCGTCAGTACATGGGCTATGTAGAGTTGATGCAGTCGGTGCGCCTGGAACTGGCCGCCGAGTACCTGGTGATGGCCGCCATGCTTGCCGAGATTAAGTCGCGCATGCTGCTGCCGCGCTCGGAGACGGTTGAGGCCGAAGAAGACGACCCGCGCGCCGAACTGATCCGTCGCCTGCAAGAGTACGAGCGCTTCAAGGCGGCCGCCGAAGGTATCGATGGCTTGAGCCGGGTGGGCCGCGACGTGGTCGTGCCCAAACTCGACGCGCCCGAGGCCCGCGCGCGCAAGTTGCTGCCGGACGTGAGCCTGGAAGAATTATTGATGTCCATGGCCGAGGTACTGCGCCGTGGCGATATGTTTGAAAGCCACCAGGTCAGCCGCGAAGCGTTGTCGACCCGCGAGCGCATGAGCGATGTGCTGGATCGCCTCAAAGGTGGCGGGTTTGTGCCTTTTGTCGAACTGTTTACGAAAGAAGAAGGGCGCCTGGGGGTGGTGGTGACTTTTATGGCGATCCTTGAATTGGTCAAGGAATCCTTGGTCGAGCTGGTCCAGAATGAGCCTTTTGCGGCTATCCACGTGCGGGCGCGAGCCGAATAAAGAGCTGAATCGATGAATCTGACTGAACCCCGCGAACTGGCGCCGCTGCTGGAGGCCTTTCTCCTGGCCTCGGGTAAACCGCAATCCCTGGAGCGCTTGTTCGAACTCTTTGAAGAAGCCGAGCGCCCTGAGCCGCCGGTGTTCAAGAAGGCGCTGGAGATATTGCGCAAATCCTGCGACGGCCGTGCCTTTGAACTGCGCGAGGTGGCGTCGGGTTATCGCCTGCAGATCCGTGAGAAGTTTTCCCCGTGGGTTGGGCGTTTGTGGGAAGAGCGCCCGCAACGTTATTCGCGGGCAATGCTGGAAACCATGGCGCTGATCGCCTACCGCCAGCCCATCACCCGGGGCGAGATCGAGGACGTACGTGGCGTGGCGGTCAACAGCCATATCGTCAAGACCTTGCTGGAGCGCGAGTGGATCCGCATCGTTGGCTACCGTGACGTTCCCGGCAAACCGGCGATGTTTGCCACCACCAAGGTGTTCCTCGACCACTTTAACCTGAAAAACCTCGACGACCTGCCGCCGCTCGCCGAACTGCGCGAAATGGAACCCGACCCGGTGCTGGACTTCGACGACGCCCCCGTGCCCGCCAGCCTGCAAGAGTTGGCGGATGCCAGCGCCGAGCCGGAAGAACCGAAGGACGAGACCAGTTTCCACACGTTGTTGCTTGAGCTGGACGACATGGAGCAGGGCATCAAGACCGACTTCGACGACCTGTTGCGTGATGGCGCGGCAGAGCCTGAAGCCCAAGTGAACGTGGACGTTGAGCCCGAGGTCGAACCTGAATCCGAGCCTGAGCCCGAAGAAGATGTCCTCGGCGTGGCCGAAGCCCGCGAGAAACTCCTGGCCGCCGTCGCCGCCCTCGAACAGCCGCCGCTGAGCGACGAAGAAGACGAAGCCAGGGCCCTGGCCGAAGCCATCGAGAACGAGCGCCGCGAGTTTGAAGACTAACGCGATCCGCCAGGCCCGCTCCCACATTTGATTATTGTTGCCAGGGAGAAATCATATGAGTTCAACCAAAGACCCCTGCATCAGCGTCTGCAAATTCAGCGACGACATCTGCCTTGGCTGTGGCCGCAACAAGCGCGAAATCCGTGCCTGGAAGAAACTCGACAAGGTCGACAAGCGCACAGTGTTGGCCGAGGCCGAGCTCCGATTGCTGGCCCTGGGCGCCACCGGTCGGCGGAAAAGCAAATGACTTGGGCCATATCGACTAGTCTCTGATGCGCAACGCGCGTCATGCGCGTATGATTCGCGACCCTTTGCCGAGCTATTCGGCCAAAGCCCCGCTTTCAACACTCTTCAGGCCACGCCTGAATCGACCCACCGGGAGGTGCTTAAGATGAACGACAAAGACCAGAACGACAGCCAGGAAATCGGCCCAGCAGGTGAAAAACTGCAAAAGGTGCTGGCGCGTATCGGCGTGGGCTCGCGCCGCGACGTCGAAGCCTGGATCACCCAGAAGCGCATCAAGGTCAACGGCGTCGAGGCTACCCTCGGCCAGCGCGTCGACCTGCACGATGCAATCACCATTGATGGCAAGGTCATCAAGCGTGAAGAGGCCGCCGAATCGGTGCGCCGCGTGATCATGTACAACAAGCCCGATGGCGAGATCTGCACCCGTGACGACCCGGAAGGCCGTCCGACCGTGTTCGACAAGATGCCTAAGCCGAAAGAAGGCCGTTGGATCAACATCGGTCGTCTCGACATCAACACCACCGGCTTGCTGATGTTCACCACTGACGGTGAATTGGCCAACCGCCTGATGCACCCGTCCTACGAGATGGACCGCGAATACGCTGTGCGTGTGCGTGGCGAAGTCGATGACGAGATGATCGAGCGCTTGAAAGCCGGCGTGGTGCTGGAAGACGGCCCGGCCAAGTTCACCGATATCAAGCAGGCCCCAGGCGGCGAAGGTTTCAACCACTGGTACCACTGCGTGGTGATGGAAGGCCGTAACCGTGAAGTGCGTCGCCTGTGGGAATCCCAGGGCCTGGTGGTCAGCCGCCTGAAGCGCGTGCGTTTCGGCCCGGTGTTCTTGAACTCCGACCTGCCGATGGGCCGCTGGCGCGAAATGAGCCAGTACGAAGTCGACATCCTCAGCGCCGAAGTCGGCCTGACGCCAGTCGCGATGCCGCAGATGAACGCCAAGAGCAAAGACAAGCTTGAGCGTATGCAGCGTAAATCGTCGCGTCCGGTTGCTCGTACCGAGCGCGTTGCCCGCACCCTGCGCCCTGCGCTGAATGCACCGGCTACCGGCGGTCGTATTTCCCGTGAGCCGCAGATCGAAGGCGAGCGTCGTCCGACCGCGCCATCGCGCCAGGAAGGCGAGCGTGCTCCACGCACGCCGCGCCCAGCTCCGGCCGGTGGTCGCAGCAATCGCGGTGAAGCGGATCGCCCCGCCGACAACGCCAGCACCAAGCGTCCAGCCAAGCCGGCGGCAAATAAGCGCCCCGGCCCCAAACTGGTCGCGGACGAGCCGTCGGGCAAGCGCCGTGGCGCCCCGGCCGGTTCGGGTCAGCGTCCTGGTTTTGGTCGCAAGAAGCCGCAGTGATTTGCTAAGCGCTGCATAAAAAAACGCCAACCTTCGGGTTGGCGTTTTTTTTGGTCTGAATTTGAAATGCGTTCAACTGTGGGAGCTGGCTTGCCTGCGATGGCATCACTGCGGTCTGTCTGATAGACCGAGGTGTCTGCATCGCAGGCAAGCCAGCTCCCACATTTAGAGCCTCAGCGTTCATGAGGTCAGTGGTTAGAACGCAAACCTGCCATCAAACACCGGCTTGTCATCCAGCGCCAACACCCCGCTGGCAAAGATCAGGTCCAGGTGATGGCTGCCTTTCTGCCCACCCCCCAAGCCCAAATGCAACCCACAATGGCGCTCCTCAAACCCGGCATTGCGCGCATACAAATCCTTGACCCCTTCATTGGTCCCAATCCCTAATTCCTCCACGCGCCGGTTGGACGGGTTGGCATTCAGGTACTTGTTGAAGTCATCGGCCAACCCCGGCACCTCACTGGCTACGCTGCAGACGGTCGAGTTCTCGATCCACAGTTCCAGCGGTGATTGCAGCACGCCATATTTGCGTGCAAACGGGATGGTGCTGAGAAAGGTGCCGACAAACCGCACCTGGCCATTGATGGCTTCGCTGTGGGTCGCGATCTCGCCGGGTGCCAGGTCGTGGTTGCCGATGCCGTTGATATTGGTCCATTTCTTGATGCTGCTCAGCGGCGCCTCTAGCCGCGAGCCGTGCTTGTCGGTGAAGCTCAGCACATTGGCCTGGGACATGCGCCGGATCAACGTGGCATTGAGGTCGGCAATGCGCTGCGGCTCGACGCTGAAGGTGTCGTAGAAATAGTCGCCGTAGTCCTTGAACAGCAGGGATTTTTTCCAGTGCTCGGCCATCACACCCTGCAGCGCACGGATAAAGTCCGGGCCTTCGGCGCGTGGATTGGGCAAGGTGGAGGAATCGTAGAGGAACAGGTACAGGTCGCAGGTTTCGATGGCCTGGGCGAGTGTGTCGCTGGCCGCCAGGTCCAGGCGCTGCACCTGAAAGTTGAAGCGGGCGGCGCTGCTGTGGGTGATCGCCTGGGCAATGGCGTCGTAGCGCTCGGTATGGCCCAGTAACACGGTGGGACAATTCAGGCCGCTGAGGGCCGGGTGGTGCGCAAGGTAGTAGAGAAAGTGTTCGACGGCGCGGGCCTTGTCCATGACGTACATCCTATTGTGCCTTGGGTAAGGGTGGCAGGTGCCGTGCACAGCACCTGCCGGATACCTGCCGATTTTTAGAAAGGCCACATCGCGGTGCCGAACGGCACGACGGCATCGGCTTGCATCATTTCAACGGCGGCCTCATGGGTCGGCGCTTCAAACCAATCGTCGAGTTGCAGTTCGGTTTCCAGGTCGTTTTCCAGTGCTTGCATGGTGTATCTCCTAGAGGACGTTGTTTGAGAACGGCTTGCCAACGGGCTGCGCTGGGCAAGTGGAATGAACCTAGGAGAGCCTGTTTCAGAATGCAAAATATTTATTGACACGGTTCCAATTGCACAATTTTTTCTATTTAGGCCCGTTAGCTTTTTTTTCATAAAAAACAGCAGGCTGATCATGGGGATTTGTAGGACGTTTCCCGCCGCCAATTTTCCGTGAGTTCACGCCTGTAACGTAGATTTTCCGCGCTGTAACGATTAATTGACGATAAAGCCGCGCGCTTGTTGAGCGGTGAAGCCCTGTAAGAAATGCCTGACAGATCGTCGCATGCACCGTTGCGGGGCGGCCCCAAGCTGTCGAGCGGTGTACAATCCGCCGCGTTTTACTGTGACGCCCCTTGCGTACCCACGCAAAAGGCCAAGACCTCAGGGTTATCGACCCTGATCACTCCGCCCGGCCACGAGCCAGACGGGTTCGATTTCGTCACAGATAAAAATAAACAGGTGACGCATGACCGTTAGAAAGACGCTGTATTCCTGGTGCCTGCGCTGGGGTTTGAGCAGCGCTGCTTGAGTCGAGATTCAAGGCAGCAACGTGCATTCAACATCATCAAACCTTGCGTGAGACCCTTTTCATGAGTGGACCCCATTCCTCTTCAGGCGAGCTGAAACGCGGCTTGAAAAATCGGCATATCCAGTTGATCGCCCTCGGGGGCGCCATCGGCACCGGCCTGTTCCTGGGCTCTGCCGGGGTGCTCAAATCCGCCGGCCCTTCGATGATCCTGGGTTATGCCATCTGCGGCTTCATTGCCTTCATGATCATGCGCCAGCTCGGCGAAATGATCGTTGAAGAGCCGGTCGCCGGCTCCTTCAGTCACTTTGCCCACAAGTACTGGGGCGGTTTCGCTGGCTTCCTGTCGGGCTGGAACTGCTGGATCCTGTACATTTTGGTGGGCATGTCGGAGCTGACGGCTGTCGGCAAATACGTGCATTACTGGTGGCCGGAGATTCCGACCTGGGTCTCGGCGGCGGCGTTCTTCGTGCTGATCAACCTGATCAATCTGGCCAACGTCAAAGTCTTTGGTGAGGCTGAGTTCTGGTTCGCCATCATCAAGGTGGTGGCTATCGTCGGCATGATCGCCCTGGGCAGCTACATGCTGGTCAGCGGCAGCGGCGGGCCGCAGGCTTCGGTGACTAACCTATGGGCGCACGGTGGGTTCTTCCCTCACGGCGTCGGCGGTTTGGTGATGGCCATGGCGATCATCATGTTCTCCTTCGGTGGCCTGGAAATGCTTGGCTTCACTGCCGCCGAAGCGGACCAGCCACGCACTGTGATCCCGAAAGCGATCAACCAAGTGATCTACCGCATCCTGATTTTCTACATCGGTGCACTGGTCGTGCTGTTGTCGCTGACACCGTGGGACAGCCTGCTGACAACCCTCAACGCCTCGGGCGATGCCTACAGCGGCAGCCCGTTCGTGCAGGTGTTCTCGATGCTAGGCAGCAACACCGCCGCGCATATTCTTAACTTCGTGGTCCTGACGGCGGCGCTGTCGGTGTACAACAGCGGCACTTACTGTAACAGCCGCATGCTGCTGGGTATGGCCGAACAGGGTGATGCGCCCAAAGCACTGGCGAAGATCGACAAGCGCGGCGTACCAGTGCGCTCTATCCTCGCCTCGGCGGCGATCACCCTGGTGGCGGTGTTGATGAACTACCTGATCCCGCAACACGCACTGGAACTGCTGATGTCTCTGGTCGTGGCGACGCTGGTGATCAACTGGGCGATGATCAGCTTCTCCCACTTCAAGTTCCGCCAGCACATGAACCGCACCGGTCAGGTGCCGTTGTTCAAGGCGTTGTGGTACCCGTACGGCAACTATGTGTGCTTGGCGTTCGTGGTGTTTATCCTGGTGATCATGCTGATGATTCCAGGGATTCAGGTGTCGGTGTTCGCGATCCCGGTGTGGGTGGCGTTTATGGCGGTGTGCTACTGGATCAAGAATAAGCGCAGTGCCCGTGTGGTCGCGAGCACAACGCGGACAGTTTTGGAGTAGGACCTTTCCGCAAATAGAAAACCCGGCACCTTGCCGGGTTTTTTGTTTGCGGCAGCAGGTTAGAATCGCCCCTCGTTTTTTCCAGCGCTCGCCCGGAGGTCCCATGCAACACACCGACATCGACGGCGGCGCTTTACAGCGCTTTGATCTGGAAGACCTCATCGACCAGCACGGCGGGCCCTTACGCCTGATCGGCGTCGACCTGAGTGGCGCCGATCTGTCGCGCATGGTGCTGGATCACTGGGTGTTTGAACGCTGCATCCTCGTCCAGACCTCCTTCCTCGGTTCGCGCCTGGAAGGTACCCAGTGGAAAAGCTGTCGGGCCGGCCACGCCATATTTGAGGCGGCAAACCTACTGGAGGCGCAGTTCCACAGCTGCGACCTGAACAACACCCGCTGGCAGCGCAGCAAGCTGTCCCAGGCGAGCTTTGAACACTGCAAGTTGACCGGGGCCAACTTCACCCATTGCGCTTCCCTGGGCCTGAGCTTCAGCGAGACTCGACTGAACAGCGCTTTCCTGTCCGGGCTGTCGTTTGCGCGCACCGTACTGAATAACCTGGACTTCTCCGACAGCGATTTGTCGGACGCCGACTTTCGCAAGGCCGAACTGATCGACTGCAGCCTCGCCCACGCCCGTATCAACGGTGCCAATTTCGCCGGCGCCGATTTGCGCGGTGCGGATTTAAGCGGTTTCCGTCTCAATGATGCCAAACTGTTCAAAGGCGCTGTGATTTCCAAAGCCCAGGCCTCGATGTTGTTGTCCGAGTTGGGCTTGTCCGTTGCGTAAGGGTTTTGATTGATGCTGGTGATTTCCAACAACGTGCACTTGCCCGACGCCGAGATCGAGCTGACCGCCATTCGCGCCCAGGGCGCAGGTGGGCAGAACGTGAATAAGGTGTCGAGCGCGGTGCACCTGCGTTTTGACATTCCGGCGTCGTCGCTGCCGGAATTCTATAAGGAGCGGCTGCTGGCGCTGCGCGATAGCCGTATCACCAGCGAAGGCGTGCTGGTGCTCAAGGCCCAGCAATACCGGACCCAGGAGCAGAATCGCACGGATGCGCTGGAGCGTTTGGTGGAGTTGATTCTCAGCGCCACCAAGGTCGAGAAGAAGCGCCGCCCGACCAAGCCGACCCTGGGCTCGAAAAAGCGTCGCCTCGAATCCAAGACCAAGCGTGGCAGCATCAAGGCCGGGCGCGGCAAGGTCGACTTTTAGTCGCCGCGCGCTTCACGGGCCTTGGGGGCTTGGCGGTACAAGCACACGCTCAGTAGCAAACCACCCAGGGCGGCGAGGGCGGCGAACAGGAAGATCGACGCAAAGCCGAAGCCAGCCGCCACGGCGCCGGCGAGCGGGCCGGTGATGCCCAGCGATAAATCGATAAACAGCGAATAGGCCCCCACCGCCGAGCCACGGCTGGACGCCGGTACCAGGTTAACTGCCTCCACCCCCAGCGCCGGAAACACCAGGGAAAAGCCGAAGCCGCTCAACGCCGCGCCGGCCAAGGCCAGGTTGGCGTCCGGCGCCAGCCACAGCAACAGCAGCCCTAGGATTTCCACGGATAGGCAGGCAATCGCCACGCGAAAACCGCCGATGCGGTTGATCAGGTTACCGAACAGCAAGCGCGCGCCGATGAAACTGGCGCCGAACAGGCTCAGGGCCCACACCGCGTTGTCCCAGTGCTGGGTGGTGTAATACAAGGTGATAAACGTGGCGATGGTGCCAAAGCCGATGGAGCCCAGCGCGAGGGCGCAGCCGTGGGGCAATACCCGGCCCAGCACATTCATGAACGGCAGGCGCACGCCAGTGACGATCGGCGCTGCGACTTTGTTCCAGGCCAGCAACAAGCCGACGACCGCCAGCAGGATGATGCTGACGCCCATGCTCCACAGCCCGAAGTTTCTCACCAGTAATACGCCCAATGGCGCGCCGACGGCCAAGGCGCCGTAGCTGGCAATGCCGTTCCAGGAGATGACTTTGGCGGTATTTGCCGCACCGACCCGGCCGATGCCCCAGCCGATGGCGCCCGAACCCACCAGGCTTTCAGCGCTGCCCAGCACCAGTCGGCCAATCAGCAGGCTGCAGAGGCTCACGGCAGGCACGCTTGAAAACCACGCCGCGAGCAGCATGAACACGCCGCTCAGGCCACAGCCCGCCAAACCGATCAGCACCGCACGCTTGCTGCCCAAGTTGTCGATGATTTTGCCCGCATAGGGGCGGCTCAGCAGGGTGGCCAGGTATTGCACGCTGATCACCAGGCCGGCAATCACCGCGCCGTAGCCCAGCTCACTGTGGACATAGCCTGGCAATACGGCCAGGGGAATGCCGATATTCAGGTAGCCGATAAAGGTGAACAGCACGATGGAAACAACTTGCAGCGTGACCGCCATGGGGCGCTGGGTATCTGGCATGGGGAGAGGTCCACTGTCGCAGCAGGTAAAGATAGGCTGCTAATGATACCGGTGGTTTGGCCCGCGCAGGGCGGTAAAACGCAAAAACCTCAGGTCACAAAGACCTCAGGTTTGCGCAGGGGCCAGCAATTGCGTGGTGACCAGGGCGGCCAGCGCGTTTTCCTGGGTGCCGAAGCGCTTGAGCAGCACGGCTTGCTTGTCGGCGCTGAGGCGGTTCCAGACCTCGACCATCTGCAGGGCAGCATCGAGTACGGCGGTGTCCGGGGGAGTGGGGGAGGAGTCAGTCATGGCAGGTATCTCGGATAATTCAGGCAGTGTGGAAAGCGCTCAAAGCTGCGCTTTCCACACGGTCTGGTACGGCGTCAGTCCTGGCTTTTGCTGTCGACTGGTTTTGCTTCTCTGGCCTCAGGCTGCTTGTCGCTGGCCTGCTGCGGTGTTGGCTGCTCTGTAGGGTGCAGGCTTGGGAAGGGGAGATTAGGTATCTCGTGCATCGTCGTCGCTCCTCGCAAGGTCTGTTTTTTCAATCGCAGGTGATTCCGCGCTCTCAAAAAGCCTTGGCAGGATACAGCACTGTAAATGACAAATAGACTTTTATCTCGACGGATAGGCGACCCTTCATCCTGCAAACGCAAGTGACATGGGGTCACACTTACCTTTAGAACGGCACTTTGCCCAGGATCATGTCGCGATACATCACAAAATCCCCGAGCAAGCTGTAGAACGGGTGCTGAAACGTCGCCGGGCGATTTTTTTCGAAGAAGAAGTGGCCGATCCACGCAAAGCTGTAGCCGGCAATCGGCACGGCAATCAGTAGGCCCAGCGAGCCTCTGCCGATGGCGTACGCCAAAATTCCGATCACCAGCGTGGTGCCGATAAAATGCAGGCGCCGGCACGTGCTGTTGCCGTGCTCGCTCAGGTAATAAGGATAGAACTCAGCAAAGCTATTGAATTGCTTGACGTTTTCCACAGTGACCGGCCCTTTGATTGTTATGCCGCCCAACAGGTGTTCGGCGGGGAGCTTATTTGAGTCTAGAGTGATCAGTAGTAACAGCCAGTGACAATAGACGCCACTTTAGTATCCTTGGCTTCCTGGCTGCCATTTGAACCTGCTTTTTTAAGAAGACGCCATGAGCGAACGAACAACTTCTGCAAGCTGGGCGATGGGGATCGTCAAGGCATTGGAAATGGACGGCCTGGATTGCCGCGCCTTGTTCAAGCAGCTCGGCCTGGACTACGCCGCCCTGAGTGAACCCGATGCGCGGTTTCCGCAAGACTCCATGACGCGCCTGTGGCAACGGGCGGTGGAGCTTTCAGGCAACCCGGCGATCGGCTTGAACATGGGTAAAGTGGTGCGCCCGGCGTCGTTTCATGTGGCTGGCTATGCACTGATGTCCAGCAATACCCTTGCCGAGGGCTTTATGCGCCTGGTGCGCTACCAGCGCATCATCGCCGAAAGTGCCGACCTGAGTTTCCGACTGATCCCCGAAGGTTATGCGCTGATTCTGACGGTGCATGGCGATCACCTGCCGCCCACCCGACAAAGCGCCGAAGCGTCGCTGGCCAGTGCCCTGGCCCTGTGCGGTTGGCTGACCGGCCGTACCCTGCAGCCGCGCAAGGTAGTGTTGCAGGGTGATCAACCGGCGGACCTGTCGCCCTACAAACAAGCCTTCCATGCACCTTTGGAATTCAACGCGCCCTATGACGCGCTGATTTTCGAGCGGGCCGACATGGACGCGCCGCTGCCCACGGCCAACGAGGCCATGGCGCTGCTGCATGATCGATTTGCCGGCGAATACCTGGCGCGTTTTTCGGAAAGCCGCGTGACCCACAAGGCACGGCAGGTGTTGTGCCGCCTGTTGCCCCAAGGTGAGCCCAAGCGAGAAGTGGTGGCCCAGACGTTGCACCTTTCCCAGCGCACGTTGCAGCGGCGTCTACAGGAGGAGGGCACCAGCTTCCAGACCCTGCTCGATGACACCCGCCGCGAACTGGCCGAGCAGTACCTGGCGCAGCCCAGCATGACGTTATTGGAAATCGCCTACCTGTTGGGTTTTGCCGACCCGAGCAACTTCTTTCGCGCGTTTCGTCGTTGGTTCGACGCCACGCCCGGCGAATACCGGGCGCGGTTGCTGGAAGCGTCAGCCGTCAGTGACGCCAAAACGCCGGAATGCACAGAACAAAGACTGTAATGATCTCCAGCCGGCCCAACAGCATGCCGAGTGACAGAATCCACTTGGCCGCATCCGGCAGGCTGGCGAAGTTGCCCGCCGGGCCAATGGTTTCCCCCAGGCCCGGGCCGACGCCGGACACGGTACTGGCTGCGCCGGTCAAGGCGGTCATCCAGTCCAGTCCCAGCAGCGACAAGGCCAGGGCGATGGCGCAGATGGTGATGGCGAAGAAAAACGAGAACGTCAGGATCGAACGCACGATCTCTTCGTCAAGGCGATGGCCGTTGTACTTCTGCTTGATCACCGCGCGCGGGTGAATCAACTGGTTCAAGTTGGCCTTGAGCAGGATATAGGCGACCTGAAAGCGGAAGATCTTGATCCCACCCGCCGTAGAGCCTGAACAACCACCGATAAAGCCCAGGTAAAAGAACAGCATCAGTGAGAAGTTGCCCCACAGGCTGTAGTCCCCCAATGCAAAACCTGTGGTGGTGACCACCGAGGTCACGTTCAACGCCACATGACGTAGGGCGTCCAGCCAATGCAGGTTGGTGGTCCACCAGTACCAGGTGCCCAGTACCAGCCAGGTCACCAGCAACAATCCGAGCAAGCCTTGTACCTGCTGGTCCTTGATCAACGCCCGGCGGTTGCCGCGCAACGTGGCCACGTACAGGGTGAACGGCAAGCTGCCGAGGATCATCACCACCACCGCCACCCAGTGCACCGCCGGTTGTTTCCAGTGGGCCAGGGATTCATCGGAGGTGGAGAACCCCCCGGTGGAAATCGCCGACATCGCGTGGTTGATCGCATCGAACAGGCCCATCCCGGCCCACCAGAACGCCAGGCTGCCGAGGATGGTGATACCGACGTAGGCCGCCACGATCAGCCGCGCCACCATGTGCGAGCGGGGCATGACCTTTTCCGAGCGGTCCGAGGATTCGGTCTGGAACAGGCGCATGCCACCGATACGCAGCAGTGGCAGGATCGCCACCGCCATGCCGATAAAGCCGATGCCACCCAGCCAGTGCAGCAGCGAGCGCCACATCAGGATGCCTGGCGACATGGCGTCCAGGCCGCTTAATACGGTGGAGCCGGTGGCGGTGATGCCGGACATGCTTTCAAAAAACGAGTCGGTGTAGCTGATGTGCTGGGTCAACAGAAACGGCAGCGCAGCAAAGATGCATACCACCACCCAGCTTGTAACGGTGAGTAGGTACATGTCCCGCGGGCGCAGGTGCACATGCTCGGGGCGACCCGGGATCACCAGGGCCAGGCCGGCGAGAAAGGTGATCATGCTGGCCCACAGGAAAGAGGGTAGGTCACGGGTGCGTTCGAAGATCACCAGGGTCGCCATTGGCACGACCATGGCGATCGCGAGGGTGATCAGGAAGATGCCGATGATGAAACCGATGATGCGTAGGGTCGGCAACGCCATGAAGTGAGCTCGGGGTTATTGGGTAGAGGCGCCATTCTACCTGCGGTGCAGGTCTTGTAAACCGGGGCGTCCGAGGCGAAACCGGTCAAGTGTGGGAGCCGGCTTGCCTGCGATAGCGGTGGGTCTGCGAAACATTCGTCAACTGACAGCTCGCTATCGCAGGCAAGCCAGCTCCCACAGGAGTTGTGTGGTAGCAGGTAGCGCGCACAAAAAAGGCGACCCGAAGGTCGCCTTTTTTAACGCGCTACTGATCAGAACTCGTGATCAGCGCTGTCCGGGTTCAAGTCGCTGATGCCCAGCTTGCCTGCCGCCGCTTCGATCGAACCGGTCTGCTTGACCAGCGCAGCGATGGCGTCACGCACGATCTGGTTGCCCGCATCGTTACCCGCAGCGATCAACTGGTCGTAGTGCTCACCCTTGTTGGCGTGGTCAACCATGACCTGGATCTTCGCTTCGGTGGCTGCCAGGTCCGCTTTCAGCGCGGTATCGGCAGCTGGATCGGCCTTGGCCACCAGGGACGACAGGCTGGCGCCGGTCATTTTGGTGCCGTCAACACGGGTGTACTCGCCCAGGTAGACGTTGCGGATACCCTTGGCGTCGTAGAAGTGCGAGTTGTGGGTGTTGTCGCTGAAGCAGTCCTGCTCGTCTTCCGGCGAGTTGGCTTCCAGGGAAACCTTCATGCGCTCACCGGCCAGCTCGCCCAGGGACAGGCTGCCCATGCCGAACAGCATCTTGCGCAGGCCGTCGGTGGCAGGTTCTGCCTCCAGGGTGGCGCGGTAGTTGTCTTCGACGTTGGGTTTCCAGTTGCCGACCATTTCTTCCAGGTCGCTGACCAGCAGTTGAGTCACAGCGCTCAGGTAGGCACGGCGACGCTCGTTGTGGCCGCCGGTGGCACCGTCGCCGGTCAGGTAGTCCGACGCAGGACGGTTGCCGGCGCCTGGGCCGGTGCCGTTCAGGTCTTGGCCCCAGAGCAGGAATTCGATGGCGTGGTAACCGGTGGCGACGTTGGCCTCGGAACCGCCCAGCTCATTGAGGCTGGCGAGTTTTTCCGGGGTGATGTCCTTCACGTCGACCTTGTCTTCGCCGACCTGGATCTCGGTATTGGCGATGATGTTGGCGGTAGCGCCTGGGTTACCCAGGGCGTGTTCGTAGGACTTGTCGGTGTAGTCGATCAGGCCTTCGTCGAGCGGCCATGCGTTCACCTGGCCTTCCCAGTCGTCGATGATGGTGTTGCCGAAGCGGAACACTTCGCTCTGCAGGTACGGAACGCGGGCGGCCACCCAGGCGGTACGCGCGGCTTTCAGGGTTTCGTCGTTCGGCTTGGCGAGAAACGCGTCGATCGCGGTTTGCAGGGTTTTAGCGGTGGACTCGGCGTCGCTGTAGACCGCAAACACCATTTCTGCGTAATGCGCGACCACGGCCTTGGCGGCTGCTTCGTCGACCTGGCCGGCAGGGGTGGCAGCGGCTGGAGCGGTGGTGCTGGCAGCCGGGGTCGGCGCCTGGTTTGCAGGGGCCTTGTCTTTACCTTCGCCGCAACCGGCGAGAGAAATGGCAATGGCCAGCAGACTGGCGGTGGCCAGGGGCATACGAATCATGGCGAACATCCTGCTTCGGTTGTTGAGAGGGCGCGCGGGGGCGCGCAAAACTGCGACATAATGCGAAAGATTTGCATTTTGTGTAAAGGGTTATACGCGGGAAATATTCAGTATCGTTATGCCAAGTCAGAGAATGGCGGCGTTATTGCGCTCCGACTGCTTCAAAAAAGCCGCCAGCTCTCGGGCCTGCAAGGGTTTGCTGTAGTGGTATCCCTGACCTTCATGGCAGCCTTCGGAGATGATGTAGGCCTCTTGCTCAGCGGTTTCCACGCCTTCGGCGATCACCTGCATGCCCAGGCTTTTGCCCAGCTGGATGATCGCGCGCACGATGGTGGCGTCGTCGTCATCGTCCAGCAGGTCCTGGACGAAGCTCTTGTCGATCTTGATCTTGTCCAAGGGCAGGCTTTTCAAATAGCTGAGGGATGAGTAGCCGGTGCCGAAGTCATCAATCGCGATCAACGCACCGGACCGGCGCAGGCTCAGCAGGTGCTGGGCGGCGGTGCTGATGTCTTCCATCAGGCCGGTTTCCGTGACTTCCAGTTCCAGGCTGCGCGGCGGCAAGCGGTAGATTTGCATCAGGTTATTAACCACCCGCGGCAATTCGGTGTGGTGCAACTGCACGGTGGACAGGTTGACCGCCATGCGCAGATCGGTAAAGCCCAGGTCGTGCCATTCGCGCAATTGGCGGCAGGCTTGGTCGAGTACCCATTCGCCTATCGGGATAATCGTGCCGTTCTGCTCCGCCAGCGGGATAAACAGGTCCGGCGGGACCAGGCCGTGTTCCGGATGCTCCCAGCGCAACAGGGCTTCCACGCCCACCACACGGTGGTCGCGGTAACTGATCTGCGGCTGGTACACCAGGTGGAATTGGTTGCGGCTGAGGGCGTCGCGCAGGTCTTTTTCCAGCTCCCGGCGGCGGCGCATCTCACTGTCGACGCTGGCGATATAGAACTGATAGCGGTTGCGCGAGCGGGTCTTGGCCAGGGTCATGGTCTGTTCGGCTTTTTGCAGCAGCTTTTCAGTGCTGTCGCCGTCTTCTGGGAATAAGGTGATGCCGATGGTGGCGCGCAGGCGGATCCGTTCGTGGTCGAGGACGAAGTCTGCTTCCAGGTCATCAAGGATGCTTTGTGCCAGCTCGGCGGCCTCGTAAGGCTGTTCGATATCGGCTTGGACCAGCGCGAACTGGTCTCCGCCCAGACGGGCCAGGGTACCGAGGCGCCCACTGTGCGCGCGTAAACGGTCGGCCAGCGCCAGCAGCAGTTTGTCACCGGCCTGGTAGGTGAACTGTTCGTTGACGCTTTTGAAATCATCCAGCCCCACGCACAACACCGCTACGCGCCGTTGTCGGCGGCCTGCGTCAATGAGGATCTTGTCCAGTTGCTCCTGCAGTTTCTGGCGGTTCGGTAAACCGGTCAGGAAGTCATACTGGGCCATGCGCAGCAGGCTGGTTTCGGCTTCATGGCGCAGGTGGGTATTGCGCTCGATGGACTCGAGCAGCTGGTTGGCGGTGTTGATCCACAGCCCCAATTCGTCGCGTTCGTGACCCTTGAGCTGCGGGATCTTGTGTTCGCTGGGCCGGTCCGGGTTGATCGACGTCAGGTGTTCGATAATCCGCGACAGCGGCTTGGTCAGCAGCCAGTGATAAACCAGGTAGAGCACCAGGCCCATGGCCAGGGCGCGCAATACACCGGAAATAAAGATGATCACCGAATTGACGATAAATCCCTGGCCATAGGTGGCCGTGTCGAGGGTGATACTCAGGTCGCCGTAATACTCGCTGTAGGGGCCTTTGCCGACCAGAGGCGTGGTAAACGTGCGTTCCTGGCCAAGAATCAGGTCGGTCAGCCAGCGGCTCGGGGCGTGCTGCAAGGCGCGGCTCTTCTCGGCCAGCATGGTTTCGTTGGGGTGGCCGATGGACGCCATGCGCACCGCGTCATCCTGGAACAGGCCCTCAATCACTTGCATGCCCATTTCGCGGTCCAGGCTGTAGACGGCCTGGGTCGAGGGGTCGCGAAACATGTCGAGGATGCGCTGGGCATCGCCGGCCACGGCCTGGCGCGTCTTGTAGGCATCGAAAACGATCTGCGCCACGCTCAGCGCTACGCCCACGATCAATGCCGACAGCAGCACAACCCGTAGTAACTTCACCGACAAGCTGTTCTTGAGTTCCAGCTTCAAAGGGGCATTCCTTGTCTCATGCGGGTGGCCTTCAATATGCCATGAGTATTGGCAATCCCGTGAGGCCAGTCAAAGGAACATTAGGGCTGGAGACGTCTTGGCGGTGGGGAGGGAGAAAAAACCAGAAAAAACGGCGGATTTGCTCCGCCGCGTGAGGGGCTCGGCGTACGTATGGTCAGGCAAATGCCTTTCCTACCGTGGCCGCTTTTATTGATAGGCTGAAATCTCGATCTTTGGTGGCGCCGGCGGCATCATGTCCTCGCCTGGTTTGCTGGGAGGGCTGGCAGCAGCGCCATCACCGCCATCCGCCCCGCCGGCGAGGCCTTTCATAAGTCCGGTGATTAATTGCATCGCCATCTGTGCGCCTGCTTTTCCGATTTCTTCCATCATTGATTCTCCAGAAGCGTGTGGGAGGGGTATTCCTCTCGCTGGATGGGTGGCACATTCCCTTCCGCGCGTTCCACGATTCTGGGCAGGTCGACGTTGTGGAACACCCACAAAAAAGCCCGGCAATCGCCGGGCTCTTTCTGCTGCAAGCGGTGCTTAGGCAGTGAAGGTTTTGCCTTCGAACTGCTCAGCCACGAACTTCCAGTTGACCAGGTTCCAGAACGCTTCCACATACTTTGGACGCACGTTACGGTAGTCGATGTAGTAGGCGTGTTCCCACACGTCGCAGGTCAGCAGCGGGGTGTCGCCGCTGGTCAGCGGGTTGCCGGCGCCGATAGTGCTGGCCAGGGCCAGGGAACCGTCAGCCTTTTTCACCAGCCAGCCCCAACCGGAACCGAAGGTGCCGACGGACGTTTTGGTGAACTCTTCCTTGAACTTGTCGAACGAACCAAACGCAGCGTTGATGGCTTCAGCCAGCGCGCCGGTAGGTTGGCCGCCGGCGTTTGGCGCCAGGCAGTTCCAGTAGAAAGTGTGGTTCCAGACCTGAGCAGCGTTGTTGAAGATGCCGCCCGAAGAGGATTTAACGATCTCTTCCAGGGTCTTGCCTTCGAACTCGGTGCCTGGCACCAGGTTGTTCAGGTTCACGACATAGGTGTTGTGGTGCTTGTCGTGGTGAAATTCCAAGGTTTCCTTGGAGATGTGCGGCTGCAGGGCATCGTGTGCGTAGGGCAGCGGCGGCAATTCGAAAGCCATGATGATTCTCCTAATCAGGTCAGTTGCGGTGAGCGCAAGGCCGATCACGGGCGGCCAAACAAGCGCCGGGGAGTTTGTACTCTTTGCGGCGCAGGGTCCGGATCATAGCACCGGGGGTGCGGCAAAACCACGCAACAACTGTGTGGGATAGAGGTTCCAGAGCGTTTTGGAATATTCCTCAGGCGCTGATCAATTGGTAGGCCACGCTGAACATCATCACCGCTACCAATAGGTCCAGCAGGCGCCAGGTGGCGGGGCGCGCCAGCCAGGGGGCCAGCCAGGCCGCGCCGAGTGCCAACGTGGCGAACCACAGGAACGAGGCGCTGGCGGCACCGGCCACATAGGCGCCGGGCTCGGTTTGCTGCGCGCCGAGAGAGCCGATCAGCAAAACAGTGTCCAGGTACACGTGAGGGTTGAGCAGCGTCACCGCCAAGGCACTGAGCAACACGGCGCGCAAGGAGCGCACCTTGAGGTTGTCGCCTTGTTCCAGGCTCTGTTTTGAACAGGCCCGACGCAGTGCGCAAGCCCCGTACCAGATCAGGAACGCTGCGCCGCCCCAACGGGCAATCGCCAGCAGCAATGGGCTTTGTGCCAGCACCGTCGCTAATCCGAACACCCCGGCGGCTACCAGCAGGGCATCGCACACTACGCACAACGCCGCGACCGGCAAGTGATGCTCGCGACGCAGGCTTTGCGCCAATACAAAGGCATTCTGGGAGCCGATGGCCATGATCAGGCCGAGCGCGACCAGCAGGCCATTCAGATAACTTTGCCACATAGGGATTACTCCGTGTCCGCTGCCAAGAGAAGCGATGCTGGCTATTCTCTTGGCACAGGCTGTATAAGAAAAACAAATATTGCTGATCGCTCATTAGAGAAACTGATGTTCGACTATAAATTGCTTTCTGCCCTGGCGGCGGTGGTGGAACAGGCTGGCTTCGAGCGCGCCGCGCAAGTGTTGGGGCTCTCGCAATCGGCGATCTCCCAGCGCATCAAGTTGCTCGAGGCGCGCATCGGCCAGCCGGTGCTGGTGCGGGCCACGCCGCCGACGCCTACCGAGATCGGCCGTCGCCTGCTCAACCATGTGCAACAGGTGCGCCTGTTGGAACGCGACCTGCAAAGTCAGGTGCCGGCACTGGACGAGGAAGGCATGCCCGAGCGCCTGCGCATCGCGTTGAACGCCGATAGCCTGGCCACTTGGTGGGCAGAGGCCGTCAGCGATTTTTGCGCCGAACACCATTTGCTGCTGGATTTGGTGGTGGAAGACCAGACCGTGGGCCTCAAACGCATGCGTGCTGGCGAAGTGGCCGCCTGCATCTGCGCCAGCGAGCGCCCGGTTGCCGGGGCACGCAGCCTGTTGCTGGGCGCTATGCGCTACCGGGCGCTGGCCAGCCCGGCTTTTATAACCCGGCACTTTCCGGATGGCGTACGCGCTGATCAACTGGCGCGCACACCAGCACTGGTGTTCGGCCCGGATGATTTCCTGCAACACCGTTACCTGGCGTCCCTCGGCGTGGACGGTGGTTTCGAGCACCATTTGTGCCCTTCGTCCGAAGGCTTCATCCGTTTGACAGAAGCAGGCCTGGGCTGGGGGCTGGTGCCGGAATTGCAGGTGCGCGACCAACTGGAAAAGGGCGTATTGGTCGAGTTATTGCCAGATAAGCCCATCGACGTGCCGTTGTACTGGCATCATTGGCGCAGTGGCGGGCAACTGCTGGGCTTGTTGACCGATCACCTGGCCCAGGCATGTGGCCAATGGTTGGTGCCGTTGGAGTAATGGCGCGCGTCAAGGCAACAGCGATGAAAAACGAAAGCACACGGGGTAACACATGAAGATTCTGGTCACCGGCGCAAGCGGCTTCATTGGCGGGCGCTTCGCGCGTTTCGCCTTGGAGCAGGGCCTGGACGTGCGGGTCAACGGGCGGCGCGCTGAAGGTGTGGAACACCTGGTGAGGCGCGGCGCCGAGTTTATCCAGGGTGATCTGAATGACGCCGACCTGGTGCGCGGGCTGTGCCGCGATGTCGAAGCCGTGGTGCATTGCGCGGGTGCTGTCGGGCTGTGGGGGCGCTATCAGGACTTTCATCAAGGCAACGTGCAGGTCACTGAGAACGTGGTCGAGGCCTGCCTCAAGCAACGGGTCGGCCGACTGGTGCACTTGTCGTCGCCATCAATCTATTTTGACGGCCGCGACCACCTGGGCCTGACCGAAGAGCAAGTCCCCAAGCGCTTCAAGCATCCCTATGCCGCCACCAAATACTTGGCGGAACAAAAGGTGTTCGGCGCCCAGGAGTTCGGCCTCGAAGTGCTGGCCCTGCGCCCGCGCTTCGTTACCGGCGCCGGCGACATGAGCATCTTCCCACGCCTGCTGAAAATGCAGCGCAAGAACCGCCTGGCTATCGTCGGCGACGGCCTGAACAAGGTCGATTTCACCAGCGTGCACAACCTCAATGAAGCGCTGCTCAGCAGCCTGCTCGCCACCGGTTCAGCACTGGGTAAGGCCTACAACATCAGCAACGGCACGCCAGTGCCGGTGTGGGATGTGGTGAACTACGTGATGCGCCAAATGGAGTTGCCGCAGGTAACGCGGTATCGGTCCTACGGTTTGTCCTACAGCGTGGCGGCCCTCAACGAGGCCTTCTGCGCGATGTGGCCCGGGCGTCCGGAGCCAGCATTGTCGCGCCTGGGCATGCAAGTCATGAACAAAGATTTCACGTTAGACATCAGCCGCGCCAGGCATTATCTGGACTACGAGCCCAAGGTCAGCCTGTGGACCGCCCTCGACGAGTTCTGCAGTTGGTGTAAGGCCCAGGACCCAGGGTTCAAGTGAGCACACAACAGGCAACACTTGGGGAACCGAATCTGGCCTTCCAGGTCGACCAGTGCGCCGGGAAGGCGGTTTATACTCCCGTCGCTCGCCATTTCACCGATTCAGGGTTGATTCATGCGCAACGATGCTAAAGACGACTTCGACAACGTTCCCAGCCTGCGGGCCGATGTCGGGGATGACGATGATTTCGAACCGACCCCGGCCACCTCGGTGCGTTCGCGCAACACGAAGGTAGTCAAGGTCAAGGGCGCCAGCACCGGCCCGTTATGGGCGTTGATCGGCGCGCTGCTGATCGCTTTTGCGGGCCTGGCCTGGTGGAGCTTCCAGCAGATTTCCCTGATGGGCCAGCAATTGGTTGCCACCCAGGAAAGTTTTGCGCGCATCAGCGAAGAAGCGGCGGGGCGCCTGCAGGATATTTCCGGCAAGGTGGTGGCCAGTGAAGCCAGCGTCAACAACGGCAGCGAAGCGTTGAAACTGCAGATCAAGCAGCTCGAAAGCCAGTTGTTGGAGCAGGGCAAACAGCAGGTCGGCGTGGCCGGCCAGGCCACCGAGTTGGATAAGCGGCTGGCGCAAATGACGGCCAGCACCACTGAACTCTCCAACGCCAACAGCAAGCTGCAAGGCCAGGTCCAGGCCCTGACCGACGCCGTGGCGACGCTTAAGGCGGCGCAAGGTGACGCAGGTAAGCGCGATGCCGAAATCAAGGAGCTTTCCGCTGACGTGGCCGCGTTGAAGAAACAGGGCAACCCAAGTGCGGCCATCGCCCGGATTGAGCAGGATCTGGTAGTGCTCAAAAGCGCGCAGGATAACCAGCCGGCCAACAGCGACGCGCCAACCAATAAAGAGTTCGACGTGTTCCGTATCCAGACCACGCGCAACATCACCACGTTGCAGAGCCAGGTGCAGAACCTGCAACGACAGATCGCAACGCCGACGCAATAACCTCAGTAATCAGTCGAGCCACTCTGGCGGGGGAGTGGCTCTTGTGGCGAGCGGCCTCAAGAATCCCTTCCTATTCTGTTATCAAGGGTGCCATCGGCTTGCCGACCATTGAAACGCGGATTGAGACTTGCCAGTCTGCAAAGCTGGCATAGGAGACCACTCCATTCTCGTGCAAGCGGTAGCGGGTGTCTTGCTCGATTCCGGGCATAAGGTCTGCTTGCTGATAATCGGCAGCGATAGCGATCCATTTTATCGGCTGTTTATAGGTCACCAGCGCCTGCATCGGCCAAGCGCCCGCGAAACTCATTACAAGAGACACCACGATAGCGCCCGCCCAGTGTTTGATCATGCGTCCTGCGAACTCTCTTCGGCCGGCCTGCATGAAGGCCTTGGCTGACCCATCAGGAAAGGCCAGGGCTAACAGCCTGAAGATGTCGTCAATAATTGGAAACGTGGAAATATGGACGAGAACGCCTAACAGTATCGCAACTAAGGCATTGCATAGAATAATGAGGGAAGCAGCCATTAACCAAAGGCTGGGATAAATCAGTGCGCTGACCACGCTGACCGTTATATCGAAATCCTGTGCTGGAAGCCCCATCACGCTGGATACACACCAGCGCGCAGGTATAAACGCAATAAAGAATATCGCGGTGTGGGCGACAGTCAGGTATACCTTGCCGAAGGATGAAGCCCAGCGATGCTTGATGAAGTTGAACAAAAAGGTGAGGTAGCCGATGCCGAATAATCCACCTGCGCAAAGAATAAGTGTCTCTGTCAGCCAAATCTTTTGGAATATTAGTTGAGCGACCAGTCCGGCAATGCCAAGCCCTAAACCAATATTATAAAATATGCTGCCGGAAGAAAGTTTCGTCGTTGTGGTGTGTTGTTGCATGTCAGTCCTTTGTTTGCGGCAGTTGAGTGATGGGTTCCGACGCTTGAAACGGACGCGTCGGTGGTGACACGTTGCTCTGGGCGGGCATCATAAATACAATCGCGCGCTCATGGGTCGATGAATGACCTGTAAAGTGGTAATTACGTTATTAGTTTTGCGCAAAAAAAGGAATTGATGCGAATGTCATTTGAAACAAAATTGTCTGAATGCTGGGTCTGGCTTCAAGCGTTGAAGCACACCGTTGCAAAATTCACACTCTGTTTAATTCTTGTTTATATTTTAGTAGGCCTGTCTGTCTGGTTTGAGTTGCCCGCGCCCATCATTTTCCTCAGCCTGCTTTGCACGTTGCTTGTTCCTTTTGCTTTGATCGTAATGCTGCTGACCGAAAATATTCTATATAAAAAACTTTCCGATACGGTCTGGGGCAAGGCTGTCATTGGCGTCGGGGTAACGTTCTACGGAGCGTTGGCGTACATATGGGCCGCCAGCGAGGTGAACCAGGTATTTGCCGAGGCGGCCGGGAATTTTCCCTGGGCGGTTACTGCTCTTGCTATCGTATATTTTTTCAAGAATGTGGTGTTGGTGTTCGCGTTAGTGCTGCTGACGGGCATGATCTTCTACGTACCACTGTGGCTGTTACTGGTGCTCATAAACGAAGAGCAATCGGCCAAGGGTTTTTTTCGGAAACTTGCGGGCGGCATTTTACTGTTGCTAGGCGTCAGCATGCTCATGGGAACTGCCAATGCTGTAACATTGCAGGCGCGGGAGCTTGCCATACACGTGGCGTTGTATGCTGATTTCAGCAGTAAGTACCATTGTAATGGCGCGGTTTTCAACGGTGTAGGTCAGGTGTTGTTCTTACCGTCCGGTAGCGTTTTGATACCTGAAAAGGTCTCAATTGATCAACATCAAGTTGAATGGCGGTTTCCAAGGGTCAAGTGTGGGGAGTGATGCGAATCTTGAATGTCACCACTCGGTGACATTTCCCATCCCCTTCGTTACATGCCCCCACCGCGCCCTTGTTTAGACTCCGGTCACCCCACAAAAAATAATAAGGGCCACCCATGACCACGCAACCACTGCCTGCCAGCAGTTGGCTGAACGCGCCTGCCCATCACGCTTGGCTTGCCGCCGAAGGCCAGCGTCTGCTGGCATTCGCCAAGGCGTCTCGACTGCCTGACGGTTTCGGCAACCTCGACGACAAAGGCCAACTGCCGGCCAATGCCCACGCCGAAACCATGAACACCGCCCGCATGACCCACAGCTTTGCCATGGCCCACGCCCTGGGTTTGCCAGGGTATGCCGAGTTGGTCGCACACGGTGTCGCAGCCCTCAGTGGCCCGCTGCGCGACGCTGAGCACGGAGGCTGGTTCGCCGCACCCCACGCCCTCGATGGCAACCGTGGCAAGGCTGCTTACCTGCACGCCTTTGTCGCCCTGGCCGCCAGCTCGGCGGTGGTAGCCGGCGCTCCCGGCGCACAAAACCTGTTGAACGACGCCATCCATATCATCGACCAGTTTTTCTGGAGCGAGGAGGAGGGCGTGATGCTTGAGTCGTTCGCCCAAGACTGGAGCGGCATCGAGGCCTACCGCGGCGCCAACAGCAACATGCACGCTACCGAAGCCTTCCTCGCCTTGGCCGATGTCACCGGCGATACACGCTGGCTGGACCGCGCGCTGCGGATCGTCGAGCGTGTGATCCACACCCACGCCGCCGGTAACCAGTTCATGGTGATCGAGCATTTCGACATTCATTGGCAACCTTTGCTCGGCTACAACGAAGACAACCCCGCCGATGGCTTTCGTCCCTATGGCATTACCCCCGGCCACGGCTTCGAGTGGGCGCGGCTGGTGCTGCACCTGGAGGCAGCGCGCCTGCAAGCCGGGCTCGTCACACCAGAATGGTTGGTGACCGACGCCAAGGGCCTGTTCGCCAGCGCCTGCGAATATGCCTGGTCCGTGGATGGCGCCCCCGGCATCGTCTACACGCTGGACTGGAACCACCGCCCGGTGGTGCGCGAACGCCTGCACTGGACCCACGCCGAAGCCAGCGCCGCTGCCCAGGCGCTGCTCAAGCGTACCGGCGAGTTGCACTACGAAACGTGGTACCGGCGCTTCTGGGAGTTTTGCGAGGCCCACTTTATCGATCGTCTCCACGGCAGTTGGCACCACGAACTCAGCCCGCACAACCAACCCAGCAGCAACATCTGGGGCGGCAAGCCAGACCTGTACCATGCTTGGCAAGCGGTCGTGCTGCCTGCACTGCCCTTGGCACCGAGTATGGCCAGTGCCATCGGGGCTGGGTGTTATGTCACCAGTTGGTGACATTTGTGCATCCCTTTGTTACCTGCGCCTCAAAAATCCATGTTTAAACTCCGTGCAGCGCAAGCTTAAGACTTGCATGCATAACAACAAGAAAGGTATTCAGATGAACGCGATTAATCGCCTCGCCGTAGCTATTTCCATTGCCTCGTTGTTTCCCCTCAGTGCATTTGCCGCCGACTCGAAAGGGACGGTTGAAGTTGTGCATTGGTGGACCTCGGGCGGTGAAAAAGCGGCTGTAGATGTCCTGAAGGCCCAAGTTGAGAAAGACGGTTTCATCTGGAAAGACGGTGCCGTCGCAGGTGGCGGTGGCGCAACGGCCATGACCGTGCTGAAAAGCCGCGCGGTCGCCGGCAACCCGCCCGGCGTTGCCCAGATCAAAGGTCCCGACATCCAGGAATGGGCGTCCACCGGCCTGCTCGACACCGACGTTCTGAAATCTGTCGCCAAAGACGAAAAATGGGACTCCCTGCTCGACAAGAAAGTCTCCGACACCGTGAAGTACGACGGTGACTACGTTGCCGTACCGGTCAACATCCACCGCGTGAACTGGCTGTGGATCAACCCGGAAGTCTTCAAGAAAGCCGGCATCACCAAGAACCCAACCACCCTCGAAGAATTCTACGCAGCGGGCGACAAGCTCAAGGCCGCGGGCTTCATTCCGCTCGCCCATGGTGGCCAGCCGTGGCAGGACAGCACCGTTTTCGAAGCCGTCGTCCTGTCGGTGATGGGGGCCGATGGCTACAAGAAAGCCCTGGTCGACCTGGATAACGCTGCACTGACCGGTCCGGAAATGGTCAAGTCGCTGACCGAGCTGAAGAAAGTCGCGACCTACATGGACGTCGACGGCAAAGGCCAGGACTGGAACCTCGAAGCGGGCAAAGTCATCAACGGCAAGGCTGGCATGCAGATCATGGGTGACTGGGCCAAGTCCGAGTGGACCGCCGCCAAGAAAGTCGCCGGCAAGGACTACGAGTGCGTAGCTTTCCCAGGCACCGACAAAGCCTTCACCTACAACATCGACTCCCTGGCGGTATTCAAGCAGAAAGACAAAGGCACTGCGGCGGGTCAGCAGGATATTGCCAAGGTCGTGCTGGGTGAAAACTTCCAGAAAGTGTTCAGCATCAACAAGGGTTCGATCCCTGTGCGTAACGACATGCTGACCAAAATGGATTCGTACGGCTTCGACTCGTGCGCCCAGACCGCTGCCAAGGACTTCCTGGCAGACGCCAAGACCGGCGGCCTGCAGCCAAGCATGGCGCACAACATGGCCACGACCCTGGCTGTGCAAGGTGCGTTCTTTGACGTCGTGACCAACTACATCAACGACCCGAAAGCTGACCCGGCCGACACCGCCAAGAAACTCGGCGCTGCGATCAAGTCGGCTAAGTAAGGCCAAGTAGCGGCTTTTTGTAGGAGCCGGGCTTGTGTGGGAGCGGGCTTGCTCGCGAAGGCATCACCGCGGTGTAACGGTTACACCGCGTCGCCTGCTTCGCGAGCAAGCCCGCTCCCACAAAGCCAGCGTCACAAGGTTTATTGGCTGGTCCTTTTTCCCTGTATTGGATTTCCCCATGAGTTCTGTTGCTGTCTTCAGCAAAGCCTCGCCGTTCGATGCACTGCAGCGCTGGCTACCCAAACTGGTGCTGGCGCCCAGCATGTTCATCGTGTTGGTGGGCTTCTACGGCTACATCCTGTGGACGTTTGTACTGTCGTTCACGACGTCTACGTTCCTGCCAAGCTACAAATGGGCGGGTCTCGCGCAGTATGAGCGTTTGTTCGACAACGACCGCTGGTGGGTCGCGAGCAAGAACCTGGCCCTGTTTGGCGGGATGTTTATCGGCATCACCCTGGTGATCGGCGTGACACTGGCGATCTTCCTCGACCAGAAAATCCGTCGCGAAGGCTTTATCCGAACCATTTACCTGTACCCGATGGCGCTCTCTATGATCGTCACCGGTACGGCCTGGAAATGGCTGCTCAACCCGGGCATGGGCCTGGACAAACTCCTGCGTGACTGGGGCTGGGAAGGCTTCCGTCTCGACTGGCTGATCGACCCGGACCGCGTGGTCTATTGCCTGGTGATCGCCGCGGTATGGCAAGCCTCGGGCTTCATCATGGCGATGTTCCTTGCGGGCCTGCGTGGCGTTGATCAGTCGATCATCCGCGCTGCGCAGATCGACGGCGCAAGCCTGCCGCGCATCTACTGGAGCGTGGTGCTGCCAAGCCTGCGTCCGGTGTTCTTCAGTGCGGTGATGATCCTGGCGCACATTGCGATCAAGAGTTTCGACCTGGTGGCGGCGATGACGGCTGGCGGCCCCGGCTACTCGTCCGACCTGCCTGCGATGTTCATGTACTCGTTCACCTTCAGCCGTGGCCAGATGGGCATGGGCTCGGCCAGTGCAATCCTGATGCTCGGTGCGATCCTCGCGATCATCGTGCCTTACCTCTACTCCGAGCTGAGGACCAAACGTAATGACTAGTCTCGTCTCCAAATCGCCCATCAGCCTGAGTCGCATCGCGATCTATGCGGTGTTGATTCTCGCCGTGCTGCTGTACCTGGTGCCGCTGGTGGTGATGTTGCTCACCAGCTTCAAGACCCCGGAAGACATCAGCACCGGCAACCTGCTGAGCTGGCCGACCGTGGTCTCCGGCATCGGCTGGGTCAAGGCCTGGGCCACCGTGGATGGCTACTTCTGGAACTCGATCAAGATCACCGTGCCCGCTGTGCTGATCTCCACCGCCATCGGTGCGTTGAACGGCTACGTGCTGTCGTTCTGGCGCTTCCGGGGTTCGCAGTTGTTCTTCGGTCTGTTGTTGTTCGGTTGCTTCCTGCCGTTCCAGACCGTGCTGCTGCCGGCTTCCTTCACCCTCGGCAAGATGGGCCTCGCCAGCACCACCACCGGCCTGGTGTTTATCCATGTGGTCTACGGCCTGGCGTTCACCACGCTGTTTTTCCGTAATTACTACGTCAGCATTCCGGATGCGCTGATCAAGGCGGCACGCCTGGACGGTGCCGGTTTCTTCACCATTTTCCGCCTGATCATCCTGCCGATGTCGACCCCGATCATCATGGTCTGCCTGATCTGGCAGTTCACCCAGATCTGGAACGACTTTCTGTTCGGCGTGGTGTTCTCCAGTGGCGACTCCCAGCCCATCACGGTGGCGCTGAACAACCTGGTCAACACCAGCACCGGGGCCAAGGAATATAACGTGGATATGGCGGCGGCGATGATCGCCGGGCTGCCGACCCTGCTGGTCTATGTGATCGCAGGCAAGTATTTCGTGCGCGGCCTCACGGCCGGCGCGGTCAAGGGGTAATCATGGCTACGCTTGAACTTCGCAATGTAAACAAGACCTATGGCGCCGGCCTGCCCGACACCTTGAAGAACATCGAACTGTCGATCAAGGAAGGCGAATTCCTGATCCTGGTCGGCCCTTCGGGGTGCGGTAAATCCACGCTGATGAACTGCATCGCGGGCCTGGAAACCATCACCGGCGGCGCGATCATGATCGGTGATCAAGACGTGAGCGGCATGAGCCCCAAGGATCGCGACATCGCCATGGTGTTCCAGTCCTACGCGCTGTACCCGACCATGAGCGTGCGCGAGAACATCGAGTTCGGCCTCAAGATCCGCAAGATGCCCCAGGCCGAGATCGACACTGAAGTGGCGCGCGTGTCCAAGCTGCTGCAGATCGAACACCTGCTCAACCGCAAGCCGGGCCAGCTCTCTGGCGGGCAGCAACAGCGTGTTGCGATGGGCCGTGCGTTGGCGCGCCGGCCGAAGATCTACCTGTTCGACGAACCGCTGTCCAACCTCGACGCCAAGCTGCGCGTTGAGATGCGCACCGAAATGAAACTGATGCACCAGCGCCTCAAGACCACCACGGTCTACGTGACCCACGACCAGATCGAAGCGATGACCCTGGGCGACAAAGTGGCGGTGATGAAGGACGGCATCATCCAACAATTCGGCACGCCGAAAGAAATTTACAACGACCCGGCCAACCTGTTTGTGGCAAGCTTTATCGGTTCACCACCAATGAACTTCGTTCCTATGCGCCTAAAACGCAAGGAAGGTCGTTTGGTCGCGCTGCTCGACAGCGGCCAGGCCCGTTGCGAATTGCCGTTAGGCATGAACGACGCAGGCCTGGAGGACCGTGATGTGATTCTGGGCCTGCGCCCGGAACAGATCGTGTTGGCGGCGGGTGAGGGCAACGGTTCGTCGAGCATTCGCGCTGAAGTCCAGGTCACCGAACCGACCGGTCCGGACACCCTGGTGTTCGTGCAGCTCAATGACACCAAGGTCTGCTGCCGTTTGGCGCCGGATGTGGCGCCCCAGGTCGGCGAGACCCTGACCCTGCAATTTGATCCGGCCAAGGTATTGCTGTTCGACGCCAACACTGGCGAACGCCTAGGCACTGCTTCTTCATTGCCCGCACAGGGGCATGCCGACAACGTGGCCCAATTCAAAGGCCGCTGAAGCAGCTAAGTTGTTGTTTTAAATAAAAAAGTAACCCGCGTTAGATAAAAACAGTTTAATAACAATAAAGACGAGGATGTAGGGATGAAAAAGCAACACAACAACACTCGGCTGATCTGCCAAATGTCAGCTGCAGCAGCCCTGGTTTTGTCCGCCAATGCGATGGCGGCCGATGCATTCAGTGCCGACTCCAAGTGGATGACCGGCGATTGGGGTGGTGAGCGTACCAAGCTGATCGAGCAAGGTATCGACATCAAGGCTGACTACGTAGGGGAAATGGGCGCCAACCTGCGCGGCGGCTATAACGACGACAGGACCGGCCGTTACTCTGACCAGTTCGGTCTGGGCGTAGCGCTGGACCTGCAAAAGCTGTGGGGCTGGGACAACACCCAGGCCAAGATCCAGTTCACCAACCGTAATGGCCAGAACATCTCCAACGACCGCATCGGCGACCCACGTGCCGGCACGCTCAGTTCGTCGATGGAAGTCTACGGCCGTGGCCACATGGTGCGTCTGACCCAGTTCTGGATTCAGCACCAGATGTTCGACAACAAGCTGGACGTCAAACTCGGCTACTTCGGTGAAGGCGAAGACTTCAACACCTTCCCGTGCGACTTCCAGAACCTGTCGTTCTGCGGCTCCCAGGTCGGTAACTATGTAAACACCTGGTACAACTGGCCCGTCAGCCAGGCCGCGATCCGCGTGAAGTACAACATCACGCCTGAGCTGTATGCGCAAATCGGTGCCTACAACCAGAACCCATCGCAGCTTGAGCACGGCAACGGCTTCAAGCTCAGCGGCAGCGGCACCAAGGGCACCGTGATTCCGGTGGAATTGGTCTGGTCGCCGAAGGTCAACAACCTGCCGGGCGAATACCGTGTGGGTTACTACAAGAGCGCGGCTGATGCTGCCGACGTACGTGAAGACGTGAACGGCAACGATGCGGCTACCACTGGCGCCGCGTACCGTACCCGCAGCAGCAAGAAAGGCTACTGGTTTGTTGCCCAACAGCAACTCACCACGCATAACGGCGACGCTTCCCGCGGCTTGAATATCGCGGCCAACGCCACCTTCCACGACAAAGAGACCAACCTGGTCGACAACTATCAGTCGTTGATGCTGGTGTACAAAGGCCCATTCGACGCGCGTCCAAAAGATGACGTCGGCATTGGTGCTGCTCGCCTGCACGTCAACGATGACGTGAAGAAAAACGCTGAGCTGCTGAACGTCGCCAATGGCGTGAATGATTACGACAATGCGCTGTTCTCGCCCATTCGCGAGACCGAGTACAACTTCGAAATCAACTACGGCTTCCACGTTACCAACTGGCTGACCGTGCGTCCTAACCTGCAATACGTCGTCCAGCCTGGCGGCGTGGATAAAGTCGACAACGCGCTCGTGGCGGGTCTGAAAATTCAGTCTACGTTCTAACGCTGTTGCGATAAGCTCCTCTCTCTGTGCGCATTTTGCGGGTAGCCATGGCTATCCGCTTTTTTTTGGGTCGCATTGTGAAGATATTCAGGACCGTGGCACATGCATGAGCAACCGCTGCAACGCTTTTTCAAATCCCTGCGCGAGCGTCCGGTGTTCGCCTGGGAGCGCTTTCAGATGCGCGACGTGTTGGTGATCGACCATCCGCTGTGCCAGGCGGTGTTCAGTCGCCAGGGCGCGCAGCTGTTGCACTTCCAACCCCGTGGCCAGAAACCCTGGCTGTGGTGTGCAGCCAAATGGCCACAGGTCGGTGCCATTCGTGGTGGCGTACCGGTGTGCTGGCCGTGGTATGGCCGCCACCCGAGCGAAAATGCGTGGCCGTCCCATGGCTGGGCGCGGCTGATCGACTGGAAGCTGCTCGACAGCAGCACCGACGATGAGGGCGTGCGCCTGCATTGGCAATTGCAGTTGTGCGACTGGCAGGTCGACCTGCACGCGCACCTCGGGGAGACCCTGGAACTGCGCCTGAGCACCGAGCACCAGGACGAGCTCCCGTGCCAGCTGAGCCATGCTTTGCACGCTTATTGGCGTATTGGTCACGTTGATGAGGTAGCGCTGTCTGGGCTTGATGGCGCGCAAGGTTACGACCAGCTCAATCGCCAGGTTTGCCAGCAGGAAGGTGAGCTAAGGGTAGAGGGCGGGTGCCAGCGGGTGTTCCAGCACGAGGGTGAGTTGCAGCTCAAGGATCACGCCTGGCAGCGTGAACTGTGCATTGATACGGGTGACAGCGCTGACACGGTGGTGTGGCATCCCGGCAGCCGGCCGCTGTTGGGGGTGAGCTTTAACGAGGCGTCGGGGTTTGTGTGCGTGGAGTCGGCGATGGCCGGGGCCAGTTTGGCGCCGGGGGAGAGGGCGCATTTGAGTTTGCAGGCTAGAGCCGGGGTTTAACGGTGTGGCTGATGGCACCATCGCGGGCAAGCCCGCTCCCACAGGGGAGTGCATTCCAAATGTGGGAGCGGGCTTGCCCGCGATTAGGCCAGTAGTGCCACCTCAAATGTGTGTTTAGTTAAACTCATCGCCCACCGGATACCGGCTGTCATTCAAGCTTTCCTTGATCTTGCGCAAATGCGGCTGGAAATCCACGCCACGACGCAAAGTCATGCCGGTCGCCAACACATCCAGCACTGTCAACTGGATGATCCGCGAGGTCATCGGCATGTAGATGTCGGTGTCTTCGGGCAGCGGAATGTTCAGGCTTACCGTACTGGCCTTGGCCAGCGGCGAATTCTCAGCCGTCACGCCCAGCACGGAAGCGCCGTTTTCCCGTGCGATCCGCGCCACTTCCACCAGCTCACGGGTACGCCCGGTGTAGGAAATGATCACGAACAACTCGCCTGTGTGCGCCACCGAGGCGATCATGCGCTGCATCAGCACGTCGGCGTGGGCGGTAACAGCCAAGTTGAAACGGAAGAACTTGTGCAGCGCATCCATGGCCACCGGGGCCGAAGCGCCCAGGCCGAAGAAGTGGATCTGCCGTGCCTGGATCAACAAATCCACGGCTTTGCTGATCAGGGCAGGGTCCAGCGCCTGGCAGGCACTGTCCAGCGAGGCGATGGCGCTGCCGAAGATTTTCTGGGTGTAGGCCTCAGGGTTATCATCGGCCTCCACCGCGCGGCTGACATACGCCGCGCCACTGGCCAGGCTTTGCGCCAGCTGCAATTTCAGTTCAGGGTAACCGCTCACGCCGAACGAACGGCAGAAACGGTTGACCGTCGGTTCACTGACCGAGGCAGCCTGGGCGAGGGCGGCAATGGAGAAGCGGGTCGCCTGCTGCGGGTTGAGCAGGATGACCTCGGCGACTTTTTTCTCGGCCTTGTTTAATTCTTCGAGGCGGTTCCGGATCTGTTCCAGAAGATTTCGCACGCGGTCCATTCAGTCTTTCCTTCGGGCGACGATGCAAATAAAAGGTGGCGACCAATCGATGAGTGGTCTTTTGCGGTGGCCTATCCTACTGAGGGTAGCTGAACACCACCACTCGCAATGCGTATTTCGGGAAAATGTTGTGGTTATTACTACATTTTTCCTTGAGTGATGCCTTGAAAAAAGGTATTTGTAGCTTAACTTGATAAAAGAACAAACATCATGCCTTCGATAACCGTAGAACCCTGCACCTTTGCCCTGTTTGGCGCCTTGGGTGATCTGGCGCTGCGCAAGTTATTTCCTGCTCTCTATCAACTCGATGGCGCCGGGTTGCTGCACGACGACACGCGCATCCTGGCACTGGCCCGTGAAGCCGGTTCCGAGCAACAGCACCTGGCCCACATCGAGCAAGCACTGCGCAAATACGTCGGCAAGGAACTGGACGAAGCCATCGCCCAGCGTTTCCTCGCGCGCCTGACTTACGTTCACGTCGACTTCATGAAGGCTGATGACTACGTGGCCCTGGCGGAAATCGCCGGCACCGAGCAGCGTCTGATCGCCTATTTCGCTACGCCTGCAGCGGTCTACGGCGCGATCTGCGAAAACCTGTCCAAGGTCGGCCTGGCGGAAAACACCCGCGTCGTGCTGGAAAAGCCAATCGGTTCGGACCTGGAGTCCTCGCGCAAGGTCAATGACGCCGTGGCGCAGTATTTTCCGGAAAACCGCACCTACCGCATCGACCACTATCTGGGCAAGGAAACCGTCCAGAACCTGATCGCGCTGCGTTTCGCCAACAGCCTGTTCGAAACCCAGTGGAACCAGAATTACATTTCCCACGTGGAAATCACCGTGGCCGAGCAGGTCGGTATCGAGGGCCGTTGGGGCTACTTCGACAAGGCCGGCCAGTTGCGCGACATGATCCAGAACCACCTGTTGCAACTGCTTTGCCTGATCGCCATGGACCCGCCGGCCGACCTGTCCGCCGACAGCATCCGCGACGAGAAGGTCAAGGTGCTCAAGGCCCTGGCGCCCATCAGCCCGGACGGCCTGACCACCCAAGTGGTGCGCGGCCAGTACATTGCCGGCTACAGCGCTGGCAAGCCAGTGCCGGGCTACCTGGAAGAAGAGAACTCCAACACCCAGAGCGACACTGAAACATTCGTCGCCCTGCGCGCCGATATCCGCAACTGGCGTTGGGCCGGCGTGCCGTTCTACCTGCGCACCGGCAAGCGGATGCCGCAAAAGCTGTCGCAGATCGTCATCCACTTCAAGGAACCGTCCCACTACATCTTCGCCCCCGAGCAGCGCTTGCAGATCAGCAACAAACTGATCATCCGCCTGCAACCGGACGAAGGTATTTCCTTGCGCGTGATGACCAAGGAGCAGGGCCTGGACAAAGGCATGCAACTGCGCAGCGGGCCACTGCAACTGAATTTTTCCGACACCTACCGCAGCGCACGGATTCCCGATGCCTATGAGCGGTTGTTGCTGGAAGTCATGCGCGGCAATCAGAACCTGTTTGTTCGCAAAGATGAAATCGAAGCCGCGTGGAAGTGGTGTGACCAGTTGATTGCCGGGTGGAAAAAATCTGGTGATGCGCCCAAGCCGTACGCGGCGGGTTCCTGGGGGCCGATGAGCTCAATTGCACTGATCACGCGGGATGGGAGGTCGTGGTATGGCGATATCTGAATTGAAACTGCCGCAGGGCGTAATCCCCCACGAGTACCGCACGCCGGTGCTGTTGGCGGAAGGCCTGGCGAATGATGTGGCCGAGCAACTGCGCGGAGCCATCAGTGCCCGTGGCGAAGCGACCCTGGTGGTGTCCGGTGGCCGCAGCCCCGTGGCGTTTTTCCAGCACTTGGCCAAGCAAGGCCTGGACTGGTCCAAGGTCACCATCACCCTGGCCGACGAACGCTGGGTGCCGGTGGAACACGCCGACAGCAATGCCGGCCTGTTGAAGCAACACCTGCTGCAGGGCCCGGCGGCCAAGGCCAAGTTTCTCAGCCTGTACAGCGCCGCGGCCAACCTTGAAGACGCTGCCGAGCAGGCTGATCGCCTGCTGGGCGAGTTGCCAGCCATCGATGTGCTGGTGCTCGGGATGGGCGATGACGGCCACACCGCATCGCTGTTCCCCAACAGCCCGAACCTGACTGAAGCC
The DNA here is from genome assembly GCF_900005865.1 of Pseudomonas sp. 58 R 12. NCBI lineage: Bacteria > Pseudomonadati > Pseudomonadota > Gammaproteobacteria > Pseudomonadales > Pseudomonadaceae > Pseudomonas > Pseudomonas sp. 58 R 12. The sequence continues at coordinate 381,616 of NZ_CVTP01000017.1, forward strand.
TTGCAGGCCGACGGTACCCGCCGTTGCTGGCCGATGCTGGCGCCGACCGTGCCCCATCAGCGCCTGACCATGAGTCGCGCGCTGCTTGCCACTGCCCACTACACCGTACTGTCGATTTCCGGCAGTTCGAAGTTGACCACCTTGAGCGCCGCGCTGGCCAGTGACGATGTCGCTGCCATGCCGATTCGCGCGTTTTTGCAACCTACATTAGAGATTTACTGGTGCCCATGAGCCAAGGATCAGCCGCTATGAAAAGCCCTCAACCGACCGTGTCCATGGCGGATAAAGTTGCCCTGATCGACAGCCTCTGCGCGAAGGCGCGGATCCTGCCGGTGATCACCATCGCCCGCGAACAGGACATCCTGCCGCTGGCCGATGCCTTGGCAGCCGGCGGTTTGACCGCATTGGAAGTGACCCTGCGTTCCGAGTTCGGCCTCAAGGCCATTCAGGTATTGCGCGAGCAACGCCCTGAACTGTGCACCGGTGCCGGCACTGTGCTGGATCGCCACATGCTCGAAGCGGCCGAAGTGGCGGGCTCGCAATTCATCGTCACCCCCGGCATTACACGCGACCTGCTGGAAGCGTCGGTGCACAGCCCGATTCCGCTGCTGCCGGGCATCAGTAATGCTTCGGGCATCATGGAAGGCTATGGCCTGGGCTATCGCCGCTTCAAGCTGTTCCCAGCCGAAGTCAGCGGTGGCGTTGCTGCCATCAAGGCCCTCGGTGGCCCGTTTGGCGAAGTGAAGTTCTGCCCGACTGGCGGCGTTAGCCCGGCCAATATCAAAAGCTACATGGCGTTGAAAAACGTGATGTGCGTAGGTGGTAGCTGGATGCTCGATCCTGAGTGGATCAAGAACGGCGACTGGGCCCGTATCCAGGAAGTCACCGCCGAAGCGCTGGCGCTGTTGGATTGATCTGATTTATCGAATCGTTGTTGCTGTGCTTAACGGCATTTTTGCGGTGCACTTGGTCGGTGTGCCGCTTTTTTTTGCCTGTAGAAAACTTGAATTCAACGCCGATCAAATGTGGGAGCGGGCTTGCTCGCGAATGCGGTGGATCAGTCACCAAATGCATCGACTGACCCACCGCATTCGCGAGCAAGCCCGCTCCCACATTTTTAGTCTGCGTTCAGTTGGGTAATCGCGTTCAACAACACGCTGATATCCGCAGCTGAAGTCACTAGCCCCGGTGTCACCCGAATGCACGTCCCGAACGACGCACCCACGCGCGTGGTGGTAAACAAGTCAAAGTCCCTGAGCAACCGATCCACCATCACTTGCTGATCCCGTCCGACAAACTTGAACGCCGTAATCCCGCAATACAGCCTCGGATCATCCGGCGTCAGCACTTCAATCCCCGGCAACGCCCGCACCTGGTTCACCCACAAATCCCGCAGGTAATTAACCCGCGCACCCTTGGCCGCCGAGCCACCCAATTCCCGGTGCTCTTCAAACACCAATGGCAAGGTCATCAGCGCTGGAAAGTTCGGCGTGCTGTAGGACGTCCGCGCGCGTACGTCGGTAGCCGGGTAGTGAAACTCGCCCATGTCCGGGTCGATATCGGCCAGGCGCTCCGGGGCGATGTACAGAAAGCCCAGGGTCAGCGGCGCGCCGATCCATTTGTGCAGGTTGAAACCGGCAAACTGAATGCCCAACTCGGCGAGGTTGAACTCGATCTGGCCCAGGGCATGGGCGCCATCGAGGATCACGTCGATATCATGCTCGCGCGCCGCCAGGGCAATCGCGGCGACGGGCATGACCAGCCCGGTGCGGTGGGTAACGTGGGTCAGCGCCATCAGTTTGAGGCGTGGGTACTTAACGAACGCCTCGCGATAAGTCTGCACCAGGCTGTCGAAACTGGCCGGGTGAGTGTGGGACAGTTCGATCACCTCCACGCCGCGATAGCCTGCCAGCCAGCGCATGGCACCTTTCACGGTGTCGTACTCCAGGTCACTGATCAGCACTTGATCGCCCGGTTGCAGGCGGTTGTAGTTGCGGATCAGCGATTGCAGGGCTTCAGTGGCGTTACGGGTAAAGGCCACTGACTCCGGGTCGACATCCATCAGCCCGGCCAGTTGCCGACGAATCTCGACGTTTTCGCCTGTTTCGAACGTCTGGCGCACATACAGCGAGTTGCTGCGGTTGATAAACGCAACGTGTTCCAGGTACTGCGTTTGCACCGCTTGGCTCATGCGGCCGAAGTAGCCGTTTTCCAGATTGATCGGGCCGGGTTCCAGGGCGTAGCGCTGGGCGATGGCCTGCCAGTGACGTTCGTTGTCTGCATTCCGTGGCATAGGGCGCTCTTAATGACGAGGGGCGGGTTTACCGTGTTTGGCGCGCAGCGGTTCGAGCAATTCGGACAATCCGTTGCTGTCGATTTCCTGCATCAATGCCAGCAACCCGCCTAGTTCGCCGTGAGGGAAACCTTCACGGGCAAACCAGTTCAAGTAGGGACCTGGCAGGTCGGCGATGATCCGTCCCTTGTATTTGCCGAAGGGCATTTCGCGGGTGATCAGCAGTTCGAGTTTTTCGGGGTTCATGGGCGCTTCGTGAAGGTCAGTCGTAGCAGTGGAAAATACAGGCATTCTGCATGAAGGCCAAATGACAGATCATGCAAAAAACGCACATACAGAAGGTTCAAGAATTTTTAAACTTTTGATTTATAACGGAAAATAGTTTTTCAAAAAGCTGGCACGGACGCTGCAATTCTTATTGCAACCTTCTAACCTGCCAAAGGAATTGAAAAATGACTGACATCAATAAAGAATCCATCTCCGTACTCAACGACCTGATCGAGACCAGCATTGACGGTCAGAAAGGTTTCAAAGAGTGCGCTGAAGACATCAAGCACCCAGAACTCAAAGCACTGTTCGCCAAGCGTTCCGCTGATTGCGCGACAGCTGCAGCTGAACTGAAAACCGCCGTACGTGCCCTGGGTGGCGATCCGGAAGATTCCGGTAGCGTTGCTGGTGCTCTGCACCGCGGCTGGGTCGATGTTAAGTCGATGGTTACCGGTAAAGATGAAGAAGCTGTGCTGAACGAAGCCGAGCGCGGTGAAGACCACGCACTGAAGGCTTACCGTGAAGCGATCGAGAAGATCAACAAGCACAACCTGCTGGGCATTCGTGACCTGGTTGAGCGTCAGTACCACGGCGTACAACGCAACCACGACCAGGTAAAAGCCCTGCGTAACCAGGCTCGCGCTCAGTCGTAAGCCCTGTGCTTTAAATGCTGTAAGAAATGTGGGAGGGGGCTTGCCCCCGATTGCGGAGTGTCAATCACTGCATCTTGTGACTGATCTACCGCTATCGGGGCAAGCCCCCTCCCACATTCGTATTGCATAAGTGTTAGCCAATGCTGATTGGCGGCAACTCGGTCAGCGTCACGACTTGCTGCTTACGCGGCGCAAGAATTTCCGCTTCACCGTCCACCACCAACTCATCACGCTGGTTGAATACACGGGTGGCAATGCGCACACGAAACTTCGGCAACTTCTCAAGAATTTCCAGGCGCACCGTGAGGGTGTCGCCGATCTTCACCGGCTTCTGGAAGCTCATCTGCTGGCCAATGTAGATCGTGCCCGGCCCAGGCAACTCGCAGGCAACCGCCGCGCTGATCAGGGCGCCGCTGAACATGCCGTGGGCGATACGCTCCTTGAACATGGTGGCCTTGGCGTATTCGGCGTCCAGGTGCACCGGGTTGTGGTCACCGGACATGGCGGCGAACAGCTGGATATCGCGCTCTTCCACCAGCTTGCTGTAGCTGGCGGTCTGGCCGACTTCGAGGGCTTCGTACGGGGTGTTGGTTACCTGGGTCATCTAAAGGTGCATCCTGTGGCTAATCGGTAATTTAAATATTTGATTTTAAATAAAAAATCATTCGCAACGGGTCGGCCTGCGTAATGTCAGCGCCTGGTCGAGCCATGCCAGCACATCCGCTGTGACATCGTCGCGGTTGGTTTCATTGAACACTTCATGGCGCGCCTGCGGGTAGATATTCAGGTGCAGGTGCTGGCAGCCGGCTTCACGCAACGCATGGGCCAGGCTTTTGAGACGCTTGCCTTCACTCACCGGATCACATTCGCCGCCCATCACCAGGATTGGCAGGCCCGGATCGATCTGCGCGAGATTGGACGCTTTGCTGATTTGCTGCAAGCCGCCGAGCAGGTCGATCCACAGCTGGTTGGTGCAGCGGAACCCGCACAGCGGGTCATTGATGTAATTATCAACTTCAGCCGGGTCACGGCTGAGCCAGTCGAAAGCGGTGCGATTGGGTTTGAACGCCTTGTTGAACGATCCAAACGACAGGAATTCGATCAGCGCACTGCGCCCGCGCAAGCCCTGGCGCAAGCGTTCGGCCCGGGCAATCACCCGTGCGGCGCGATACAGCGCCACCGGCTGGAAATTCGAACCGCAGAGAATCACCCCATGCAGGCTGGCGCTGTGGTGCAGCAAGTACGCTTGGGCAATATAACTGCCCATGCTGTGGCCCAGCAGAATGATCGGCAGCCCCGGCTGCTGTTGGCCTATATGCTGGTTGAGGCTGGCGAGGTCGCCCACCACTTTGTTCCAGCCGTCCTTTTCGGCGTAGAGGCCCAAGGTGCCTTCATCGGCAGTACGGCCATGGCCCCGCTGGTCCAGCGCATATAAACCGTAGCCGGCGCCGCACAAGGCTTCAGCCAGGCGTGCATAACGACCGCTGTGCTCGGCCATGCCATGGGACAGCATCACCAGGGCCTTGGCGGGGCCGTCGGGCATCCATTGATTGACGTACAGGCGGCTGCGGTCATTCGCGGTCAGCCAGAAGGTGCTGTGGTTCATGGCGGTTCCTTTGCTCACGTTCTGCTCAAGGTCTGCGTTGCAGTGTATCGCTCATCCCACGCAAGCGTCTGATCAGTGCGGGCACGTGTAGGAAGATTCACGCAATCAATGAAGTGCCTTCCTGTATTTGCCTGTTTGGCCATAGCTGCTAACGTCCCCAAAGCTCCGCTTTTTATAGCTGTACACTTTTGCAGCAGCAGCGGCCGGACACACTCAGGTAAGAGGACAAGAATAATGCAACCTGATTTCTGGAATGACAAACGCGCGGCGGGCGTTCCCAATGACATCGACCTCGGGGCCTACAAGTCGGTGATCGAAGTCTTCGAGCGCTCGTGCAAGACTTTTGCCGACCGTCCGGCATTCAGCAACATGGGCATCACCCTGACCTACGCCGAGCTTGAACGCCAAAGCGCGGCGTTTGCCGGCTACCTGCAACAGCACACCGACCTCAAGCCGGGCGAGCGTATCGCGGTGCAAATGCCCAACGTGCTGCATTACCCGATTGCCGTGTTCGGCGCACTGCGCGCCGGGCTGATCGTGGTCAACACCAACCCGCTGTACACCCCGCGCGAGATGCGTCACCAGTTCAAGGACGCTGGCGTGCGGGCGCTGGTCTACCTCAACCTGTTCGGTTCGCGGGTGCAGGAAGTGTGCAGCGACACCGAGATCGACTACCTGATCGAAGCCAAGATGGGCGACTTCATGCCCGCCGCCAAGGGCTGGCTGGTCAACACCTTGGTCGATAAGGTCAAGAAGATGGTCCCGGCCTACAGTCTGCCGCGCGCCGTCTCCTTCAAGCGCGCGTTGCGCATGGGCGCGGGCCTGGGTCTTACCCGTCACCCGGTGACCCTGGACGACATCGCCGTGCTGCAATACACCGGCGGCACCACCGGCCTGGCCAAGGGCGCGATGCTCACCCACGGCAACCTGGTGGCCAACATGCAACAAGTGCGCGCCTGCATGTCCCAGACCGGCGAGGACGGCCACCCGCTGATCAAGGAAGGGCAGGAGGTGATGATCGCGCCGCTGCCGCTGTACCACATCTATGCATTCACCGCGAACTGCATGTGCATGATGGTCTCCGGCAACCATAACGTGCTGATCACCAATCCACGGGACATCGGCGGCTTTATCAAAGAGCTGAAGAAGTGGCGGTTCACCGGATTGCTGGGGCTAAACACGCTGTTTGTCGCGTTGATGGACCACCCGGACTTCAAGACCCTGGATTTCTCCCACCTCAAGCTCACCAACTCCGGCGGCACCGCGTTGATCAAGGCTACAGCCGAGCGTTGGGAGCAAATCACCGGCTGTGCGATTGGTGAGGGCTATGGCCTTACGGAAACCTCCCCGGTGGCCAGCACCAACCCCTATGGCAACAAATCCCGCCTGGGGACCGTGGGCATCCCAGTGCCGGCCACGGCGATGAAGGTGATTGATGATCAGGGCGTCGAGCTGCCGTTGGGCGAGCGCGGCGAGCTGTGCATCAAAGGCCCGCAGGTGATGAAGGGCTACTGGCAGCAACCGGCCGCCACCGCCGAGGCCCTGGACGCCGAAGGGTGGCTGAAGACCGGTGACATCGCGGTGATCGATGACGATGGCTTCGTGCGCATCGTCGACCGCAAGAAAGACCTGATCATTGTCTCGGGCTTCAACGTGTACCCCAACGAAATCGAAGACGTGGTGATGGCGCATCCAGCGGTGGCCAATTGTGCGGTGATCGGCGTGCCGGATGAACGCACGGGGGAGGCGGTGAAGCTGTTTGTGGTGGCGCGTGCGGAGGGTGTGAGCCTTGAGGAATTGAAGGCGTACTGCAAGACCAACTTCACGGGGTACAAAGTGCCTAAGCATATTGTGTTGCGCGAATCGCTGCCGATGACGCCGGTGGGGAAAATTTTGCGCAGGGAGCTGCGCGACATCGCCTGACCCGGAATTGAAATGCAATCAAACAGGTGGGAGCTGGCTTGCCTGCGATAGCGGTTTATCAGTCGATACATTGGGTGACTGAAACACCGCTATCGCAGGCAAGCCAGCTCCCACATTATTATTTATTGTTCTGGAATGCCCATTCCAGAGCCGTTTTTAATGATCTAGAATCTTTGCTCTAAAAATGACCACTGGCTGTTCTTGAGTCATGTTTATGACCGTAGGGCCCTCGTTTGGCTCTAGGCGGCCCTTGGCAAAGCTGCTACTCTCGGCGCGCTTTGTGACGTCTCGGCCTGCTTTAAAGCGCCAGATTCACCTAAAAAAACACACACCAATAATAATCGCATCAAATGCGATGATGAATTCGCGTCGCTGAGGAGTGGGCTTCCATGAACGAAGACTTTTGGAAGGATAAGTACCCCGCCGGGATTGCTGCAGAAATCAATCCAGACGAGTATCCGAATATTCAGGCGGTACTGAAGCAGTCCTGCCAGCGCTTCGCCAACAAACCGGCTTTCAGCAACCTGGGCAAGACAATCACCTACGGTGAATTGTACGAACTGTCCGGCGCCTTCGCCGCCTATCTGCAACAGCATACCGACTTGAAGCCCGGCGATCGAATTGCCGTGCAATTGCCTAACGTCCTGCAATACCCGGTCGCGGTGTTCGGCGCCATCCGTGCTGGCCTGATCGTGGTCAACACCAACCCGCTGTACACCGCGCGGGAAATGGAACACCAATTCAATGACTCCGGTGCCAAGGCCCTGATCTGCCTGGCCAACATGGCGCACCTGGCGGAAAAGGTCGTGCCCAAGACCGCCGTCAAGCATGTGATCGTCACCGAGGTCGCCGACCTGTTGCCGCCGCTCAAGCGTCTGCTGATCAACAGCGTCATCAAGTACGTGAAGAAAATGGTCCCGGCTTATCACTTGCCACAGGCGATCAAGTTCAACGACGTGCTCGCCAAGGGCCATGGCCAGGCGGTCAACGAAGTCAGCCCGGCCAGCAGTGATGTGGCCGTGCTGCAATACACCGGCGGCACCACCGGCGTGGCCAAGGGCGCGATGCTCACCCACCGCAACCTGGTCGCCAACATGTTGCAATGCAAGGCGCTGATGGGTTCCAACCTCAACGAAGGCTGCGAGATCCTGATCACGCCGCTGCCGCTGTACCACATCTATGCGTTCACCTTTCATTGCATGGCGATGATGCTGATCGGTAACCACAACATCCTGATCAGCAACCCGCGTGACCTGCCGGCGATGGTCAAGGAACTGTCGAAGTGGAAGTTCAGCGGCTTTGTCGGCCTGAACACCCTGTTCGTGGCGCTGTGCAACAACGAGGCGTTCCGCAAGCTCGACTTCTCTGCGCTGAAAGTCACCTTGTCGGGCGGTATGGCCCTGCAACTGGCGGCGGCCGAGCGTTGGAAGGCCGTGACCGGCTGTGGCATCTGCGAAGGTTATGGCATGACCGAAACCAGCCCGGTGGCGACTGTGAACCCGATCCAGCATATCCAGTTGGGTACCATCGGGATTCCGGTGCCGTCCACGGTGTGTAAAGTCATTTCCGACGACGGCACCGAGCTGGCGCTGGGCGAAACCGGCGAGTTGTGCGTCAAGGGCCCACAGGTCATGAAGGGCTACTGGCAGCGCCAGGACGCCACCGACGAGATGCTCGACAGCGAAGGTTGGCTGAAGACCGGTGACATCGCGATCATCCAGCCCGACGGCTACATGCGCATTGTCGACCGCAAGAAGGACATGATCCTGGTCTCGGGCTTCAACGTGTACCCCAACGAGCTGGAAGACGTACTGGCGGGCCTGCCGGGCGTGCTGCAGTGCGCGGCCATCGGCGTGCCGGACGAGAAGTCCGGGGAGCACATCAAGCTGTTTATCGTGGTAAAGCCGGGCGCAACCCTGACCAAGGAGCAGGTGATGGAGCATATGCGCGCCAACGTCACCGCCTACAAAGTGCCCAAGGCTGTGGAGTTCCGTGATGCGTTGCCGACCACCAACGTGGGCAAGATCCTGCGGCGTGAGTTGCGCGATGAAGAGCTGAAGAAGCTCGGTCTGAAAAAGTAACCTGGCCTGAAACAAAAAGCCCCGCAGATGCGGGGCTTTTTGTTGCCTGCGGATTTGCGGGCGTTGAAATGCAATCCAATGTGGGAGCGGGCTTAACCGCGTTCTTACAGGGAGAACTGCGCGAAACTGACACCAGCGCCTGCTGGGCGTACGTCCTTTAGAAACGAATCCTTATCCGCACTCAACTCCAGGGTGATCTCCGGCTTGCGCTTGCCCGCATTACGCACCACCAAACCCTCGAGCTTTTCACGCAAAAACACCGTCGGCACCTTCAGGTGCAGCAACTGGTCAGTCTCGGCATTGTGCATCAACAAATGAATCCACTCGTACTGGCCCACGGCGATACGGCCCAGCGGCAGGTCGAACCACCAGATGTTGCGTTTCTGGTCCAGGTCGGTGAAGTGGCAGTTGTTGACGCCGAGTACGGCACCGCCCAGTTCAGTGTTTCTGCGGGCGATAGCCTGTGCTTTATTGAGTTTCATAACCTTCCTACGGGATCTGTTATTCAGCGTTGTAGCCTGAATGTGCCGGGCATTCTCGTGGGTTGGCCACAAAACATAAAGCCCAACCTGCGGCTGGCGATGAAATGCACAGGCAAAAATAATTGAAACTCTGCCAAACCGCCTCGGGTCAATCTTTACGTAGTGACCAAAAACCATCGATTGTTCCAGGAGAAATACCATGAGCAGCACATCGGACAAGGTAAAAGGTACAGCCAACGAAGTGGCCGGCAACGTGAAGCAAGGTGTCGGTAAAGTGACTGGCAACGACAAACTGCGCGCTGAAGGTGTGGTACAGGAAAAGAAAGGCGAAGTGCAGAAAGCGGTCGGCGATACCAAAGACGCCGTGAAAAAAGCGACCAAGTAATTTCGAATCGCTGGCTGGTTTTACCCGCCCGACGGCCATCCACGGATGGCCGTTTTTGTATCCTCCGCTGCAACTAAACTTTCGAAATTGTTTCAAAGTCGCCAAATGGGCTACTTTGATGTAGAAAACGGCCCCTGAGTCGCCCACGAACTCAACCTTTTGCGGCGAAAGGAGACGCTATGCTTTTTCCGGTATTACAAGGCCTCAAGCTGCACAAAGTGCTGGTGCGCACCGTGACCGAGTTCCTCGATGACGAGATGCCCACCTACGCCTCGGCGCTGGCCTACCAGATGCTGTTCTCGCTGTTTCCTTTTCTGCTGTTTCTGATCGCGCTGATCGGCTTCCTGCACCTGCCGGATTTCTTCTCCTGGCTGCGCCTGCAGTCGGAGCTGGTGTTGCCGCCCCAGGCGCTGGAGCAGGTCAACCCGGTCATCGACCAGTTGCAGCAATCCAAGGGTGGCCTGCTGTCCGTGGGTATCGTGATTGCGCTGTGGACGGCTTCAGCTGGCGTGCGCCTGATGATGAGCGCGATGAACGCCGCCTACGACGTGGTTGAAGGCCGGCCGATCTGGAAGCGCTTCCCGCTGTCGATTTTCTACACCATCGGTATTGCCGGCATGCTGTTGGCCGCCGCCGCGCTGATGGTGCTTGGCCCGCAGGTGATGGAGTGGATCGCCGCGCAGATCGGCATGCAGGAATTCGTGGTCACCCTGTGGACCATCCTGCGCTGGCCGCTGATCGTGATCCTGCTGATGTTCGCCGTGGCCCTCATGTACTACGTGATGCCCGACGTCGAACAGAAATTCCGCTTTATCACGCCCGGCTCGGTGCTGGCGGTGGTGGTGTGGATCGTCGCGTCCCTGGGCTTTGGCTATTACGTTAAAACCTTTGCCGACTACAACGCCATGTATGGCAGTATCGGCGCAATTATCGTACTGCTCCTCTACTTCTATATTTCCGCCGCGGTGCTGCTGCTGGGTGCGGAGATGAATGCAGTGATCGAACACATGTCCGCCGAAGGTAAGGAACCGGGTGAAAAAGAGTTTGATGCACCGGCTCATACCACTGAAAAACAGCACGTCTCAGGCCTCGGCCGGGACCATTCCAAGCCCACCCCTGACGAAGTCTGATCGATGATCCGTGAAATCCTGAAAATGGGCGACGAGCGCCTGCTGCGTATCGCGCCGCCGGTTCCGCCGGAAATGTTCGACAGCCCCGAGCTGTGGCAATTGATCGATGACATGTTCCAGACCATGGAACACGTGGGCGGCGTCGGCCTGGCCGCACCGCAGATTGGTGTCGACCTGCAATTGGTGATCTTTGGTTTCGAGTCCAGCGAACGCTACCCGGACGCGCCGCCGGTGCCGCAGACCATCCTGATCAACCCGCTGATCACCCCACTGAGCCCGGTGCTGGAGGAGGGCTACGAAGGTTGTCTGTCTGTGTCGGGCCTGCGTGGCGCGGTGAACCGTTACCAGCAGATTCGTTATGAGGGCTTCGATCCGAAGGGTGAGCCTATCGTGCGTTTTGCCGATGGTTTTCATGCGCGGGTGGTGCAGCATGAGTGCGATCACTTGATCGGCCGGTTGTACCCGTCACGGGTTACGGATTTCAGTAAGTTCGGGTTTATTGACGTGATGTTCCCGGAGTTGGAACCCACTGCTGACGAATAGCTTTCAGATCCAATGAAGTCCAAATGTGGGAGCGGGCTTGCTCGCGAATGCGGAGTGTCAGTCAATATATTTGGCGACTGATTCACCGCATTCGCGAGCAAGCCCGCTCCCACATTTTCAGACCGCGTTCTGGCCAGATTATCTAGCAGGCTTTACGAACCGCAACGTCATCCGATCCGACTCCCTGACCGCCACATACCTGGCCCGGTGGTCTTCCACACCGAGCACGGCATCCGCCGACGCCGGTTTGCCGAACACTGGCGCGCGCTGATCACACATTATTCGAGATCGACCTCACCAAGCGATCTAAGCCCATCGCGATCATGGGTTTGTTGCGTTTGTAGCGCACCAACCGCTCGCTAAGCGATTGCGGCAGCAGCGTGTCCTGAGTGAATCCCATGCGCTGGTATAGCCCTTCCAGATCCGGATGACACAACAACCAAACGGTTCCCTCGCAAGCAGCCACCGCCGTAAGAATCAACCGCGCCGCCAACCCCTGGCCGCGATACGCGGGTGCCACATACACACCGGTCAACCACTGCCCACCCACCACCGGCGTGAGGCACAGCCCCGCGACGATCTCACCCTCCCGGGCCACCCACAAACGGCCGCCCTTGAGCGCCTTCATCGGCGAATTATGGCTGCGGTAAAACTTGTTCAGCAGCGGCCACAACGGTTCTGCCAGCGGTTCGATGTGTAATTCGGGCATGGTGTTCAGGCAGCGTTATCAGGGGCTGGGGATTATAAGCGCCTTCTACGTCGCAATAGGTGGTATACCCAGTGTTACATCCCCTGTTAAGTGGAGCATGCATCATGGCCAAAGGTATGGATTCAAAGAAAGCCGCGAAGAAAAAACCGGCAAAGACCGCCGATGAAAAACGCGCTGACAAGAAAGCCAAGAAAACCGAGACAGGTCTGTTCGGTCACTGAGACCCGTTTTTGAATGAACTCAGCTTTCGGGGGATTCGGCGGCCAACGAGGCAATCACTGCTGGCCGCTCACCCACCCGCTGCTGAAACGCCGCCAGCGCCGGCCACTCGCTCAGATCAATCGCGTGAAAGGCCGCCCAGCGCAGCACCACGAACAGATACGCATCCGCCACCGAGTATTGCGCGCCCAGCAAATAGTCCTGGCGTTCCAGCGTCTGCACCAGCACCGCAAAACGCTTGAACAACGTGGCCTGGAACATGGCTCGCACCTCGCCCTGAATCGCATCGTTGAAGAACACCGCCAAGCCACCATGCACTTCGGTGGCGATAAAATTCAGCCATTCCTGCAAACGCACACGCTCCCAGCTGCCATTGGCCGGCGCGAGATTTGCTGTGGGTTTCAGGTCAGCCAGGTACTGCAGGATCGCGCTGGCTTCGGTCAGCACCTGGCCGTTGTCCAGTTTCAGCGCTGCAACGTAGCCCTTGGGGTTGATCTGCAGGAAGTCTTCGCCGTCGGCAGTGGTCTTGGCCTGGTTATCGACCCGCACCAGGTCGAACGGCAACGCCAGTTCGCGCAGCACGATATGCGGGGCGAGGGAGCAGGCGTGGGGAAAGAAATACAGTTTCATCTTGAACAGCTCCGTTGAATTTGCGCCAGTCTCGCGGGCATGGCACCGTGCGTAAAATTAAACCTTCAGACCCCTGCCATAAGGACAGCGAATGCCATGATGAACCTGATGCACTGGCGCCTGCTGGTGGCTGTGGCCGATCACGGCAGCATCACTGCCGCCGCCGAGCGCGTCGGTATGACTCAATCCGCCGCCAGCCAGGCCATGGCCGGCATGGAGGCGACGCTGGGCGCGCAGCTGTTTACCCGTGCACCGCGCAAGACCTTGCCCACCGCCCTGGGTTTGAGTGTGATCGAACAGGCGCGGGTGATGCTCAAAGCCTTGCAGACCATTCGCAGCACCGTGGATGAAGCCCGCCCAATGCTGCGTGGGACGATTCGCATCGCCAGTTTTCCCATGGTGCTGGCGAGGTTCCTGACACCGTTGTTGCAGCGCTTTGCCCAGCTTTATCCGGGGATCGAGGTGACCACCCTGGATGTCACCGACAACGAAGTGCTCACTTTGCTCGATGCGGAGCTGATCGACCTGGGTGTAGTGCTTAACCCCACGCCCGAACGCAATGCCACGGTATTGGGCCGGGACTTCTGGATGGCCGTGCTACCGGTGGATCATGCGTTGGCGCAACGTCCGGCCGATGCCAGTGTGTCGCTTGAGGAATTACTTGAGCAGCCGTTCGTGCTCGCCACCGGTGGGTGTACCGCGAATGCGCGCAGCCTGGGCGCCGCAGCGGGGCTGACGCTGCGCGATATCCGCGTGGAAGTGCGCGAATGGAACAGCGCGTTCAGCCTGGTACGCGAGGGCGTTGGCGTCACGCTGGTGCCGGAAATGGCTCTGCCGGCCCAGCGCAAAGGCTTGCGCGTGATGCCGCTGACGGTGCCGCTGCACCGTGAGTTTGCCTTGGTCGGCTCGCCCACCCGTGACCCGTCAGCCGCTGCCCGCGCTTTATTAGAAATGCTGGCTGATTAGTGGCCTTGCATAGCGCCTAGCCCTGTCTATGCTCACCCAGAACCGTTGATGACGCTTGGGATATAAAGCGATTTGGATGGTTACATATGAAATGGAATGCGCCTTCCGGGCGCCGGGAATCCAGGGTGATCTGACCATGTTCAACCGCCATCACAAATCCGACCTGCTTGAAATCCAACGCTTTTCCTGCGCACTGACCGAAACCAACGCCAAACTCGCGGCCATCAGCCGCTCCATGGCCATGATCGAGTTCGACGCCACTGGCGTGATCCTCGACGCCAACGACAACTTCTGCAAAACCATGGGCTACAGCGCCGAGGAGATTCGCGGCAAGCATCACCGCCTCTTTTGCGACGAGGCCTATACCCATACCGACGGTTACGCCAAGCTATGGCGCAACTTGGCGCGGGGCGAGGCGCTGAGTGGCACCTTCATGCGCTTGAACAAGCACGGCCAGGAGGTGTGGCTTGAAGCCAGCTACATGCCGGTGCTGGACAAGGACAATCAGGTGCAGAGCGTGATCAAAGTCGCGTCGGATATTTCTGCGCGGGTTCACCACGAACATGAAAACCAGAGCCTGATCGACGCCATCGGCCGTTCCATGGCAGTGATCGAATTCACGCCCCAGGGCCAGATTCTCAATGCCAACGAAAACTTCCTGAAGACCGTGCAGTATTCCCTGGATGAAATCGTCGGCCAGCACCACAGCATGTTCTGCCACCGCAACGAAGTGGAATCGCCGGCCTACACAGCATTCTGGGCGTCCCTCAATCGCGGCGAATACCATTCACACCGCTTCGAGCGCAAAGACAAATACGGCAAGACCCTGTTCCTGGAAGCCTCCTACAACCCGATCTTCGATCCCAATGGCCGCCTGTACAAAGTGGTGAAGTTCGCCAGCGACATCACCGACCATGTCACCACCCTGCGCACCGCTGCCGACTCGGCCCACGCCACCTCGGTGCAAAACGATGCCTGCGCGCGCAAGGGCTCGGAGGTGGTGCAGCAAACCGTGCAGATCATCGAACAGATTTCCCACGACTTGAACCAGGCCGCCGAGAGCATTGATGCGGTCAACAAGCAGTCGGACATCATCGGCGCCATCGTGCAGACCATCCGCGGCATTGCCGAGCAAACCAATATGCTCGCGCTGAACGCTGCGATTGAAGCGGCGCGGGCCGGTGAGCACGGGCGCGGCTTTGCAGTGGTGGCCGACGAAGTACGCAGCCTCGCGGCGCGCACCAGCCAGGCGACGGTGGAGATAGTGGATGTAGTGCGCAAGAACCACGACCTGTCGCTGAGCGCCGTGTCGAGCATGCAATCGAGCTTGAGCCGCACGGGGCTCGGGGTGGAGCTGGCGAATGAAGCGGGGCAAGTGATCCTGGAGATTCAGGAAGGCTCACGGCACGTGGTGGATGCGATCGGTCAGTTCAACTCGACCCTACAACTGCAATAACGCCACTGCGGATTTGGTAACCCGAATCAATGTGGGAGCTGGCTTGCCTGCGATGCAGACACCTCGGTCTATCAGGTCGGCCGAGGTGATGCTATCGCAGGCAAGCCAGCTCTCACACACGTCTGCTTTCACATTTGATCAGTGGTGTGGCTTAGATCGCGGCCAGGGTTTCTTTCACCGCCCGCGCCTGCGGCTCAGCTGTCTTCGCCGCTACCTGCTGCTCTTGTTGCTGCTTCAAACGCTCAGCCACTTGCTTGGAAATAGCGTCCTGCTTTTCCTGCGACATGTTCTGCACATCCGCCTCGGTCAAACCCTGTTCCTTGAGCAATTGCTCACGGATACGCTCGGCCGGCGTCTTGCTCATGTAGTCGGTAAAATCCGCCCGCGCGCCGGAGGTAGCGCTGGTCGCGGGCACATCGGAGGCCGAAGCGGAGGTCTGCAGTTGCACGCGGGTCTTGGCGAAGGCTTCGTCGATACGGTCGGTGGCCTTGTCCAGTTCCTTTTGCGCGGCCGGCACGGTCACGCTTTGCTGCGCCGCCTGCAGGGCACCGCTGTACAGCGCGCTGGCAGCGGCGTTGGCAGGGGCCCTATCAGGCCGTTTGATCTGTTGAACGGTCGACACGGCTTGGGTGTTGTTGTTAACCAGCATGATCGGTCACCTGTGGAATGTTCGGTGCCACAGGTGGAGCAAATAGCGTGCCGGGTGCGAAGCGCCCGGTTTTGTTGGGGATGACGTGGCCGCCGCGGCAAGCATTGTCCCGCAGGCGGCCAACTGTTGCCGTCAATGGGCGATATTTTCCAATGCCAAATTACGCGTACGCGGCCCGAACCAACTGATGGTGATCATCACGATCAACATGCTGCTGGCAATAAACGCCAACACCCCTGGCGTGCCCAGGTGTTCAAGGATAAAACCGATCAACAGGCTGCTGAACACCGTGGACAAGCGGCTGAACGAATAACAGAACCCCACCGCCCGCGCGCGGATGTTGGTGGGGAACAGCTCGCTCTGGTACGAGTGATAGCTGAAGCTGAGCCAGGCATTGCAGAACGTAATCATCACCCCGCAGATCACCAGCCCCACCGCCGTGGTCTGCAGCGCGAACAGGCTGCCGAAGATCACCGCGCCCATGGCTGAGCCGACGATCTGCCATTTGTTTTCAAAGCGGTTGGCCACTTTCACAAACAGCAACGGCCCCAGCGGGTAGGCGAGGGTGATGATAAAGGCGTAGAGCAAGCTGTGGGTCACGCTGACGCCCTGGCCCGAAAGCAGCGCCGGCAACCAATTGCCAAAGCCGAAAAAGCCGATGGCCTGAAACACATGAAACACAATCAGCATCAACGCGCGGCGACGGTACGGCGGTTGCCAGATATCGGCAAAACGGCCACTGCCCTGCACGCTGACGGCTTCCGGCTCAGGCTCGTCCAGTGGTTTGCCGTGATCTTTCTGACAGCGCGCCTCAAGGTTGTCCATGATCGCACCGGCTTCTTCGAAGCGGCCCTTTTGCGCAAGCCAGCGCGGCGACTCCGGCAGGCGTTTGCGCAGTTGCCAGATAAACAACGCAAACACCGCGCTCGACAGTACCACCCAGCGCCAGCCGGACACGCCGAACGGCGCTTGCGGCACCAGCCACCACGACATCAATGCCACGGCTGGCACTGACAGAAATTGGATAAAGAACGCGAAGGCAAACGCCGAGCTGCGCATGCGCTTGGGCACCAGTTCAGACAGGTAGGCGTCGATGGTCACCAACTCAATGCCCAGGCCAATCCCCACCAGAAAACGCATGCAGATGATGCCCACGGCGGAGGTTTGGATACCCATCAGCACGGTGGCGACGGTGTACCAGATCAACGCAAAGGTGAAGATCGCCCGCCGACCATAGCGGTCGGCGATGGGGCTGAGCAGGCTGGCGCCGAGGAACAGGCCAAGGAAGGTTGCCGAGGCGAACGCGGCCTGGTCGGAGAAGCCGAATGCGCCCGCGCTGCCGGTATGGAAAATCCCGTCGCTGATCAAGCCGGGGCTGATATAGGCGGTCTGGAACAGGTCATACAGCTCGAAAAAGCCACCAATCGACAGCAGCGCCACCAGGCGCCAGACCGTCGCAACGGCGGGCAGGCGGTCGATGCGCGCGCTGATATGGGCTGCACGGAGGGGGTCGATGCCGTCGGCGGCAGAGGCGGTGAGTGTGGACATGGGAGGCGATTCCAGGGGCAGTGACCTGGAATCTTAGCGGGCTAACGGAAATCGGTGCTTGTGAAGTTGAGCTTGTTTGGCCGCACATTCACCGATTTATTGCGCCAAAGCTCTATCTTTCAAGGTTTTATGGCGCAGAGCCTCAGTAGGTTACGGGTATTTCAAACGTCTGGAAGGCGTCGTCCACCGGTTGGTAACCCAGCACGCGTGTGGTTTCGCTCAGGTCCAGGCGCTTGAAGCGGTTATTGGATATGCCATGGGCGATCAGGTGCTTCACGCCTTCAGCCTCCACCGAGCGCTGCAGCAACTGCACCGCATCACGCGGGCTGAGCCAGGCGCTGAGGTCGCGGGCGTTGTTCAGGTCGTGGGTTTCGGGAAATTCAAAGGCGCCGATGCGCAGGGCGATCGTCGAAAGTGGCGTTTTGGCTGCGTAGTAACCACACAGTGCTTCGCCATAGCATTTGCTCACGCCATACAGGTTGGCGGGCATCACCTGCATGCCAGGGGTGATCTGGCGGTCTACCGGATAGCCTTCGATGGTCTGGGCGCTGCTGGCGAACACCAGGCGTTTTACCCCGGCGGCCACGGCGGCTTCGAACAGGTAGGTGGTGGCGAGGATATTGTTGGGCAGCAATTCGTCGAATGACGCGCTGGCGTGCGGAATGCCTGACAGGTGCACGATTACGTCGATGCCGTCGAGCAGGGCGGCGAGGCTGGATGGGTCGCTGAGGTCGGCGTGCACAAAACGGTGCTCGCCCAGGTCGACATCCGGCGCGATACGGTCTGTGAGGGTGAAACGGTAGCGGTCTTTCGAGGCCTCGAAAAACGTCTTGCCGATTCTGCCGCAGGCGCCGGTGAGCAGTACGTTGAGTCCTTTCACGGTGGAGTCCTTATTTTAGTTATGGCCGTCGAGGGCAAAAGTCTGGAAGCCTTTGTGCTGGCTCAGCCGCTGGTAGTACGCGCCAATAGCCGGGTAGGGCGGGCGTGCCATAGGCGTCATCTGCCAGCGGTGCACCGACAGCCCGATCAGGATGTCGGCGAGGGTGAATTCATCACCGGCCACGTAAGCGTTTGTGCGAACGAGCTGTTGCTCCAGAATGCCCATCTTGTCGTTCCAAACCTGCACAGCAGCGTCGATCTGCGCGGCGTCCAGACCATCCGGGTTATTACGCACCAAGGCCGTGAACGCATCGCCCCAGGCGCGGTTGAGTTCGATGGCTTGCCAGTCTATCCACTGCTCGACCCGGGCCCGCGGTGCAGGTTCGGCGGGCAGCAGGTCATGCCGTTGGTAGAGGTTCACGAGGTAGCGGCAGATGGTGTTGGATTCCCACAGCACGCCGTGGTCGTCGATCAGCACGGGGATCTGGGCGTTGGGGTTCAGGGCGAGGAATTCAGCAGACTGGGTAGGCTTGAAACCGATGCCCCAATCTTCGCGGGTGTAGTCGATGCCGAGTTCCTGGCAGGTCCACAGCACTTTGCGCACGTTGATGGAGGACGTACGGCCGAGGATTTTCAGTGAGTGTCCCATGGTGCTTCCCTTGCGATGGAGAGCAGCCAATTTAGCAGGGACATGCGGGTGGAGCGAGACCGTCGTAAGGCGCTGGCGTTAAGAGCTCTCTGGCAAGCGAAGGGCCCTTAGCGCGTCAAATGAATAAAAATACTTCTTCAAAGTGAAGGGCCAGTAAGTTTAACAACACCGTTTGTTATCTTCATTTCCGGTTCAGCTTCCATGCCTGGCGCGTTGAAGCTAAAAGTCCCATCCAATAGCGAGTTGGCAAAATCAACACTTAATAGCGTGAAGGTTCCACTGTCCGCAAAGTAGCTCCATCCAAAGCCTGAGTAACGATGATAATAATAGGCAAACACTTCCTCGTCTCGCCCAATGTTGTAGGTTCCTGGGGAGATATTTTTGTTTAGGTAGATGAATAAAACTCGATCCTTTGATTTGTCGCTGCCAACGACTACAAATTGGGTATTGCTCGCGTCTTGAAGATCCACTGAGTCTGAGGTGAATGGGAGGGGTGTAACCGATGCATTGCAGCCGATCACACCTTTGGCGAATAGCGTTTTATTGGAGATGAGCGAGTACATGGCAAGACCCTTTTCAGTGAGAACCAAGTGTCAGGAAATATCCTTGAGGATGTACTTATAAGGCGCCCACCGGTGCTTGCCTACTGTCAAAGTTGACAGGTCAGAAGAGTACAACCTGCTGTGTTTTGGCTCAGAATGCACGCCGCAAAGCGCTTACGTGCTCTCGCGCACCTGCAACTCAAACCCCATATCCACCACCGGCTTGGCGATCTTGTTACCCGCCATGATCGTTAGCAAATGCTCCGCCGAGCGCCGGCCAATCGCTTGACGCGGCGTGCTGATGCTGCTCAGGCGCGGCACCATATAAGAAGAGGCGGGCAGATCGTTGAAACCCAGCACCGCGACGCGCTCCGGCACCTTGATGTCATGGCGCATGGCTTCCAGCAGCGCGCCTTGGGCCAAGTCGTCGTTGCCAAAGAAGATCGCATCCACATCCGGATGGGCGGCCAACAGCTGCAAAAACAGCTCGCCACCCAAGCCGACCGAAGAGGGCCGCGGTGTCAGCAATTCCAGCGCCGGGTCATACAGGCCGGCCTGTTGCAGCGCCCGGCGGAAACCTTCGCCACGCAGCAAAGTGCGTTGGTCCAGTTGCGCACCGATGTACGCCAAGCGTTTGTACCCACGGGACAGCAAATGCGCTGCCGCCGTTTCACCCGCCGCCAGTTGCGAGAAACCCACGCAGTTCACGCCGGCATTCGGGTCCAGGTCCATCATGTACACGCAGGGCACGTTGCTGGCCTCGACCATCCGTCGGGCGCTTTCGGTGCGATCGAACCCGGTGAGCAGCAATCCACGTGGCTGGTAGGCCATGTAGTTGCGCAGCAGGTTTTCTTCTTCGTCACGGGAATAGTGGAAGTTACCGATCAGTACTTCAAAACCCTTGGGCCGCAGCACTTGGTGGATAGCTTCGAGGGTTTCGATGAACAGCAGGTTGGACAGCGACGGCACCAACACCACCACCGAATGGCTCTGTGCCGAGGCCAGGGCGCGGGCGGCGGGGTTGACCACGTAGTTGAGTTCGGCGGCGGCTTGCTGCACTTTTTCCACCAGCTCGGTGGCGACGGTGCTGATGCCACGCAGGGCGCGCGACGCGGTAATCGGGCTGACGCCGGCCAGGCGGGCGACTTCGTTAAGGGTCGGGCGACCCGTGGTGCGCAATTTTTTATCGTTCTTAGAGGTCATCAGGCGGCTTGCCAAACAAAAATCGAGGCACTAAGGTAGCGCTGTCTCCAAACGGCTGCAAATGCTTGAACGTTGGGTTGCCTGATCCCGTTCGAATGATTGGAGCGGATGCACGCGTCACTCCATAAAAAAAGACAAGAGGCGCGGGAAAAGCCTGTTTTTGCACTAGCCTTACAGCGTGCAAAGGTAGCGCTATCTGCGTCCTGAGGTGTTTCATGAGTCAACCTGTTACCGCCCTGGTTATCATGGGTGTTGCCGGCTGTGGCAAGACCAGCGTCAGCGAGGCCCTGTGCCGGCTGAACGGCGCCACCGCCATTGAAGGCGACAGCTTTCATCCCGCCGCGAATATCGAAAAGATGAGCGCCGGCCACCCCCTCGACGACGACGACCGCGCCGGCTGGCTCGACATCCTGTGCGATGAACTGCGCCGTTCGCTCAAGGCCGGCGAACACCCGGTGCTCACCTGCTCCTCACTCAAGAAAAAATACCGCGACCACCTGCGCGAAGCCGCGCCGGGCCTGGGGTTTGTCTTTTTGGAGCTGACCCGCGAAGTGGCCGCCGACCGCGTGTCCCATCGCCCCGGCCATTTCATGCCGGCCAGCCTCATAGACAGCCAGTTCGCCACCCTTGAATCGCCGATAGGCGAACCGCTGACCCTGGCCCTCAACGCCAGCGAAGACAGCATCGAGGAACTGGCCGAGCAGACCAACACTTGGTGGCTGCAACACGGCTTTGAACGAACCCGATAATTTTTTGCCGGAAAGATAGCGCTATCCCCGGCGAAAGATTCAACACCCGCTTTAATAACAACAACAAACAGGAGAGACCCCCCATGTTTGGCATGTCCCACGAGTCCTACCTGCTGCTAGACGCAGTGGTCACTATCATCGGGTTGATCGTTCTGATCACCAAGTTCAAGGTGCACCCGTTCATTGCACTGATCATCGCGGCCGGCTTCCTCGGCCTGACCTCGGGCATGCCCGTGGACAAGATCATCAAGGCGTTCCAGGACGGTTTCGGCGGGGTGCTCGGCTTTGTCGGCATCATCCTCGCGCTGGGCACCATGCTCGGCAAGATGATGGCCGAATCCGGCGGTGCCGATCAGATCGCCCAGACCCTGATCCGCGCCTTTGGCAAGGACAAGGTCCAGTGGGCCATGATGTTTGCCGCGTTCCTGGTGGGTATCCCGCTGTTCTTCGAGATCGGTTTTGTCTTGCTGATCCCGCTGGTATTCATCGTCGCGCGCCGCACCGGCGTGTCGCTGATCAAGATCGGCATCCCGCTGCTGGCCGGCCTGTCGGCGGTACACGGCCTGGTGCCACCGCACCCGGGCCCGCTGCTGGCTATCGGCGTGTTTGGCGCGGACATCGGCAAGACCATCCTGTACGGCCTGATCGTCGCACTGCCGACTGCCATCATCGCAGGCCCGATCTTCGGTACGTTTATCGCCAAGTACATCCCGGGCAACCCGTCCCAGGAACTGGTCGACCAACTGGCCCGCGAGACCGATAACAAGTCGTTGCCGAGCTTTGGCATCACCCTGGTCACTGTGCTGCTGCCGGTGTTCCTGATGCTGCTCAAAACCTTTGCCGACATCGCGTTTGCCGAAGGCAACGTGGTGCGCAACTGGATGGACATGATCGGTCACCCGATCACTGCGCTGCTGCTGGCGTTGCTGCTGTCGCTGTATACCTTCGGCCATCGCCAAGGCATTCACTCCAAGCAAATCCTCAAGCTGCTCGACGCCAGCCTTGCGCCGACCGCCGCGATCATTCTGATCATCGGTGCCGGTGGTGGCTTCAAGCAGATGCTGGTGACCAGCGGTGTGGGCGACGTGATTGGCCATATGGCGGTCAACGCGCAGATCAACCCGATCCTGCTGGCGTGGCTGGTGGCGGCGGTGATTCGCGTCGCGACGGGCTCGGCCACCGTGGCGACCATTACTGGCGCGGGCATTGTGGTGCCGGTAGTAGGCATGATTCCAGGGGTTAACCGTGAGCTGCTGGTGTTGGCGACAGGGGCGGGTTCGTTAATCCTGTCTCACGTCAACGATGCGGGGTTCTGGCTGGTTAAGCAGTACTTCAACATGACCGTGGCTGAGACGTTCAAGACGTGGACGGCGATGGAGACGATTCTGTCGATCGTGGCGTTGATCTTTATCATGCTGTTGTCGTTGGTGGTGTAAGCCGCACCACCGTTACCCCTGTGGTAACCCGATCAAATGTGGGAGCTGGCTTGCCTGCGATGCAGGCACCTCGGTGTAGCAAATACACCGAGGTGATGCTATCGCAGGCAAGCCAGCTCCCACATGTTTGACCGCATTTCTTCAGGGAGATTGGGTCAGGCCTTGGTGACCAGGCCATCCGCCCGGAACATCCCGCGAATCCCGCGCACGGCCTGGCGAATCCGGTCCTGGTTCTCGATCAGTGCAAAGCGCACATGATCATCCCCGTACTCGCCAAACCCAATCCCCGGCGACACACACACCTTGGCTTCCAGCAGCAACTTCTTGGCAAATTCCAGCGAACCCATGGCGGCATACTGCTCGGGGATTTTCGCCCAGACGTACATCGACGCCTTCGGATTTTCCACCATCCAACCCAGCTCATGCAGGCCCTTGACCAACACATTGCGGCGCTGGCGGTACTGCTCGGCAATGTCCTTCACGCATTGCTGATCGCCTTCCAGCGCCGCAATCGCCGCCACTTGCAGCGGGGTGAACGTGCCGTAGTCGTGGTAGCTCTTGATCCGCGCCAGGGCGTTGACCAGTTCCGGGTTACCCACCATGAAACCGATGCGCCAGCCGGCCATGTTGTAGCTCTTGGACAGGGTGAAAAACTCCACCGCAATGTCCTTGGCGCCCGGTACCTGCATGATCGACGGGGCTTTCCAGCCGTCGTAGACGATGTCGGCGTAGGCCAGGTCGTGCACCACCAGCACGTCGTACTGCTTGGCCAGCGCAATCACGCGCTCGAAGAAATCCAACTCCACGCACTGCGCAGTGGGGTTGGACGGGAAGCCCAGGATCATCATCTTCGGTTTGGGGATCGAACCGCGAATCGCCCGTTCCAGTTCAGCGAAGAAGTCCACGCCAGGAATCAGCGGCACCGAGCGGACCTGGGCGCCGGCAATCACGGCACCGTAGATGTGGATCGGGTAGCTCGGGTTCGGCACCAAAACAGTGTCGCCCTGGTCCAGGGTGGCCAGCATCAAGTGCGCCAGGCCTTCCTTGGAACCGATGGTCACGATGGCCTCGGTTTCTGGGTCGATGTCCACTTCATAGCGGTCTTTGTACCAGCGCGAAATCGCCCGGCGCAGGCGCGGAATGCCTTTGGAGGTGGAGTAGCCGTGGGTGTCTTCACGCTGGGCGACGGTGACCATTTTCTCCACGATATGCGGTGGGGTCGGGCCGTCAGGGTTACCCATGCTCAAGTCGATGATGTCTTCGCCGCGCCGACGCGCAGCCATCTTCAGCTCGGCAGTGATATTGAACACGTAAGGGGGGAGTCGATCTATGCGCGCAAAGCGGCGCGGCAAACCTTGGTCAGCCATTGTTGCCTCGAGGGTACGTAAGCGCCCGGAACCGTCCGAGCGACGTCGGCCACTGCGGTGGCCTGCGGGGCAGACAATACGGTCGGTGATGGCCAGTTGTCCAGATGCGTAGGAAAATTTTCTGCATGGAGTCCAATACGGATATGCCCCTATACTCGATGCGGGTTTGTTCCCTCATAAGAAGGAGACTGTTCGTATGGATCAGCAGACAAAACAACCGTTAGAACCGCGCATGGAAGCGGGCAAGGCCCTGGTGATTGCCGGCGTACAAGGGCGTTATTCAAAGGCCACCGTGGGTGATATCCCCAAGCTTTGGGAGTTGTTCGATACCTGCATCAAGGATATCAAGCAGCGCGTTGGCGGGGTGACGTATGGCGTTTGCCATAACCCCCATCACGGCGAATTCGATTACATGGCCGGTGTTGAAGTCCCGAGCAAAGCCGAAGTGCCGGGCAACTTCGAGTCTATCGAAATTCCGCCGCTCAACTATGCCGTGTTCCCGCATTACGGGCCGGTGCAGGCGCTTGAGCAAACCTACGAGCGCATCATGTTCGAATGGCTGCCCCATTCGGGCTATAAGGTGATGGGCGCGGATTTCGAGCGGTATAGCGCGGATTTTGATGGGCGCAAAGGCACCGGGACGGTGGAGATCTGGTTGCCGGTTGGCGAAAGAGGCTGACGACCGCCTTGCAGAAGCCGGCTAGCCGGCTTCTGCGGGATATCAGTACAACGTATTTCTGACCCGCTCCGGCATCTCCCGGTCATACGCCTCGGCGTCGAACTGCCCATCATTGAGCCGTTTGTGAAACGCCCCCGCTGACGGCAACGCCGAGCGGTCCAACTGTTTCTCTGGGTTCCAGCAATCCGAGCGCACAAACGCCTTGGAACAGTGGAAATACGCGGCCTCCACCTGCACCAGTATCACCGACCGCGCCGGTTTGCCATTCACCGCAAAGCTCTCCAGCAGCGCAGGTTCGATGGAAATCTGCGCCCGGCCATTCACGCGCAAGGTCTCGCCAATCCCCGGGATGATGAACAGCAAGGCAATCCGCGGGTCCTGGATCAGGTTGCGCAAGGTATCCACGCGGTTGTTCCCCGGCCGATCCGGAATCGCCAGGGTGCGCTCATCCACAATCCGCACAAACCCAGGCACATCGCCGCGTGGCGAACCGTCGATGCCGTCCGGCCCGGACGAACTCACCACCACCAACGGCGACGCCCGCACCATGGCCTGGTAGTCCTCGTTGAGAAACGGGATTTCCTTGCGCACGGCGCGCTCGTGGGGGAGGCCGTAGAGGGTGTCGAGTTGTTCGAGGGTTGTCAGCATGCTTACCACCTCCTTACCGTTCAAAATACTAACGCCAACCGGCGCTCATACCCAATCCGCCCCTTGTACGCCTCCCCACTGTCCACCCATCCTGCCGCCAGATACAGCCGCATCGCCGCCACATTGTCCGCGTCCACCGACAACTCCAAGCCCTTGATCTGTGGCCACGCTTGCAATGCCGCCGCCGGCAACGCCTGCAAACACGCCTTGCCGAATCCGCGCCCTTGCTGGTGCCGGTCCACCTGCAATGCATGCAGCGTCGCGCTGTGTTCATGCGCCCAATGGGGCAGGCAAGGTGGGCGTTTGAGCAACAGGAAGGCCACGGGCTGGTCGTCGGCTAGCAGGGCGAAGCCTTTGATCGCGTCGGGATTGGGATTGGCCAGCAGGCTGTTCAGCGCACAGTAGATATCACCGGAATACGCCAGTTGCTCGGGATGCACTTGCAGGGTGTCGAGCTGCTGTTTCTGTACAAGGCTCAGCGTCTCATAGGGGACGAGGCGGGTTTCCATGGGGGGGCGCATCCGAAATCCTACAAAGAGGCGGGGATTCTAGCGGGTTTGGCGTCTGTCGGGTCGACCGGAAACCTTGAGCGACGCGAACTATAGTGAGCCCCGTGCGCCCATTGAATCTCTGAACACAACAATACGGCGCCTGGTGTTTACCGATGCGTTTACGCCGGGCTGGATCCCGTCGGGTAAGCCGTTCATGACCGCTGAAGTGACCCTGCAAGAGGTCGACGGCAACAAGACCCTCTACACCGCCGCGCCATGCACTGGAGCGCTGAAGATAAAAAAGCCCCTGAGGCCATGGGGTTTCATGACGGCTGGGGCCAGAGCCTGGATCGGCTGGTGACGCTGGTCACCGAAGGCATGAGGGATTGAGCTAACGGTAGGCGCTCCCACATTTGATCTTCATTGTCTGGTCGGGATCACTCGAGCATCTTGCCCAACAACCAACTCCCCGCCGGCCCCGGCGGGTGCTGCCGCGACCACAACGCGTCCACCGCCACCGAGCGCGGCCAACTGCGTGCTTTGAGCTCCACCAATTGGCCGCCATCAAAACGCTCCACCAGCCAGCGCGGCAGCGGTGCCCAGCCGAAGCCCAGTTGCGCCATCTCCATCAACATCAAGTAACTCGGCGCCGACCACACGCGGCCGCTGGGGCGGGTTTCAGTCGGGTTGATGATGCTGGCCAGGCGCAGTTCGCGATGCTGCTGCAGCGTGTCGGCGGGGATGTTTTTCAGTTTGGCCAGTGGGTGCCTGGCCGCGACGAACAGTGAGATTTCCGTGCTTTCTGCTACCGGCGCGCCGGTGAGGTCAGGCGGGTAGTTATCCTGTTTTTCAATAAAAGCGAGGTGCGCACGGCCACTTTGCACCAAGGCCATCAAGTCCT
Source organism: Pseudomonas sp. 58 R 12 (assembly GCF_900005865.1). NCBI lineage: Bacteria > Pseudomonadati > Pseudomonadota > Gammaproteobacteria > Pseudomonadales > Pseudomonadaceae > Pseudomonas > Pseudomonas sp. 58 R 12. The sequence continues at coordinate 408,700 of NZ_CVTP01000017.1, forward strand.
CGCACTCAGCGATCAGGCATTCCAGTTCAAGGTCCGGGTAACGCTGCTCAAAGGCGCTGAGCGCGACCTCGAAGCGATCGGACTGGTAAGTATCGGACATGGCGATGGTCAGCTTCGGCTCCAACCCCTGGGCCAGTTGGCTCGCCGCCAGTTCCAAACGACTGCTGGCCTCCAGCACCTGCTCGGCGCGTTGCAGCAACACATGGCCGGCCGGGGTCAGTGTCGGCTTGCGGCTAGTGCGGTCAAACAGCACCACGTCCAAATCAATCTCCAGGCTCGCCACTGCCGCGCTGACGGTGGACTGGCTCTTGCCCAGCTTGCGCGCCGCTGCGGAAAACGAGCCTTGCGTAGCTGCCTGTACGAACGCCTGCAGCACTTCATGGGAGGCCATGACTATCGCCTTGATCGATGGTTATTGGTTATGAAGTATCGAGTCAAAGGGTAAACATGGCAACCCTCGTCACTCACAGAGCGCTGGTTATGAGCCCTACCAAGTCGGTTACTGAACGTGTTTGCCAAGCCATCGGTTTTGAGGGATTGGCATTGTTGATCTGCACCCCATTGCTGGCGTGGATCATGGACAAGCCCGCCCTGGAAATGGGCATGGTCACCCTGGCGATCAGCCTGATCGCGCTGACCTGGAACGTGATCTTCAACGGCCTGTTCGACCGCCTCAAAGCGCGCCTGCAACTGGCCAACACGCCGTGGACGCGGGTGTTGCATGCGTTGCTGTTTGAAGGCGGGCTGATTCTGGTGTGTGTGCCGCTGATCGCGGCGTGGCTGAACATCAGCCTGATCCAGGCGTTCATCCTCGACATAGGTGTACTGCTGTTTTTCCTGCCGTACACCTATGTGTATCACTGGGGCTATGACGTGCTGTGCGAGAAGCTCCTGGGGCTTAAAGAAACATCCCCCCCGAAGCCTCAATGCGCTGACCGGTGATCCAGTTGCTGCCGTCGGCCAGCAAACTCGAAATCGCCCCGCCGATGTCGTCCGGCAAGCCGGCTCGGCCCAGGGCGGTGTTGTTGGCGACCATGGTATTGAGGGCAGCGTTATCGCGCACGGCGCCACCACCGAAGTCGGTTTCAATGGCACCAGGTGCGATGATGTTGACGGTGATACCACGAACGCCCAACTCTTTGGCCTGGTAGCGCGTGAGCACTTCCATCGCACCTTTCATCGACGCGTACGCTGAATAGCCCGGCAGGCTGAACCGCGCCAGGCCGCTGGAGATGTTGAGGATGCGGCCACCGTCGCGGATCAGCGGCAGCAGTTTTTGCGTAAGAAAGAACGGCCCCTTGAAGTGGATAGCCACCAATTGGTCGAACTGCGCTTCAGTGGTGTCGGCAAAGCTGGCGTGGGCGCCGATGCCGGCGTTGTTGACCAGAAAGTTGAAGTGATCCTGTGCGAAAACCGCCTTGAGCACATCGCCGACGCTGCCAACAAACTCATTGAAGCTCGCACTTTGGCTGACATCCAGTTGCAGCATCGCCGCGCGGCCACCCAATTGTTCGATCTGCGCGACCACGGCCTGCGCCTCGTCGGCCTTGCTGTGGTAAGTGCCGATGATATCGACGCCTTGCGCCGCCAGGTGCAGTGCGGCGCTTTTGCCCAGGCCACGGCTGGCGCCGGTGATCAATGCGATTTTACGGGTCATGGTGAAGTCCTCTGAAGTAGTGGTGAGACTGAGTGTATTTGTCCGGTCATAACGTGATAAACAGGGTTAAACCGGAATCACTGGCCGGATAGAGCGAACAATCCCATGAACAAACTTGAGCTGCTGCGCACCTTCGTGCGCGTCACCGAACTGTCGAGTTTTACCCAGGCAGGCGAGAGCCTGGGCCTGCCGCGTTCAACCGTTTCCGAGCATGTGCAGGCGCTGGAGGAACTGCTCGGCGCTCGCCTGCTGCAACGCACCACGCGCAAGGTCCAGGCGACCCAGGACGGCCGCGTGTTGTATGAGCGCAGCAAGGATTTGTTGTCGCACATGGAGGAACTGGAAGGGCTGTTTCGCCAGGACGAAGCGCAGCTGAGCGGGCGTATTCGTGTGGACATGCCCAACGTGATGGCGCGGGAATTGATCCTGCCGCAACTGCCGGCATTCATGGACGCACACCCGCTGATCGAGCTGGAAATCAGCACCACCGACCGTCAGGTCGACCTGCTCGCGGAAGGCTTTGATTGCGTGCTGCGCGTCGGCGCACAACCGGACCAGACCGTAGTGGCACGCTTGCTGTGCAACCTGCCGATGATCAACTGCGCGAGCGCGGCGTACTTGCAACGTTACGGCGTGCCCGAGACCCTGGCCGACCTCGCGCAGCATCAGTTGGTGCATTACGTGCGGCCGTTGGGCTCACGCTCGGCGGGCTTTGAATACGTGCAGGGCAACAAGGTGCAGCGCGTTCCCATGGCCGGGCGGGTGACAGTCAACAGCACCGATGCGTACAGGGCGGCGTGCCTCGGCGGCTTCGGCATTATCCAGGTACCGGCGCTGGGCATTCGTGACCTGCTGGAAAGCGGTGAGTTGGTGGCGCTATTGCCGGACTACCCGGCACCCCCGCTGGATGTCTCGCTGCTTTACGCCGGCCAGCGACATTTGCCGCAGCGTGTACGGGTATTCATGGACTGGCTTGCCGCCACCTTGCAAGCCCGGCTTTAGCGTCGTGCCGACAACTGCTGCGGCGCCAGGAACGCGTCGTGGAAGTAATCGCGCACCGCCTGCATCGCCGGGGTAAACGCACGCTCACGGTGCCAGGCCAGGCCGACGCTCATGGGCGTTACCGGGTCGGTGACGGTCAGGGTTTCGATGCGTTTGCCTTCCAGTGACCAAGGCCTGTGCACCAAATCTGACAGGATCGCCACACCGCTGCCATTGGCAACCATGCTGCGCACCGCCTCCACCGAACTGGTGCGCAGCCGCACCCCTGGCGTTTGCCCGGCCTGTTCCCAGTAGCGCATGGCGCTGTGTTCGGCCTCGTCGACGGTGAGCAGGATGTAGGGTTCCTGGGCCACATCCGCCAAGCTCACGGCGCCGCGTTCGCACAGGGGGTGATGGCTGGGCAGCCACAGGCGACGTTCCGAATTGAACAGGATTTCCGAGACGATATCCGGGTGGGTGAGGTTGGCGGTGAGCACCACCGCCATGTCGAACTGGCCGTCGAGCAAACCTTGTTCGATGGCTTGGCGCTCCTGTTCAAAGACCTCGATGGTCACGTCCGGGTGCCAGTGTTCCATGCGCTGCAGGTGGTGGGGCAGGAAGTAGCCGAGCACCGTGTAGCTGGCCGCCAGGCGCAACACGCCACTGGCGCGGTAGTCGGGCAACGGGCTGTTCAACGCATCATCGACACTGCGCACAATCACATAGGCGCGGTTGAGAAAGTGCCGGCCGGCATCGGTCAGGTTCATGCCCTGGGCCGAGCGCACGAACAGTTGCACACCCAGCATGGCCTCCAATTCCTTGATCGCCGTGGTCACTGCCGATTGGGAGATATTCAGGTGAATCGCCGCCTGGGAAATCTGGCCAATCTCAGCCGTGGCGACGAAATAGCGGACTTGGCGCAAGGTCAGGGACATCTGCCTCTCCAAAACGTAGGGCTATCTGATTTTCAGAAGATGGGTCATCTGATAATAGATCTTCCCAAGGGGTCAAGCGGCAGCCTACTTTCCAATATCACCTTTTGGCGGAGCGACCCTGATGCAGGCAGTGGATTTCAACTCAGACATGGGCGAAGGCTTCGGCCCCTGGACCATTGGCGACGGCGTCGACGCGGAGCTGATGGCTTATATCAGCTCGGCCAATATCGCCACCGGCTTTCACGCCGGTGACCCCGGCACCATGCGCCGTACCGTCGAGCGTGCCAAGCAACTGGGCGTCGCTATCGGTGCGCACCCTGGCTTCCGTGATTTGGTCGGCTTCGGCCGGCGCCACATCAACGCGCCGGCCCAGGAGCTGGTGGACGACATGCTCTATCAGCTCGGCGCGCTGCGTGAAATCGCGCGCGCCCAGGGCATGACCCTGCAACACATCAAACCCCATGGCGCGCTGTACATGCACCTCGCCCGCGACGAAGAAGCCGCGCGGCTGCTGGTGCAAAACCTGCAAATCATCGAGCCGACGTTGCTGCTGTACTGCATGCCCAACTCAGTGATCTGGCGCGTCGCCCAGGAACTCGGGCAGCCGGTGGTGCGCGAGTTTTATGCCGACCGTGAGTACGATCTGACGGGCTCCATCGTGTTTACGCGCAATGTGCGGGCGCTGGATCCGGCGACCGTGGCGGCGCGAGTCCTGCGTGCGTGTCAGACCGGTCTGGTGCGCACCGTAGAAGGCGAAGACTTGTTTATCGAATTCGATTCCATCTGCCTGCACAGCGACACGCCCGGCGCGCTTGAACTGGTGGAGGCGACCCGCGAAGCCCTGGACCAAGCGGGCATCACCGTCAAAACACCCCAATAAGATCGAAACATCATTTTTTTTCGCCTGCCTTTCTACAATGATTCCAAGAGGAACAGACATGGCTGAAACGTCCCCCATCCGCTACAGCTTCGGCGGTGATGAACACCTGTTTGCCGAGGTCAGCGAGAGTATGTCGCTGGAGGCCTTTTTCAAAGGCATGGCCGTGACGCGTGCGGTGGAGCGCCTGGCGCTGGAGGGCGTGCTGGACGTGTGCCTGGCCAACGCATCGTTCCAGATTCGCTTCGACCCCGACCGCATCGCGCCCTATGTATTGCTCGATGCGGTGCAGACCGCCGAAGCCCAGGCCGTGGCCGAACGCACCCTGCACACGCGCATCATTGAAATTCCGGTGCTCTACAACGACCCCTGGACCCATGAAACCCTGATGCGCTTTCGCGACCGCCACCAAGACCCCAGCGGCACCGACCTTGAGTACGCGGCGCGTATCAATGGCCTGGCCGATGTGGATGCGTTTATCGCCGCCCACAGTGGCGCGCCGTGGTTTGTGTCGATGGTCGGCTTTGTCGCGGGCTTGCCGTTCATGTTCCAGATGGTCGAGCGCGAGCGTCAATTGCAGGTGCCCAAGTACCTGCGGCCGCGCACCGACACACCCAAATTGACCCTCGGCCATGGTGGCTGTTTCGGCTGCATCTACTCGGTACGCGGCGCAGGTGGCTACCAGATGTTCGGCGTGACCCCGGCGCCGATCTACGACCCGGCGCAGCAATTGGCGTACCTCAAGGAACACATGGTGTTCTTCCGTCCCGGCGATATCGTGCAGTTCAAACCGATGGACCGTGACGCCTACGACCTGGCGGTGGCCGAAGTGGACGCAGGACATTTCGACCTGCGCATCCGCCCGGTGGAATTTTCCCTCGACGCCTTTCTCGCCGACCCCATGGGTTATCCGAAATCCCTGCAGGAGGCGCTGGCATGATCAAGGTGCTCAAACCCGGCCTCGCCACCTCCGTGCAGGACCTTGGCCGCGAAGGTTATTACCACTTGGGCATCCCGCCGTCGGGTGCGTTGGACCAATATGCATTGAGCGCAGCCAATCACCTGGTGGGCAATCCGGTCGGCGCGGCGGGGTTGGAATGCACGCTGATAGGCCCCGAACTGGCGTTTCAACAGGACGCGTTGGTGGCACTCAGCGGTGCCTTGATGTCGCCGCGCCTGGACGGTGAAGTCGTGCACCAGGACACCGCGTTCCAGGTGCGCGCCGGGCAGGTTTTACGCTTTGAATTTCCCAAGGCCGGCGCGCGGACGTATCTCGCGGTGGCCGGTGGTATTGACGTGCCGTTGGTGCTCGGCAGTCGTTCGACTTACACCCTCGGCGCACTCGGCGGGTTTCACGGTCGGCGCTTGCAGGAAGGCGACGAATTGCCCATCGGTGACGCCAGTGGTACGGGCCGTGCGGGCGACAGTTTACCGATGGCGTTGCGCCGTTCGGTGGGCGGTGATGTGACCCTGCGCGTGGTGCCGGGGCTGTATTACGAGCGGCTGACAGATGCGGCCAAAAACAGCTTTTTTGCCGAGCCCTGGACAGTGGGTTCCGAAGCCGACCGCATCGGCTATCGCTTCAAAGGCGGCAGTGCGCTGAGCTTTCAGCCACGGGAGCAGCCGTTTGGCGCGGGCTCCGATCCTTCTAATATCGTCGACAGTTGCTACCCGATCGGCTCGATCCAGGTGCCGGCCGGGTTGGAGCCGATCGTGTTGCATCGGGACGCGGTGTCGGGCGGTGGGTACGCGATGATTGGCACGGTGATCAGTGCCGATCTGGACTTGATCGGGCAGATGCAGCCGAACCAGCGGGCGGGGTTTGTGGCGGTGACGCTGGAGGAAGCACTGGAGGCGCGGCGGGTGTACAAGAAACGCGTCAAAGCGATGACTGGACTCTTCAACAACTGAATACCTGCAAAACCACTGTGGGAGCTGGCTTGCCTGCGATGGCGATCTTTCAGTCAACAAATGTGTTGAATGTTAATCCGCTATCGCAGGCAAGCCAGCTCCCACATTTTTGCTCTGAGTTGTGTCAGAAGAGTTTGGTGAACAGCCAGTAGAGGCTGCCCGAAAGAAGAATGGCCGCGGGCAATGTGAGCACCCACGCCATCAGCAAATTACGGATAGTGCGCATCTGCAACCCACCGCCATTCGCCACCATGGTCCCTGCCACACCCGACGACAGCACATGCGTGGTCGACACCGGCAACCCGTACATGTCCGCCGCGCCGATGGTCAGCATCGCCACCATCTCGGCCGAGGCGCCTTGAGCATACGTCAGGTGCGTCTTGCCGATCTTCTCGCCGACTGTCACCACGATGCGCTTCCAGCCCACCATGGTGCCCAGGCCCAGGGCGATGGCCACGGCGATTTTCACCCACAGCGGAATGAAGCGTGTGGAACTGTCGATCTGTTGCTTGAACAGTTGCAGCTTGCCCTGGGTGTCGGCGTCGAAATTGCCGACCTTGCCCTTGTCCATCAGGCGAATGGTTTCGCTGGTCAGGTACATGTCGTTACGTACGTTGCCGACGGCTTCGGCGGGCACTTTGGCCAGGGAACCGTAGCCTTTGACTTCATCCCCGATCTGCCCGGCGAGCGCGGCGAGGGCGGGCACCAGTTCCGGCGTGGCTTCCTTGGTGCGCACGTAGGTCGAGAGGATCGGACGCGGGTCGCCTGTCAGCGCTTGCGGCGCGCTTTTTACCAGGGCGACCTGGGTGACTTCGGCCACGGCCGCGAACTGCAACGACTGCTCGGCGGGCATCGCCCGGTTCAGCGCGTAGGCCATCGGCAGCGTGCCGACCAGAATCAACATGATCAGGCCCATGCCTTTCTGCCCATCGTTGGAACCGTGAGCGAAGGAGACGCCGGTGCAGGTGGCGATCAGCATGCCGCGGATCCACCACGGCGGTGGCGTGTCGCCTTTCGGCGCCTTGTACAGCGCGCGGTTCTTGACGAAGGCGCGCAGGGCCAGCAACAGCATCGCCGCAAACGCAAAGCCGATCAGCGGCGAGAGCAGCAAGGCGTAACCGATCTTGATCGCCTGGCTCCAGTCCACACCGCTGGTGCCGTCACGCCCGTGCATCAAGGCATTCGCCACGCCAACGCCGATGATCGAGCCAATCAGCGTGTGGGAAGACGACGCCGGCAACCCCAGCCACCACGTGCCGAGGTTCCACAGGATGGCGGCGATCAACAGCGCGAAGATCATCGCAAAACCGGCTGATGAGCCCACCTGCAAAATCAGCTCGACCGGCAGCAGCGCAATGATGCCAAACGCCACCGCACCGCTGGAAAGCAGCACGCCGAGGAAGTTGAAAAAGCCCGACCACACCACCGCAAAATGGGGCGGCAGCGAGTTGGTGTAGATCACCGTCGCCACCGCGTTGGCGGTGTCGTGGAAGCCGTTGACGAACTCGAACCCCAGGGCAATCAACAGCGCTACGCCCAATAGCAGGAACGGTGTCCAGGTGGTGAGTTGCGCGCCCATTTCGTGCATGTCATGCATCAGGCTGTAGGCGGTAAACAACAGGCCCATGGCGAGTACGGCGAAGAAGATGATCACCGTCACCAGGCTGGGTTTCTTGTCCAGCCTGGGTTTGGGGTCTGCAACTGAGGTGTGGGTGGAGGCAGTCAAGGAAGGGTTGGCCATGCCGGAGCATCCAGTGTTGTGAGGATGCCGTTCATAGTCATTGCAGAATGTTACAGAGATGCTGCCGCAGGTCAGTGTTTAGGGAATTGGATTTGCCGCCGGTCCATAAAGCACCGCAGCTCCCACAGTTGATCTCATTTCAGCTTGAGAATTTGCGGAATGCCCAGCGTCCGGCGATTAACGTGAAGGTCGCCACCAACGCCACTAATATCCAAAACCCCTCCGGATCCTGTGAAAGCGGCACGCCCCCGACGTTCATCCCAAAAAAACCGGCGATGATATTGATCGGCAATGCCAGCACCGTCACCACGGTGAGAGTGAACAACGTGCGGTTGCTTTGCTCGTTGAGGTTGGCCGCGATCTCTTCCTGCAACAGCTTGATGCGTTCGCCCAGGGCCATCAGGTCGTTGATGATCAGCGCAAACTCCTCGGTGGACTTGCGCAATTCCTTCACGTCTTCCTTTTGCAGCCACTGCGGCGGGCGATTCAGCAGGCGCAGCAGCGAGCCCGGCTCCAGCGCCAGCAGGCGTTGCAGGCGCACCAGCACCCGGCGCGCGGCACCCAGTTCGGCGCGGTTGGTGGACAAGCGCGAGGACAGCAACTGGTCTTCGATATGGTCGACGCTGATGCTGGTCTTGCGCACGATCTGCGTCAGTACTTCACCCTGGTCGCGCAGCAGGTGCACCAGCAGGGCCAGCGGTGAGCGAAAGCGCTCACCGGCTTTCACCGATGAGCGCAACTTGTCCACCGAGTGCAGCGGTTGCAGGCGCGCACTGATCAACAGACGGCTGCGGGCGCAGACCCAGAGCGTGGAAATATCCGACGACACCATGCTGCTGAAGTTGAACACCACGTCGTTGACCACGGCCAGCAAGGCCGAGTCGACATGTTCGATACGCGTGGAGCGCGAACCTTCATGCAGGGCTTCGAAGAACTCTTCCGGCAGGTCCAGGTGTGCCTGCATCCAGCGTTCGCACGCCGCGTGGGCCAGGTTCAGGTGCAGCCACAAAAACTCTTCCGGGTCGGCCGGTTGCTGCAGGGCCTGAAGCGCCGTGGCCGAATCTATCTGCTCGCCCTTCTCACCGGGCCGAAAACGGAAACCGTAGAGCAAGCCAAACAGATCGGGATCCTGGTGGCTGTGATCAATGCTGTGGTTCATGGGGGCTCGCAGAGAAATGGCCTGTAGGACGTTTCACAGGTCGCGTGGGCGATCATTGCAAGGGGAAATGACAGTTTTGTGACGATTCTGGAATTATTTCGTTGCGGTGACATTTATTTGACCGTTTGTCAGCAACCGTTCAAGAAGCCTCTAGCTCGGCCGATTCAGGGCGTTATGAACCGCTGTGGATGGGCGGTGCTTTAACAACAAGGACGTTAGGCGTGCACGCACCAATTCCTTGTATCGAGGCTTTTCCCCGATGAATGTTTTGCGAACCTCCTTGAGAGCACAAATCCTGTCGCTGCTCGGTGGCAGCCTGTTGGCGATCTTGCTGATCGCCCTGGCGTGTTTCAACTTCCTGTCCAACGGGGTGCAGAGTTATCGCAGTTTGATTGATGGGCCGTTACTGACTTCACAGATGATTGACGAGGCCAACCTGCAATTCAAAGTGCAGGTGCAGGAATGGAAAAACGTCCTGCTACGCGGCAAGCAGCCTCAGGACATGGAGAAATATTGGGGCCAGTTCCAGGACCGCCAGCGCGATGTGCAAGGCATCCTCACGCGGCTGGTCATCCAGACCATCGGCGACCCGACCCTGAGCCGGCGTATCGAAACCCTGCGCCAGGAACACGTGCAACTCGGCGTGGCCTACCAGAAGGGCCGCGATGCCTACGTAGCCGCGGGCGGCGATGCAACCGCTGGCGACACGGCGGTCAAGGGCGTGGACCGCGCTGCCAGCGAGCAGATGAGTGCACTGGTCAACGACCTGCGTGCGCAAGGCAGCCAACAATCCAAAGCCATCAGCGCCTACGCTGAGCGCACCGTGTTGGTGGGCCTGGCGGTTATGTTGCTGTCCGGTGTGTTGATCGGTCTGTTCAGCCTGTGGTTGATCAACCGTAACCTGATCCTGCCGATCCGCAGCCTGATCGATTACGTGACGCAACTGAGCCACGGTCGCTTCGCCGAGCGCGTGGCCAGCCGTCGCCAGGATGAGCTGGGCCATCTGGCCGCAGCGGCGAATACCTTGCGCGATTTTCTTGCCGAAACGTTCAGCCGCCTGCAGCGCAGCGCCACCGACCTGGTCAGTTCCAGCGGCGAGTTGAATGCTATCGCCGGGCAGATGGCCAACGGTACCAGTGATCAATTCAACCGCACCGACCAGGTGGCCACGGCCATGACGGAAATGTCGGCCACCGCTCAGGAAGTTGCGCGCCACGCCGCCAGTGCTTCCCGTGCTGCTGATGAGGCGGATCATTCGGCCCGCGAAGGCGGTGAGGTGATGAAGGTCACCATCGCCACCATCGGCCAGATGCGCAACGAGATCCTCAACACCGGCACCATCATCCGCCGCTTGGAAACCGATAGCGTGCGCATCGGCAAGGTGCTGGAAGTGATACGCGGGATCGCCGAGCAGACCAATCTGCTGGCGCTCAACGCTGCGATCGAAGCCGCGCGCGCAGGCGAGGCCGGTCGTGGTTTCGCGGTGGTGGCCGATGAAGTGCGCAGCCTGGCGCAACGCACGGCGGCGTCGATCATCGAGATCAACGGCATTATCGAGGCCGTGCAAACCGGCGCGGTGGACGCGGCCGAAGCCATCCTGAGCGGCCAGTCGTGCAGTGATGACAGCGTGGAGAAGGTGACGCAAGCCGGCGCCATGCTGGCTCACATCACCCAGGCGGTGGAGGCGATCCGCGACATGAACCGCCAGATCGCCACGGCTGCCGAGGAGCAGACATCGGTGGCGGAGGATATCTCGCGCAACATCACGCAGATCACCACCGTGGCCACGGCCAACCTCGATAACGTCAAACGCACCGAAGCGGCAAGCCACAACCTGCGCGGGTTGTCGAGCGAGTTGAATGAGGTGACGGCGCGTTTGGGCGCCTGATCAAGCGGTCGGCAAGCTGAACGTGAACACGGTGCCGTGCTGTTCGGTGGTGGACACGCTCAGCTCACCGCCGTGGGCATCGGCAATTTGCTTGACGATGTACAACCCCAGGCCAAGCCCGGCCTGGGGCGCCTCCTTGACCGGCCGCGCATAGGGCTGGAACAACCGAGGCAGGGCCTGTGCACTGATCTGCCCGGGGTTTTTCACCGTCAGCGTGAAGTGCGACTGCTCGACCCTGGCCGTGACTTCAACGGGGCCATCGTGGCTGCCGTGGTGGATGGCGTTGGCGACCAGGTTGGAGAGCAGTTGCGCCAACCGTTCCCGGTCACCCTTGAACCCTCGAAGTTCGCCGATATTCGCCACAATCTCGCGTTGTGGGTGGACGCTCTGGACCTCTGACACCACATGTTGCAACGCGGCCTGTAAGCCCTGGCAATCGCCCATGCTTACCGGAATGCCGCTGCCCATACGTCCACGGGCGAAATCCAGCACGTCTTCCACCAGTTGCGCCGCACGCCGACCACTGGTGAGGATATGCCGCACGGTGCTGTCAGTGGCAGGGTCGGGGTGCTTGCGCAGCAGCCGTTCGGCGCCGAAATTGATCGCGAACAGTGGGTTGCGCAGATCATGCCCGAGCACCGCGATGAACTGCTCGCGTAATTCGGCGGTGCGACGTTCTTCCTGCAAGTCGGTTTCGGTTCGTTGCTGGCTCTCTTCGGCCTCGATTTGCAGCGACAGCACGCGAGCAAATGACTCCATGGTCGATTGGATGGTGCTGTTGCGCAGGCAGGCGGGGTTGGGGTCGAGCGCGCAAATGGTGCCGAAGAAGCGCCCATCGGTTCGAAACACGGGCACGGAAATATAGCTTTCAAATCGGTAGATCTGTGGGGTGTGGTGGTCGTGGTAGAGCGGGTCTTCGCTGGCTTTATCGATCACCACAGACACGTGGGAGCTGCGGATTTCGTGGCAGAGGGTGGTGGTCAGGTCCAGCTCGCCACCGACACCCAGGCCGAAACCCAGGGTGTCGAGCACCGCGCAGGCTGTCCAGGTGTTTTCCGTAACGCGGGCAACAGCGGCAAACCGCAGGCCGGTCATGTCACTGATGACCTTGAGCATGGCCGGCACGGCGCTGATGCGACCGATAGTGGCGATGTCGGCAGCTTTTTGCCCCATTGGCTGTCTCTGTTGGTGTGCGGTGGGCGTCATGCCTTGGCTGATGCACGGGATTCTAACGGCCTTGCAGTGTATGTAGGCAACTTCCTTCGTCGCCGGGATGAATTTCCTACAGCTTGCCGACGAGCGCGCACAAAAAAACCGCGCCACCCTTAGGTGGCGCGGTTTTTTAAGAAGACAACTCAAGTGTCGAGCTTGTTTTCCAGGACTTCGCTGGTTTTGGCGTCAAGCTTCACGTCCCACTTTTTGCCGGTGGTGTCGGTCAGGTCCACCTCGTAGACCAGGCGGCCGGCTTCGTTGTCCAGCTCGGTGTCATTGATGGTGGCGCCGGGGTGTTTGGCAACGGCGTCTTTGTTGAGCTGCTCGAAAGGCTTCACGGCGCCGGACTGCAACAGGCCTGGAATCTGGTCTGGGCGAACATCGGCCTGGGCCAGGCCGGCGGTCAGGGTCAGGGCGGTAGCGGCGAACAAAGCGGTCAGGTTTTTCATGGTGTGTGTCCTTGTCTGGTGAGCTGTTTAAGTGGGATCAGGTTATCCAGCGCAACTTAATTCATCCTTAATTATTTCAAGCGGTTGCGCAGTTTGTTCAATCCGACGCGCGCGGGGGATTTCATGCTGGGGGCTCACTTCAAAGGAGACTCGGCATGAAACGGTTAGTGAGTTGGATCTACGCGCCCACCTTTTTGCTGGGGTTTATCGGTTGCGGACTGTGGCAGCCGAACAGCTTGATTCTGCTGTTCGTGATAGCCGTCGCAGTGTCATTCCTGGCAGAGCGGTGGTTGCCCTATGAACCGCAGTGGAATCGCAGCCTGGGCGATCGTCGGCGCGACACCTTGCACGCCTTGGTCAACGAAAGCCTGAATGCCGCTGGGTTGTTGATCCTGCCGGGGCTTACGGCGCTGTTGGCGTTTGAAGGTATCTGGCCGCGTGGCTGGCCGCTGTGGGAGCAACTGCTGATGGCGATTGTGCTCGCTGATGCCGGTATTACCTTGATGCATTACGCCAGCCACCGCATTGGGGCGCTGTGGCGTTTGCATGCGGTGCACCACAGCGTGCAGCGGCTTTACGGCTTCAATGGTTTGATGAAGCATCCGTTGCACCAGATGCTGGAAGCCACGGCGGGGCTGTTGCCATTGATCCTGCTGGGCATTCCCACGCCGGTGGCGCAGTTGCTGGCATTGGCCATCGCCGTTCAATTGTTGTTGCAGCATTCCAATGTAGACATGCGCCTGGGGCCGTTGCGCTGGGTGTTCGCCTGGGCGCCGGTGCATCGGTTTCACCATATGAAGTACGGTCGCGCCGGGGATGTGAATTTCGGGCTGTTTTTCAATCTGTGGGATTGGCTGCTGGGCACGGCGTTCTATCGCGAGGGGTATCGCATGGGGCCGGGAGACCTGGGGATTGGCAGTCGACCGGATTTCCCGGTGGCATATGGGGAACAGTTGCGTGACCCGTTCAGGCCGGTTGCCTTGAGCAAGGAGCCGGCACTGCCAGACGATTTACGCTAATAGCTGCACCTCCAGCTGGCGCAATGAGGCTGCCGCCGTGACGCCAAACAACTGCTTCATGGTTCGTGAGAAGTGCGCGGAATCGGCAAAACCCGCACCGTGCGCAGCGTCGGTCAGTGTGCCGCCGGCAATTGCCAATTGCAGGGCGATGCGCAAGCGTCGCCACAGCACCAGGCGGCGCACGGGCAAGCCGAGTTGATCCGAGAACAGCCGCTCCAGTTGGCTCAATGACAGGTGCGCCGCTTCGGCCAGGGCGTGGGCAGAAACCTTGCCGCTCAACTGTTGATCCAGTGCAGCAAGGGCTCGTTCCACGCGTGGATCATCCAGCGTGCGCCGGGGGAGTTGGCGCAACCCCTCCAGGGACAGCTGCTCGTGGATCAACAGGTGTTGCAAGTGGGCGGTATCAAACACGGCGGGTTCGGCATACAGCACCTTTACCTCACCCTCAGTGTCGAGAATGGCGTGGGTCTGCCGCGAAGGGATAAACAGGCGATGGGTTGTAGTGACCTGGCCATCGAGGCTGACCGTGATTGGCCGGGCGCAGAGCATCAACTGGTGGGCGTAATGTGCATGGGGCGCGGTGCGCCCCAGCTCGCCGAGGATAAGGCCGTAGTCACGCCCCAACCACAGGCGGCCTGACCATTCGGCCTTCACTCAGTACTTATAGTCGTTCAGCAGGTCCTGCACGCTGGACGACGGCCAGCGTTTGTAGAATTTCAGCAGTTCGGCGGCGCGGTTGGTGAAGATGCCATCGACGCCCGCTTTCATTACCTTCTCGAAGTCGACCGGCTCATCCACGGTGTAGACGTGTACCAGCAGGCCTTTGTCGTGGGTCAGCTTGTTCATCTCGGGTTTGACTAAGTCCGTATAGCTCTGGTCGCCGTGGTCTGTCAGCTCAGCCGATGGGCCGGTGCCGATGGCGCCGAGGCTCTTGGCTTCGTCGACCCATTTTTCGAACTCAGCAGCGTCCTTAGGCTCCTGCTTGGCGTAGTAGGCGGCCTTGGTGGTTTCACCGGATTCGGCGAAGGTCTGCTTGTTTTTCGGTTCGATGCTGCCTTCACCCACCCACAGCAGGAGGATTTTCGGGGTGTTGGGCATTTCGTTCTGCAGCTCTTTGAGGCTCGCCACTTCGAAAGTTTGCAGCACCACGCGGCCCTTGCCCTGGCCGACGCCGGTGTTGCTCTTGCCCAGCTTGGAGCCAGCGGAACTCAGCCAGCCTTTGTCCAGCAGCTTGTTCTTCAGGTCGGCTTCGATGCCTGGGAATTGCTTGGGCTCCTTGGTCTCGATGTAGAGGCCGGGTTTGTGCTGCGGGTTGCCTTCGGCGATCTTGATGATGTCGTCCAGGCTCTGGATTTTCAGGCCGACGAAACCCGGGCGGGCGCGGTCCGGGTAGGCGGCGTTGAACCAGCTGCCGGCGTCGAGGGTTTGCAATTCTTTCCAGGTGAACTCGTTGGCCGGGGCGTCCTTGCGGTCGGGAAACTTGGTGGCCACGTCGGTGGTGCGCTGCAAGTTGTTGTCGTGCAGGGCGAACAGCACGCCGTCCTTGCTGCGCTGCAGGTCCAGTTCCAGGTAGTCGGCGCCCAAGTCACGCGCAACCTTGTAGGCGGCGGCGGTGGACTCAGGGGCGTCGTACGAAGCGCCCCGGTGGGCGATCACGGCAGGGTAGGGGATGCCTTCGTTAGTCGCCAATTCAGCCGGGCTGATCGGGTCGGCAGCCTGTGCTTGGCCAAGGCCGAGCATCAGGGCCAGCAGCAGGGCGCTCTTGGTAAACGTGACAGGCATATGCGAAGTCCTTTCGTGGAGGAGGCTTTGAGAAGGCCTCCTTTTTAACAATTGATGGCGAAAGGCGCTATCACCAAACCGACATTAACGTGCGCACGGGCAAAATTTTCGGGTTTTTATGGGATGCATTGCAGTACTCTTGGCCGAAGCTGCCCCGTTAGAGGACGGTACTTTTCGCCACGCGTGTAAACCATCTTTCCAGTCCATGTAGGACTTTTCAGTGAGGTTTACCATGCGCATCACCTCCGAGCTTATCTGCCAGGCCGCCGACCAACTCCACGGGTTTGTTGGCCTCAACCGCAAGACCGGCCAGTACATCGTACGTTTCAGCGAAGACGCCTTCGGTATGGACGTGGCCGATGACGGCATCATCCCCACCGCCGAGTTTGTCTGGCTGCCGGCCCCGGAGCAGACCATGACCCTGTCCCGCGAACGCCTCCAATTGCTGCTGGACCAGAACATCGACGACCGCATCAACATCACCGAACCGTTGCGGGTGTACATGCGGCGGGTGGAGATTGCGCAGATCAGTGCGTTGCGCAGTCTGGTGAGCTGAATAAGGCGACAACCATAGGTGTTTGTAGTGAGCGGGCTTGCCCCGCGCTGGGCTGCGAAGCGGCCCCAATAAAGCCACCGCGGTTATCCAGACAAAACGCAGTGTCAGGTTTTAGGGCCGCTTCGCAGCCCAGCGCGGGGCAAGCCCGCTCACTACAATATTTCGTAGATACCTTTGGCTATCGCAAGCAAGCCTCACAGGGTTTTGTGCTGCTCTTCAGGTACTATTTCAATTTTGGAATGCGTAGGCCCGTTCGACTTTGCACACCCGGGTCTGAAAGGCCGAGTACCAAGTGGCGCGCCCCTGTTCGCGCACCGCTTGATGCTCGGCGTGCTGCTTCCACGCCGAAATCGCCGCCTCACTCTCCCAGTACGACACGGTAATCCCCAGGCCATCTTCCCGTGCCGATTCCACACCGAGAAACCCCGGTTGTTCGCGCGCCAGTTCCAGCATGCGGTTGGCCGCGTGGCCGTAACCTTGATCGCCCTCGGTGCGCAGTGAGCTGAAAATCACCGCGTAGTAGGGCGGGGCAGGCGTGCGCGCGATCATGCCGACACCGCCTGACAGGCTTTGAGCAGGGCAATCGCCAAGGGTGGGGTGACGCCTTTTAATGCGCTGCGTTCGGGTTGGAACAGGGTGGCCACGAAGAACGGGTGGTCGAGCAGTTCCACCGCGCGCAGGTCACCTGCCGAGTCATGGCCACTGGGGATCAGATCGCCTTCCAGCAGGGCATTGAGAAACTCAGGGTTCACGCCATAGCGGCAACGATAACCTTCCTGTACATCAAGAGTCCCGTAGGCTTCGGCGATGCGGGTGTAGGGCGCCAAACGCACGGTGTCGGTGGCTTCCACCAGTGTGCAGTTCAGTGGCGTGATCACCGCGCGCTTTGCATGCGGAGCGAGTTCGCCATGCTCGGCGTCCTTCCAGCCCAGCACATTGCGGGCATATTCCAACACTGCGTGTTGAAAACCGCCGCAGGTGCCGAGAAACGGTCGCCGCTGTTCGCGGGCAAAACGGATCGCTCGCAGTGCGCCATCGGTATCGCGGTAGGGGCTGCCGGGCACGCACCAGAACCCGTCGAAGCCATGCAGTGACTGGGGCAGGGCATCCGTGTCGAGCCACTGGGTATGAACGGTCAGGCCCAGGGTGTCGGCTGCCTGTTGCAACGCCACGGGTATGGCCTGGTGGGCGATAACATCGGGGTTGTAATCGCCGATCAGGGCGAGGTGCAAGGGTGTGGCGTTCATCGTGTACGTCCCATGGCTTGTGGTGTCCTGGGGTGCACTATAGATTGGCGAGCACGCAATTAAAATTGGCGTTTTCCCACATGTTCAATGCAGCCACGCACTATTCAATTGACTACCCTGACCTGTCGCTGATCCTTGCCCTGGTGCGCGGCGGCACCCTCGCTCGGGCGGCGGCGTTGTTGCGGGTGGACGTGTCCACGGTGTTCCGCGCAGTGCGGCGCCTGGAGGCGGCGCTGGGCCAGACACTGTTTGAAAAGAGCCGCACTGGCTACTTGCCCACCAGCCTGGCAAGCAACCTGGCCCAACAGGCGGAGCGCGCTGAACAAGCACTGGAGGCGGCGCGTGTTGGCGTGGAGCAGGGGGGGGAAGTGATCAGCGGCACGGTGCGCCTGACCTGTACCGATTCGGTGTTGCAGGGTTTATTGCTGCCGGCCCTGGCGCAATTCATGCCGCAGTACCCTGCGTTGATCCTGGAGCTGAGCACGTCGAATGATTTCGCCAACCTCAGCCGCCGCGACGCGGACATCGCCCTGCGCCTGACCCGCACGCCGCCGGAGCATCTGGTGGGCCGTCGCCTTGGCGGCGTGGCCTATCAGGTATGCGCCAGCCCTGGTTTCGCCCGCCAACACGCGGGCCGTGAGTTGGCCGACCTGCCCTGGATCGCCCCGGATGACTTCCTGCCCGACCACCCTACGGTCGCCTGGCGCTGCGAGCACCTGCCCGGTGTGCGCCCCAGTTATCGCTGCAACAGCATGTTATCGGTCACCGATTTGGTGCGGGCGGGGTTGGGGGTGGCGGCGTTGCCGGACTTTCTATTGGATGCAGGCCTGCAACCGCTGGGCCCCGCGTTGGCCGGGCACGATACGGCGTTGTGGTTGCTCACGCGCGCGGACTGCCGGGCGTTGCGCTCGGTGGTGACGCTGTTCGATGAACTGGGGCGGCATATTGGGATGAAGTGTGGCACCGCCGCTCCCACCGGGGATCACTGGAGTTCTTGAGGTTTTCGGACAAAGTGCTCATGCATTTCACACGTCAGGCTTTCGATGTGTTCTGTCAGTTGTTTGGTCATTTCCGTAAGCCGGGTATTTTGCTCCAGCAGTTCCAGTAACTGTCTGGTGGTCTGCTCGGCCTGGGCCTGGCGCTCGGTATTGGCAGTCGCCAAGGCTTCGCGGTGCAGGGCATCGGCGTCCGTCTGCGCTTTGTCGCGGGCAGCCTGGCGCGTCTGGGCCAGCAGGATCAGCGGCGCGGCGTAGGCCGATTGCAGGCTGAAGGCCAGGTTGAGCAGGATGAACGGGTACACATCAAAGTGCGTGATGCCGGTTGCGTTCAGCACCACCCACAGCACCACGATTGCGGTTTGCGCGCCGAGGAAGGTGGGAGTGCCGAAGAAGCGGGCGAAGGCTTCGGCCTTGAGGGCAAAGGTGTCGTTGCCGAAGGTCGGTGCCAGGTGGGCGTGAGAGCGGTGGAAGCGCAGGTGGTCAACGGGCGTGGCTTCGGGCTTTTCTGGGGTCATGGCGGGCTCGGGTCTTTTGCTTGCAGACAATCAAGCACTATAGACCGAGCCCCCCGGCAGGCACATGAAGAACCGGTCAGTTGCCGCCGCGCTCATTGGCAAACGTACTCACCGCCTGGACCGCCTCGCTGGTGCCTTCGCGAATCTGCAGGATCACGGTGCCAGCGCGATTGGCCAGGTCGACCCCTTGCGCAGCGCGGTCGCGGGTGCCGTCCATGCTGTGGATGGCCTGGCGGGTTTCATCCTGGATCATCGCGATCATGCTGGAAATTTCCGTCGTGGAGCCGCTGGTGCGCGCCGCCAGTTGGCGTACTTCATCCGCCACCACCGCAAACCCGCGACCTTGTTCGCCTGCACGCGCCGCCTCGATGGCGGCGTTGAGTGCCAGCAGGTTGGTCTGGTCGGCGATGCCACGAATGGTGTTGACGATGGTGGTGATCTGCTGCGAACGCTCGCCCAACTTGGCGATCAGCTGCGAGGAGCTGTCGATGTCCGCGGCAATGTCGCGCATGCCACTGGCCGTTTGCTGGATCACCTCGGCGCCTTTTTCGGCGATGTCCCGAGTGGTCAGGGAAATATGGTACGCCTGGGCCGCGCTGGCAGCGTCGGCGGCATGTTGTTGCACCATAGCGGTGACATCGGAGGCGAACTTGACCACTTTGCACAGGCGCCCGCTGGCGTCGTACACCGGGTTGTAGTTGGCTTCGAGCCACACGGTTTGGCCATTTTTATCCACCCGCTCGAACTGGCCGCTGAACAATTCGCCTTGGTTCAGGCGCTGCCAGAAATCACTGTAGGCCGAGCTTTTGGCCATCTCTGCGGTGCAGAACATACGGTGATGCTGACCCTGGATCTGCGCCAGGCTGTAGCCCATGCGCTGCAGGAAGTTTGCGTTGGCAGTGATGATGGTGCCGTCGAGGTTGAACTCGATCACCGCCATGGCACGGCCGATGGCCTCGAGTTTGGCATTGGCTTCGCTTTCGGCCTGTAGCCGTGGGGTGACGTCCATGGCGTACTTCACCACTTTGATCACTTGACCCGCGTCATCACGCACCGGGTTGTAGCTGGCTTCCAGCCACACCGACTGGCCATCGCCGGCCACGCGTTCAAAGGTGCCGGACTGGAACTGACCATTGCGCAAGTTCGACCACAATTGGTTGTACTCGGCGCTGCGGGCGAACGCTGGGGTACAGAACATTCGATGGGACTGGCCCTCGACCTGCTCGGCGCGGTAGCCCATGGTCTGGAGGAAGTTGGGGTTGGCCCGTAACACGTTGCCGGACAGGTCGAATTCGATCACCGCCATGGAGCGCTCGATAGCGTCCAGCAGGCTGGCCTGTTGGGCAATGGTGTGTTGCAAGGTGTTGATGGTTTTTTTATGGGCGTTGAATAGCATGTTCGGGTGCTCGGGCAAGCAAACTTCTAGGGTTTCCGTGGGTATGCGCCTGCCCCCGTAAGGCATCCGCCATACGGTTGACTTGCTCATTGTCAGCTTCCTTGTGCTGACAGAGGGGGGGAACAACGGGTTCAGAGTGATCAGCCTGGCAAGAAGTTCGCCCCAGGGGCAGGACCTTTTTTGGGTAGCCGACCAATGGTGGCATTGTGCTTCCTTCTCGGGTGCCGAGAGGAAGATTCAGACGAAGAGTCGTAGGACAACTTCAGGCGGAGTGGGCGATCACTTCTTCGCTGACATTGACCCGGTTGCGCCCGGTGTCCTTGGCGGCGTACAGCGCCCGATCCGCCGCATTCAGCCACATCGCGGCATCGGTGAAGTAGGGGTGGAAATCTGCCAGGCCGATGCTCAGGCTGACACGCAGCTCTGGGATCTGCGGGTTGCGATAGTTGCAGAAGGTTTCGCGCATGCGTTCCATCACCTGCGCCGCTTCTTCCAACGGTACTTGCGGAAGAATCACACAGAACTCATCGCCACCGTAACGCCCGGCCAAGTCGTTTTCACGCAGGTTGCGCCGCAGTTCCAGGCTCAATTGGCGCAGTACGGCATCACCGACGATGTGGCCGTGGGTGTCGTTGATCTGTTTGAAGTGATCGATATCGATCAAGGCAATCGTGGCGTGGCTTTGTTGCTGCTGGCACTTGTGGAACTTGAGGTGCAGCAGGTCTTTCCATGAACCGTGGTTAAGCAGGCCGGTGAGGCTGTCGGTGCGGCTGAGGGCGCTGAGCGCACGTTTATGTTCGGACAGTTTGATCGCCAGTTGGTAGCAGACCATCCCGATGGCCATGGGGTAGAGCGTCAGCATCGGCAGGCAGGTGTAAACCTGAGTGAGGCTGACATTGGGGTTGAACGTGAAGCCGAACAGCGCACCTGCGACGCCGATACCGGCGGCTTGCGCCAACAACCCGCGCAGGAACAGACGCTTGCCGCCCGCAGCCACGTTGTTCATGGTCATCATTGAAAGGATCGTCACGGTTGTGAGGGGCGTGAACTGCGTGGCCGTGGCCCAGAATCCACCCCACAACGAGTCGTACAGCAGATTGCGCTGCTCGGCCTGATAGGGGAATTGCGCACGAGTCGAGAGTTGGTATGCCAGATGCGCCCAGGCAAAACCGTTGAACAGCAGGAATGCCCATACCCAGCCCGGCATCGCCAGCGGATAAAGGGCGCCTGCGACACTGATGCAGCCGATACCCAGGCCGATAATCCTTGGCTTGTAGATACGCCTGGCAAATGAAAGCCCTTTGCCTCGTCTGTTTTCCATAAATTCCTGGGGCAGTTCTTTTTTCTGCGGGTGCAGCGATGTGCGTCAGCGGGTAGAACCGTTGATCGGATAATAATGGTGAATATTGTCAGTGATTCGCGTGTGAATAATCAGTGTCCTTCCAAGCCATTTGTGCAGGACAGCGTGCGAATACGTCAAAAACGACCAGGAATGTCGCTCAAGCAATGGTTTCTTACTGATGACTTGAAGGGGGGACTGCGTACCCAGCCAGAAACAGGTCAATGGCTGACTCGATAACGCTGGCCTGATTGGCCGCGTCGAGTACCGGCAGGCCCAACGTGATCTGCGGCCAGAATGCGAAGGCTTTGAGCAGGCTCTGGATCTGGTGCGCGGCAAATGCCGGGTCGCTGCAGTTGAGTCGGCCGTCCTCTTGAGCGGCGCGTACCCACTGGGTGAAGCCTTCTTCACGCGTGCTCAGGCGGTTGACCATGTCTTGTGCGCGCTCCGGGGAGTGGATGGTGGCGGCGATCGCGACCCGGGCCAGGTCGAGGAAATTGGCGTCCGACATCATCTTCATCTTCGCTTCCAGCAACCCACGCAGTTGTTCACGCAGCGGGCGATCGCTGGCGTAGCTGACGTCGAGTTGTGCGACGCTGCTGGCCCAGAGTTGATGGAGTATTTCGGCGAACAACTCTTCCTTGCTGGGGAAGTGGTTATACACCGTGCGCTTGGAAACGCCGGCGGTGGCGGCGATCTTGTCCATGCTGGTGACCTCGAAACCGTTCTCGCGAAACTCGGCGATGGCCGCTGCCACGATGGCTTCGCGTTTGCGGTCGGTGAGGCGTTGAGGGGCAGTCATGGGCAGCGCTCGGCTCTTCAGGGAAAATTACACTCGGTAGTTTACTTGCTCCGGATTTTGTTGCAATCTTGAAACTACACTGTGCAGTGTAATTTATAGCGACCCGTAGGAGTCACCCGGTAATGGCCACGATCTCGTCCCGTGTCGATTCTTCGCCAGCAACCCCCAGGCAGGACCAGGGCCACTTCAGCAACGATGCCCCTGTGCAGCACGGTGGCTTCGGCAAGACCTTGCGCATTTTCTGGAACATGCTGTTCAACAAGCCGCGCAGCACGCGACCGGTGGGGCAGATCCCGGTGCAACCGCTGACCCGCGAGCAGTTACTGGCGGCCCCGGATCACAGCGTGTTCCGCCTCGGGCATTCGACTGTATTGCTGAAAATGCGCGGTAAATTCTGGGTGACCGACCCGGTGTTCGCCGAGCGCGCGTCCCCATTCAGTTGGGCCGGCCCCAAGCGTTTCCATCAACCGCCCATCAGTCTTGAGGAATTACCGCCGTTGGAAGCGGTAATTCTTTCCCACAACCACTACGACCATCTTGACCGCAAGGCTGTCGTCCAATTGGCTGACAAAACCCGCTATTTTCTTGCGCCCCTGGGCGTGGGCGACACCCTGGTGAAGTGGGGCGTGGAGGCGAGCAAAGTGCATCAGTTGGATTGGTGGCAAGGCACTGAGGTGGATGGCATTCGATTTGTCGCCACGCCTGCGCAGCATTTTTCCGGGCGCGGCCTGTTTGATGCCAACCAGACCCTGTGGTGTTCCTGGGTGATGATCGATGGCGCGCGGCGGATCTTTTTCAGCGGTGATACCGGTTACTTCGATGGCTTTAAACGCATCGGCGAACAGTACGGCCCGTTTGACCTGACGTTGATGGAAACAGGTGCTTACAACGTCGATTGGCCCCATGTGCACATGCAGCCGGAGCAAACCCTGCAAGCGCACATCGACCTCAAAGGCCGCTGGCTGCTGCCGATTCACAACGGCACCTTCGACCTGGCGTTTCATGCGTGGCACGAACCGTTTGACCGCATCATGGCCCTGGCGTGGGAGCGCAGCGTTTCGATTACCACGCCGCCGATGGGGCAGGCATTCAGCTTGAATCAACCCGAGCGTGGGTATGCATGGTGGTTGGAGGTGGAAACCCAAGGCGCACAGGAACACCTCGCCAGCTGACGAAAGAGGTATCGGAAAAAGGAGTTTTCAAGCTGTTTCAGAGCTGCGACAGACGCCGGTCAAGGGTGCGATGATTCCCGGAAAGTCATTTTTCGGGGGGCAGATCTTATGGAGAGTAAGTGTGGGAAATATTGGCCAGCGGGTATGCCGTGTCCGACAGACCACCCCGCACCTGTGTTCACTGAACGGTCAGGTCAGGCAATTACGTCCAAGGATCATGCGAGCCTCAGAGGCATCAATTTTGGCATCGATCCCCGCGCTCATGATCAGCCTGTGAGCAGCGTTCCGGTCCCGGGGTATGACGCCCCAGGACTTCCCCTTAAACCCCTGCGCGACCCGTCGCTGTCACTGATTGCCTTGAGTGGTGTCGATCCTTCTGGGCCGGTGATGGTGCAAGTGCCCCTCGTCCAAAACAACAGCCCCTTTACGCCAGCCCAAGCGTTGAGCGGCAGGCGCGTGGGGTTTGCCGAGCGGTTCGGCGGCGGCCATGAACACGAGCTCATTGAGCACAACTCATCCTTCCTGAGAGCG
Source organism: Pseudomonas sp. 58 R 12 (assembly GCF_900005865.1). Classification (NCBI taxonomy): domain Bacteria; kingdom Pseudomonadati; phylum Pseudomonadota; class Gammaproteobacteria; order Pseudomonadales; family Pseudomonadaceae; genus Pseudomonas; species Pseudomonas sp. 58 R 12. The sequence continues at coordinate 432,867 of NZ_CVTP01000017.1, forward strand.
CTGGACATCCTGTCACGGGCGGGGGCTCAGCCGGTACCGGTGCTTGCACACCAAGGCAATGGCCCGCAGTACTCGCGCAATGAAATCGATGAGCTTGTGCATGAATATCAACTGGACGCGTTGGTGTCCGACAGCCGCAGCGCCGCTTTCCATAGCGCTTGCAGGAGTGGGTATCCGGTGCTTGGCGAACCACTGGGGGATGGTGCGACGCTATGGTTCTACGGTGCGCAATGGTCGAGGGATTCGCTGAAAAGCCTGGTACAGGGGTATCGGAGCGTCCGGGATCTGATGGATGCAGGCGTGGCTACCCACAGCGTTGAATAATCCTACGTTGTAAATGACCTGCGTCGCGCTGCTGAACGGGGGATGGGTTTTTAGACTGGGGCACGGATCAATCTGGGTCCTTCGTCATTTCTTACCCCCTAAGAGGTCTTATGTTAGGTATCGCATATGGTATGGGCTCCATCGTTCGGCAACTCGTGCAGTCCTTCGCTGGCGACTACGCTCCCGTCGCGTCAAAGGCAGTTCCTCCAGGTACCGAATACCTCAGTGTCAAAGAGCTAGGCACGCAAATGGCCCGGTCGGACGGGCTCACATCGGCCAATCTGGTCACTTACCTGCAGGAACGGATTCGCAAGGTGGACCCGCAACTGAGCTCCGTCATTGAACTCAACCCTGAAGCACTTGAGGCCGCACGCGAGTTGGATCGTGAGCGAGCCAGCGGCAACGTGCGCGGGCCGCTGCATGGCATTCCTGTTTTGCTCAAGGACACCATTGAAACCTCAGGCATGCAAACCAGTGCAGGTGCGTATGGACTGGTCGGCGCAACGGCCGGCAAGAACGCGCCGTTGGTTGATCACCTGATTCAGCAGGGCGCGGTAATCCTGGGTAAAACCAATATGACCGAACTGGCTGGGTTTCGAGGTGGCCCCGATGGCTGGAGTAGCCGGGGTGGGCAAACCCGCAACCCTCACCAGCCCGGTGCGGACGTCGGCGGTTCCAGCGCCGGTTCCGCCGCCGCAGTCGCCGCTGGCCTGGCACCCTTGGCGGTGGGGGCTGAAACCAATGGTTCGATCATTGTGCCGGCAGCGTTCAATGGTGTTGTCGGGCTCAAGCCCAGCGTCGGCCTGCTGGATCGCAATGGGATTATCCCCGCGAGCCAGCGCCAGGACACACCGGGCCCGATGGCTCGCTCGGTGTTCGACGTAGCGCTGATGCTCAATGCCATGTCCGGCAGCGATCCTCAAGACCCAGCGAGTGTAGGAGCGCCCCAAGGTATTGATTACACCGAACTACTGGTTCCGGGCGCCTTGAAAGGCAAGCGTATTGGATATCCCGCGACGTTCTCCGCAAATGGCGAAACCCTGCCAGTGGTGAATAGCGTGCAATTTGGCCGGACACTTGAGGTGCTTCGCGAGCAGGATGCGGTATTGGTGCCGGTCAACATGCGCTTGGCGGATGCCTCACGCTACGACGAGTTACTGCTTTCGGATGTAAAGGAGGAACTGAACGGTTACCTGGCCAAGCGTTCGGGGTTACCAGTCAAGTCGTTGACCGAGTTGATCAAGTTCAACAACGAGCGCGATGGCACCGACGTGGATCATCAACCGGTGCTCAAGGAAATCAGCGCTTCAACCCTGACACCGGAGCAGCGCAAGCCACTGTGGGACGAATTGATCCAGGATTTTCGCAGCACAGTGGACGACCCGATCACGTCGGAAAAACTCGACGCCATGGTCTCGGATTTCGAGACCAACAGTTACTTCGGTGTCGCAGCGGCCGGCTACCCAGGGATCGCCGTACCTTCCGGGGCGAACGAGGACGGGCTACCGACCAGTGCCTACTTTTTTGGTACCCGCTGGTCCGAGCCCACGTTGTTGGCAGTGGCCCATGGGTATGAGCAGGCAGCCCAGGCGGCAATCAAACCTGGGCTTTGACCGGGCTCATAATTTCACATCGCAAATGGGGCGTCGGGTACTGCAACCGCAGTCCTGAGGTTCCCGGCGTCTACACTCAGTGCCATGGAGGGCCGCCATGGCCTACAGAATTCACATCCTCGGTGCAGCGGGCGCCGGTACCACGACGCTGGGCAAGGCCTTGGCCGAACGCTTGAACGTTGCCTATTTCGATTCGGACAACTTCTACTGGCAGCAGACGCCAGACCCTTTCACCGTCGCGCGACCCAAAGATGAACGCATCCGCTTGCTGCAGGAACAAGCCGCCGATCTTGAAGGCTGGGTGCTGTCCGGCTCACTGTGCGGCTGGGGCGACCCCATGATCCCGCACTTCACCCACGTAGTATTCCTGCGTCTCGACTCGCAATCACGCCTGCACCGTCTGCGCCTGCGGGAAGTGCAACGCTACGGCGATGCGATCCTGCCAGGTGGTAGCCGCCATGAAAACAGCGTCGCGTTCCTGGCCTGGGCCGCCCGCTATGATGGCGGTAACCACAGCCTGCGTAGCTTGCGCCGGCATGAAACCTGGCTAAAGGCGCTGACCTGCCCGGTGACGCGGCTGGACTCTACGCACCATTCGGTTGAGGGGTTGGTGAGTCAATTGATGCCGTCGGTGTGCCGAGCAAGCGGGAGATGATGCCTTGGGGCGTGGGCTCGGTTGAGGTCGTGTCAAACCGGCGCACACTCATCCCCCACCCCGGCGCAAACCCCGGGAAAAATACCAACCCCTCGGCCTCCAACCGAAATGCCAATGCCAGACGGGTTTCATCACCCACATCTCGCTGGCTTTCAAACTGTTGAATCGCCTCCGCCGACACACCTGCCAGGCGGGCCAGGTCTTCCCGGCTCCAGCCCAGCATCGCGCGTGCCTGTACGCTGTGTTTGGCGGTGAATTGATGCAGGACGATCTGCTGTTCTACGAAAGAGCTCATTGCCAGAGAGGACATGGGGTTTCTCCAGGGTTCGACGGGGGAGGACAAACTATACTGTGTTTTTGTACAGTTGTTTTGACCGCTCATCAACTGGATTTGTACTCACCCACTAATCCACCCCCGGCGCCTCACGAATGATCAAGTGATCCAGGTTCTCGATATTCGCGCTGAACACCCCAAATGTCTGCTCGGGGTTTTTCTTGCTCGGCACCTGTTTCAGCTCCGGGGTCACCCCGTAGAAGAAGCAATACAACGCCCGCTCGCTGTCCACCGCAGCCTTGATCTGCTCCAGGAACGCCGTGCGCATGCGGTAGTTATCGATAAGCTTTTTGTTCAGGTACACGTTGACTGAGTAGGGCTTTTTATCGAGCCACACCTTCTTTTCGAAGTCGATGCGAAAGCTGCTGGTGTAGTCCTTGATCGCCTTGATCTTGCCCCAGTAGATCAAGCCCTTGTTGTCTTGCAGGTATTCGATCTTCTTGAAAAACGTCCAGTAGCTTGCCGTGTGCTCGCCGATCTTCAACGGCATGCTCTTGAGCTTGTCCTTGTCGTCGATGTTGGACACATAGCATTCCACTGGGTGGGCGAAGACGCTGGTTTTGTCTGGGGTGCTGTCGTTGGTGCTGTGGGATGTGGATACACGAATTGAAGGTGTTTTCGCTGCATTTTGAGGGCTGCTTCCTTCCGCGCCGGTCAGTGGCGCCTTGCGCTCGTACTGACGCCGTGTAAGCACAAATTCCGATGGGAAATTTTCCTCGCGCTCGTCGTCACCTTCATCCGTCGCGGTTTTGTGCGTGCTGGCGTAGCGGCAGCCGTCGATATGCCGGGTGCTGGTTTTGTTCTTGAAATGCGGCGTGCGCTGGTAGTTAACGTTCTTCGCGTTGAAAGTGCTCAGCGTATTGCCGCCCTTATCAAACGCTGCGCGGCAGGCATCATTGGGGCACAGGAAACTGTCCTTGTCTGAGTCGAAATCAGCGGTTTCGTCGAAATTCAGGTCTCGTACGTCGTAGATCGATAGCTTGTCGTCGAGACTCAGGCAGTAGGCCGTGTCGAATTTCATGGGGCTCGGGTCCGTGAGATGAGTAGCGCGATACTACGCAAATATCAGCCCTATGGAGATCAAAAATGTGGGAGCGAGCGCCTCCCACATTAGATGTGTAGTGTTGGGGGCGGCGGGTTCTCAGCCACGCGTCGCCCACTCATGAAGCACAAGGTGCCACCGATTGCTGTGAGTGCACCAAGGGCATAGAACATGCTGGCGGGCGCCGCATTGATCAATAGATAACCACAAATCACCGGGCTCATCGCTCCGCCAAACGCCGCCAGGTTCTGCGCACCGTAGTAACTGCCGCGCAGGGCATCGGGAGCGATGGTGTCGATAAACAGGAACTCCGAGGGGTAGATGATCATCTCGCCCAAGGTGAATACGAACATCGCCAGGCACCAGGTGAGCAGGCTGTCGGCCAGGCTGAACCCGATCAGCCCGACAATGAACAGCAAGGTGCCGAGCACGATCCAGTAACGCAGTTGCTCACGCTTGAGAAACCGCCCGATCTGGTACTGCATCAAGATCACGGTGACGGCGTTGCAGGCCAGCACCGCAGACAGAATCTTCAGCGCCTCGGCGGGCTTGTAGGCCACCAGCAAAAACTGCGACAGATACAGGGTGTAGCGCCCGTGGACAATGGTGCTCAGCAGGCTGCCGCTGGTGAACAGGATCAGCGTGCGGTCGCTGCGCAACGTGCGCAAGGTGCTGAGGAAACTCAAGGGTTTGTGGCTGTCATCCCGTTGGGTGGGTGGAATGCCTATCATCAGGAATACGCTACCAAACGCGATGGCGCTGGCGATCAGAAACGGCGCCAACTGCATATGGCCGGCAATCACCACGCCGACCATCGGGCCAGTGGCATAGCCGACGTTGGTCAGCGTGTAGCGCAGGGAAAACACCTTGGCGCGATCACCCACCGGCAGGTTTTCGCTGATGATGGCTTTGGAGCCAATCAGGAATAGCGCCGACGCCGCTTCGGTGATCACCAGGGTCAAGGTGGTGAGGTAGAGGTTGCTGGCAAAGGTCAGCAACAGAAAACCGATGGAGCTGGACAGCATGGCCAGGATCAGCAGCTTGCGCTTTTCCAGGCGGTCGATGATGTAGCCGCCGTACAGGCCCAACAGTGTCGCGATGAATACGGCGATGCCCATCAGCAAGCCGATGTCCTGCTGGTTAAGGCCCAGGCGCGTGCTGAGCAGCAAGGCCAGCAGCGGGCTGGTCATGGCACGGCTGACCACGATGGTCACCGAGCAGATCAGCAGGCGGCGGATTACCAGGGAGTAGGTGACCACGGTGGGCGAGCGTCCTTTTTATTGTGCCAATGCACCACACATCAAATGTGGACACAGATCAATGTGGGAGCAGGCAAGCCAGCGCCCACATTCAGATCATTTTACTGGCCGGCATTGATGGAGATTTTTTCCACTGCACCTTGCTCCAGATCCCACTTCTTCAGGATCTTGCCGTAGGTCCCATCATCAATCATGCCCTGCAACGCTTCACTGATCGCCGTGACCAACTCGGTGTTGCTCTTCTCAATCCCGAGCCCCGTAAACTGCTTGGAAATCGCCAGGCCCACCGGCTTGTACTTGCCCTTGTCCAACGACATCAAATAAGGAATCGTCTCGCTGCCCTGCATCGCCGCATCCAGGCGGTTCTGCTGCAACTGCGCCCGCGCATCCGCCGAGCCCTCAGTACCAATCACCACGATCGCTGGCTTACCCGCTGCTTCGCAGTTTTCCTTGCTCCACGCGGCAATTTCCGACGGCCAGGTGGTACGACGGCTGGTGCCGACTTTTTTACCGCACAGGTCAGTCAATTCCTTGATCTCTTCACGCTTGGCCAGGGTGTACAGCTGCGGGCCACTGGTGAAGTAGTCGATAAAGGTCACCGACTTCTGGCGTTCGGCGGTGTCGGTCATGCCCGACAGCACGATGTCCACGCGCTTGGTGGTCAGGCCGCTGAGCATTTGCTCGAAGCCGGTTTCCTGCCATTTGATCTTCACGCCCAGGCGTTCGGCGAGGGCATTGCCCAAGTCGAAGTCGAAACCAGTGAGCTTATTGGTGGCGGGGTCCTTGAAATCCATCGGTGGATAATTCGGCACGATGGCCGCGCTGATCTCACCCTTGTCCTTGATTGCCGCCGGCAATGCCGCCAATACACAGGTGGAAGCCATCAGGCCTGCGAGCAACGTTGGGATAAACAATTTTTTCATGGGGGCGTTCTCGTTAGTTTTCTAGTTAAGTGCGAACGGCAGAAATGAAGCTTTGGGTACGCGGGTTTTGTGGGCTTATTAGAATTTCTTCGGGGCTGCCGGCTTCCACAATCTGGCCGGCATCCATAAACACCATGCGGTTGGACACTTCGCGGGCGAAGCCCAACTCATGGGTGACCACGATCATGGTCATGCCGGTGGTGGCCAAATCGCGCATCACCGACAGCACTTCTCCTACCAGCTCCGGGTCAAGGGCTGACGTGGGTTCGTCGAACAACATCAATTTGGGGCGCATCGCCAGCGCTCGGGCAATCGCCACGCGCTGCTGTTGCCCACCGGATAATTCCACCGGGTAGGCATTTCGTTTGTCCGCCAGGCCCACGCGAGCGAGCAACTCCAACGCATCCTCAATGGCTTCCTTGGGCGAGCGCTTGAGCACCTGGCACGGGCCTTCGATGATGTTCTGCAGCACGGTCATGTGCGGGAACAAATTGAAGCGCTGGAACACCATCCCGGTGGCCAAGCGCTGGCGGGCGATCTGCGATTCATTCATCTCGTGCAGCTTGTTGCCGACCACCCGGTAACCCACCAGCTCGCCGTCGACCCACAGGCCACCCTTGTCGATTTTTTCCAACTGGTTGACGCAACGCAGCAGCGTGCTTTTACCCGAACCCGACGGGCCGATGATGCACATGACTTCGCCTTGCTCGACCTCGATATTGATGTCGCGCAGCGCGTGATATTCGTCGTAATACTTGTTCAGGTTGACGGCCTTTACGATGCTTCTCATGGGGCAAATCTCCTCAACCCAGACTTACGAACGCTTGCCGGCGCCGCGGGCAAAACGACGCTCGAGGCGGCTTTGACCAAATGAAAGAACAGTCACCACCGCCAGGTACCAGATGCCGGCCACAATCAGCAGCTCCATGACTCGCGCGTTGGCGTAGTAGATGTTTTGCGCGTTGTGCAGCAGCTCCGAGTACTGGATCACGCTGGCCAGGCTGGTCATTTTCACCATGCTGATGAACTCGTTGCCTACAGGCGGAATGATCACCCGCATGGCCTGCGGCAGAATGATCCTACGCAGCGCTTGCAGGCTCGGCATGCCGATGGACTTGGCGGCTTCGTACTGGCCGGTGTCGACCGACAGCAAGCCGGCGCGCACCACCTCGGCGGTGTAGGCGCCCTGGTTGATGCTCAAGCCGAGCAGGGCGGCCACGAACGGTGTCATCAGGTCGACGGTGTCGATGCTGAACAGGCCGGGAATCGCGATCACCGGGAAAATCAGCGCCAGGTTGAACCACAGCAGCAACTGCAGAATCAACGGCGTGCCACGGAACAGCCAGGTGTAGGTGATGGCCACATACCGCAGGATCGGGTTGGCCGACATGCGCATGATCGCCGTGATCACCCCGATCACCACGCCCAGCGCCATCGCCAGGATCGACATGACGATGGTGTTCACCAGGCCCCAGAGGATGGCCTCAGACGTGAGGAACTGACCGATGTAGGACCATTCGATCTGGCCGTTGGCGAATGCACGCAACAGCGCGGCCAATACGATCACGATCAACGTGGCAAAAAACATCCGCCCGTAATAGCGACGCGGCACGTGTTCGTACTGCGTGATATCGAACTGGTTCTCGGACAACTTGCGCTCTATTTCCAAGCGCTCGGCCGGGGTTTGGTTCATGGTGATTCTCCAAAAAAGCGATTACCGCTCTACTCGATCCAACAGTTAAAACCCGATCCAATGTGGGAGCTGGCTTGCCTGCAAAAGCGCCAGCCCAAACACTACAAATCTCCCAGGCTTACATCCGAAACCCCTGATAACTCTCAGCCCATCGCTGCTGCTCAGCCAACGCCACCTTCAACCGCCCAATCTGCTCCCTGACCCGCTCCGGCGCCGTCCCACCCCACCCACTGCGCGCCGCAATCGCCGCCTCCAGGGTCAAGCAGTCCCGCACTTCAGGCAGCAACCGAGCATCCACCTCCGCCAACATCGCCGGCGAGGCTTCCCACAACTCAATCTCATGCTTCTCACAGGCCTGCACCAGCGCGCCGGTAATCTCATGGGCTTCTTTAAACGGCACACCACGGGTGGCCAACCAATCCGCCACCTCCGTCGCCAAGGTGAAGCCCATCGGCGCCTGACGCCGCAGCTCTTCCACCTGCACCTTCATGGTCGCAACCATCCCGGCCATCGCCGGCAGTACCAGCAGCAAGGTGTCCACGCTGTCCAACACACTGTGCTTGTCTTCACTCAAATCGCGGTTGTACGACAGCGGCAACGACTTGAGCGTCGACATCAACCCGGTCAAGTTGCCGATCAAGCGCCCAGCCTTGCCCCGCGCCAATTCGGCAATATCCGGGTTCTTCTTCTGCGGCATGATCGAGCTGCCGGTGGCGTAGGCATCGTCCAACACCACCCAGCGAAACTGGCGCGACGACCACAGGCAAAACTCCTCCGACAGCCGCGAAATATTCACCCCGAGCATGCCCGCCACAAACAGAAACTCCGCCACATGGTCGCGACTGGCTACCGCGTCAATCGAGTTTTCGCACGGCCCGGTGTAGCCCATTTCCTTGGCCGAATGCTCCGGCTGGCGCGCAATCGCCGAACCGGCCATGGCTGCCGCACCCAACGGTGACAGCGCTGCACGCGCATCCCAATCCACCAAACGTTGCACATCCCGCAGCATCGACTGCGCATGAGCCAGCAAGTGGTGGGCAAACACAATCGGCTGCGCCTGCTGCAAATGGGTAAAGCCTGGGCAGATGCTCTCCACATGCTGCTCGGCCTGTTCCACCAACGCCTTTTGCAGACCCAACACCTCAGTGGTGATGGTGCGCGCGTGGTCGCGTAGGAAAAGCCGCAGGTCATTCGCGGTCTGATCATTGCGTGAACGCCCGGCGCGCAGCTTGCCGCCCAAGACGCCGAGGCGCTCGGTCAATACGCGTTCGATGAAGGTGTGCACGTCCTCGTCATCCAGGGTCGGATGCAGGCGGCTGGCGGCGAAGTCAGCGCCGATCCCCTCCAGGGCTTCGAGGGTACGCAAGGTCTCCGACTCATCCAGCAAACCGGCGCGCTGCAACTCACGGGCATGGGCACGGGAGCCGGCCAGGTCGTAGGGCGTCAGGCGAAAATAGCGCTCAGGGCAACGCGACAACGCGGCCAATGCAGCAGACGGACCGGTCTTGAAACGAGCGCCCCAAAGGCGGTCGGTGGGCTGGGACATGGGTATTCCTCACGCTTGTTTTTAGAAGAGTCGGAGGCAGTAAAAATAAGTTTTCAACTAGACTGAATCAGCGTCTGACGCGCCGTATTCAAGGTTGCCAAGGGCGGTTGTTTATGTTCATTATCGCCGCCTGGCTATGTTCAAGGACTGGGTTGAAGCCTGTTGAATATGGCACTTGAGGTCAACGCGTATTATGGAAACTCCACTTTCCACTTCTGGAAACCTACCGCCAAAACCCGGCACACGACCGCCCCTGCAGCTGAGCGGGCTGGACTTCAAATTGCTGCGGGTATTTATGGCCGTGGTCGAAGCCGGCGGCTTTAGCGCCGCGCAAAACGAGCTGAACGTGGGGCTCGCGGCTATCAGCAAACAAATCTCCGACCTGGAAATCCGCATCGGCATGCGCCTGTGTACACGGGGGAGGGAAGGGTTCGGCCTGACCGAAGAAGGCAAGTTGGTGTATCAGGCGTCCATCGAGTTATTTACCTCGGTGGACAGTTTTCGCGACAAGCTTAGTTCGGCGCAAAACGAACTCATTGGCGACCTTAGTGTGGGGGTTATTGATAACACCGTGTCCGACGTTAATTCCCCGCTAATTACCGCGTTGGGGAAATTACATAGCGAATCACCAAAAATTAGATTGCGCCTACATGCCTCGCAATTGGACGAAGTTGAACGTGGCGTGGTGGAAGGCCGCTTGATCGTCGGCATCGTGCCGGTGTACCAACGCCGAGAGGAATTTGACTACTTCCCGCTGTACGAAGAAAAAGCCCACGTCTACTGCGCTGTAGGACATCCACTCTTCAGCGCGAGCGACATCACGCCCGACGTGCTGCGCCAATACGAAGTGGTGAACCACCGGTATGCGATCCACCGCGACAAGGCCACCTTCGTCAATTACGACAGCCAGTCCGCCTCGGCCTCACAAGTCGAAGCCGTCGCCATCCTGATCCTCACCGGCCGCTTCCTCGGCTTCCTGCCCGAACACTACGCCTCGCCATTGGTAAGGGAAGGGCGCCTGCGCGCACTGTGTCCGGAGCAAGTTCACCTGAGCACCGCCTTCAACCTCATCCTGCGCCACAACGCCCCGCGCAGCCCGATGGTAAAAGCCTTTGCAACGGCGCTGGGTGTGGACCTCAAAGCCACGACATAACACTCAAGCCAAACACCGTCCCTCCGAGCGACAGAGATCAACTGTGGGAGCTGTCGAGCCCCAGCGAGGCTGCGAAGGGATCGCCTCGGTCTCCTGACGGACCCTAAACTCGGATCGCTTTCTTTTAGGTCGTTATCGTTTTCAAATGAAATAGCTGAATTGTTAGCAAATTTAATAGCGCATTAGCATTTTCGTACTCACAAAATTATCGTTTTCGCCTACCATTCCCTAATAGTTATCGTTTTTTAGCGTTCGTTAGGGGATTCGACCATGCAGGTAGGCTTCAAGGCACTCGCTGACCGCTACCGTATCGCGCTTGCACAGCCACTACGCGTCGAATCGGTAATCGGTACGACCCGTATGAGCCACGAGAGCAATGGACATGTCGAGCGTAAGTACCCCCTCAGCTACCAACCCTCGGACGACTTTGCAGGGCATTTCGAGTTCGGGCTCAAGTACGAAGAAATTCACCTCGAATTCTTCGCTCGCCTATTTGCTGCCGCCGGCCCCGAACCCGTTGAAGCCTGGTGCCGGCAAACGCCCTTTGGTCAATATGCCCGCCGCACCGGATTCCTGTACGAATGGGTAACCGGACGGCAGCTTGATGTGCCAGACGTAACCAATGGCGGCTATGTCGATGCTGTTTCATCGCAGCATTACCTGACCCGCGTTGAGCCTCTGAGGATACGACGCTGGCGCATCAACGATAATCTTCCCGGCGTGCCAGCGTTCTCCCCTCTGATCCGCCGTACCGAAGCTGTACAAGACGCGCTGCAGTTTGATCTGGGTGCAGCACTGCGAGAACTGAACCAGACCTTTGGCGCCGATATCCTGATGCGCACGGCAAGTTGGCTGACGTTCAAGGAGTCGCGTGCCAGCTTCTTGATCGAGAGAGAGGCAGACAAAGCCGACAGGATCCAGCGGTTTGCCCACGTGATCGCCAAATACTGTGGCCATATCGAGGATCCGTTGAGCAACGAAAGCCTGCACACGTTGCAAGCCGGTATTTTGGGAGGCGAGGCTCTCGGGCTGGGCTTGCGGCGCTCGCCGATCTTTGTGGGGCAGGCGACCATGCGCGAGGACATCGTGCACTACATTGCGCCGCAATTTGAGGTGCTGACGCAACTGCTCAATGGCTTGAAAGCATTCGAGCTGGCAACACGAGGTTCTGAGTCGCTGGCCCGGGCAGCTGTAATCGCTTTCGCCTTCGTGTATATCCACCCCATGCGGGACGGCAATGGTCGGATCCATCGCTTTCTTATCAACGATACGTTGATCCGTGATAATGCGGTGCCTGATGGCGTGATCCTGCCGGTATCAGCCACGATCACAAGTTCGATTGATTTTCGGGCACGTTACGATCGCACGCTGGAGGTGTTTTCGCGACCATTCATGCAACGCTACGCCGCGTCTTATCGGTTTGGCGAACTCGTCGTCTACGAGGACGGCACCCGCAGCAACCTGGTCTTTGATGACTATGAAGATGCGCAATTCGCGTGGCGCTATCCCGATTTGACTGAGCATGTCCTGTATACGGCACAGGTTGTGGCGCATACCGTCCGGACAGAAATGGCTGATGAAGCGCGTGTATTGGTCATTTTTCAGCGCGCTCAGGAGCAGCTCAAAGAAGTGCTGGAAATGCCGGATCAGGACGCAAACCGCGTCATTCGCTCGCTAAAGGAAAATGGCTGGCAGATATCGGGGAAATTGAAAAAAGCTTATCCGCAGTTGGAAGTTGCTCACTTAGCCGAACGGGTAGTGGAAGCGGTGCGATCCGCATTTGAAGAACAAGAATCGGGTAGCGTTAACGAGTGATCGGGATGGGCCTATGCGGCCACTCAACCCCGGGCACCCCATGCTAGTGCGTTACCCAGTCTGACACCGATCAAACGGTGGGAGCTGTCGAACCCCAGCCATGGTGCGATGGGATCACCTCGATCCCCCCGCCAACCCAACCCCCCGCATCACCGCTGCAACCGAGCCCGCCTTTTCTTCTTCGCATGAAAATGCCGAAAATGCGCATCCTGCGCCGCCGCCAGCAACTCCCGATCCCCACGCGTATCGCCCCAGGCCCGCAGCCGATACTCCCCCAGGTCCCCATACACCGCCTCAAGCCGCAACACCTTGTTCTCACACCGGCAGTTATTCCCGGTGAGCTTACCGGTCAGCACCCCATCCACCACCTCAAGCTCAGTCCCGATCAACTTGATCCCAAGACGATCGGCAAACGGCTGCAACACCAACGTCGGCGACGCCGAGCACAGCGTCACCACCGCGCCCGAACCTAACTCCTGCTCCACCGACAGCACGCCGGCCGGGCGCATCAACCGCGCCCAATTGCGCTGGCAATACTCCTCGGCCTTCTGCTGCACCCACGCCTTCTCCACCCCGGTCATAAAGGTGCGGATCAACTGCGCCTTCAACTCATCCCGGCTGATCTGCTGCAACAAAAAGCGCAGACCTGGCACCGCCAGCTTGACCATCCGGCCATAAAACTCACCGGTGCCAAAGGCGAACTTGAGGAACGGCACGAAACTGTCGTGGTGGGTGAGCGTGCCGTCGAAGTCAAAGACGGAGAGTACTTTGGCGTCAGCGGGGCCGGCTTCGAGCATGTCTGGGTTCACGGGTTGGCCTCGGTCCTATCTAGTATTTTTAGGTGCGTGTCAGGTGTGACAGCGGGAGATTACTCCCGTGCCAATCTTTGGACTTTTGTAGAGCCCGTCGATGAAGGCTACCGATACTTTATCGGTGCAACACTGATGGCAATTGGGATGCAAGGCTACAGCATTGCTTGTACGATCCGAACCCTTCTCGGCGAGGTGATCAGCGCGATGTGCTTCAAGAAATGGCAAATCAACGCGCATAAAAAAGCCCTGAACAAGTCAGGGCTCCTTGATGTTGCTTGGCTTAGGAGTTAATCCCAGCTCAGCGCGCCGCCTGTTTGGTACTCGATCACACGGGTTTCGAAGAAGTTCTTCTCTTTCTTCAAGTCCATGATCTCGCTCATCCACGGGAACGGGTTGGTGGTGCCCGGATACTCTTCTTTCAAACCAATCTGCGACAGGCGACGGTTAGCGATGAACTTGAGGTAATCCTCCATCATCGCCGCATTCATGCCCAGCACGCCGCGCGGCATGGTATCGCGCGCGTATTCGATCTCCAGCTGAGTCCCTTGCAGGATCATCTGGGTCGCTTCTTCCTTCATCTCGGCATCCCACAAATGCGGGTTTTCGATTTTGATCTGGTTGATCACATCGATACCGAAGTTCAGGTGCATCGACTCGTCGCGCAGGATGTACTGGAACTGCTCGGCGACGCCGGTCATTTTGTTGCGACGGCCCATGGACAGGATCTGGGTGAAGCCGCAGTAAAAGAAGATGCCTTCCAGCACGCAGTAGTAGGCGACCAGGTTACGCAGCAGTTCTTTATCAGTCTCGACAGTGCCGGTTTCGAACTTCGGATCGGAGATCGAACGGGTGTACTTCAGGCCCCAGGCAGCCTTTTTGGCGACCGATGGAATCTCGTGGTACATGTTGAAGATCTCGCCTTCATCCATGGCCAGCGATTCGATGCAGTACTGGTAGGCGTGGGTGTGAATCGCTTCTTCGAAGGCCTGGCGCAGGATGTACTGGCGGCACTCCGGGTTGGTGATCAGGCGGTACACGGCCAGGACCAGGTTGTTGGCAACCAGGGAGTCGGCGGTGGAGAAGAAGCCCAAGTTGCGCATGACGATGCGGCGTTCGTCGTCGGTCAGGCCTTCGGGGTCTTTCCACACAGCGATGTCGGCGGTCATGTTGACCTCTTGCGGCATCCAGTGGTTGGCGCAGCCGTCGAGGTACTTCTGCCAGGCCCAGTCGTACTTGAAGGGCACGAGTTGGTTGAGGTCGGCGCGGCAGTTGATCATGCGCTTTTCGTCAACGGCGACGCGGGCGGAGGCGCCTTCGAGTTCGGCGAGGCCTTCGGCGACGTCGAGTTTGTCCAGGGCGGCCTTGGCGCGGACGATGGCGGCGGAGTCACTGGCGGTGACGGCGCGGGCTTCAAGGGCGGCGGCAGCGCCGGCACCGTCGAGGCGGTCCATGTTGGCTTCGGTGGCGTGGCCGGCGTTGGCGCCTTTG